>NZ_DATHWZ010000080.1:0-4105 GCF_035460085.1 Methylophilus sp.
GGTTTGCTGAGCAGATCTTTGGAGACTGATTTCAGTTGTCCTTCCGCCAGTAATTGCGGGCTGTTGGCAAAAGTGGAGAAGCGCACATCAGCAGCCTGGCCGGTATGGATCTTGTCTATCAGATGTGGCGGGATCTGCGCATCCACGATCAACGCCTCCCCTGAAGGCACAATGTCCATCAGTTTCTGTCCGGGCTGGATGATCGCGCCCAGGGTATGCACCTGCAAACCGACCACCTGGCCGGATGCCGGCGAACGGATTTCGGTACGGCCCAACTCATCCCGCAACGCCAGCACCTTTTGCGCATCGGCTTCTACCTGCAGTTTGACCTGCGCCATTTCGGCATCCATCTCTTTACGCTCCAGCTGGTTACGCTGGTTGATCTGCTGCTGCAGCTCCATGATCGCCCGCTGTGCGCGGATGATATTCGCCTGGGTATTGGCGCGTTCGCCATGCAATGCCGCCACGCGTTGTTCCAGGTCATTCTGCTGGTTACGTGGCGCGTAACCTTCTGCGGTCAGGCCGCGCACGCCTTGCAATTGGTCTTCAAGCAGGGTCAGTTGCGATTCATGGCTGGAGAGCATGCCCTGATAGCCTTGCACCATCGCCTCATAGCCGGCGATGGATTCTTTTTTTCCGGCAATATCGGCGGCCAGTGCAGAAGTCCTGGCGGCTAGCAATTGCGTCTGGTTACGCATTTGCTGCTGGATCAGCGGGTCTTGCTGCTGGGCGAGCAAGTCAGGGTGAAAGTCAATGACACTGCGGTGCAACTGCTCGGCGCGTAACCGGTCCTCCTGTGCGCGCAACCCTGCATAGCGTTGCCGCACCTCTTCATAACGTGCCTTGCTCGCCATGTCATCCAGCTTGAATAACAGGTCGCCCGCTTTCACTTCCTTGCCTTCTTGCACAAAGAGGGCACTGACAATGCCGCCTGACAAATGCTGCACCACTTTGTGGTTACTTTCGATACTGACCTGCCCTTCAGTCGGCACGCCTTCATCCAGTGGCGCATAGGCCGCCCAGATCACAAAACCAATCACGCCGGCCAGCAGGATAATCGCCCCTTTTCTGGTGTGACCAGTGTGCTGGGCATAGCGCTCAATCGCATGCACATTGTCAGGAACAGGCGTCAGGGACACAGGGGTTGAATACATGGCAATAAACTCACGTGGGTTCCGCAGGCATGCTTGAAGAAGCAGACTGCAATTGATTCAGGTAGGCGATACCGGCATCACGCGGGCCATGATGCACGACCTCTCCTCGTTTGAGGATCAGCAGGTCATCGGTGACTTTCAGTACGCCGGAACGATGGGTCACCACGACAATAGTAGTGCCAAGCACCTTCAGGGCTTGCAGCAATTCCATCAGTCGCGCTTCACCAAATTCATCCAGGCTGGCATTCGGTTCATCCAGCACTAATAATGGTGGCTCTTTGTAAATGGCGCGTGCCAGGCCCAGCAATTGGCGTTGCCCGCCAGATAGCGGCAAGCCCTGCTCATCAAGGCGGGTATCGTAGCCTTGCGGCAGGCGCAGGATCGCTTCATGCAAGCCCACCCGCTGGCACGCCTGGAGTATGTACTGGCTTTCCAGCTCGCCAAACCTGGCCACATTCTCGGCAATGGTGCCCTCCAGCAATGACACCTGTTGCGGCAGGTAGCCCACGCTGGTGAGCAGGGTGCGGGCATTGTTGGCCTGGATGGCTGACTGGTTGATCTGATAGCTGCCTGCGTGCGGCGAGATCACACCCACAAGTAAACGGGCCAATGTACTCTTGCCAGAGCCGGAAGGGCCCATGATGCACAGCAAACGGCCTGGTGAAATGCTCACGTTCAGGTTGTTCAGGATACGGCGTGACTGCAGTTCCACGCTCACTGATTCCAGGGTCAAGTGATAAGGGCGCTGTAACGGCTGTATGACAGGCAATACTTGCCACTGCTGTTGGCGGTTCTCGAGGATCAACTGCAGGTCACTGGCAGCGACATTGGCCTGCAGCCATTGGCGCCAGCTATGCACAATCACATCAAACGGTTGCAAGGCCCGCGCAATTAGTACATTCGATGCAATCATGGAACCGACACTGATCTGGCCTTTAATGGTCAACCAGGCGGCAATCGCCAGCATCAGCGATTGCATGGTGTAACGCACCCATTTATTGACAAACTGGCTGCGGTCACTCGCCGCCAGCCAGATAGTTTCGGCTTGCGACTGCTCGGACAATAACGCCTGCCAGCGCTGGCGCAACGTTTGCGACATGCCTAGCACATGGCTGGTTTGCAAATGGCGGATCTTCTGCTGAATAAAGTTTTCAGTGAACTGTTTAGCTTGCTGCGCCTGCTGTGCCGGCCCTGCAATCACTTTCTGGTTCCACAAGGCCACTGCACATTGCACCAGGCAAAACACGACAGCGGTCGCCCCCAGCACCGGGTGCAGCACGAACAGCACAGTGATATACACCACACTCCAGGGCATATCCAACATGGCAAACAACCCTTGCCCGGTCATAAACTGCCTGACAGTCGTGAGTTGCTGCAACGACTGTACCGGTGACTGGTGCTGCCTTATTTCGGTATTCAAATAGGTGCGCGTATCAAAAATGGCGGAAAAAATCTGCTTCCCGTAAGTCAGGTCAAACTGCACCCCGGTTTTGATCGCATACAGGTTGCGCAGCCAGTCGGCTCCAGCCATCAGTAACAGCAAACCGGCCGTCAGTGCAGTCACCGCCACCAGCGTCAGAGTATTACGGCTTTGCATGACCCGGTCATACAACTGGAGCATGTACAGCGTAGGCACCAGCATCAGCACATTGGTCAGCAAGCTAAGCCAGGCCATCTGCATGAACTGTGTGCGGAAAGGCTTGACCAGCAGCCATAATGAATATTGCTTGGCCGGTTTCATGGTTGTGCTGCTTTCACTACGTGTGGTTGAACCACTTGAGATTTAACGACTTGTGGCTTGGCAGCTTGCGTTTTTACTGCATGGGTGTTGGCTGTCTCGGCCTTGGCAGCCTCAGGCTGAAAACTGGCCAGCACATCATTCGGCTTGCCGTAGCGGATCATTTGGCCCTGGCACATCACCAGCATGAAATCCGCAATGTTCAGGATGTGCTGCAAATGGCTGATAATCACAAAGGTCGTACCCTGCTGTTTCAGGCGGGCGATGGCCAGCTGGAAAATGCGCTCGGCAGCGGTATCGAGATTGGCGTTGGGCTCATCCAGCACCACGATACGGGGCTTGCCATACAGGGCACGCGCCAGCCCGAGCAATTGCCGTTCACCGCCGGATAACGGCACGCCGGATTGACCAATCAGGGTGTTCAATCCTTCCGGCAGCTGATTGATCCAGTCAGCTAATCCCAGCAGGTCGATCACTTCAGCCAAAGCCTGTGTATCAGGGGTTTTGAAGCGGCAAATATTATCGATGACGCGGCCATCAAACAGATCCACTTCTTGTGCCAGATACCCTACATAGGGTCCCAGCCGGTTTTTATCCCAGCCATGCACATCCACACCATCGTAGCGCACACGGCCACTGGTTGGCGGCACCAGGCCCACCAGTAGTTTGGCAAGGGTGGTTTTGCCGGATGCGGAAGCACCAGCCACCACCAGCACATTTCCGGCAGGCAAATTAAAATGGACCTGGCGGATAAATACTTCTGCCTGCGCCTTGCCCGCTTGCGGCTGGGCATAGGCCAGTTGATCGGCTGCAATCGCACCGGTCGGAGGAGGCAGTACCAGGCCCTCGCCTTTTTGCGCAGCTCCGGCAAACAGGCTTTCGATCCGCTGCCATGCCGTCCACGCTTGCTCGTAGGTTTTCCAATGCCCGACGCATTGCACCAGGGGGGCCAGCACACGCGCTGCCAGGATCGATGCCACGATCATCATCGCGCCGCCATTGAACAATTCGCCTTCAATAAACAGGTAGCAGGCCAGGCCAAGGATCAGGCTGGTTTGCATGGTCTGCAACCAGCGTGAAGCCGCCGAATTTTTACCTGCCAGCTCGGAAGCCTGCGCCTGTTGCCATAAAAAGCCGTGCTGGCTTTTTAACCAGCGTTGCTCCACCGGCGCCATCATTTGCATGGACTGCATCACATCCGTATGGCGGCTGA
>NZ_DATHWZ010000081.1:0-38880 GCF_035460085.1 Methylophilus sp.
AGCAAAAGCCCGGAATGGCGTGTAGTCGCGATGATAGATCCTAATAAAAAATTAATAGGTCGCGAGATTATGCACACCAAGGTCGAGGGTGGTTTACATGACATCCCCCAGATTGCTGAGCGTTATAATTCCCGGCATTGCATGATTGCCATGCCAGGTAGTCGCCACGAAAAACGCCGTTTGGCTGTAGAAGCCGCCAGGCAGGTGGAAGGCATGGAGGTATTAACTTTACCGGCCATGTCCGACCTGATCAGTGGCCGCGTGAGTTTGTCGCAGATCCGCAAAATTGATGTGGAGGATTTGCTCGGGCGGGATGTGGTGCAACTGGACACGCATGGCTTGAGTATCATGCTGGCGAATAAAGTGGTGCTGGTGTCAGGTGCTGCGGGTTCCATTGGTTCCGAGCTGTGTAGGCAGATTTTAAGTTTTCATCCGTCCCAGTTGATTTGCCTGGATATTTCCGAGTACGCACTTTATACACTGCAACAGGAATTCAGCCAGTTATGCACAGATACCGAACTGGTATATGTGGTCGCAGATGTTAAAAACAGTGTCCGCATCCAGCGTGTTTTAAAGAATCATCAACCGGATGTGGTTTTACACGCTGGCGCTTACAAACATGTGCCGATGATGGAGCATTTCAACGTGGTCGAAGCCTTGCAGAATAATGCTTATGGTACTTACCAGATTGCTTCAGCCTGCCAGGCAGCCAGAGTGCCTACCTTTGTGCTGGTTTCAACTGACAAGGCTGTCAATCCGACCAATGTGATGGGAGCCAGCAAACGCCTGGCGGAGCTGATTTGCCAGGGTTTGCAGCATAAGGAAAAATCCGTGACTCGTTTTATTACCGTGCGTTTCGGCAATGTGCTGGGCAGCAGTGGTAGCGTCATCCCCAAATTCCGCGAGCAGATTGCGCATGGCGGGCCCATTACCATTACCCACCCAGATATCACCCGATACTTCATGTCTATCCCCGAGGCATCCCAGCTGGTGTTGCAAGCCGCTACCATGGGTAATGGCGGCGAGGTATTTGTGCTCGATATGGGCACACCAGTCAAAATTATTGACCTGGCACGCGACATGATCAAGCTGTCTGGCTTGCAAGAGCAGGATATCCGGATTGAATTCACCGGTCTGCGCCCTGGCGAGAAACTCTACGAGGAACTACTCGCGGATGACGAAAACACGCTGCCTACCAGCCATGAAAAACTGCGGATTGCGCAGGCAAGGACTGCAGATAGCGTTTGGTTAGCTAACCTGCTGGAATGGTTGACCAATAGTCCGCATTTAGCGGAATCGCAGATCAAACATGATTTACAACGCTGGGTTGAAGAATATCAGCCAGACACACGCCCGGCACCAAGCATTTCCCTGCGAGGGGACCTCATGTCCCTGGATACCCTGCCATCTCCTTCGCAGCAGATTCACTGATAGATCTTTTCTCAACCTGAAAAAGGCCGATCTGGCCTTTTTATTTATGCATTGAGTACAGGCGATGGTTTGATGTCGTTTACAATGTCAACCCTATTCAACAACCTCTGCTCCAACCCTTTATGCCCCATATCACACTTGATAATGCTAGCCTGGCATTCGGTCATCATGCTTTGCTTGCCCAAGCCTCATTTCAGTTGGATCCCGGCGAGCGCGTCGGTTTGATCGGGCGCAATGGTGCAGGAAAATCCAGCTTGCTGAAAGCCATTGCGGGTGCCATCAAACTGGATGATGGAACGGTATGGCGCGCACCAGGCGTACGTGTGGTCTATGTGCCACAAGAACCTGAACTGGATAATGCACACACCGTATTTGAAGCGGTGGCAGAAGGTTTGGGCAGCTTGCAGCAAACCATCATTGATTACCATCAGGTCACACATGATATGGGCATGCCCGATGCCAATATTGAAGCGCTGATGGAACGCATGCAGGCATTACAGCATGAAATGGATGCACAGAATGGCTGGGTAGCGCAATCACGTGTAGAAACCGTGCTCAGCCGATTAAAGTTGGATGCAGATGTCCTGGTCTCCACGCTTTCAGGCGGCTGGCGTAAACGTGTAGCCCTTGGGCGTGCACTGGTGGCAGAACCAGAAGTATTATTACTGGATGAGCCGACCAACCATTTGGACCTGGAAGCCATCGAATGGCTGGAAGATTTATTATTGGGATTTAATGGCAGCGTGCTGTTCATTACCCATGACCGCCGTTTCCTGGACAAGCTGGCCACACGCATCACTGAACTTGACCGCGGCAATCTGACAGACTTTGTGGGCAACTTTTCACAATATCAGGTTAAAAAAGAAGAGCTGCTCGCAGTCGAAGAAACCCATGCCGCCAAATTCGATAAGTTTCTGGCACAGGAAGAGGTGTGGATCCGCCAGGGGATTAAGGCACGTCGCACCCGTAATGAAGGGCGCGTGAGAAGACTGGAAGCTTTACGCCTGGACCGCGCTGCCAGACGCGAGCGCCAAGGCGATGTCAAGCTCAACCTCGATGCTGGTGAACGTAGTGGCAAACTGGTTGCAGAACTTGACCGGGTGTATAAGTCATATGGTGATAAAACACTGATTAAAGGGTTCAGCACACGTATTTTACGTGGCGATAAAATTGGTTTACTTGGCCCGAACGGGATTGGAAAATCCACGCTATTGAAACTAATTTTAGGCGACATTGAGGCAGATAGTGGTGACATTCAGCGTGGCACAAAAGTGAATGTCGCTTATTTTGACCAGATGCGGGAGCAGCTGGATGAAGAAGCGACATTGGCCGATACTATCAGCCCGGGCTCAGACTTTGTGGAAATCGGTAATGAGCGTAAACATGTCATCAGTTACCTGGAAGACTTCCTGTTTCCGCCACAACGCTCACGCTCACCGGTGAAATCACTTTCCGGTGGCGAGCGCAACCGTTTACTGTTAGCGCGCCTGTTTGCCCGCCCTGCCAACGTGCTCGTGCTGGATGAGCCCACCAATGACCTGGATATTGATACGCTGGAGTTATTGGAGAACCTGTTGCAGGATTACACAGGCACCCTCTTCCTGGTGAGTCATGATCGCGCTTTTCTGGAAAACACCGTTACTCAAGTCATTGCTTTTGAAGGGCAAGGCAAATTAACCGAATTCGGTGGTGGATACGATGACTGGTTAAGATTCAGCCAGGAGCAAAGTATCAAAACTGCTGCCGCACCAAAAGTTTCGGCTACTTCTGCCACCACCGTCCCCAAGGCTACAACACGTAAAACATTGAGTTTCAAGGAACAGCGTGAGCTCGAGACATTACCGGAAGAAATTGAAGTGTTAGAGCAAGAGCAATCAGACATTCAGACACAATTAGCGCAGCCTGATATTTACAAACAGGCACCGGAGCTAGCGAAAAAACTACAGGAAAGACTGTCCGAGATTGAAACGCTGGCCATGCAAAAACTGGAACGTTGGGAGTTTCTGGAAAATACACGTTAATCTATCGCCAGTTATCGCTTAATGACCTTAGCATCGCAGCAATAAAAAAGCCGAATCATTGATTCGGCTTTTTTGTGAATTCCAGCGACTAGACAGAAAAGCTTGCGCGTGAACTGTTGCCACCATGTGCCTGGCCGTTTTTGCCATACAACTGGTTATTGTTCGCTGATTTACCTTGTAAAACATCCAGCTTTTCCTGGTTGCGCTGGAAATGTTTATTAATCAGCACCCCATTCAGGCGGTTAAGTTCTTTGGCTTGTGCTAATTTCTTTTGAAAATCGATCCAGGCGTCATCCAGCAATGGGCTTGAACGCAGTTCCAGCCATTTGGACATACCATTCTCACTCGCTTCAAACCCGGCGGCAGCCAACGCGCTGTACCGCTTGTTAGCAGCTTCACCCAAGGCTTGCAAGAGTTCTACCCGTCTGTCTACCATCTGTTCGATGATATCCAGGTCAGCAGAAACCAATGCCGTTTGCTCGTTCTGCAAATCTTGAATCAACTCGACCACCAGCGTGGCATCAGCTTCAAAACTAATGGCCGGATCTGAAGTGCGATTTGCAGTACTCATAACGTCATCCTTTATTCGGTTGAATCAAATCTTTAACTGTTTGCAGCAAACCATCCGCCACTTTAGCAGTGTCTACCGAGAAATCACCACGCGCGATCGCTGCCTTGATCTCTTCTACTTTGTTCGTATCGAACACTTCACCATTGGCCAAGCCTGCTTCCAGTGATTGTAGTTGTACTGAAGCAGCAGATAAGGTCACGTTATCAGTAGACGCATTGCCTGATGATCCGGTTGCTTTTTCACTGCCCTTGCTGGTAGTGCTTTTATCCAGTACCGGCTTGTCAACGGTACCAAGTTTTTTAATGGAATCTGAAATATTCATGCCGCACCTCTGCTTCTGTTTGTCTGGATGTAAGGGTCATCAAACCCTCAATTGTTAACAGTACTATCGGCATAGTTTAAGCGAACTTTAGCGCTGAATATACTTTTTATCTCAAGTTTATGATCAATCAACATTTTTTGGCCTGAAAACGTTGTCATGCAGCTTAAAACCGTACATCTACTTTTCCTGAAGATTGCGCGACACCTTTAATCACCTGGCCGCTGCTTACCTTCACATCCACCACTTGTCCGACATTGGCAGTTTGCATGGCAGTGCCATCTGCCGAGATGACAAATCCATCACCACGGCTGTTCAACTGCACCATTTGTCCTTGCATGATCACGGGCATCGCCTTGAGTAGTTCTGGTCGTAATACAGTACCCAGAGGCATGTTCATTGAAGCTTTTTTTCCTTCCAGCATCGCCAGATCGGTAATGATGCCTGCAGGTAATTTAGTCAAATCACCATTCTGCATCACGATATCGCTTGCCTGTACTGGCGCGCCCTGGCTAACAGGTAAGCCAGTCACCGCATATTCGCCCCACACCTGCACATCAGCCTGTACATACAGCGTCCATGGCTTTGTCACGGTTTGCAGGCAACGTATACCAATATGTGTTTTACCCCACAGGCGCGTGCCTTGTACGGCGAATGCTTCCATCATGTCACAGTCAGCGACACGGATACGGTTATCCAATGGCTGAATCTCAATATTCACTTTGCCTGGGTAGCCCTGCGTCTGGCCTTGCACATATTGCATCACGGTTTGATATATACGCGAGTGCATATCCCCTGGAGCTGTTGCTAGCACACGTTGATTGGTGGCAACAGCAGCGGTCGGCACGCGATCTGCCGCTTGCACATGACAAGCAAAAAGCCAGATCAAGCCAGGGATCATTGCAGCGAAAATGGGTAGCAGACGAGGTTTCATAAAGTTGCATTCTACGCATGCCATGGGTAATTCATTGATGAAATAAAGGGTATTTCACCCTCTTAATTCAAGAATCATTATGGTCAGCGCCGCGTACACTAAGCACAGCTAGTAAAAGTCATGTGTGCGTGAAAGCAAACCCGCTTAACTGGGTTAACGACGGCAGATGACAGAACTTTAAAAGACTTTTGAGATTTTTCTGCGGGCCTGGCCCGGGAAAGGAAAAGACGATGATCAACAAACTGGATGCCGCGCTGAGTTTTCACCAGACAGCCTTGCGCGTGCGCAATCAGCGTCAGGAATTACTTGCGTCGAATATCGCCAATGCCGACACGCCACAATACAAAGCACGTGACATTGATTTTAAATCTGCCATGCAGTCGGCACTGCAACAAAACACTGGCGCCCCACAACAATCGGCCGGGGCTTTGCAGCAAACCAATAACGGGCACATGAACGCGAGTGCAGGTAATAGCTACTCGGGTTCTGGCGATGTGCTGTTCCGTTCAGTGTTGCAAGGTTCGGTAGATGGCAACACGGTAGACATGGATGTAGAGCGTAACGCCTATGTCGACAACGGCATTCGTTATGAAGCCAGCCTCACCATGATGTCTGGCCAGATCAAAAAGATGCTGGCAGCCATCACGGGCCAGTAAGATAAAGGAGCAAGCATATGTCTTTATTTAATGTATTCAAAATTTCCGGTTCTGCCATGAGTGCACAATCGCTACGCCTGAATACTGTGGCCAGTAACCTGGCTAACGCGGATAGCGTGGTCAGTTCCGATGGCAAACCTTACCAGGCCAAACAAGTGGTGTTTAAAGCGGTGCAGGATGCTGCCACCAACTCCAGCACGGTACAGGTAGATCGCGTGATCGAAGATACCAAGCCGGGGAAAATGGTGTATGACCCCAAGAACCCGATGGCTAACAGCGATGGTTATCTCACCATGCCTAACGTGAATGTCACTGAAGAAATGGTCAATATGATTTCTGCCTCACGCGCTTACCAGAACAACGTGGAAACCATGAATGCCGCCAAATCCATGCTGCTCAAGACACTCAATATCGGTCAATAACCTTATATAAGGATTTTTAACATGACAACCGTCAATACAAACCAGGTATCGCAGGACATTCTTGATGCGGTCAACAAAAAAAGTAGCTCAACATCCAGCAATGTCGATGAAGCACAAGACCGCTTTATGACACTGCTGGTGACGCAGATGAAAAACCAGGATCCATTGAACCCGATGGATAACGCGCAGGTGACCAGCCAGATGGCGCAACTGAATACGGTGACCGGTATCAACAAACTGAATGAAACCATGAGCAGCCTGATCAGTAGCGTGCAACTGGGCCAATCCTACCAGGCTACCAGCATGATAGGCCATAGCGTTCTGGTGTCAGGCAATAACCTGACCCATGCTGAAGCCGGTGGCTATTTTGGTGTCAATGTACCTAACGGTGCAGATACCGTATCAGTGAATATCAAGGATGGTGCCGGACAAACTGTACGTACCCTCAGCTTTGGCAAACAGGAAGTAGGCGTGAATGCCTTAAGCTGGGACGGCAAAACCAATGAAGGCGTAGTGGCCCCTAGCGGCAATTACACCTATGAAATCACCGCCAAAATTGGCGATACCACGACCACCAGCTCTGCACTCAGCCTGGCGCAAGTTCAAAGCGTGTCCAACAGCACCAGCGGCATCAAGCTTAACTTGAGTAACAACACGGCAGTCGGAGTCTCTGACGTCGTAGAAATCTTCTAATTTTAATTTTATTTTGCAGAATTCAATCTTTCTCCAGGAGATCACATCATGAGTTTTCAACAGGGCTTAAGTGGCTTAAACGCAGCTTCCAAACAATTGGAAGTGATTGGTAACAACGTGTCGAACGCCAACACGGTTGGCTTCAAACAGTCACGTGCAGAGTTTTCAGATATGTTCGCAGCTTCACTGATCGGCAGTGGCGCGGCACAAATCGGTATTGGTACCAAACTGGCGAACGTTGCCCAGCAATTCACGCAAGGCAACATCACTGCCACTAACAACACACTGGATATCGCCATTAATGGTGGCGGTTTCTTCCGTCTGAGCAACGACGGCGCGGTGACTTATACCCGTAACGGCCAGTTCCAGATGGATAAGAACGGCTATATTGTGACCAGTGATGGCAAACGCCTGATGGGTAACCCGGCTGACAGCCTGAATGGTTCATCCCCGGTTGAATTGCAGATCGATACCAGCGACTTGAAACCGGTAACGACCACTGAGATCACCGGTCAATATAACCTGAACTCGGAAAGTCCGATCATTGACCAGACAGTAAGACCTTTTGATCCACAGGATCCGCAAAGCTACACCAATGCCACCGCCATTAAAGTTTATGATGACCTGGGTAACGCACACAATATCCAAAGCTACTTTGTAAAAACAGCAGCCAATACCTGGAGCGTTTACAACACAGCCGATGGCACAGACATTACGCCATCGCCTGTCCCACAAATGAATTTCTCCGGCACCGGTGTGTATGACACGGCTACCTCAACAGTTGGCAATATCACCTTCACACCTACTACGGGCTCCGGACCGGTCACTGTCGCGATGGATTATTCCAACAGCTCACAATATGGCGCGACGTTTAGCGTGAACAAACAATCTCAGGATGGTTACACCTCTGGTCGTATTGCCAGTTTCACCGTTGGCGATGACGGCGTCATCCTGGGCCGCTATACCAACAATGAAACCAAGCAACTGGGCCGCGTGGTACTGGCTAACTTTGCCAACCCTAATGGATTGGTATCCCTGGGTGGGAACCAATGGCAAGCTACCAACGAATCCGGCGCTGAATTGATTGGTTCACCGGGCAGCAGCACCATGGGTGTATTGCAATCCTCTGCCCTGGAAGACTCCAATGTGGACCTGACCGGCGAGCTGGTAAACATGATCACCGCACAACGTATTTACCAGGCTAACGCGCAAACCATCAAGACCCAAGATCAGGTATTACAGACACTGGTCAACTTGAGATAACCGTTCAACCTGAGATAAGCAACACACTGATTTGAACCATTACGGAATAACGAAGGAGCTGGTATGGATCGCCTGATTTACACTGCAATGACCGGGGCAAAACATATACTGGAGCAACAGGCAACGACTGCCCATAACCTGGCAAACGCGACTACTACCGGCTTCAAGGCACAGGTAGACAGTTTCCGTGCCGTCCCAGTACTCGGTGATGGCCTGCCAACACGGGCGTTCGTGGTCGATGCCACGGTAGGGACTGATTACAAATCCGGCGCCATCCAGCAGACCGGCCGTGATCTTGACGTCGCTATCACAGGCGAAGGCTGGATTGCGGTCCAGCGTGCCGATGGCTCAGAAGGTTATACACGTAATGGCGCATTAAAAATCAACGAGAACGGTCAGTTGCAAACTTCAACCGGACTCAATGTCATGGGCGATGGTGGCCCGATCAGCATCCCGCCGGATTCGGCAATTGCAATCGGTAAAGATGGCACCATTTCAACGGTCAGCAATTTAACCACGCCTAGCCCAAGCACCATTATCGGCAGGATAAAGCTGACTAACCCACCGCCGGCAAGCATGAAACGTGCTGACGATGGTGTATTTGTCACGGTAAATGGCCAGGCGGCAATCGCTGACGCCAATGTCACCGTTGCCGGTGGCGCACTGGAAAGCAGCAATGTGAACGTGGTGGAAACCATGGTCAATATGATCAGCCTGGCACGCGGTTTTGAAATGCAGATGAAAATGCTGGAAAACGCGCAAAACAACGCCGGAAAAGCCGATCAACTCTTTAGTTTGAATGGCTAACGCCTGTATTACTATTTAAAGTATGAACAAGGGTAACTACCCAAGGAGTAAACGATGATACGCTCATTATGGATTTCCAAGACCGGCCTCGATGCGCAACAAACGCAAATGGACGTGATTTCCCACAACCTGGCCAACGTCAGCACCAGCGGCTTCAAAAAATCCCGTGCCGTATTTGAAGACCTGCTCTACCAGAACATCCGCCAGCCAGGCGCACAATCCTCACAGCAAACCCAGTTACCTAGTGGCTTGCAATTGGGTACAGGCGTGAAACCAGTGGCTACCGAGCGTATTTTCACCCAGGGCAACCTGCAACAAACAGACAATAGCAAGGATGTCGCTATCCAGGGCAATGGCTTCTTCCAGATCCTGATGCCGGATGGCAGCACCGCTTACACGCGCGATGGCTCTTTCCAGATGGATGCGCAAGGACAACTGGTCACTTCCAGTGGCTTTCCTGTGCAACCGGCGATTACCATTCCTGCCAATGCGCAATCATTGAGCATCGGTCGCGATGGCGTGGTATCGATCACGACTGCAGACTCTACTGCCTCTACCCAGATAGGCCAAATCCAGCTGGCAACGTTTATTAATCCGACCGGCCTGCAATCCAAGGGTGAAAACCTGTATGTAGAAACAACGGCGTCCGGAAATCCGAATACCAATACCCCTGGCTCCAATGGCGCAGGCTTATTGCAACAGAATTACCTTGAAACATCTAACGTCAACGTTGTCGAAGAACTGGTGAGCATGATCCAAACCCAGCGTGCCTACGAAATCAATAGCAAGGCCATTACAACCTCGGACCAGATGTTGCAAAAACTGTCACAGATGTAATCTTTGTTTGAAGACCAGTACCATTTTGAAGGTTTGCACCATGATGAATAGATCGATGATCAGCTTGTTATTTTGTTTAGTGCTTGCACAGCTGCTTGGCGGCTGCTCAGTCACGCCTTCAACCATCGTACAAAAACCTGAAACACCACGCTCTACCCTGGGACGTCCTGATGCACGAACAGAAGGGGCTATTTTCAACACCGCCGGTTACCGCCCGCTGTTTGAAGATCGCCGTCCACGGTATGTTGGCGATATCCTCACCGTAAGAATCGTTGAAAATACCACCGCCAACAAAGCAGCTGACAACGAACAAGGCAAAGATGGTTCAGTGGCAGCCTCCATTACCGGCCTGTTTGGACATAATGTTCCGAAATCTGCATTCAATGCGGGTTCCAGCTTATCGTTTAAAGACAAAGCCAGCGCAGATGCCAGCAATACTTTCAGCGGCTCTGTCACTGCGACCGTAGTGGACGTGTTGCCTAATGGCTACCTGGTCATCAGTGGCGAAAAACAGATCGGCTTCGATAAGGCTACCGAATACGTCAGGTTCTCCGGTGTGGTTAACCCGGACACGATTACGCTTGGTAATGAAGTACTTTCTACCAAAGTGGCAGATACACGTGTTGAATACCGTTCGAGCAGCAAAATCGATGCTGCCGAAGCGTTCTCCATCTTCTCCCGCTTCTTCCTTAGCATGATTCCGTTATAGGAGGATTGAATATGACACGCTTATTAAACAGCGCTTCAAACACTGCAACACGATTACTTAGCCTGTTCCTGATCACAGGCCTGGCCTTATCCGCACCTTTGGCACACGCTGAACGCATCAAGGATATCAGCAATATCCAGGGCGTACGTGCCAACCAGCTGATCGGCTACGGCCTGGTGGTTGGCCTGGATGGTACCGGTGATATGACCACCCAAACACCCTTCACCGTGCAAAGCATCATCAGCATGATGAACCAGATGGGCATTACCTTGCCGCCTGGCACCAACCTGCAATTGAAAAACGTGGCGGCCGTGATGGTCACCAGCTCCCTGCCCGCCTTCGCACAACCGGGCCAGACACTGGATGTGACCGTGTCATCCATGGGTAATGCAAAAAGCCTGCGTGGCGGTACTTTGCTGATGACCCCATTAAAAGGCGCGGATGGCCAGATTTATGCCATGGGCCAGGGTAACCTGGTCGTAGGCGGTGTTGGCGCTTCAGCCAATGGCAGCACGGCACAGATCAATCACCTGAGCGTAGGCCGTATTTCTGACGGTGCGACAGTGGAACGCGCCCTGCCCAATACCCTGCTCAACCAGGACCTGGTAAAACTCGAATTGAAAGAAAGCGATTTCTCCACGGCCAACAATGTAGTGGAAGCCATCAACAAAAAATTTGGACCGCTGACAGCCCAGGCTGAAAGTGGCCGTGTGATCCAGGTGCGTCCACCGGAAACCATGAGCCGCGTGTCTTTCCTGGCAAACCTGGAAACCATCAACGTGGCACTGGCCGCGACCCCGGCAAAAATCATCCTGAATGCGCGTACCGGTTCTGTGGTGATGAATAAGGCGGTTACGCTGGATAGCTGCGCGGTTTCTCACGGTAATCTGTCTGTGGTGATCAATACCTCACCTGTGATCAGCCAGCCTGGCCCATTCTCGAATGGCCAGACCGTATCGACAGCGATTTCAGAGATCAATATCAATAAAGAGCCAGGTAAAGTACTCAAGCTCAACAATGGTGCAAACCTGTCTGACGTAGTCAAAGCATTAAATGCGATAGGTACTACTCCGCAAGATCTGCTGGCGATCCTGCAAGCGATGAAAGCGGCTGGCGCACTCAATGCCGAGCTTGAGGTTATCTAGGCGAGACGGCAATGCAACCACGTGTCGATAATAATAGCCTGGCGATTGATGGCAGCGCACTGAATGGCCTGAAAAACGCCAAGAGTGACTCGCCGGAAGCCATCCGTGCCGTCGCCCGTCAGTTCGAGGGCGTGCTCATGAATATGATGCTGAAAAGCATGCGCGACACCGTGCCGCAGGATGGCATCACCGATAATGAACAAAGCAAAATGTTCATGGGTATGCTGGACCAGCAACTCACCTCAAAATTAAGCGAAAAAGGCATGGGCCTGACAGAAGTCCTGGTCAGGCAACTGAGCAAATTCAACGCCAAACCGGCAGAAGAGTCAGACAAAACCAAAACACAATTGCACGGCAATAAAAATGACCTGGTCAACGGCTTGTCTTCAAGCAATCCCTCTGCTGGCAATACGGTATCCGGCAAAACCGTGTTAATGCAAGCGGCACAGAAAATCCGCGAAGCCTACCAGCAATGGGAAGCCACCTCCCCCGAGCAAGCGAAAACTGATGATGACACGGCCTGGGCTCGTGGCATCCCTGAACTGCCTCCACTGATGGAAGAAGTACAGGAAAACGTGAAGAACTTCACGGTGCCGCAGGCGCCACTTGCAACTGCCATCCGTGAGGTAGCCGGTAAAACCCAGCAATTTATCCAGCGTATGCTGCCGCATGCACAAGCCGCCAGTACCGATTCAGGCATCCCGGCTAAATTCATGCTTGGCCAGGCGGCGCTCGAAAGCGGCTGGGGAAAACATGAGATCAAGACCGCCAATGGCGTGAATAGCCATAACTTATTTGGTATCAAAGCCGATGCCAACTGGAAAGGCAAAGTAGCGAATAGCGTCACCACCGAATATATCAATGGCGTCAAGGAAACACGGGTTGAAAAATTCCGCGCTTATGATAGTTACAGCGATGCCTTCAAGGATTATGCAAAACTGATTTCACAAAATCCGCGCTATGAACAAGCCATGCATAACACCCACGATGCCAGCGCTTATGCACATGCGCTGCAACGGGCAGGTTACGCGACAGACCCGCAATACGGCAAAAAACTGACCCAGGTGATAAAAAATCTGCAAAGTTAGCATTAAAGAATTTTAAAAAACTGCCGTTAGGCTAACTAATTGTAACTTTACATTCGTGTCAACCGCTCTGCAGGGCCAAGACGCATGAGGTCATCAAGCTATGTCCAACATATTAAATATCGGCAAAAGTGCATTAAACGCAGCCCAGATCGGGATTGCCACGACTGGCCACAACATCGCCAACGCTTCCACGCCTGGTTATACCCGGCAAGTGATTGTGCAATCGGCGTCACAGGCTCAGAATTTCGGCTATGGTTTTGTCGGGCAAGGGACGGACATTACCGCGATTAACCGGGTGTATAACGACACCCTGGCCAAACAATTACTGAATACGACTTCCACCAGTAGCGCCAGCTCTGCTTATTACACCAGCATTAACGAAATCAACAGTTTACTGTCGGACTCGAATGCCGGTCTTAGCCCGGTAATGACCAAATTTTTCAGCGCGGTCAGCGCGGCGGCGGCTAACCCTACCGATGTAGCGACCAGGCAAACCGTATTGTCTTCAGCGAATTCACTGATAAACCGTTTCTCGGCAGTGAATGAGCGCTTGAATGATATCCGCAAAAGCATCAATACCCAGGTTGAGGCCAGCGTAAATACGATTAACAGTTATGCGACACAGATCTCGCAACTGAACCTGGTCATCGATAAGGCAATGAGCACCACCGGAAATCCGCCTAACGACCTGATGGATCAGCGTGACCTGTTGATGTCCAAGCTGAGCGAGCAAGTAAAAACGACGGTCGTCAAGCAGAGTAATGGTAACTATGATGTATTTATAGGCAACGGCATGCCGTTGGTGGTCGGCGATGACACTTATCCGATTTATGCCCAGGCCAGTAGTACTGCGCCTGACCGTATTGAAATCGCTTATGGCGATAGAAGTGCACCGAAGATCATCGACAGCGCAACATTGGCTGGCGGCACACTGGGCGGTATTTTAACGTTCAGGAATGAAACGCTGGACACGGTTCAAAACCAGATTGGGCAATTGGCGGTCACGCTGGCAACGCAATTTAATGATATGCAACAAAACGGCTATGACCTGAATGGCACGGCCGGCGTCGCATTATTTAATGTGCCGCAACCTGTTGCCACCAGCAGTGCCAATAACGTAGACAAGACCAAGCAGGCAAGCGCTTCGTTTGTCCCTGGACAATCGCAACAGATCACCAGTAGTGACTACACGCTGAAATATACCGGTGGTCAATACAACATTATCCGCAACAGCGATAAAACCGTGACCAGCACTGCCACACTGCCGATCACGGTGGATGGCATTGAATTCAATGTAAACACTTCAACGCCTGCCGAAGGTGACGAGTATATGATTCGCCCTACCCAGGGTGCGGCTGGCAAAATCACATTGGCTTTTGATGATGTTGAAAAGCTGGCACTGGCTGAACGTGTCGATGCCAACGGCAACGTGATTGCGTTCAAGGGCGCCGGTGACAATGGCAATGGCTTGCGTCTGGCCAAATTACAAGATACCGCCAATGTCAGAATGCTGGGTAGTAATGGCAACCGCTCCTACGCACAGGCGTTTGCCCTGATGGTCAGTGCCGTGGGTACAAAAACCAACGAAATGATGGTCACCAGTAAAGCAGACGCCTCTGCCCTCGAAGGTGCAACCACCGCCATGCAAGCAGAATCTGGCGTTAACATTGATGAAGAAGCCGCTAATTTATTGCGTTACCAGCAAGCCTACCAGGCTGCGGGGAAAATGATGCAAATCGCCAGCCAGTTGTTCGACGTTCTATTGCAACTTGGCCAGTAATTACCTGAAGGATGAGCAATCATGAGAATTAGCACGAATACGATTTACCAGAACGGCACCAGCCGCCTGATGGATTTGCAGAACGACCTGAGCAAGCTCAATGAACAGATTTCTTCTGGTAAAAGGGTGCGTTCACCGGCAGATGACCCTGTCGCCGCTGCCCGTATTCTCGAGCTGACCAATGCGCAGAACATGAATAGTATCTATACCAGCACGCGTAATGTCGCCAAGACTTCCCTGGAAACTTATGAGACCAATATGACCAGTATCACCAATGTGATCCTGGATGCGCAATCCTCACTGGTTTCCGCGGGTAATGGTTCTTACAATGACCAGCAACGTGCCAACATTGCCAGTGAATTGCAAGGCCGTCTCGATAGCCTGATCGGCCTGGTGAATACTAAGGATGCACAAGGTAACTATATGTATTCAGGCCACCAGACCGGTACTGTGCCTTTTGTGCTGAACACCGTGACCGGCAATATCGATTTCCAGGGCGATACTGAAAAGCGCGCACTGCAAGTGGATGTGCAACGCCAGATGCCGGTGACTTATAGCGGCACCGAGTTATTCCAGGCCAATGGCAATGACCTGTTTGGAACGCTACAAGACATCATCAGCCTGTTGAAAACCCCGATCACAGATGCTACCACCCAGGCGAATTTCAGTAACGGCCTGGCAGATACCATGACCAAAGTGCAAGGTGTGCTGGATCAGGTGTTGAATGTACGCGCCGACCTGGGCAGCAAACTGAATGAGCTGGATACCCTGGATGTGACCGGCAGTGACATGGAACTTCAATACACGGCTTCGATCTCCAAATTAGAAGACCTCGATTACACCGAAGCACTGTCTGACCTGGCCAAGCGCAGCACTATCCTGGAAGCCGCCCAGAAATCCTATGTGCAGACTTCACAATTGTCTTTGTTCCAGTTTATTTAACACTGCTTGAACAAGCACTTGCAGCATAAAATAAAAAAAGACCCGACAGGGTCTTTTTTATGCCTTTAAATTTCATACAGCATTTTATCTAATCACCTGCAGCATCAATTGCTGGGCATCGATCAGCCAGCGGTTGACCGGGCTGATCAATGAAGGCAGGCTTAATAAAGTCATCACCATGCCCACCGAAATAGTGACCGGAAAGCCGATACCAAAGATATTAAACTGTGGTGCCGCTTTGGTTAAGATACCCAGCGCCATATTGGTGATCAACAGGCTGGCGACTACCGGTAATGACAGCAATAGCCCCTGTGAAAAAATATGCCCGCCCAGTTCGGCGATGGCCTGGCCATTGAGTTGCCAATGTTCTAGCAAGATCGGCATGGTTTCAAAGCTTTGCAACATCACAGCCACTACGATCAGGTGCCCATCCAGGCTCATGAACACGAGTAACGTCAGCATGGTCAGGAACTGGGCAACAGCGATGGTTTGACCTTCGGATTGCGGGTCAAAAAAGCTGGCGAAGCCCAGCCCCATGCTCATACCCATCATAAAACCGGCCATTTCAACAGCGGTAAACATGATGCGCATGACAAAACCCATGCTGATGCCGATGACCATTTGCGCCAGCAAGGAAAGCAAGCCTTGCCAGGAAAGTACGTCAATCGCGGGGATCTGGATAGAGGGCAGGATTGCCAGCGTGATCACAAATCCTATGCCCAATTTCATCCGATTGGGAATAGAAGGATGACTGAATAAGGGAACAACTGAGATACAAGCCAGGATGCGCGTCAACGGCCAGAGCAATTGGACAATCCATTGTTGCAGGTCTGAAGCGTGGATAGTCAGCATAGCGTAATCGGAGGTGCCTGGTAAACAAACGGCTTAGTTGACTAATTGCGGAATCATGCTGAATACATGATGCATGTAATCGACTAATGTCATGAGCATCCAGTGGCCTGCTAACAATAGCATCGCCATCACCCCCACCAGTTTAGGGATGAACGACAATGTTTGCTCATTAATCTGAGTGGCCGCCTGGAAGATACTGACCACCAGGCCGATGGCCAGGGCGATACCCAGGATAGGGGCTGCCACCATCAAAGTCGTCTGCATGGCTTCGCTACCTATGGTAAGTACTTGTTCCGGACTCATGTTTTACTCCTGTGGATATTCAATTGATGACTGTTTGCTGAGAGGGGCCATTACATGACAAAGCTTTGCGCCAGTGAGCCTAGTATCAGCTGCCAGCCATCTACCAATACAAACAGCATCAGCTTGAACGGTAGTGAGACGATCGCCGGCGACACCATCATCATGCCCATCGCCATCAGGATACTGGCCACCACCATGTCGATGATCAGAAACGGGATGTAAATGGCAAAGCCGATCTGGAAGGCAGTTTTCAACTCGCTGGTCATAAACGCCGGTACCAGAATACGCAATGGCACTTCTTCCGGGGTCTTAATGGCCTGGGTGTGGGCCATATTGGCGAACATGGCAAGATCATTCTCGCGGGTTTGCTTGAGCATGAAGCCTTTGAGTGGCAATGCGCCACGATCCAGCGCTTCCTGCATGGTGATTTTGCTTTCGGACAATGGCTGGTAAGCATCCACATAAATCTTGTCGAATACCGGGCCCATCACAAAAAATGTAATGAACAAGGCGAGGCCAATCAATACCTGGTTAGACGGCGCTGATTGTGTGCCCAATGCCTGACGCAATAAAGACAGCACGATCACTATACGGGTGAAGCCGGTCATCATCAGGATCGCTGCCGGGATAAAGGTCAGTGAGGTGAGCAGGATCAGGGTTTGCAGGCTGAGAGTGTAATCCTGGCCACCACCCGCTGCTGGGGTCACAGAGCCAATCGACAACCCTTCTGCCGCCCAGGAAAACGCCGGCCACAGCCAGATCAACCCAACCAGCAGAGGGAATAAAAGAAATTTCAGAACAGAGATTACACGCATTATCATCGCATCCGGAGCTTAGTCATGCCCGTTATCGCCAGGCATGCTTTTAAAGATGGAGATAGTGTACGCTGGCCTAATGGAAATCAAAGGCCGGAAATAAACGACTCAAGGCCTGTTTTTGAAGGATTTGACTGTATGTTGCATGGCCTGTTGCAGGCGCACGGCAAAAGAAGCCTGCGGGTCGATACCATGCGTAGAGTCATAGTGTGCAGATTCTGAAACAGGTGCTGCCGGTGTGGCGGCCACTTCACCCAGTGCAGTCATTTGCCCAGGGCCAACGCCAACCACCAGCCAGCGTCCGGATACTTCCAGCACGACCACGCGTTCCCTCGGGCCAAGCTGTACACCACCTACCTGTTTGATCACGCCGGATTGCGCCAAGCCCTGGCCTGGCAACACACGTCTTAAGACCCAGGCAATCACTGCGATGACCAGTAGTACAACTACAGTGCCAAACACCATACGGCCCAGGCTGTCGCTGGCAGAGGGTGGAGCTGCCGTTTTAACCGCTTCGGCAGAAAATGCGATGGCAGGCCAGTAGAGGCTAGCTGCACAAAACGGCAATAACTTCACGAACTTCATATTTTTTAACTTTACTAGTCTGACTTAGCGGTTGAGTTTTCGGATACGCTCGGCCGGGGTGATGATATCGGTCAAGCGGATACCAAACTTGTCATTCACTACCACCACTTCACCTTGTGCGATCAGGCAGCCATTCACCAGTACATCCATAGGTTCACCTGCCATACCATCCAGCTCTACCACTGAACCTTGTGCCAGTTGCAACAGGTTCTTGATAGAGATTTTTGTACGACCCAGTTCAACTGTCAGTTGTACCGGGATATCCAGGATGAAATCAATATCATTCTGTGTGCCTTCCAGTTTATTGTTGGCACTGAACTCGTTAAATACCGCAGTTTTACTCGCTGGTTCCTGCAGTGCAGAAGATTCGGCTTGCGTCTGTTCAGCCAATGCCGCACCCCAGTCGTCTTCAGCGATTGTTTGCACATCGCCTGTATCAGACACTCCCATTGCAGCCATCGCTGCTTCCATATCATCATCTGCACTGTTGCCAGTAGCGGGATCCATAGCCATTATGACTCTCCTTGCAATTGCTCCTGACTTCCGTCAGCACGTATTAATTTCTCGACTTTAAGGGCATATTGCCCGTTAAAAACCCCATAACGACATTCCATCACCGGGATATTGTCTATCTGGCCTTCGATGGTGTCACTGATACTGATAGGAATCACATCGCCCGCCTTCAACTCCAGCAGGTCAGCTACCGTCATCCTGCGGTTAGCCAGGTTGGCCACGATCTCGACTTCAGCAGCCTGGATCTGTTGCGTCATCAATTTGACCCAGCGCTTGTCACCGCCCAGGTTTTCGCCTTGCAATGGTGACGTCAGCAGATCTTTGATCGGCTCGACCATGGCATAGGGTACGCAGAAATGCATTTCCCCGCTATTCGGCCCCAGCTCGATATTGAAAGTAATCGCCACCACCACCTCATTCGGCGTGGCGATATTGGCAAATTGCGTGTTCATTTCCGAGCGCAGGTATTCAAACTCGACTGGATATACAGGTGACCAGGCTTTGGCATAAGCGTCGAACATCAGCGCCAGGATGCGCTGGATGATGCGTTGTTCTGTCTGTGTGAAATCACGGCCTTCCACCCGGGTATGAAAGCGGCCATCGCCACCAAACATATTGTCCACCACAAGGAACACCAGCGTCGGGTCCAGCACCATCACGCCTGTGCCGCGCAACGGATTCATGTGGATAAGGTTTAAATTGGTGGGCACTACCAGGTTACGGATAAAGTCGGTGTACTTGATGATCCTGACCGGGCCGACCGAGACTTCTACCGTTCGGCGTAAAAAGTTGAACAGTTCCACGCGCAACAGGCGGGCAAAGCGTTCGTTAATGATTTCCAGCGTTGCCATCCGGCCACGCACGATACGTTCCTGCGTTGCCAGGTTGTAGTTACGAACACTGGAATCGTCTTTCTCAGACGCGCTGCTATCGTCATCGCCCTCAACACCTTTGAGGAGCGCGTCAATTTCATCCTGTGATAGAAACTTGTCAGCTGACATGATTACTCGCTATAACACTGTTCTTTGATACTGGGCTAAATTACTGGATCACGAAAGAGGTAAACAATACCTGCGTGACTTTCACCGGCTTACCACTAGCGGTTAACGGCTTTTTCAGTTCTGTCAGCAACTCTTCGCTCAATTGCGTTTTACCTTCAGGGGTTGAAATATCGCTGGCTTTCTTGCTGGTCAGCAATAACAGTACACGATTACGCAACACCGGCATCTGGGTCTTGAATTTCTCTGCCAGCTCGGCACCTTTCACTTCTACAGTCAGGTCAAGTTGCAGGAACTTGTCATCCGGGTCCGGCAACAGGTTGACGGTAAAGGTTTCAAACTGCACATAGGTCAATGCTGTTTTCGGGTCTGCATGGCCTTCAGCCTCGGCTTCTTCCTCATGCCCGCCCTCTTCAGCTTCAGCGGCTTCTTCGCCCTCTTTCGCGGGCTTGGCTTTAGCATGTGCATCTTCTTTTTTCTGCATCATGAAAAATGCCACACCGCCGCCAACGACAGCCAGCGCAAGCACGATCGCCAGGATCACAATTAATTTCTTTTTGGATTTGGGTGCTGCTACTGCAGCTTCCGCTTTAGCGGGTTCTTGAGCCATTGCACAAAACCTTTCATTTAAGCTTCAACATTGCATGATCGAAATGACTAGCGATCGAAAAGCATCAGAGTTAATGACATTATGCCCATGGCAAGGGCTGGCAGATTGCTGGATAAAAGGGTGAATTCGGTGCTTAATCAGATTTTATGCAGCAGCAGCCGTCAGGCTGCCGCCATAGTCAGGCGAAGGTATCTACCAGGCCACGTGAGACGGTGGTTTTGACGGCAGTCTGGGTGGCGGCAACCGCCTCGGTTTCAGCCGTCGCTCTGCCGTTACCTTTTGCCGATTGTTGCTCAAAATGCTGCTCGGCCTGATGGCCGTTACCGACAAAAGTCTGCCCTAATTCCAGGCCTTGCGACTGCATGCGGTCACGTAAGTCCTGCATGCCATCTTCAAGTGCCTGGCGCACTAACGGGTTATCGGTAATAAAACTGGTATTCACTGACTGGTTATCGACTTTCAAAACTACTTGAATCGGACCGAGATCAGGCGGAGACAAAGTCAAGCTGGCTACATCGTCGCCACTGCCCACCATATTCAGTACATGCTGGTTCATCGCAGTCTGCCAGCGCTCATTGCCAAACGGCGTAGATACTTGAGACATAATGACATTGGCATTTTGTGAAATGCCTGCTGTATTTAACCATGGGCTGTTAGGCAAGGCCTGTGCGGCGGGTGCAGTCACCGTATTGGTATTTTCAACCTGAATATCGGCATTAAGGGCCTGGGCCACGGCTTTATCGGTGATTACGGCTTCGCTGACTGCATCTGCTACAGATTTGGCGATACCCAATGTTTCAGAGAAATTAACTGGTTTATCTGCTACAGGTGCTTGACCATCAGCGGTTGATGGCGTTTTTGCATCCAAAGCAGCTGACTGGTTTGCAGGCTGTGCGCCCACCGGCATGTTTGCCGCTGATGTTTTATCAGCCAAGGCTTCTTCAGGCAAGGCTGTTGCATTCGGGTCAACCACAAACTCACCTTTTGGTGACGACAATATGGCACTGTCAACACTCAAATCTGCCTTTTCATCCACGCCGCCCTGGCCTGATGACTGGCGCATGGCAATCATTGCCGTCATGGTTTGCATCCATGGGGTAATGCTGACGTCAGTAGGGTCGGTTGCCTGCAGGTTGGTAATTAACTTTCTTTTGCGGTCCAGCGCAGTTTCATCTATACCGGAAGCCTCTCCAGCGGTAGCGGCCTGCTCGTCGATCTCTTGGCTTTTGTCAGTCTTGCTGTCATCTGCACTATTATCTTTTGCAGTGGCAGAGTTTGTTTTCGGTTGGTCTTTTGGTGCAGGTTCTTTGGCAGCAGCTTCGTTTTTGACGTTATTAGTCTGCGCTGATTGCGCGTTTGAAGGCTCTTTCACCGATTGCTTATTCTTATCTGCAGGCGGGACAATGGTACTGGCAGGTTTGTTTGCTTGCTGCAATTGTTTACGTAAAGCCTGGGCAAACTCATCAGACTGGTTAGCCTGGAAATCCTGTGGTGTATTGCTGGCCGCCGTTTTCACGGCATCAGCATTACCCATATTCAGTAATCCTGCGGAATTTAAAAATGTCATGACACCCTCCTGATACTCTAAATACTAGTGCGCTTCGCACGGAACGACAAATACCAGTGCGCTTCGCACGGCAAGAAGCTTTTAAAGACTGGTGCGCTTCGCACGGCTGGCAAACTCGTCCATCATTTTCTGGTCACGTTTGCGCTCGATCTTTTCGTTCAAGGTCTGGGCCCGCGTGATCAGCACTTCATACGACTTTTGTTTACGCTGTTTTTCCTGCAGCATCTGTTGCCGCTGCACAACCACTGCCTGCAATTGTTCTATTTGAGCATTTTGACTGTTGACGGCGGTTTCCAATTGCGAGAAAAAGCCCTGAAAATTGCGGTACAAATCCGCTTTGAGTCCTTTTTGCACGACGGTTTGCCATTGCTGCTGGTATTCCTGCTGATATTGACTGAGCAATGATTTTTGCTGCTGGCCCTGCTCAAGCTGTTTCATGGCCTGTGCCAACGCCTTCATGGCAAGTTCTACTTCATCACCGGCCAACTGGCTCAGCAGCGTCAATGTCTGGGTAGATTGTTTATTCGCCATGCCTGTTTCTTAATGCTCTTTAAGACAGTACTTGTGATAAATGCTGCAAACTGAATTGCATATCCGCGCATTCGTGAATATCCTGCTGCAGGAAATCATTGATCTGGTCGCGTTTTTTGATCGCAACATCCAGCATCGGGTCAGAACCAGGCTGGTAGGCACCAACGGCAATCAGATCCTGGTTACGCAAATAACGCGAATATAATTGTTTCAGCAAACGCGCCTGCTGCTGGTGTTCAGGGCTGGTGATGTTATGCATGGCACGACTGATGGATTGCTCAATATCAATCGCCGGATAATGCCCGCTCTCAGCCAACGTACGGTTGAGCACGATGTGTCCGTCAAGAATGGCACGTGCAGAATCGGCAATCGGGTCCTGCTGGTCATCGCCTTCAGTCAGCACCGTGTAAAAAGCGGTAATTGAACCTTCACCGCGTGCGCCGTTACCGGTACGTTCTACCAACGCTGGTAATTTGGCGAATACTGAAGGGGGATACCCTTTGGTAGCCGGTGGCTCGCCAATCGCCAGCGCGATTTCACGTTGCGCCATGGCATAACGTGTCAATGAATCCATAATCAGTAATACATGTTTACCCTGCTTGCGGAAACCTTCGGCAATGGTTGTCGCATAGCTGGCGCCTTGTAGACGCATCAGTGCAGACACATCGGCCGGGGCGGCTACTACGACGGAGCGTGCAAGACCTTCAGGTCCTAATATCTGCTCAATAAACTCTTGTACTTCACGGCCCCGTTCACCAATCAGGCCCACCACAATCACATCGGCAGTAGTGTACCGCGCCATCATGCCGAGCAAGACGCTTTTACCCACGCCAGAACCGGCAAACAAGCCTAAACGCTGGCCACGCCCTACGGTCAGCATGGCATTGATCGCGCGTACGCCCACATCCATGGTTTCTTCTATTGGGGCACGCATCAATGGGTTGATCACACGGCCACTCAAAGGGGCGGTGATATCTGTGGCAATCGGTCCCAACCCGTCAAGGGGAATACCGGCAGCATCAACCACACGGCCAAGCAAGCCATCCCCGACCGGGAAATGCCGCGCGCGGTCCTGCGCACGGCGACGAGGTGGGCGGCCAAACTGTGGCTTTGGCAATGTTTCAGTCACGTCCATGCTGAACACTTTGGCGCCAGGTACTACACCTTCAACCGCTGTTTGCGGCATCAATAACAGATTTTCACCATCGAACCCGACGACTTCGGCTTCGACACGACCTCCATCCTGCAATGGGATATAACACGCGCCGCCAATCGGCATCTTGATGCCAGTCGCGACCATGACCAGGCCGGTGACTTTAATGATACGTCCGGCGACCTCCAGCGGCTCTACCAGATTGATAATCTCGCGACAGTCTTTCAGGTAACTTTGCCAGCGCTGGGAGTGAATATTATCCTGTATGGCTGGTGCGGGATTGTTGACATCAACAGCGTCCACGCTGTCAGCTGTTGCAATTGCAGTTTCTGCAAGCGGGTTTGGTTCGTCCGTGACTGGTTTATTAGTGACAGATTGAATATCAGATTTGTTTGGCTTGATCATGCGATAGCAACATCAGGATTAGATTGAACTGCGTGGGTTATTCATGGTTTGCCACAGGCTTGTGCCAGTCATCATAACGGGATAACCCTTGCACCAGTCGTTTCCAGCGCATTTCATTGGTCGCATCAATCTGGTTTTCTGCGGTTTCCACCAGACAGCCACCGCGTTCGATCTGGCTATCTTCTACCAATTGCCAGCCCTGGTCTTTCATCTGTTCAGCAATACTTGCACGCAGTATTTTAGCATCCTCATGATGCACAATCACGCGTGCAGGCTGCTTCACCTGTGGCAGGTATTGCATGGCATCCAGGACTACCGGCAAGATACTTTGCGGATCTGCCTGCAACTTGCTTTTCAGCATGGCTTTTGACAGTTCCAGCGCCAGCGTCAGTACAGACTCGGCAATCGCCACGTCCTGCATGGAAAGTGCTTGCTGGAAATTGCCGGATAATTGCAGCAATTGCGCCCGCTCGGTCTCTACTTCTGTTTGCGCTTGCACAATTCCGTCACCATAGCCTTTTTTAAAGCCTTCTTCATAGGCTTCCTGCCTCACTTGCTTGAGGATTTGACTGACCGTACGGGCATTCTCTTCTGCCTGTACCCGATCTCGCCTGACACGTTCGCTGGAAGCGACATCGTCGAAACTGGCCATTTCCCAGCGCTGGTAAGCGGTCATTTGTTCTTTGGGCGTTGCAGAAGCTACCATATCAGTGTTTCCTTAAAATGCTTTATACATATTGCTCGCTGTCACCTTTGCCAGCCAGCATGATCTGGCCTTCGTCGGATAAGCGTCTAACGGTTTGCAGAATTGTTTTCTGTTGTGTTTCAACTTCAGATAATTTGACCGGGCCGCGGCTTTCCAGGTCTTCGCGCATCATTTCCGCCGCACGGGAAGACATATTGCGGAAGAACTTCTCACGCATTTCTTCGGAAGTACCTTTGAGGGCCACGATCAGCACATCGGATTGCACTTCGCGCAGCAATACCTGGATGCCTCTGTCGTCGATATCAATGATGTTATCGAATACAAACATCTGGTCCATGATCTGTTGCGCCATCGCATCGTCATAACTTTTCAGGCCATCCATCAATTTGGCTTCATTCTCGCCACTGAGGAAGTTCATGATTTCAGCGGCAGTTTTCACGCCACCTATGGTCTGGCGCTTGAGATTATCGTTACCAGCCAGCATTTTCAGCATGCCTTCGTTGAGTTCGCGCAAAGCGGTTGGCTTGACGCTATCAAGTGTGGCAATCCGTAAAATCACATCCTGGCGTAAACGCTCAGTGAAATGGCCGAGGATCTCCGCAGACTGTTCTGCTTCAAGATGCGACAAAATAGTCGCAATAATTTGCGGATGCTCATTCTTGATGAAATCAGCCACGCTGAAGGCATCCATCCACTTCAGGCTCTCGATACCTGCCGCATCCTGCGATTGCGGAATACGGTTCAATAAGTTGGAAGCTTTGTCATCGCCAAACGCTTTCACCAGCACAGAGCGGATGTAGCTGTCAGAATCCAGGCCGAAGTCGCTGCTGCCGGCGAAGTCGAGCATGAACTTCTCCAGCACCTCCTCTACTTCCTCTTTGGGCACCGGCTTCATAGAAGCCATGACAATGCCCAGCCGTTGTACTTCTTTAGGCGACAAGTGCTTCATGACCTCGGCAGCTTCATCTTCACCGAGTGCCAGCATCAAAATAGCGCTTTTTGTTAATCCATCAGAAGCCATGTGCTATTTCTCCGCAGAAGTCCAGTTAGAAACAACGTTAGCTACCATGCGCGGATTATCTTTCGCCACCTGTTTTGCCGCTTCCAGCGTCAGGTTCAATGCACTGGTACTTGCCCCTGGTAATGCTGGCGATTCGCCACTGAGCGTCACCAAAGCATCTTCGCCTGTCGCAGCCTCAGCGCCAGGCAATGCGGCAGCGCCTGCGACCAGTTCCAGTTGTTTCTTGTCAGCACCGGTCAGTTTACTAGCCAATGGCTTGAGCAATTTTTTGTAGATCATCAACAATACGATGACACCGGCCAGGAAGCGCAAGGCATCTTTACCATACTCAATCACCATCGGGTCTTTCCACAATGGAGGTTCAACCAGTTTTTCCTGAGCTTCACCTACAAATGGCGTATTCACGACAGAAATAGTGTCACCTCGCTCACGGTTGAAACCCATGGCCTGCATGGCCAGGTCACTTACCTGTTGTTTCTCGGCAGTATTCAGCGCGCGGTAAGTGGTTTTACCGGTGCTGTCGACTACCGGGATATGGTTAACCACGACCGCTACGTGCAAGCGCTTGACGCCGCCTTTCGCTTGCTGGATGTAACTGATTGTTTTATCCAGCTCATAGTTAGTGGTGGTGTCTTTTTGCGTGTTTTGTGGAGGTGCAGGTGCAGTTGCAGGCGGTGCATTCTCATCGCCTGGCGCTTGCGCACCTGGGGCATTGATAGGTGCAGTTGCCTCACCTGGGGGCTGGTTAGAGACCGCACCAGGCACCGCACCATTGCTGCCACTGCTATTTTGTGACTCATGGTTCTGGGCGCTGCGCACAGCCATGTCCTCAGGCTTGCTGTTTGGTTTGTAAGTTTCGTTGGCTTGCTCAGTGTTAGAGAAATCAATTTCGGCACTGGCTTCTGCGTGTACATTTTTAGCGCCCACAATAGGCGTAATGATGGACTCTACACGGCGGGCAATATTGCTTTGCATGTTTTCCACATAGGCCATTTGTTCAGGGTCCAGGCCATTTTGTTTGGCTTTGTTTGCGTTATCGGATAATAGGTTGCCGTTCTGGTCTACTACAGTCACATGATCTGCTGACAGGTTAGGCACACTGCTGGCAACCAGATGCACCACGGCACCGACTTGCTGGCCGTCCAGGCGACGACCACTATGTAAATTCAATAATACGGAAGCGGTAGGGTATTGCTGCTCTCGCACGAATACACTTGGTTTGGGGATCGCCAAGTGGATACGGGCAGCCTGCACGGCTGAAATAGACTGAATGCTACGCTCCAGCTCACCTTCAAGGCCACGCTGGAAATTGACTTGCTCAACAAATTGCGACACACCAAATTTCTGGTTCTCGAGTAACTCAAAACCGATATTGCCACCTTTAGGCAAGCCTTGAGCCGCCAGCTTCAAACGCACCTGGTGGACCTGGTCGGCAGGAATCATGATCGCGCTGCCGCCTTCGGAGAATTTATAGGGGATATTCAGTTTATCGAGCTCAGCGACAATCGCGCCGCCATCTTTATCGGCAAAGTTGGAAAACAGCACGCGGTAATCCGGTTTCTGGCTCCACAGCCAAAACACCACCATCACCGCCACCACAGCGGCAATTCCAGCGACCAGCAACAATTTCTGGCCCAACGTTCCGAATATATCCGGCGTAGTCGTGGTGGACTCTATCGTTGAAGCAAGCGTGGCATCAGCAGCAGCCATTTAAATCTCCATGTGATCAACCTGTACGGGACAGGTCTTAAATCTAAACAGAACACCATTACATTGGTATTCATACATGGGACACATTATGCGCCTCACCTGCAAATTCAAATTGGCAAATAAGACGGCTTAATATCGCCTATTTTTGAGAGCGGCTCAAAGACCGCAATGTTAAAGTGACTACCATTGACACAAGTGGGTTAAACAACCCGTTAATGAAAGGAGACCATCATGAACGCAGGCGGTATAGATGCTCAACGTATCTCGTCCATGCTGGCGCAACTACGCGCAGCAGCGCAAAAGCCAGAAGGCCTGGGGACCAGTGCTACACAGGCACTGAATCCGATACAGAAAACCAGTGCAGCCAACCCTACCAGCCAGGTCAGTTTCAGTGATGCACTGAAAGCCTCGCTCGACCAGGTCAACAATATGCAATTGCAATCTGAAAAACTGGGGCAGGATTTTGCCATGGGAAACGATAACGTCAGCTTGTCCGATGTCATGATATCGGGGCAAAAAGCCAACATTGCTTTCCAGGCTACGGTACAAGTGCGCAATAAACTAGTCAGTGCTTATCAAGACATGATGAATATGCAGGTGTAAGCGGAGACTGCTCACCTCAGCCTGCACTTCCATCTCAAGCCACTCCATCATGCCACGGTAACCTGGCATCTATTGAATGGCGGCGTTTTGTGTGACACTTCACCAACGCCGCTTTGCAAGTCTCTTACACTGACGGCACTTCCAACTCTACGCCCTGCTCCAGCTGATACAACCAGGCCAGGATTTCAGCGATCGCCTGGTATAACTGTGGCGGAATATGGGTATCGAGTTCCACCTGCATCAATAATCCCAACAATGCCTGCGACTCATGCACATACACATCGTGCTCTTTCGCAATCGCGATAATCCGTTCAGCCAGTAAACCATTGCCTTTTGCCACCACCCGCGGTGCGAGGTCACCCGCTTCATAAGCGAGCGCCACTGCCGATTGGGTAAAATGTTTATCCTGCTGCATATGATTGGCTGGCTGCTTCATGTGCCTCGCTGGCGATCTGCAATGACTCCAGCGTTAGCCCGGCGGACTGCAAATTCGTGGCCAGTTCGCTGCGTGTAGATTGCATCGTGGCCAGTACACTAGTTTGTTGTGGTTGCACACGAATGGCAAACCGACCATTCACCATGGTAATCCTTACAGATACTTCCCCCAGGCGCGGGAGTGTCAACTTGAGGTTGCTTTGAATGGCATTCAAGCTAGGGTCTTCTGATGAATGGGCCGAGGATTCGCGCTCGGTGATTTCCCATTGCATGGTTTGCCCCGGCCACACTTCTCCATGCCAGGACAGCCTTTGCTGTTCCAGCACCTGCAACTGCTGTGCCACCATCTCCGGTGGCAAAAAGTTTGGTTTGTTTTGTGGTTCCTGTAATAACTGGTGCCATGGGCGGCTGCCAAGTGCCGCATCTTTCAAGTGGGATTCGTAAAACAGGCCGGAGCTATCCAGTGCGTGCTTCAAGTCTTGTGCCAGCACCTGTGGCTTTTGCGGGCTGTGGCTGACGATAGTTTGTGCCTGCAACGCAGCCGCCTGGTGCTGGAACATAGGTGAACTTAACCATCGTTGTAATTGCTGCGCCGGGTTACTCAAATCAACCTGGCTGGCGGTCTGGCCTGCCATACTGCCTAACAGATGCGGCAAATCACCGGCACCTTCAGATTGAGCGGTATCCGCGAGCAAGCCAGCAGTAGCCAAACCGGTGGTAGAAGCTTCTCCGCTTTTGGCTTGCGCCTGCACACCCCAGCGGACCATCGGATGCGCTGCTGATGCTTCTTTTCCTGATTGTGCCTGCCCTTGCGGTAAACCCAGATATTGCATCTGCAACGCCTGTTGCTGGGCTAGGTGCGAAGGTAATTGCATCTGCACCACGGCAGGTTGCTGGTTAGGTAGCTGGATCTGGACTTTGAAATTGGCTAACTCAGAGCCGTTGCCGGCGCTGGATTCTTTTTGCAGGATCAACCCGGTGAACTGCATGCCCGGGCGCAAACGACTCCACAAAGGCGCTTCAGATTGCGCACCTTCGACCGGCATGATCGAAGATACCGCACGCAAGCTCTCTGTTTCTTGACTAACGAAACGATTAGCGAGAACTTGCGGGATAGGGATCATTTATATGGCATCCGGCTATATGGCATCCGGTGGGATCCGCGCGTGTAACTGCGCATCAAAAATCATATCGGTGATCCTGTGCATGACAGGATACAGAAGATTGCGGATCTCGCCGTCATCAGCCAGGATCTTCTGCACCAGTTTCTGTTTGCGGGTGTGGTCGTCCGGGCTCAATGTCTCGGATTGCAACCTCAGGTTTTGCTCCAGGGTTTTGATCACTTCTATCTTGAGCATGTAAGATTGCTCCAGCTCAGTGACTTTCTCCCAGGCACTCTGCCTGGCCGCAATCAGCATCTGTTCCATGATTTTTGCAGAAGATTCATAGGTATCAATGAGTGCTTTTGACATAATCTTATACTCCTGCAACGGCCAAACGATTAATGTTTCCTGCAGGGATAGCCTGCGCCTTTTGTGATACCAGTGCGCCTAATGGTGCGCTGGCCTGTGCAGTATTGCTCACACCGGTTTTTTCCAGTGTTTCCCAGGCAGTTTTCAACTCCATCAACAACTGCTGGATTTCATTCACTTTCTTGGCATCCAGATGCAAGCTCGCCTGCATCAGGGTGCGTGTCATGTATTGGTACAACTGGTCCAGGTTGCTGGCAATCTGGCCACCGGCACGTTTGTCCAGGCTTGAGCGCAGGCCATTATCAATAATGGTCACCGCTTTGGTCAGGCACTCACCTTTTTTCTGGATATTGCCCTGCTGGATCGCTTGCTGGGCATGAATGCATGCAGTGATCGCGCCTTCATAAAGCATCACAGTCAGTTTTAAAGGGCTGGCATCCACCACGCCTGTTTCCAAGCCAACTTTTGCATAAGCATTAATACCTGATTGTTTAGTCCCGAACATAAAATTCTCCTGATTCTTAATTCTTGATGCTGTTAGCTTTTATTCAATGCAGCAATTTGCTGGCTGAGGTAAGAACTGGTGCTTTGCATGCTGGAAAGCAATGCATCCAGTTTTGCGTACTGCGCCCTGTATCGTGCTTCAATCGCTGGCAGTTTGGCACTTAAATCAGATGATTTCTTGTTGAGCGCCTTGATCGACGTCTGAATGCCATCCGTTTTAACGGACAGCGACCCGGTCGTATCCAGCCAGTCACCAATCATGCTACTGAGTTCGCCAGCCAGGCCTTTGTTAAAAGTCACCGTGCCGCGGCTGCCTGTCGCTGAGCCATTGATAGAGACTTTTAAACCCTGTGCAGCATTGTCGGCAGCACCGATCAGACTGGCGCCACTGCCATATGCTGTCACGCCATTGATAGTCCCGCCTGCATCCAGAGTGCTGCTTCCGAGACTGGTGACATTGATGGCATAAGTACCGGTTTGCGTCTTGCTTGAGCTACTCACATAGGTCACTTGCGGATCTGAGGTTGTCGCAGAGGGCGCAAACAATTTGGCGACATCATTCAAATTGGTATTCAATGCTGTGGTTAGTTTGGCGGTATCCAGCGTTAACACACCGTTCTCGCCCGACTTCACACCGATATCACCTAACGTGCGGAAAGTAGTCGCCGTCGTTGAAGGACGTGCCAGCATGGATTTCAGCTTGACCATGATGTCGCGTGTGGTGGAGTCACCCAGCAAAGGACCGTTGGATGTGGAGCCGCCTTCAACAAACTTGGTGAGGTCACGCAAGCTGGTATTCAGCTTGTTATAAGCATCTACGAAATTCTGTACTGATGCCTGGATTGCCTCTGTGTCTGTCGCGACTTCCAGTGTCGTACTGGTCGCAGTGATAGATTTCAGGTTTAAAGTCACTCCCTGGATCACATCATTAAACGAATTGCTGGCTTTGCTGATCGCTAAACCATCCACCGTTAACAATGCATTTTGTGCACCCACCAGTTGCGTCATATTCTTACCGGTACCGACTGTACCCAGCGGGTCATAAGCCAGTGCGGATAAACCGCTGCTATCCGACCCATTACCATCAGTATCGGTGACATCAATTTTCAGGCTGTTTACGGCGCCGGTGTCTTTAGAAGTGATCACCAGGCGGTTACCGGTGCCATCATTCACAATCGATGCCGTGACTGAGGCATTTTTCGCATTGATCGCATCACGAACCCCTGCCAGCGTATTGTTGGTACTGTCTATGGTGATACTCAATGCCTGCTTGTCTGCATTGGCAGTGAAACTTGCAGGGCTGGCAGTGTAAGTACCAAAAGAGATATTCAGGGTACCTGTACCGATAATGTCAGTGGCGCTCGCGTAGGCTGAGGTGGCAAGCTTCTGTGAAGTCGCCAGTTGTGTGACTGAAATGTTATAGCTACCGTTGGCGGCTGTACCATCGGCGGTGGCGGCAATGCTGCTACCGTCAGTTACTTTGGCCGACTGTGCAGTGAACTTGGCAGCCGTCGCCAATTTATCCACCGCAGCCTGGAAAGTACTCAAACCACTTTTTAAGGTACCGTAAGCCGTGAGTTTGGTATTGTAAGAGCTGACCTGCGTTTTGATCTGTGTCAGAGGTTGTTGCTCAATCGTCATCAACCCGGTAACGATCGAGTCGATTGCAAGGCCTGATGCCCCGGTTGTGGATGTAATTGAAGCCATCTTTTAATCTCCAGACACTTTAAAAGCAGTTACCCTAGACGGTTTGCCTGATCACCAGACCACGCAATTTATCCAGGGTTTTGCTAATCGCAAGTACTTCTTCATTCGGGATTTGGCGTAATACCTTTTGTGTTTCGGTATCCACTACTCTCACCACAATACGATCAGACTCATCATCAATAGAAAACTCAATGGTTTGCAAGGCAGGGGCAACATATTCATTCAGTTTGTTTACCGCGCCGGTCAAAGTTGCCTTGTCTAATACCTCAGCAGCTTTCTGCTCACCACTTCCATACTTCACCAACTTAAGACTGTTTACAGCAGCCAGTCCACTTGCCGGACGTCCGCCTACTCCATCTATAGATTGACTCATGATAATGCTCCTTCTGCTTAACCTAAATCCACAGAGACGGGTCTCTGTGGATGGGATTCAACTGATTGGGAATTAACCTCTTAACAGTGTCATCACTTGGTTAGGCAGCTGGTTCGCTTGAGCCAACATTGCTGTACCAGCTTGTTGCAGGATCTGTGCACGTGTCATCTTCGCTGTTTCTGAAGCAAAGTCAGCATCCATGATACGAGACTTGGCAGCAGACATGTTCTCAGACGAAATTTGCAGGTTGCTGATCACAGATTCAAAACGGTTTTGGTAAGCACCCAATGTCGCACGGTTTGTGTTCACTGTATCCAGTGCGGTATCGATCGCTGTCAATGCAGCAGATGCAGCAGCAGCAGAAGACAGTGAACCAGACATACTTACAGCAGCTACCGAGCTCACGCTGATGGTGTCAGAAGCATCTGCACCTACCTGGAACTGATAACCTTTACCTAATGCAGCTTCACCGTTGAACTTGGTGGCAGTGCTCAAACGTGTCAATTCTTCTGACAGTTGTGAGAATTCAGCGTTGAGGTTCGCACGGTCACCAGAGCTGTAAGAACCGTTAGCTGCCTGTACAGCCAATTCACGCATACGTTGCAGAGCGTCAGTACCTTTGCTCAAACCACCTTCAGCAGTTTGCAGGAAAGAGATCGCATCGTTAGAGTTACGAACCGCAACATCCATACCGCGGATTTGAGCGTCCATACGTGTTGCAATTGCCAAGCCAGCGGCGTCATCTTTAGAGCTGTTAATGCGCAGACCTGAAGACAAACGTTGAATCGATTGATTCATGCTTGACTGAGACATGCCCAGATTACGTTGTGCGTTTAAAGATGCAATGTTTGTGTTAATTACTGAAGCCATGTTATTTCTCCTTGAGAGTCGTATATCCAGTTAAGTGTCAAATCGTCGTATTACTATTACCTTCAACGCTGATTCGCTTGCTACTTACTAAATCTTGCTAATCCATCGTTGTTGTTTATGTTATCGACCGCTTCCGAAATTTCTTTAATGTTGCGTTTAAAATTTCTTTTTTACATCTTTACATCGGTCGGGCACTTGTTTCTGTTAACGACGGCTCTTCGGAGTTCTTTAGCCTTTCTTAAATTTTTATAGCCATAAATTCAACTTGCCCTATTTTAAATAAAGCGAGTACAAATTCATTTGCAGAGTTAGCCGTGAATCACCTCTTAATTTCTTTAACTATAAGAGGCCTGCGCAAAGGATGGGACATACCTTATATATAGGTGAAGATTTAAAGGAGCTTTAAGGCGTTTTTCCCACAATCAATTCCGTGCACCACATTTCATAATTCCTATAGATGTTCATGAGTCTTTTGGCGGCATGAGCAAAAAGCATATATATAGGAGTGTTGCATGGCATCAGTTTATGTAGGTATGACGGTAGATATTCTGCATCACGGGCATATCAATATCATCGAGCAAGCCAGGAAGTATGGCGATGTCACGATTGGTTTATTGTCCGATGCGGCAGTGGCAGATCACAAACGCCTGCCCTACCTGACTTATGATCAACGTAAATCTATCGTTGAGAATATCCGTGGCGTAGTCAATGTTGTGCCGCAGGATGAATGGGACTACGCGCCCAACCTGCTGAAACACAAACCTGACATCATGGTGCATGGCGATGACTGGCTGGATGGCCCGTTACTGCCTTACCGTGAACGCGCCCGTGCAGCCCTGGCTGAATATGGTGGTCACCTGATCGAGATTCCTTATACACGTGGTATCTCTTCCAATGAAATGTTGGGGCAGATCCAGACGCTGGGTACCACACCCGATATTCGCCGCCGTACTTTAAAAAGATTGCTGGCAGCCAAACCAATTTCCCGCTTTATTGAAGCACATAACCCGATCTCGGCCCTGATTGCTGAGCATGCGATTGCCCAACGTAATGGCAAGAACTGCCAGTTTGATGGTTTCTGGTCCAGTTCACTGACTGACTCCACTGCACGCGGCAAACCGGATATTGAAGCACTGGAGATCAACAGCCGCTTATCCAATATCAATGATATTTTTGATGTCACCACCAAACCACTGGTGATGGATGCCGATACCGGCGGCAAACTGGAGCACTTTGAACTCAATGTGCGCAGCATGGAGCGCCTGGGTATTTCCGCCACCATCATTGAAGACAAGATAGGCTTAAAAAAGAATTCTCTGTTTGGCAATGACGTTGCGCAATTACAGGATGACATTCAGCCTTTCTGCGACAAAATCGCTGCCGGTCGTGCTGCACGTGTCAGTGATGACTTTATGGTGATTGCGCGGATTGAAAGCCTGATCCTGGAAAAAGGCATGGAAGACGCCGTCAAACGCGCCCAGGCCTATGTAGGTGCTGGCGTGGACGGGATCATGATCCACAGCCGCCAGAAGTCGCCGGATGAAGTGTTCGAGTTTGCCAAGATCTTTAAATCCGAATTCCCGACCACGCCACTGGTATGTGTGCCTACCAGTTACTGCACGGTGACTGAAGAAGAACTGGCAGCGCGAGGTTTCAATCTGGTGATTTATGCCAACCATATGATGCGTGCGGCTTACCCCGCCATGCAGCGTACTGCCATGGAAATCCTCAAGAATGGCAGGACCGCAGAAGTCGAATCCGAACTGATGTCGATCAACGACGTACTGTCCTTGATTCCTGGTACCAAATAATAATAAGGAGCATCCATCATGATTGAAGCTGGTGCATTTCTTGAAGCGCTACAACTCGCAGGTGTGCAATTTTTTACCGGCGTGCCTGATTCCCTGTTAAAGGAATTATGTGCCTGTTTCTCTGACCGCCTGCCCGAACAGAAACATGTGATTGCCGCTAATGAAGGCGGCGCCACTGGTTTAGCGATGGGCCATTACCTGGCTACTGGAAGTCCTGCCCTGGTGTATATGCAGAATTCCGGCCTCGGCAATGTGGTGAATCCGATTGCCTCACTGGCCGATCCGCAGATTTATGGCATCCCCATGCTATTGGTGATTGGCTGGCGCGGTGAAATGCAATCGGATGGTAAACAGATACATGACGAACCCCAACACGTCAAGCAAGGGCAGATCACGCTGGCGCAACTCGAAATGATGGGCATCCCATTTGAAATCTTCCAGACCGATTTAAGTTGTGCGTTGACACAAACCCGCAGGCTGCTGTCACTGGCAAAGCGCAGGTCAGGCCCGGTGGCGTTGGTAGTGCGCAAGCAAAGTTTTGCACCCTACAAACCAAAATCAGCCAGCAAGCCAGGTATTGCCAATGAAGCAACCTTGCCTAGCCGAGAAGATATGCTGAGTAATATCGTACGCCTGCTGGCAGATGATGTGGCCGTGGTTGCAACCACTGGCATGGCTTCGCGTGAACTGTTTGAATTCAGGCATGCGCAAAACAGCGGTCATGCCAGGGACTTTTTAACCGTAGGTGGAATGGGGCATGCCTCACAAATCGCCTGCGGTATCGCACTGGCACAACCTGACCGGCAAGTGGTTTGCCTGGATGGTGATGGTGCCCTGCTCATGCATATGGGTAGCCTGACACTGAGCGCACAGCAACGTAACCTGGTACATATCGTATTTAACAACGGTGCGCATGATTCAGTCGGCGGCCAGCCCACGGTTGCCGCGCAATTGAATCTTTCCAGCATTGCAAAAGCGGCCGGATACCAGTGGGTGATCCGCGTCAGCTCCAATAGCCAGCTCAGCGAAGCATTACAGTATGCATTGCGCCTGGGCCAAAGCTGCTTTATCGAAGTGCTGTGCCGCCGTGGCGCACGCGCTGACCTAGGCCGCCCTACCCGGACTCCGGCACAGAACAAACAGGACTTTATGCTGTTTCTTGAAGAGGTCGCTTATGCGTGACCAGTCGCCTACACTGCTGGCCCATATCACGCAGCAAAACAGCGTGAAGGCTTTATTCACGGCCGGCCCTGCCAGCCTGCTTGAAGAAAACCTGCGCGGCTTGCGCCCATGTTTTGGCCGCGGCGATGAAGATTACCAGCAAGTGGAGCAATCTGTGCTGGATGCATTGAAAAACATGACTGGCCATGCGCAGATTGCGCGCCTGCAAGGCTCTGCCAGCCTGGCACTGGAAATCGCTTCGCTGAATTTCCTGTTTGGTAAAGTGCTGGTCATCGACAGCGGTTACTATGCACAACGCCTGGTCAGCTTTGCCGAAGCGGCTCAACGCCAGGGCCATGTCAGGTCTGTGACTGTCGTGAACTGGCTGGATCTGGCCGACATTGCTGAGCAATATGACTGGGTGTTGGCTTGTTACACTGAAACCAGCATAGGCCTGAAGCTGCCGATGAATGAATTACGTGCACTGGCAAACCGTGTCGACGCACAGCTGTTCCTCGATGCCACCGCGTCCATTGGCCTGGAAGATGACCATGACCAGGCAGATGTGATTGCGTATAGCTCTTGCAAGGGTTTGTTTGGTTTAACCGGTGCCGCTTTCATCGCCTTTAACCAGCTGCCGACCAATACTGTGGATGGGTTTTACATGAACCTGCATACACATCTGGAACGGCGTATGACCGGCCCTTACCATGCCATTGCTTCGCTGTATGAAGTATTGCCAAAACACCAGGAATTACGCGAGGCCGTGTTTATTAACAAGGCTGCCATGCTGCAAAAATTTTCCAGCTATGCCACTCACCCGGCCAGCCATCAGCCTGCGCTGTGTACCTGGGTTGATACCAGGATTGGTTCGCAGGATCCGCGTGCGGTGCTGTATGCACCACGCGGGATCAGCCGTGGCAGTGTGGTCTGCCACCTGGGGGAAGCGCATCTGGGCTCAAACGCACGTGGCGAGATATTGAATATGCTGGAGGTACTGGCATGAGCGTGCAAAAACGCATCATGGTAGATATGTCTGCCACGCTGATACACCATGGCCATGTCCGTTTATTAAAGGCTGCCAAACAGCTGGGTCACGTGATCGTGGCTTTGACCACCGATGAAGAAATCCGCAGCAAAAAAGGCTATGAGCCCGAGCTGGATTACGCCGCGCGGGCAGAAGTATTACTGGCGATGCGCGATGTCGATGAAGTGGTGCCCAGCCCATGGTTGCTGGATGAAGCCTTTCTGCAACAACACAACATTGATTTACTTGTTCACGGCCACGATAACAGCAACCCGATCGCGGCCGAAAAATTATATATCCTGCCGCGCACAGAAGGCATCAGCAGCACACAGCTGCGTGCGCGTGTTCTCAAAGCAGTCAGTCAAAAAATGGAAGCGAACTCATGAGCAATCTATGGCAACAGATCTGGGAAAAACGCACTCTGCAACCGCAACATGCGATCACACTGGAAACACTGATCTCGCTGGATGGTTTTGATAGCGGTGCCGGCAAAATCAACCTGGCTGACTGGCAGGAATACACCCGCCTTATCAGTGGAAAGCTGGGCTTGAAAGCAGGCCAATCCGTGTTTGAAGTCGGCTGCGGCGCCGGCGCCTTCCTGTTTTCGCTGCGCGAACACATGGCGCTTGAGGTTGGTGGCCTGGATTATGCGTCAGGCCTGATAGCTGCAGCGCAAAAAGCCATGCCGGATGGTGAGTTCCTGGTGCAAAGCGCAGAGTCACTGGACACCGAATCGACTTATGATTTTGTCATCGCCAACAGCGTATTTCATTACTTTGATGAAGCGACAGCTGCGCAGGTTTTACAGGCGATGTGGAAAAAATCCAGACATGGCATTGCCATCCTCGATGTTCCTAATGCTGCCACCCGCGACGCCTGCGAACGCGCACGCCGCGATGCCCTGACACAAGCGGAATACGAAGAAAAGTACAAAGGCCTAGACCATACTTATTTCACCCCTGAATGGTTTATCCGCCAATTGCCAGAATGGCAACACCAGGCATTTGAAAGCTGTGTGCCTAATTATGCACAAAGTGAATTCCGGTTCAGTGTGATTTTTTCCAAACATTTGCATGGATAACGCGTGATCATGACTACACCTGCACACAATAACCTGCCTGCGATCACCTTCTTTTTTACCGATAACTGCGAACGCCAGGCGTTAGCGCCTATCGCGGATGAAGCGGCTAGCAGAGGATTTCCCATCCAGTGGAGTACCGATTCGAAGCAGTATGCAGAGATCGGTGTCTATTGTGAGCATGCGTGCAAGCCGAATGCCGGTTTTTCCATGATCTTGCTGCACGACCTGGCGCAGCGTCATGATATCTGGCCACATTTCTGGCACCACGAGCCATGGAACGCATTTGACATGGGCATCGTCCCGGGTCCAGCCTGGGTAGACCGCTGGCAAACCCAGGCGGTCTTTGCCAAGGCACGCCCTAAATTAGGCGTATTTGACCTGGGTTGGCCCAAAGCCGACCTGGTCTACCGTAACCAGGATGCATTCAAGCAACAGGCGCAATCCTTACG
>NZ_DATHWZ010000082.1:0-68178 GCF_035460085.1 Methylophilus sp.
TATTTGTTTGGCGTGATTGGCAGTGAAAAACCTGAGCCAGCAAAAGAAGTCACCGAAGCAGCAGAACAAAAAATCGCGGCAAACATCCAGCCAGTTGCGACGGTTGAAGTGGCAGCGGACGCTGGTGAGCACGTTGAAAAAAGTGGCGAAGAAATCGTAAAAGTGACTTGCTCAGCGTGTCACGCTTCCGGCGCTTTGGGCGCACCAAAGATCGGTAATGCCAGTGACTGGGGTCCGCGTATTTCACAAGGGTACGAGACACTGGTCAAGCATGCGATTGAAGGTATCCGCAGCATGCCACCACGTGGAGGCGGCGCTGACCTGACTGATCACGAAGTAGCCGATGCTGTGGCCTACATGGCGAACCAGGCCGGTGCAAAATTTGATGCAGCCAGTTTGAAACAGTAAATATAATGCAATGTAAAAGCCGCTTGTTTCAAGCGGCTTTTTTGTTTCAAGCGATTGTTTGTTTATAGTGCAGAATAGAGTCTGTGTACTTTCTGGTGCAGGCATAGTGACAAATATAGGTGACACGCATGGCAAGATTTGCAATTGGTGATATCCAGGGCTGCTATCACTCACTGATGCAGTTATTGGCTGAAATCAAATTTCAGCCTGCACGCGACCAGCTGTGGCTGGTGGGCGATATTATCAATCGTGGCAACGGCTCGCTGGAGGTTTTGCGTTGGGCTTATGCACATCGTGAACAGATCAGGCTGGTGCTGGGTAACCACGAACTGCATGCGATAGCCGTGGCGCATGGCGTGCGCCCGCCACATCGGTTTGATACCTTGGCCGGTATTTTCTCAGCCCCGGATGGCGGCCAGCTATTCCATTGGTTACGCCAGCAGCCACTCATGGTGCTGGAAGATGACTATGCCATGGTCCATGCGGGTTTATATCCGCAGTGGACGCTGACTAAAGCCAAGCGCCTGGCTGAAGAGGTAGAGGCTGTTTTGAGCGATGCAGATTACGCCACCTTTTTATTTGCCATGTATGGCAATAGCCCGGCGCAATGGCATGATGCGCTGGTGGGCATGGACAGGTTGCGCGCGATCGTCAATGCGTTCACCCGGATGCGCTTGTGCGATGCACAGGGCGAAATGGAATTCACTTTTAAAGGCGAAGTGCCGGATATGCCCGCAGATTATTATCCGTGGTTCCAGGCACCCAACCGGCGTTCAGCCGGCGCACAACCTGTGCTGTTTGGCCATTGGTCGGCCTTGGGCCTGCATAGAGGCGATGGCGTTGTCGCTTTGGATACCGGTTGTTTGTGGGGGCGCCAGCTCACGGCCTACAATCTTGATGATGGCCATGTGACTCAGGTCGGGTTGGATGCGCGCGATCGTCCCGCTGCGGGCGGCAGCGACTAACACGCTATCGGCATGATGGTGCCAGAGATGATGGATGTGTGGCTGGTCGTCGTGGCTGCTTTTCTGGCCGGCGTGATGGATGCGATGGTCGGTGGGGGCGGCCTGGTCACGGTGCCCGCACTATTATCTACTTACCCATCATTACCGCCTGCATTGCTGCTGGGCACTAACAAATGTTCCAGCGTGTTTGGTACCGCGGTGGCGGCAATACGTTATGCCCAGCGGGTAAGGCTGGATTGGGCCTGGTTGCTCCCGGCGGCGTTGGTGGCTTTTGCCGGGTCTTGGCTGGGTGCATGGACGTTGACCAGGGTAGATCCTGACTTCCTGCGCAAATTACTGCCGCTGATTTTGCTGTTTGTATTGCTATATACCCTGAAGCATCGCCAGTTTGGCCTGTTGTATAGTCCACTGCGCACACCGCGTACCCGGCTTTTATCCGCCATGGGTATAGGCGGCCTGATCGGCTGGTATGACGGATTCTTTGGCCCTGGCACCGGCAGTTTCTTTATTTTCCTGCTGATACGCTTGCTCGGGCTAGATTTCCTGCACGCATCAGCCTCTTCAAAAGTGTTGAATGCCGCCTCTAACCTGGCTGCGTTGCTATTGCTGGCGGCGACCGGTCATGTCTGGTGGCAGGTGGGGCTGGCAATGGCAGCAGCCAATGTGGCGGGTAGTTTGCTAGGCACTGCATTGGCACTCAAGCATGGCGCGGTGCTGGTGCGTCGTGTATTTATTGTGATGGTGATACTGTTGATTCTTAAAGCTGGCTGGCAAGCTTATGTACCAGCATGATCAGGCAACGGCTTGATGACTTGGCGCTGTTGAAGGATAGAGCACATTTGTGATGTCGGCATGGGCTAATTCGGCCAGTGCCTGGCGGCCCAACTCCCTGGCCAAAATCGGTTCGCAAAAATGCAGATGCACTGTTGGTCTGTGCATATGGATAAACGCCAGCATGGATTCCGGCATGGTGGTTTCCCCGGCATAGGCGGCCGCCTTATTGAGGCTGCCATCTGGCTGCGGATAACGGATAGCCACGGGAATCACCAGAGTATCGGCATCAATCGCTGCTTGTATCAGGCTGCTTTTAAACGGTAATACCTGGTCGCCTTCGGTGGTGGTCCCTTCCGGGAAAACGCATAGATTATCTTTCAGTTTCAAGGCATTGCTGGCTATCTGCACCACCCGGGCAGCATCGCGCTGGCGCGTGCGGTTAATAAAAATGGTGCCGGATTTTTTCACCAGGTAACCGAATATTGGCCAACTTCTCACTTCAAGTTTGGCGACAAAACGAACAGGAAACAAGGCATTGATGGCATGGATGTCTGCCCATGAAATATGGTTGGCGACAAATAACACGCCATGCGTTTCTTTGCCGGGCAATGTGCCACTGACCGTGGTGGAAATGTTAAAGCAGCCCAGTAACCATCTGCACCACCATTGAATCAAGGTGCGTCTGACCTTACGGCTCGCTACTGGCAACACGAATGCTGCCAGCGCCAGTCCGGTAAGCGTATGCAGGCAGATGCAAGTGATGCGCCATCCGCGAATTAAAAAGGGTGTCTGCCTTAAATATTTTGGGGTAAAAGGTGTAGTGGGCAAGTTATTTTAAGAAATGCGCTGCATATCTGGGGTTGATGCGGGATAGCGGTAACAATACCAGCATATCCGCGGTATTAAAAGCCGGGTCCCAGGCCGGTTCACCACAAATATAGGCGCCCAGGCGCAGGTAACCTCTGATCAATGGTGGGCAAGTGACAGGCAAAGATTGGTCCAGTGCTTCAATCGGCAATGGGTTGTGCGGGAACACGCGGTATTCAGCGGGTGAAAGATATTCTTCACGCAGGCTGCTGAATAATGAAGCAGCCATATGGCCACCATCGTGCATGGAAATGCTGGCGCAACCGATCATGTATTCATATTGGCGCGCCATCATGTATTTGGCCAGTCCAGCCCACAGCAAAGTAATCGTGCCACCCGTGCGGTAATCTGCGTGTACGCAGGCGCGGCCCACTTCAACGGTGCGGTCACTCAAAGGCGACAATCTGCTTAGATCAAACTCACCGGCTGAGTAATAACCACCAGCCAGCATGGCTTGCATCGGGTTGAGAATGCGGTAAGTACCAACCACTTGCTGTGTTGCATCATCACGAACTAACAGGTGGTCACAAAAGGCATCAAATCCATCCACATCCAGTCCGTTCTGGCCTTTAATATGTGCGCCCATTTCTTCTGAAAATACCTGGAAGCGCAGGCGTTGCGCTTCGGCAATTTCTTCTGCACTGGTCGCGAGGGCCACGCTGAGTGTAGCGGCCTGTTTACGCGAAGGTTGGATACTGTTTTGAATGTCGGACTGAGGAATGCCAGAATGATCAATCCTAGACTGCTGCAAATCTTGTTCAAACATCACGCTTCTCCTTAGTGATTTAGCGAGATGATAGGATTGCGATGTGAATGATTGGTGACGAAGTCGTGACAGTTCTGTGACGAAAATGGCAATATTCAGGCAATAAAAAAGAGCGACCAGGTCGCTCTTTTTGATACTAAAGGGTACTTAATTAGTGGCTTACACGCGAAGTGCTACCATTTTCCACAATACGTACACGGTCACCCGGTGCAAATTGTTCATCAGCTTCCTGCACGATAGATACCAGGTTGCCGCCATCCAGCTTGACGGTGATTTCATAGGCATTCTTGCGAGTCACACCTTCTTCAATCGCGGACCCGGCCAAGCCACCGGCAACGGCGCCAATCACTGCGGCGATAATGCTGCCTCTGCCACCACCGATAGTGCTACCGGCAATACCACCCACAGCACCGCCAGCGACAGTCCCCACCGGAGACTTGGTGCCTTCCAGTTTTACGCTACGCACGCTTTCTACGACACCGGTTTTCACGGTTTGTGTTTTACGTGCTTCGTCACGTGAATACACACTGCCTGAATTAGAGCTGGCACAAGCGCCTAAAAAACCTACCATGACAACTAAAGCAACCCACTTTAATGTACGCAGTTTCATTTGTTTTCTCCTGTTATTTTCTCTTTGTTCAGCTGGATGCCGGAAGACTCAGCGAGGGGTCTTCCTTGATTGCATCCTGTACCAGCGCATGGCTGTAAATACTTTCAATTTCTTCTCGTGTGGCCTTGTGGTTCTGACCACCGCGATGGGCAATTTTGATGGCGCCCAAAGTGGCTGCCAACCGACCACACGTTTTCCAGTCCCATCCGCGTGCGATCCCATACAGCAACCCTGCGCGGTAAGCATCACCACAGCCGGTCGGGTCTACCACTGCTGTTGCTTTAACGCTTGGAATCACATGGCGTTGACCATCGGCATAAATATGTGATCCTTCAGCCCCCAGAGTGACGATGAGCGCCTTCACTTTTGCGGCGAGTTGCTCCAGGGTCAGTCCTGTTTTATCTTGGATAACCTGAGACTCATAATCGTTCACTGCCAGGTAGTCTGCCAGCTCAATAAAATAAAGCAATTCTTCGCCATTGAACATCGGCAGACCTTGGCCAGGGTCAAACATAAACGGAATACCGGCTTCATGGCACTCTTTGGCATGCTGGAACATGGCATCACGTCCATCCGGCGCGATGATTGCCAGCACAATCTCTTTTGCATCCTTCACACTATTGGCATGTGCTTGCTGCATGGCACCAGGGTGGAAGGCGGTAATCTGGTTATCATCTATATCAGTAGTGATAAATGCCTGAGCAGTGAAAGCCCCATTGATTGTTTTAATATGCTCACGATCAATGTGATGTTGTTCAAGCCAGCTCTGGTAGGGCGCAAAATCATCGCCTACAGTCGCCATGATTTGCGGCTGGCCATCCAGCAGTTGCAGGTTGTAACCGATGTTACCGGCTGTGCCGCCAAACTCGCGGCGCATCTCCGGTACCAGGAAAGCCACGCTCAGTTTGTGAATCTTGTCCGCCAGGATATGGTTTTTAAACTGGTCGGGGAACACCATGATGGTGTCGTAGGCTAAAGAGCCGCAAATTAAAATCTTCATGGGTCGTTTGAGTTCGGGATTAAATGAGAAGTTAAGTATAAGCGGTTATTATTGCCGCCAGTCCATAAGCTGGCAAGCCTTACTTAAGTCTGGGAGACTTTGGAGCGACAAGTTCTAGGTGCGTTCAGGATTGCTTGATCGCCATATCAATCAAGGTTTTAGCGGCTTTTTTGGCTGACTTTATGGCGCCGGATCCGCGCTTGATTTGTTCTGCCTGCACCGCGCCTTCAAACAGGATTGAAAGTTGCAAGGCCAGGCCTTCTGCATCTTTAATCTGTGCTTCTTGCGCCAACTGATGGATAAATTGACGGAATTCACGCGATTGCTGGGAAGAAAGTTGGTGAATGCGGTTTTCTTCGTTGGGGAATTCAGCAGAGGCTTTGATGAAAGCAACACCGACAAAAGAAGGAGACGTTACCCATTCCTCGATAAAATCAAATAACTGCTGAATTTTGGCGTCAGGCTTGTCGCTTAACCCCAACAGTTTCTCATTCATCCAGGTTTGAAAATCCTGATGGCTTTGCTGCAATACCGCCAGGATCAGCTCTTCCTTGGTTTCAAAGTACTTGTATAACGTCATTTTGGTGGTGCCAGCCACAGCAACAATCGTGTCCACGCCAGTGGAGTTAATGCCACGCGTCTGGAACAAGTCCGTTGATACTTGCAGGATCTTTTGCTTGAGTGCACTCATATGTTAAGTATAACACCCTATACCTATTTGTATACTTTTCGGCCAAGGCGGGAAGATTCCCTATATGTTTTAATTGATTTTTGTAGTATATATACTATACAGTATAGTATATATTTTGCAGTGGTCACTTAATCAAGGAGAAAAGTATGACTAAAATGAAGTCAGTGTTGTTGGCTATGGTATTAAGCAGTGTTAGCACTATGGTGTCAGCGGCAGAGCCGTTATATGTGGTGAAATCAGTTGAATTGAATCAACCTGCTGATGTGGTATGGAAAAAAGTTGCTGATTTTAGCGATTTGGGGGCATGGCATCCGGCAGTGGCTAAAACTGAAATTGTGTCAGGTAAAAGTAATCACATAGGTGCGAAACGCGTGCTGACCTTGCAAGATGGTGGCAAAATCAATGAAACTTTAACCGCTTATAATCCCAACGTTAAAGCTTACTCATACAAAATTACTGATGGGGTGTTACCAGTGTCCGGATATGCATCGACGATCACAGTCCATACGAATGGTGTGGGTAAATCTGTCGTAGTATGGGAGAGTCATTTCCTGCCAAAATCCCCAGCCGATGAAAAAACGGCTTCCGATACGATCAAGGGTGTTTACGACGGTGGGTTGGATCAACTGAAAAAATTATTTCAGTAATTAAAGTTCAGGTGATGGGCTTCATCAACGTGAAAACTATCTGAGTAAACGCCACCTCGGCAAAGCCACCCGGTGGAATAGCTTGGGTGGCTTTTTTATTTAGAATTCGCCATTAACTTTGGTGTGTAGTTGCATTGCACCTGGTCCAGTAACTGATTTACAAGCACTTGCTCATCGCGATTGATGCTGACATGGCCATTGATGACGTTTTCTATGTAAACACTTTTCAGTCTTTCCGGTAACTGTAATGCTTCAATCCAGCGGCAATTCCCGTGCCGCATGGTTTCCAAACGCCCATAGATGGCAGCAGTTTCAGAAGGGCTGGCTTCAGACGAAAGCGGTATGGCTATCGGTTCGGTTTGCTCTGCAGCAATGGCATTACCCATTTCCAGCGTTGTGGCGGTTTGCCAATAATGACCTGCAAGGACACCACTCAATAATGCAACCGCGACAATGCCGTAATTACGCACAACCAGCCAACTAATTTCCCTGCTTGTTTGCTCGTCAATTAATGCTTTTGCTGCACGTTGAGCATGTTGCAAAGCAGTCGAATCCGAATGGGCTATTTTTTCCTGGCTGGCGCTGATGGCCATGAAGTACAACTGGCTAGCCAGCATTTCTGGCAGTCGCGCACCGGCTTTTTTTGCCTGTAAAGTCAAGTATTTTTGCAGTTGGTCGGTTTGTGAGGCGCTGTGCTCTAATGACTTTTGCGTAGCCAGCGGACTGGACAGGAAATCATCCAGAATTGAAAATAATCCAAGCAATTTCTGTGATGGACTCTTGCCGGATTTATCCAGCATGCGGATCAACCAGTCTGAATGCAGTAACGTTTCCAGCATGATCTAAAACGGTTTGACCACCACTAAAATCACAATGGCAAACAAGAGCATGACCGGAATTTCATTAAACCAGCGAAACCAGGTATGGGTCCGTCGATTGCTTTTTGCAGCAAACTGTTTTAGCAATTTGCCACAATAATGATGATAGCCCAGCAGTAAAAACACCAGGGTCAGTTTGGCATGCAGCCAGCCACCGGTAATACCATAGCCTAGCCACAACCAGAGGCCAAAGCCCAGTGCCAGTATGGAGAGCGGCTGCATGAATCGATAAAGTTTTTGTGCCATTAGCACAAGGCGCGCATATGCTTGCTGATCTGGTTCCATGGCCAGGTTGACGTAAATTCGGGGTAAGTAAAACAGTCCGGCAAACCAGCTGGTCACAAACAGGATGTGTAGTGCTTTAATCCACAGCATGATTTAGTGTGCCTGCTGTTCTATTAAAGCGTGCAGTTTGGGGAAGTCCAGTTCGCCTATCACTTTTTGCAGGCGACGACCTTGCGGATCATAAACAAACGCAGTGGGCGTGAGGTTGACGTTGCCAAACGCCTTTACCATTTCACCAAAACCATCGTGCATCACGGCAAAGGGTAATGCTTTTTCCTGGCTGTAGTTCAATACCTGGGCTGGCGGGTCATAAGGCATGGCTACCGCAATCACTTCAAAGTTTTTATCCTTGTATCTCTTGTAAGTTTCGATCAGTGTCGGCATCTCTTTGATACAGCCAGGACAATCGGTGGCCCAGAAATTGACCAGCACCGTTTTACCACGTAGCGATGCCATACTGATTTTTTTGCCGTCCAGGGTGGTGAAAGTGACTTCAGGCGCTTGCGGTTTTTGCATCACTGCCATGGCCAGGCCGATAAATAAAGCCAGCGCCACCACAGGCATGGCCCATTTTTTATAGGAAAAAGAATACTTCGACATAATGTTTCTTGAGATTAAAAACCCTAAAGCGCCTACGTGTTTGAGCAGACCTCAGCATGTTATAATTCACTTTTGCTTTTGATGAATTATCAATGAACGCACCAGTGACCGCAGAATTGCTCAATTCGGATTCTACTCCTCTTACGCGTTTGCGCGAAATTCCGTACAACTATACCTCCTTTTCTGACCGCGAAATCGTCATTAGGTTTCTCGGTGAAGAAATCTGGGAGATCCTGAATGTCTTGCGTAACGAACGCAAAACCGGACGTAGTGCGCGCATGCTGTTCGAAGTGTTGGGCGATTTATGGGTAGTCTCCCGTAATCCCTACCTGCAAGATGATTTACTGGAAAACCCCAAGCGCCGCAAAGCGCTGATTGACGCCTTGTATCATCGCATCTCCGCGATTCGTGAGCGTAGCGGCAGCAACGACAAGGTTGAAAAGCTGATTGCGGCCGCGACTAAAGCGGTTGAAAAGTTTGCCGATGATTTCAAGCAAACAGCCGACCTGCGCAAAAAAGCACTGGCTAAACTCACCAAATTCACCCGTAAGGATAATGTCCAGTTTGACGGACTGGCGCGTGTCTCCCATGTGACCGACGCCACTGACTGGCGTGTCGAGTATCCGTTTGTGGTGATTAATCCGGATACTGAAGCCGAAATCTCTTACCTGGTACGTACCTGTATTGAGCTTGGGTTGACTGTGATTCCACGCGGCGGCGGTACCGGTTACACCGGTGGTGCCATTCCGCTGACACCTTTATCAGCCGTGATTAATACTGAAAAACTGGATAAACATACCGGCGTGCAAATGCGCACCTTGCCAGGTGTAGCACGCCAGGTGGCCACTATTGAATGTGGCGCCGGTGTCGTCACACGTCGCGCCATGGATGCCGCCACTGAAGCCGGTTTAGAGTTTGCGTGTGACCCGACCTCAGCTGATGCATGTTGTATCGGCGGTAATGTCGCCATGAACGCCGGCGGTAAAAAAGCCGTGTTATGGGGCACCGCGCTGGATAACCTCGCTTCATGGAGGATGGTGACGCCGGATGCGACATGGTTGGAAGTCGAACGTCTCGACCATAACCTGGGAAAAATCCACGATATCGAACTGGCGCGTTTCAAGATCAGCCGTTACGACATTGGGTTTAAAAACCTGCTGTCAGAACCGGAAATCCTGGAAATTCCTGGCCCTAGCTTCCGTAAAGTTGGCCTGGGTAAAGACGTCACTGATAAATTCCTGTCTGGTTTGCCCGGCGTGCAAAAAGAGGGTTGTGATGGTCTGATTACTTCAGCCACCTTTATTTTGCATCGCATGCCCAAGCATGTGCGGACCATTGCGCTGGAATTTTTTGGCAATGTTTCACATGCCGTTCCGGCGATTGTTGAAATCAAAGACTACCTGGATGCTACCGCCAAGCAAGATCCTGCTGTGATTATGGCGGGTCTGGAGCATATGGATGAACGCTATGTCAAAGCGGTCGGCTATGCCACCAAGGCCGCGCGTCAGCAACGCCCGAAAATGGTGTTGTTGTGCGATATCGCCTCTGACGATGAAAATGCGGTTGGTGAAGTCGCTTCAGCGGTGGTGCGCATGTGCAACGCGCGCAATGGTGAAGGCTTTATTGCAGTATCGGCAGAAGCCCGCAAGAAATTCTGGCTGGACCGTTCACGTACAGCGGCCATTGCGCGGCATACCAATGCCTTCAAGATCAACGAAGATGTGGTGATTCCTTTGCCGCGCCTGGGCGAATACTCTGATGGCATCGAGCGCATCAATATCGAGTTGTCGATCCAGAATAAGTTGCGCCTGGTCGATGCGCTGGAAACCTTTATGCAGGGCGATCTTCCACTGCAACCGGATGAAGAGGGCAATGCTGATCCGGAAGGGGTGAATTCCAAGCGTGATATTGCACTGCAATTGCTGCGCGACCTGCGGGCAAAGTGGCGCTTGATTTTAAATACGCTGGATGAGCCTGTGACTGTGCTCGGCGAAATGGGTAAACCATTTACCCAGTATGAGAATGTGTTCCGTGCCGTGCAGTCCTATGATTTGCGCGTGTCATGGAAGCGTGAGCTCAAACGCCCGATGGCGGATATTTTTGGCGGCCGCGAGTTCCAGCGTATCCTTGAAAAACTCGACGAAATCCAGAAAACCGTATTGAAGAGCCGCGTATTTATCGCGCTGCACATGCACGCCGGTGACGGGAACGTGCATACCAATATCCCGGTGAATTCCGATAATTACGGCATGATGCAGGATGCGCATGCCGCTGTCGCGCGCGTGATGGCGCTGGCCCGTGGACTCAATGGGGTGATCTCCGGCGAGCACGGCATTGGCATCACTAAAATGGAATTCCTGGACCAGGCGACCATTGATACCTTTACTGTGTATAAAAACAAGGTAGACCCGAACGGCCACTTCAACAAAGGCAAGCTGTTGATGGGCTCAGGCCTGGAAAATGCTTATACGCCTAGCTTTGGCTTGCTGGAACAGGAATCCATCATCATGGAGCAATCTGCCATTGGCGAGATTGCCGATGATATTTCTGACTGCCTGCGTTGCGGCAAGTGTAAGCCGGTGTGTTCTACCCATGTGCCACGCGCCAACCTGCTGTATTCACCGCGTAACAAGATCCTTGGTACGTCACTGCTGATTGAAGCTTTCCTCTACGAAGAGCAAACGCGTCGCGGCATCTCGCTCAAGCATTTTGATGAGTTTAACGACGTGGCTGACCATTGTACGGTATGCCATCGTTGCGAAAAGCCATGCCCGGTCAATATCGACTTTGGTGACGTATCAATCAAAATGCGCAATTTCCTGCGTGAACAGGGTAAGAAGAACTTTAACCCTGGCACTGCAGCGGGGATGCTGTTCCTGAATGCCAAGGATCCGGCCACCATCAAACTGGTTCGAGCCGGCATGATACAGATGGGTTACAAGGCGATTAATATCGCCAATAGCCTGGCGAAGAAGTTTGGCCTGCTGAAAGACAAAAAGGCACCGCCAGCTACCGTTGGTAAAGCAGATATCAAGGCGCAGGTGATTCATTTCATCAATCGCCCGATGCCGAAGAAAATGCAATCCAAAACCTCACGCGCCATGCTGGGTGTGGAAGATGACACCATGATCCCGGTGATTCGCAACCCGCAAAAGGTGAGTGAAGAGTCGGAAGCGGTGTTCTATTTCCCGGGCTGCGGTTCAGAACGGTTGTTCTCGAATGTCGGTTTGGCGACACAGGCCATGCTGTATGAGGTTGGCGCGATCACTGTATTGCCACCAGGCTATCTGTGCTGCGGCTACCCACAAACGTCAGCGGGTAACCACGACAAAGGCCAGGAAATCACGGCGGATAACCGTGTGCTGTTCCACCGTGTGGCCAACACGTTGAATTACCTGGATATCAAGACCGTCATTGTGTCTTGCGGTACGTGTATGGATCAGTTGCAGAAATACGAGTTCGAGAAGATTTTCCCGGGCTGCCGCCTGCTGGATATTCACGAGTACCTGATGGAAAAAGACATGCGCCTGCAAGTCGTCACGGGGACGCGTTACATGTATCACGACCCATGTCACTCACCGATGAAGACCTATAAGCCGCTGGAAGTGACCAACAAGCTGATGGGAACGGATGTGGCACTGAATGACCGTTGTTGTGGTGAGTCAGGCACCTTCGCAGCTGCGCGTCCTGACATTGCCACACAGGTGAAATTCCGCAAGCAGGAAGAACTGGAAAAAGGCATGGAGAAAATGGGCCTGACGGTCGGTGCACCCGAGCAACAGGTGAAAATTCTCACGTCTTGCCCAAGCTGCCTGCAAGGCTTGTCACGCTACGGTGATGACACCGGGATTGAAGCGGATTACATCGTGGTTGAAATGGCCAAGCACATCCTGGGTGAAAACTGGATGGAGGACTATATCCATAAAGCCAATAACGGCGGTATTGAGAAAGTACTCCTGTAATTGCTGATAAAAACCCCGCACATGCGGGGTTTTTATCAAATCAATGACTGACAAATAGGGTTTTGTACATTGATGCAGCGAGTGGGTTCCATCACACAAAGCATATTTATTTTTGCGATTTGACGTAAACGTATATGCCCGCCCATGTCATGACGATGGCGATGATGGCAATGACGATCAAGCTCATCAAACCATAGTCAGTAGAGAGTAAATCAATCAGAATTTTCATTGTATGTCCTCCTGTGGGTGTCAACACTTGCAAACAAAGTCACTGATGATTATTTTGAGCCTTTACACCGAGATGGTTTTTGATATAACGCAAACCTGATGCATGCTGCATCCTGTGAAATCACATTTCACGCACCCATAACAGGAAATAGTTGATGAATGTTTATCCCTTATTAAAACCGCTACTGTTCAAGCTGGATGCTGAAAGAGTGCATGACCTGACGCTAACATCGCTTAAACGCGCTGAGGATTTGGGTTTATTGAGATGGGCGAAAGGTCACCTGCCTGATCAATCCAGGCAGGTAATGGGGCTCAATTTTCCTAACCCGGTAGGGTTGGCTGCCGGGCTGGATAAAAATGCCATGGTGATCGATGGCATGGCGGCGCTGGGTTTTGGATTCCTGGAAGTAGGAACGGTCACGCCGCGCGCACAACCCGGCAACCCCCAACCCCGTTTATTCCGTTTGCCGGAAGCCAATGCCATTATTAACCGCTTCGGTTTTAATAACCTGGGCGTAGACCACCTGATCCAGAATGTGAAGGCAGCAAAATTCAAAGGCGTTCTGGGCATCAATATCGGCAAGAATTTTGATACGCCAAATGAGCGTGCTGCAGAAGATTACCTGACCTGCATGCGTAAAGTATATGCACATGCCAGTTATATCACGGTAAATATTTCATCGCCCAATACCAAGAACCTGCGTGCGTTGCAGGAAAAAGATACGCTTAGCCAGTTATTGGCAACGCTGAAGTCTGAGCAAAATATCCTAGCGCAAGTACATGGCAAATATGTGCCTATCACTTTGAAAATTGCGCCTGATTTAACCACTGAGCAGGTACAGGAAATCGCAGGCTTACTGATGCAGCATCGAATCGATGGCGTGATTGCGACGAATACCACGTTAGCGCGGGATGCTGTAGCTGGGTTGCCAAATGCGGAAGAGGCCGGCGGCCTCTCTGGCGCGCCAGTCAGGCTAGGTTCAACCCGTGTGATTCAAACACTGGCGGCTTCACTGCAAGGGAGTTTACCTATTATCGGCGTGGGCGGTATTTTGAATGGTGAGGATGCCAAAGAGAAAATGGCGGCAGGTGCTAGTCTGGTGCAGTTGTATAGCGGACTCATCTATAAGGGTCCTCAACTTATCAAGGACTGTCGCAAAGCCCTGTTGTAATGGCGTTGCCTATCCTTTATTCCTACCGCCGCTGCCCCTACGCCATGCGTGCCCGTATGGCGTTATGGTCTGCAAAAGTGCAAGTCGAATTACGCGAAGTTTCTTTGCGTGAAAAGCCGCTACATTTGTTGCAGCTTTCCCCTAAAGGCACAGTGCCGGTATTACAGCTAGAAGATGGTACCGTGCTTGAGCAAAGTCTGGATATCATGCAGTGGGCTTTGGCCCGGCATGATCCGCAAGGTTGGCTACATGCAGACCGCGATGCAGTGAATCACTTTATTGGCATCAATGATGGTGACTTTAAAAAAGCCCTTGACCGCTATAAATATCCCGAACGTTATCCTGAGCAAACACAGTTGTATTATCGCCAGCAAGGGGAGCAGTTTTTGCAAAGGCTGGAAATTGCTTTGCAGAAACATGCATACATTTTGGGTGATTCTGCCAGCATGGCCGATGTAGCGATTTTTCCGTTTATCCGGCAGTTTGCGGCGGTGGATGCTGAGTGGTTTGCGCAGAGTCCTTATCCGGCATTGCGGGGTTGGTTGCAGGGGTGGCTGGAAGGGGGGTTATTTGCTGAGGTGATGCAGAAGTTTCCGACGTATGTTGAGCGTTAGGGTTGGTTGTCGGTGTGAATTTTTTCGCCTGGCCTAGCGCTTACCTATCGTCATTCTGGCGTAGGCCAGAATCCAGGCAACGTTAATGCATAGCTCGGTAACAATAAAAGAGCGAGAATTGCACTTGCTGGAAGTCCTAATAGGTATTTTTTTGGTTCTTTAAGCGTTCTTTTTCGCCTATAGGCGAGTTACTTTTCTTTGCTTGCCCAAAGAATAAGTAACCAAAAGAAAGGGCACCCTAGCTTCCGCTTGTTCCCTGTGTTGCTCATCAACGTGGGCGGCCAACGAAACTCGCCCTGACAAGCCACACACACCGTGGCTTGTTGCGGAACTCGAACAGACGCTGGCCGACACCTCCCACGCTGATTGCGCTACTCGGCGCGTCAGATAGGGGCCATTTAAAACCACCACGTTTTAAGGCTCCTGAAAATTGATATATTGCGCGCGCTTAACCACTCAGCAAATACTTAATATTTTAGCCAATGCAACACTTCATCCCTTTCTATCCCAACCGCGCTCCCTAGCGAGATGAAATGAAATGCGTTTCACCTAAGTAACATCGTGGTGGGTTTTAACGGGACCCTATCTGACGCGCCGAGTAGCGCAGGCAAAATAAGAAACAAGGGAGCGACTGTCCGAATCCCCCGGTGGCCTCCGGTCTTTGAAGGCCGCTCGGTTGAGTTTCGTGACCGCTTATGCCTGAGTCCTGCAAAGCAACGGACGAAAGTCCTAATTCGAGCAACGCAGGAAATAAGCGGAAGCTAGGGTGTCTTGTTCTTTACATTTTTTCTTATGGACAATCATAAGAAAGAACGGTCGCCTAAAGGCGAAAAACAGCCTATGGACGCAAGTCGGAAGTTAATTTTTTTCGCTAGCCTGCTCATATCTTTCATAAGCATTAATAATTTTCTGAACCAGAGGATGGCGCACAACATCCTGTGACAGAAAGTGAGTAAAGGCAATGCCTTTCACATCCTTGAGAATTTTCTGTGCTTCCACCAGGCCACTTTTCTGGTGACGTTGTAAATCGATCTGCGTCACATCACCCGTGATCACAGCCTTGGTGCCAAAGCCTATCCTGGTCAAAAACATCTTCATTTGCTCAGGCGTCGTATTCTGCGCTTCATCCAGAATAATAAAACTCTGGTTCAATGTACGACCTCGCATATAAGCCAGTGGCGCCACTTCAATCGCACCGCGTTCAAACATTTTGTTAACTGTGTCGTAACCCGCAAGGTCATATAAAGCGTCATACAGCGGGCGTAAATACGGGTCAACTTTCTGGTTCAAGTCCCCAGGCAGAAAGCCTAAGCGCTCACCTGCCTCTACCGCCGGACGCACGAGCACAATACGTTTGACACGATCACGCGTCATCGCATCGACGGCGCTGGCAACTGCCAGGTAGGTCTTACCAGTACCCGCCGGACCTATACCAAAGGTGATGTCATGATCCTGTATCTGTTGCAGGTAGCTCACCTGCCTAGGCGTACGGCCATGAAGATCACCACGACGGGTCATCAGGGTCGGCATGGCAGTGGAGCTTACTTCTTCAGGTTTCAGTTTGTCTATTTCGACCAGGCCTAATTGAATATCTTCCAGCTCGATCGGTTTTTTTGCGCGCGCATAGAAATTCTCCAGCATTTGCGCACCCAGTCGGGTATTGGTATCCGTACCGGTCAAATGAAAGGTGCTGCCGCGACGGTTAATATCGATATCGAGTCCGTTCGCCAGTTGGCGGATATTTTCATCCAGCGGGCCGCATAGATTGGCCAGCATCAGGTTGTCTTCAGGTGTTAGGGTGATTTCCATGCTTAATTCACTATTTCGCCGACGAGGCGATGCGGGTTGTAGACATCGGTAATTTTTACTTGGACCATTTGGTGGATAAAACGTGCATCGGCGGCAATATCTACCACGCGGCCATTATCGGTTTTACCAGCCAGCAGGCTGGGGTCTTTCCATGACGGGCCATCAATCAGGACACGTTGCACGGTGCCGAGCATCGCGCGGCTGATGGCGTCGCCATTGGTTTCGTTTTCGGTTTGCAATTGCTTCAGCCAGGCAGCCTTGGTCTCTTGCGGTGTTTCGTCTGGCAAGTAGCTGGCTGGTGTGCCGGGGCGTGGGCTATATAAGAAGCTAAAGCTGTAATCAAAGCCCACATCGCGCATCAGTTTCAGGGTGGCTTGGAACTCTTTTTCGGTTTCCCCAGGGAAGCCGACGATGATGTCGCTGGTAATCGTCAGAGCCGGATTCGCCGCTTTAAGTTTGCGGATCAGGCCTTTATATTGCAGCACAGTGTAATTGCGTTTCATCGCCATGAGTATGCGGTCGCTGCCGGCTTGCACCGGTAAGTGCAACTGGTTCGCCAGCTTTGGCACATTGGCATGGCAAGCAATCAGTCGATCGTTCATTTCATTCGGATGGCTGGTGGTATAGCGGATACGTTCAATCTGTGGAATCTCTGCCACGGTTTCAATCAGCATGGCCAGGTCCGCTTCTATCCCCGCATATTGGACGCGGTAGGCATTCACGTTTTGCCCGAGCAAGGTGATTTCCTTGACCCCTTGTTCGGCCAGTTGAATGGCTTCGGTGAGGACATCTTCAAACGGGCGGGAGAACTCTTCGCCGCGGGTATAAGGCACGACGCAGAAACTGCAATATTTGCTGCAGCCTTCCATAATGCTTAAAAATGCCGTGGCATCTTCGATCCTGGGTGGTGGCAAGTGGTCAAACTTTTCTATTTCGGGGAAAGTAATGTCGACCTGCGGTTTATTTTCTGCCCGTTTGGCTTTAATCAGCTCAGGCAAGCGGTGCAAGGTTTGCGGGCCAAATACGACATCCACATACGGCGCGCGCTTGATAATCGCGTCGCCTTCCTGGCTGGCTACGCAACCGCCGACGCCAATCACCAGGTTCGGATTTTTTTCCTTGAGCGGAATCATGCGGCCAAGGTGGCTGAAAACTTTTTCTTCGGCTTTTTCGCGCACCGAGCAAGTGTTCAGCAGGATAACATCGGCCTCTTCCATATTGTCGGTCTGGGTCATGCCGTCGTGTTCACGCATCAGGTCTACCATGCGTGAAGCATCGTATTCGTTCATCTGGCAACCAAACGATTTAATGAATATTTTTTTACCGCTGTCCTGCTTCATCTAGCATTTTTTCAAATCAAAACAGTATTTTAGCGTATTTGACTGTGGCTGGCATGATAATCGGCAGTGCGATTCACAGACTGCGGTAAAATGGCATATCTTTTAAAAAAGCTGTATTGCATGCAAGCCTTACCCATTTTTTTCAATATCGCACAACGTCGTTGCCTGGTGATTGGCGGCGGTGACGTGGCAACGCGCAAAGTGATCATGCTATTAAAGGCACAAGGCAATGTCGTGGTGATCTCTCCAGAGTTGACTGCTGAGTTACAGCAAATGCTGGCGAAAAACGAGATTGAATATGTGCGAGATTCTTTTTCGGCAGAACAGCTGACGAGCGCCTGCCTGGTGATTGCGGCGACCAATGATGAGGCTGTGAATGAAGCCGTGTCCGTGGCGGCGAAACGGTTAAATATTCCAGTCAACGTGGTGGATGCACCTGCATTGTGTACCTTCACAATGGGGTCGATTATTGATCGTAGCCCGGTGGTCATTGCGATCTCGAGTGAGGGCAATGCGCCTGTGCTGGCGCGGCATATCCGAAGCAAAATTGAAACCATGCTGCCTGCGGCCTATGGACGCATTGCGAGCCTGGCCGGTGAATTCCGCGAGCAGGTAAAAGCCAGGTTTTCAACCACGCAGGCGCGGCGACGTTTTTGGGAGGATGTGTTGAATGGTCCGCTGGTCGAACGTGTATTGTCCGGCCAGGAACAAGCTGCGCGGGAATTACTCGGAGAATTGTTAACGCAAAGTGACGATGCCCCAGCACGTGGTGAAGTGTACTTGGTAGGCGGCGGGCCGGGTGACCCGGACCTACTGACTTTTCGTGCGTTACGTCTGATGCAGCAATGCGATGTCTGCGTGTACGACAAACTGGTCAGCAAAGAAGTCATGGAGCTGGTGCGACGTGATGCCGAACTGATTTATGTCGGCAAATCGCGTGATCAGCATACATTGCCGCAGGAAGAAATTAATGCCCTGCTTGCCAGGCTGGCGCTTGAAGGTAAACGCGTGTTGCGCTTAAAAGGGGGTGATCCGTTTATTTTTGGCCGCGGTGGTGAAGAGATTGAAACACTGATGCAGCATGGCGTGCCTTTTCAGGTAGTCCCAGGCATTACCGCAGCCAACGGCGTATCCAGTTATGCAGGTATTCCGTTAACACATAGGGATTATGCGCAAGCTTGCCTGTTTATTACCGGGCACTTGAAAGATGGCACGGTAGATCTGGATTGGCAAGCGATGGCGCGCCCGAAACAGACGGTGGTCATTTATATGGGACTGGTCGGGCTGGAGCAAATCTGTGCAAAGCTGATCGCGCATGGCGTGTCGCCGCAAATGCCTGCTGCTGTCATACAACAGGGAACCACTCAAAAGCAACGCGTGGTGGAATCAACGTTGTCGGAGTTGGCGAATGATGTTGCGGCAGCAGGTTTGAAGCCACCAAGCCTGACGATTATCGGCGAAGTCGTGAAACTCAGGTCAAGGTTGAACTGGTTCAAGACATCAGCAGAGTAGCTCTACCAACTTTGAGTTGGCAAGTCCGGTGTGCGTTGTATGGTGCGCTTTCAATGATTAGCTTAATGAAAGTTCTAGAGTCAATGCACTTAAGTATTGGGCAAAATAGGCAATGACAACCTGGCTTCGAGCCCGCCTTCAGGACGATTGAGCAAGAAAAGCTCGCCGCCGTGTAATTTTGAAATCCGGTTGCAGATGGCAAGCCCCAGGCCGCTGCCACCTTCATATTTGTTGCGAGCACTATCCATGCGCTCAAACGGGCGCAATAGCCGCTGTGCATGTTCAGAGGGGATGCCAGGGCCATTATCCAGCACGCTGACGACAATTTTATCTGCCATGACCTGGCTGCGCACTTCTACTTTGCCTTTGCCATAGTTATAGGCATTGCCAACCAGGTTGTCCAGCAAACGTTGCATGGCCAATGGACGGATTGGGATAAAGTATTTTGGCCCCAGCGATATTTTCAATTCACGGCCTGCACGTAATTGCCTTTCAGACAAGGCGCGGAGCAAGTCATTGATATCCATCATGCGTGTTGGCTCGCCTTCGACGCCGCGTACAAAATCCAGGAACTGGTGAATGATATTATCCATATCGGAGATATCTTCAATCATGCCATGTTTCATGTAATCCGCTTCTTGCGGCAGCATTTCCACCGCCAGCCGCAATCTTGCTAATGGCGTACGGATATCATGCGATACCCCGGCCAGCAATAGGGTGCGCTCTGCATCCAGTCTTGCCAGCGACTCGGCCATTTCGTTAAAGGTATGGGTCACTTCGCGCAACTCTTCTACACTGTCCTCAGGCAGTTTGGGAGCAGGCTCGCCATTACGCAGGCGTTCTGCCGCATGCACCAGCATGGTCAGCGGACGGTTAATCCTGGCGGTCAGCAAGTAACCACCGACTAGTGATAGCAAGCCAACCACCGCTGCCCACCCAAGCCAATGCCACGGGAAAGGGCGGTCTACCTGGATTTTAGGGATCACTACCCAGAAGTCATCCTGGCCGACATTGAAACTGATCCATAACCCCGGAATGTCGTAGTGATTGACGGTAATGATGGTTTCTTCGCCTAATTTATCGCGAATTTTTTGCGCCATCAGGCCGATGAACGGATCAGCCGGCAGCGGCTCAATATCTTCCAGGAAATCTGCTGCGTAAACACGTACGCCTTCACGGCCCGATAACTCCGAAAGCAATGCCAGGCGGCGGTTTTCATGAGAAGCAATCAGCGAGGCGCGCGTGTAGTTGACAATGGTGACGGCTTGCAAGGCGGCGGCCGTGGCGCGGGGTTCGCGATCAAAATAATCGAAAATCTTAAGCGACGCATAGATGCTGACTGCCAATAAAATGGCAATCAGCAACATGATGCGGGAGAGTAGTCTGCGAGGCAGTAAGCGCACGAGGGCTAAGACAGTATCTGCAGGAAATTACTGCGGTGATTCGCCATCGGGAATAAACACATAACCAAAACCCCACATGGTTTGCAGGTAACGTGGATGTGCAGGATCCGGTTCTATGATACGACGCAGCCGGGAGACTTGCACATCTATGCTGCGGTCAAATACATCCAGTTCACGGCCACGTGCAAGCTGCATCAACCGGTCACGCGAAAGCGGCTGGCGCGGGTGCTCGGTGAACACCTTCAGTAAGGTGAACTCTCCGCTGGTAATAGTGATAGCGGTGCCGTTCTTGCTCAGGCTGCGGGTGTTGACATCAAATACAAACTCGCCGAACTGGAAGGACGAACTTTTATCTTCAGTAGCCAGCTTTGGCGTGATTTCATGGCGGCGCAGTACCGCATTGATCCTCGCCAGCAACTCACGTGGATTAAACGGTTTAGGCAGGTAATCATCGGCACCCATTTCCAGGCCGACAATACGGTCTACTTCATCTCCGCGCGCGGTCAGCATGATAATCGGCGTGGCATGGTTGGCCCCGCGCAAGCGGCGACATATCGCCAGCCCGTCTTCGCCAGGCAACATCAAGTCTAGTATCAGTAGGTCGAAACTCTCGGCTGCCATGGCTTTATCCAGCTCTTTACCATCAGACACGGACTTGATATTGAACCCTTGCTCAGTCAGGTAACGCTGCAAAAGTTCGCGCATGCGCAAGTCGTCATCGACCATCAATATTTTTTTAAACTGTTCTGCCATACGAACCTTTTACACAAAAACTGGCGTCTTTATTAACACGTTAAGCCGAAATAACGGTTATAGGAGACTGGATGATAAAACGGCTGAAGTGATTAAACTTATCGACCGTTATTATACTCCAAGCTGCATCGAGCATGAAATGGGGCAGTTACAAATTGGTTACAAATAGCGGTTGCAATGAAATATTGCATTTACAATCCTGATGCATGATAAGTGCCCGTTTATTCACAATAGTTGCTTGAAAAGCGCTATTTTGTGTTAAATCTGTTGATGAACGGACTTTAGTTGCGTTATGGTATGCAGCCTGACTTTTTTAGTCATACAGCATTTTTCCAACTTAATCTTTTCAGGTGAATCCAGGCCTGGCTTTGGCGACTTGAGCAGATTAAAGAGATGATCTTAATGTATAGGTGTGGATGTTTAGAGCGATAAAACATTTAAATGAGGTTTTTTTGCTAACAACGGCCATGTTGCTAGCACTGCCTGCCTTTGCCGATCTTAAATTGCCTATCCGCTTAAGTGATAACCGGATAATGGACAATGAGGATGCCGGACTCACCCAAACTTTAGAACACAATTTCAGCCCAGAAGACCGTGCACGCCTGCGCAGAGCATTGACTGAGTACGCACGTAATACCGACCCCGACCATCAATTGATGTTGCAAAAGCGTAAGGCCATGCATGACAGCATTTCCCAGCGTTTTAATGAATGTAACCGCGATAATGATGAAACACTGGATCGCGAAGAAGCTACCTTATGTCTGCCTCAGGTAGCACGGCATTTCTCGTATGTAGATTTGGATGGTGATGGCGTGATTACGCTAGATGAGCTAGAAAATGCTTACGCCAAAATGGTCGAGCGTCAACGTGAAGCTGAATCAAAAACTGAAGCGCAGCAGTCAGCGGCGACCGATGCTGATCTTGATAGCAAAGTCAAAAACAAGTCAAAATCCAATTCTGCGGTGATTCCCGCAAGTAGTTCTGTTAACTCCTCAGGCAAAGACAGTTCTGGTCTGCGCAAACGGCCCAGCTAACTCTTATCCAGCATGCTCTGTCATGCCCAGGTTCTGAGGGTATACTTTCCTTGACTGGAAATCACTTAACTATCCTCATGTCTCTCAGCGCTTTATCTTTTACCTGGTCTCGCGGACTGCAGCATATTTCACCTGCTGCATGGCAGGCATTGGCGGGACAGCACCCGATGCTTGACTACAGGTTTCTGCATGCATTTGAATCTTCTGCATCAGTCGACCATGAGAGCGGATGGATTCCTTACCACTTAACCGTGTATGAGGGCGCACAACTGGTGGCAGCCGCACCGTGTTACATTAAAACCCACTCTTATGGCGAATATGTATTTGACTGGTCGTGGGCAGATGCCTATCAGCAAGCCGGTGGGACTTATTATCCCAAGTTGATCTCTGCCATTCCCTTTTCACCTGTCACTGGTCCACGCTTGCTGGTACATCCTGATTTTACAGAGCCTGAGCAGCTGGCAGAAGAGATGTTGCAGTACATGCGCAAACTGTGTGAAGAGTATGGATTATCTGGAACGCATATTCTTTTTCCGGATGCATTATCGGCTACGCATTGTGCAGCACAAGGCTTGTTACGCCGCGAAGGTGTGCAGTTTCGCTGGGAAAACCACGGCTATGCAGACTGGGAAGCCTTTTTGGCAGTGCTCAGCCATGACAAGCGTAAAAAAATACGACAGGAACGTAATAAAGTCACCCAACAGGGCGTGAGTTGCCGTGTGGTCAACGGGCATCAATTGACCCATGCGGATTTAGTATTGTTTTATCAATGTTATAGCAACACTTATCATCGACATGGCAGCCAGCCATACCTTACCTTTGCTTTTTTTGAAGAAATCACGCGCGATATGCCTGACAATGTGTTGCTATTTATTGCGATGCAATCAGATGAGGATTTCGCCGTTAGCCTGTGTATACAGGGCGATGACACGCTGTATGGCCGTTATTGGGGCAGTCTGCGAGATATTTCGTGCCTGCATTTTGAGTTGTGCTATTACCAGCCACAAGCTTTTTGCATCACGCAAGGGATACATTATTTTGAAGGTGGTGCACAGGGCGTGCATAAATTAGCACGAGGTTTTGTACCTTATACCACCTACTCTTATCACTGGCTGGCACACGATGAGTTTCACCAGAGTGTGGCGCGCTTTTTATCCAGGGAAGAAACGGCCATGCAGCATTATGTGGATGAGCTTGAAGAGCGCAGCCCTTATAAAGCGGTGCCTGAATCAATCTAATGCCAATGAGCGCTTCGGCGCTATCTTATTACCAGGGTACTTGTTTGCCATCGTAAGCAATAAATTCGCCGGATTGCGCCTGGTCCAGTCCGGCAATCACTTTTCTTAAGCCTGCCACACTTGTTTTAGTATCAATCAAACCATTCGGGCCGCCCATATCCGTACGTACCCACCCCGGATGCAATGCGGCAACCGCGATATTGAATGGCTGTAAATCCAGCGAAAGGCTTTTCACTACCATGTTAAGCGCTGTTTTTGTGCTGCGGTAAATGTATTCGCCACCGCTGCCATTGTCTGACATGCTGCCCATTTTGCTGGTCATGGCAATGAGTTTTGCTTGCCTCGAGCGTTGCATATGCGGCAGAAAAGCTTCCGCCAGATAATAAGTGGTCAGTGTGTTTACCTGAAATGCCTGTAACCAAGCCTGCGGGTCAGTTTGACCAAGCCTGCTTGGCGGATAAACACCTGCATTGCTGATCAGGATATCGATAGATATCTCTGATAGCTGGCGAGCAAGCGCCTGAATGGCGGTGAGATCGGCGATATCCAATGCCAACACATGAATGTGGGAATGCTTGGCGGCGAGTGCCTGCAATTCGACAGCCTGGGCAATATCGCGAACGGCGGCGTACACAGTATTGCCTTCTTGGGCATATTGCCTGACGTACTCAAGCCCGATACCGCGGTTAGCGCCCGTAATCAATACAGTTGGCGAAGTAGTCATGGCATGCATCTCCTGAAATTAAGGTAATCTGGGATATGATTGAATTTTACGCGGTTAGTTTTGCCAGAGTTGTATATTTATAACCATCATGGAGTGAGTAGTATTGTGCGTTTCAGCTTAAAAATGGGTGCTTATGCTTTAGGCTTATGCCTGTTAGGCATGATAATCATAGACGCTGTGGCAGGTGCCGCAGATATCAGTCGGCAATTGCGCTCACGGCCCTCCTTGTTAAAGCCGGAAGATGTGGCAGTTATCTACAATATCAATGATGCGCAAAGTGAAGAGGTGGCAAGATACTACATGCAGGCACGACAGGTACCAGTCGCGAACCTGATAGGTATAGACCTGCCACGGCATTCCAAGGATGCCTTGACTGTCGCGGAATTTGAGTCTTTAAAAAGCCAGATTGAAGCCAAGCTGCACGATCAACAGGTGCTTTTATTGGTCTGGAAAACCCCCTTTGCCGTGCAATGCAACAGCCTGACCGGTGCGCTGACCCTAGGCCTGGATTTGGAGCAATGTAAGAAAACCTGCGACCCAGGACGCGACAGTCCTTACTTCAACAGTGCATCATTACGTCCATGGGCAGATCATCATATCCGTTTATCTATGTTGCTGCCGATTACCAGTGTGGATGCAGCAAAAGCATTGATTGACCGCGGCACCTTGAGTGAATTCAGTTTGAATGAGGCGAACGGCTATTTCCTCAAAACCAAAGATGCAGCACGTTCAAAACCGCGGGAACCGTTTTTCCCGCCGGATGGGATGACAATCAAGTCCAAACGGCTCACGTTGCACACCGTCAGCCAGGAGGCGCTGGAAAAAGAAAAAGACGTCATGTTCTATTTTACCGGCCAGGCCAATGTCGATTACATGCTTACCAACAGTTATTTGCCTGGTGCGATCGCTGATCATTTGACCTCGACCGGCGGCATACTGACCAGCACTTATCAGATGCCTGCCACCCGCTGGCTGGATGCTGGTGTGACTGGTAGTTATGGTACGGTTTCAGAGCCATGTAACTATTGGCAAAAGTTTCCAAATCCACAAGTAGTGATGGCGCATTACCTGGCAGGTGAAACATTGATAGAGGCTTACTGGAAAAGCGTTAAATGGCCTATGCAAGGCGTGTTCGTAGGCGAGCCATTAGCCAAACCGTATGCCAAAGTTGCGCCAATGACCATAGAGTAATAGACGGGCATCATTTAAGCCAATGACGCGCTTCACAATCCTGTCGCGGATGTATCGTATAATCCTAGCCATCTGACTTTTGGGTGTTGCCTGTGCAAGATATTCGTTGGAAAGCGTTCTGGCTGCTTTTTTCCTGGTCTTTCTGCTGCCTGATCGTAGGCTGGGCGACCAGTGCCGAGACCGCCTGGATGGTGTATGCAGCGGGCATTATTGCCTACCTGGCTGGACATCTTTACTGGATGCACAGGCTATATCAATGGTCACTAAAACCCAGTCTCAATTTTATGCCCAATGGCAAAGGCGTATGGGAAGATATCTTTGCCAACCTCTACCAGGAAATGCGCCGTCATTCGCGTAGCCAGAGCCAGCTCAGCAGCACATTAGAGAGGTTACGTCACGCGACCAGCGCATTGCCGGATGGTGTAGTGGTGCTTAATCATCGTAACGAGATCGAGTGGTTCAATGAACCCGCAGTACAGCGCTTGGGCCTGAAGCGCCAGCATGATGAAAATCAGCCTATCTATTATTTATTGCGCCAGGCAGAATTCGTCCAGTATCTGCAGAGTGAAGATTACAGCGAGCCACTTAAACTCAAGTCCTGGCGTAGCCCGGATGTGTCGTTGGAATTACAGATTATTCCTTTTGCCAGCAAACAGCGGCTACTGATTTGCCGTGATATCTCGGCCCTGGAAAGAACCGAGATCATGCGCCGCGATTTTGTTGCGAATGTATCGCATGAGTTACGCACACCTTTGACTGTGGTGGGTGGGTTCCTCGAGACAATCGGCGATATGCAAGGCGAGATTTCACCCGATATCCAGCCTTATTTCGAAATGATGCAGGCGCAAACTACCCGTATGCGGCGCATCATTGAAGACTTGCTGACATTATCCAGCCTGGAGAATAATGTCACGCTCAAAGATGAAATCGATATCGCCATGGAGCCCATGCTTAATCAGCTTCTGAAAGATGCTAAAGCATTAAGTCACGGCCAGCATAAGGTGACGTTGCATAAGGATGCCAACGTCAATATTCGCGGCAGCTACAGTGAGTTATTCAGCGCCATGAGTAACCTGACCAGTAATGCGGTGCGCTACACGCCGGAGCACGGCAAGATTGATATTTTCTGGCAGATGCAGAATGAGCAGGTGGTATTCAGTGTGCAGGATACCGGCATCGGCATTGAATCCCAGCATTTACCGAGGTTGACCGAGCGTTTTTACCGCGTGGATAGCGGGCGCAGCCGTGATACCGGTGGCACAGGGCTAGGCTTGTCGATTGTGAAGCATATCCTGCATCATCACCAGGCGATATTAAAAGTCGAGAGTGAACCAGGGCAGGGCAGTCGCTTCAGTATTGTATTCCCGGCCGACAGGATACTTGCTGCATGAAGTGGACAGGCTGCAATTGGATAAGCATATTGTTGCTTGCCGCTTGCAGCACCAACCCGAGTGGGGGCTATGTCGACTCTCCGAATGGTAAACCGCTACCTATCCGCCAGGATCGCAACGCACTGCATCAGTTGGTAAAGACAGATACCGACCGGCTGGCGGATATTGAATATACCGAAAACGTCGTCAGTATGCGCTTGTTGATGCTTAAACTCTATAAACGCAATCCAGCCGAAGCGCACAAATCTGGCCTGGGCACGCCAGACCAGATTGCTAGCCAGGTATTTGACCAGGTGAGTACGCATCAATGGCGCTTTGACGCGCTAGGCGGCGCGCAGGATACCGCGGCTATCAAGCTGGCGTTGAATCCACAATTCAGTGGTGACCGCGTGCTGGCTTTGGTCGTTGGTATTCAATCCATGTTATACCGGGCGCACGGCAATAAATCGGCCTTTTTCCTGATGGATAGTATTGACCCGCAAAACTTGTACAATGCTGCGCGAAATGTTGAAATCGCAGTCTGGAAAGTAGGCACCGCCAAAAATGCGCGCGGCGAACTATTATTGCTGACCAACAGCATGCAAACGGATGGGCAGAACCTGAGTTTTGAGCGTGAGTTCAGCAAGCTGATTGCGCGCACCGATTTACTGGCGTTAATGCTGGCCGAGAAATCGCAGCGTTTTATTTCACGATTAACCCAAAGCATTACCACGACACCTTTCCTCCCTTTCAGGTAAATCTAGATACTGCCATGCAACAAGCACTGACCCTACTCAACGGTTTGACCCCGACACAATTTATGGCGGAGTATTGGCAAAAGAAACCGTTGCTGATCCGTGGCGCATTGCCGGGTTTTAAAGGTATCCTGACACCCGATGAACTGGCCGGTCTGGCTTGCGAAACAGAAGTGCCTTCACGGCTGATCAGGTTTGATCCTGAGCATGTGCATGAAGGGCAGGGTTGGCAAGTGACACAAGGTCCGTTTGATGAAGATGATTTTTCGGCACTGCCCACCCGCTACTGGACATTATTGGTCCAGGGTGTGAATCACATCCTGCCGGATGCGCAAGCTTTGCTGGCGCATTTTAATTTTATTCCGACAGCCAGGCTGGATGACGTCATGGTCAGCTATGCCCCGACAGGTGGTGGCGTCGGGCCGCATATCGACAGCTATGATGTTTTTCTGTTGCAAGGGGCGGGCAAGCGGCGATGGTCTATCAGCCAGCAGGATGATCTACGCCTGATTCCTGATGCGCCCTTACGTATCCTTTCACATTTTGTCAGCGAACAGGAGTGGGTGCTGGAGCCTGGCGATATGCTTTATTTGCCGCCTAATGTGGCGCATTGGGGCGTGGCAGAAGATGATGATTGCATGACTTATTCCATAGGGTTTCGCGCACCGGCAGCAAGAGAGCTCGCAGTGGAATTCCTGGATGCCTGCAGGCAGGAAGGATTATCGGATGAGTTGTACCAGGATCCTGAACTAGAACCAGTCTCTGATGCAGCCGCGATTGACCAGGCCATGGTTACCCGGGTGAGCGCCATGCTGCAGCGCTTAGCCTGGCACCCTGATGAATTAGGACCCTTTCTGGCCCGCTATTTCACTGAGCCGAAAGCGTATGTGGTTTTTACGCCAAACCGCAAGCTCAGCCTGACGAAATTTACTGACCAAATGCGCAAGTCAGGCGTTACACTGGACCTGCAAACACAAATGTTGCATTGGCAGGGGCAGTATTTTATCAATGGTGAAGTGATTGAGGTGACTGATCTAGGTGGTCATTTAAATGCACTGGCTAATCAACGACAACTAAGCGCACCACTTTTTGAGTCCGAGAATGCCAAGCATTTGCTCCCGTGGCTGCGTGATATGTACCTGCTGGGTTATTTGCATTTGAATGAAATATGAGCCTGGTAAGGCTAATTTGAACCAATTTCGACATAATTTTGTCAAAAAATGCAGAGTTGTTGTTCTTATGCAAAAAAATCCTGTGTTTTTGATTACACTTACATTCTTTTTTTAATAAATTACTGATACAATTTTTCTACTCGGCGGGTTCTTGCATATGAGGATTGTGCCGTACACAAAATTTTGCTCATACATACTAAGGAAATAAAGATGACACGTTCTGCATTGTTGGCTGCATTGTTGGCTTTGGCTTTGACCGCTTGTGGTGAAAAACCAGCTGAAGAGGCTCCTGCTGTTGAGGCTCCTGCTGTTGAAGCACCAGCTGCTGAAACACCAGCTGCTGAAACACCAGTTGAAGCCGCTCCTGCTGAAGTTCCAGCTGAAGCTGCTCCTGCTGAAGCTGCTCCTGCTGAAGAAGCTAAGTAATTCAGACAGTAATCTGGATTACCTGATGATAGAGAAGCCGACGCAAGTCGGCTTTTTTATTGCCTGTAACATCAGCCATGCATTTAAGTCAGTCATGCATTTAAGCCGCGGTTTTCAAATCGGTTAGCTCGTTAGCGATCTGGCAGATACGGATAAAATCGTCTGTTATCAATGAAGCCCCGCCAATCAGGCCGCCATCCACATCTGGCATACTCAATAATTGTGCTGCGTTACCCGGGTTTACACTGCCGCCATAAAGCAGATCGATCTTTTCTGCTACCTGCTCGTCCAGCAGGCCTATGTGACCACGGATAAATGACAGGATAGCTTGCACGTGTTGTGGCGTAGCGGCTTTGCCAGACCCAATCGCCCACACCGGCTCATAAGCAACTACGCCCTGGGATAACGCTTGGATACCGACATGTGCAATCACCGGATTTAATTGGCGAACAACCACCAGGTCGGTTTCACCTTGTTCATATTCCTCTAACGTTTCACCAATACACAAAATGGGTGTCAGCCCGGCTTTGAGGGCTGCCTCGAAACGTTCACCGCAACTTTCATCACTATCATGGCCGCGCTGTCTGCGTTCCGAATGGCCGATGATGACATAACTACAACCGAATTCTTTGAGCATTACCGGAGAAACCGAGCCTGTATAAGCGCCTTTTTCAAAGCGGCTCATATTTTGACCACCCCAGGCAATATGGCTGTTTTGCAGGATGTGTTGTGCCTGATACAGATACGGGTGCGGTGGGCAAACTGCATAGCGGGCTTGATGGTGCTGGGTATGCAGCAGCAAGCTCTGCATGAATTGTTGATTATCGGGCAAGCTGCCGTGCATTTTGCGATTGGCAACCACCAGTTTCGGGCGATTCGACATCACACGGTTTCCTATACGGGTTTTCTTCTTATAATGACGGATATTTTTCAGAAAACTTAACCCTATGCCGCAACTTGATTTTTCTTTGCAACTCGCCTCGCAGGAAAAAAAACTGCCCACGGAGGCAGAGTTCAGGCGCTGGGTGCGTGCGGCTTTACGTGTGGATACCAGCGTGACCATCCGGATTGTGGATGCGGAAGAAGGACGTTTATTAAATGCGACTTACCGCGGCAAGGATTATGCGACCAATGTGCTGACGTTTCCATTGACCGAATACCCACGTCTGATGGGCGATATCGTGATCTGTGCGCCGGTGGTTGCGAGAGAAGCCATCGAGCAAGGTAAAACATTGCTGGCGCATTATGCACACATGACCGTACATGGCGTATTACATCTGCATGGCTATGACCATGAAGTGGATGCGCAGGCTGAACTGATGGAGTCTATGGAAATGGCCACCATGCAGAAATTGGGTTTTGCGAATCCGTATGCTGAATAACCTTTAATCCGCGCACGCAAATCGTTACAATCTTCTCATGGACATCTTGGAAAACAGCCAGGTCAAAATCAAGGGTGAAACGCTCTCCGAATTGCCACAGGATTTATATATTCCGCCGGATGCGCTGGAAGTGTTCCTGGACACGTTTGAAGGCCCGCTGGATTTGCTCTTGTACCTGATTCGAAAGCACAACCTGGATATACTGGATATCCAGATGGCGAAGCTGACGGCGCAATACATGGTTTACGTCGAAAAAATGAAAGCCGTAAAACTTGAATTGGCCGCTGATTACTTATTGATGGCCGCCATGCTGATTGAAATCAAGTCACGCATGCTGTTGCCCAAACCAGTTGAAGTGGAAGAGGAAGATGATCCACGCGCAGAGCTGGTCAGGCGCTTGATGGAGTATGAAGCGATCAAGCTCGCTGCACAACGGCTGGATACGCTTCCTAAAGTGGGTGAAGAGATAGACGTTGCCACCGCATATTACCAGCACATCAGCCAGGTAAAGCCGCCTGAAGTCAGCCTGGACGACCTGGTTGAAGCATGGCGCAATGTACTTAAACGCGCCAAATTGAACCAGCACCATAAACTAGGCCGGGCGGAACTGTCTGTGCGCGAGCACATGAGCTTGTTACTGCGCCGTTTGAGTATGGCAAAAGTATTGCGGTTCGATGAGTTGTTTGATATTGAAACAGAAGGCATTCCAAAATTGGTAGTGAGTTTCCTGGCGATGCTGGAACTGGCTAAAGAAGGCCTGATCCGTATCACACAACAAGAAGCATTCGGCACAATTTATGTACGGGCGAATACGCATGATTAAGGAAAGTCGCCATGCGTGAGCCGGATAATATCCAGCAGATGAAGCAGATTCTTGAAGCTGCCTTGTTGACATCGCCGCAACCATTAGCATTGGATGATTTGCTTAAATTGTTTGCCGGGCGTATGGAGCGGGCAACTTTGCGCATGCTGCTAGATGAACTGAAAGCAGATTGGCTGGATAAAACACTCGATTTAGTGCAAGTTGCCAGCGGCTACCGCTTTCAGGCCAAGCCGGAATACAGCGAGTATATCTCGCGCCTGAATCCGGAACGGCAACCGAAATACTCTCGTGCCGTCATGGAGACCCTGGCGATTATTGCTTATCGCCAGCCAGTGACACGCGGTGATATTGAGCAGATCCGCGGCGTGGCGGTAAACCCGAATGTGATTCGCCAGTTGCAGGAGCGCGACTGGATCGATGTAGTCGGGCAACGTGAAGTACCCGGCAGGCCTTCGTTATACGCGACGACCAAGCATTTTCTTGACGACCTGAATTTGCGCTCGTTGGCAGAGTTGCCGCCTTTTGAGGCGTTTGCGCAAGCGGAAATCCCATTGGAATAAAGTGTGATGCGGGACTCATTACTTAAAATTCGTATCAGTCATGAAGGCAAAACAGCGCTAGGGCCAGGAAAAATCGCTTTGTTGCAGATGATAGAACAACATGGCTCCATCTCCGCAGCGGCCAAGCAAATGCAGATGTCTTACCGCAGGGCCTGGGAGCTGGTGGATGTCATGAATAGCTGTTTTGACCAGGTGGTAGTGTTGAGCTCTACGGGAGGTACCCATGGTGGTGGTGCGCAAGTCACGGAATTTGGAAAATCGCTTATTGGTGCATATCAAAAGCTTTTGCAAAAATCGGCGCAGGCAGCTGCGGATGAACTTGACCTGATTACAGAGCACTTGAAAAAAGCGTAATTTTTTTTGAGTGTCGTAATGCATGTGTGAATATAACGATGGTAGCATGGTTGCGTTTTGATGCAGAAGTTGCTCAAGCGTCTGCTCTGAATCATTTAAGGGAATAGAAAAACATGAAAAGACACAGTTGGCTGCACTTGCCTGATGTGCGCATTTTTTATGTGGGCATGTTGGTCAGTCTTTGCCTGGCCATTGGGTTCGCGCACGCAGAAGACGGGAAGATCAAGGTATTTGCCGCAGCCAGCCTGACCGATGTAATGAATGTGCTGGCCAAGCAATACAGCCAGCAAGCTGGTGTGCAAATCGTGCCAGTCTATGGTGGATCGGGCACGCTTGCCAAGCAACTGGAACAGGGGGCACCCGGCGATCTGTTTATATCTGCCGATGAAAAATGGATGCAATACCTGAAAGACAAGCAATTGCTACAGAATACGACTATCAAGCCATGGCTGAGCAATCGCCTGGTGCTGATCACGCCACTAGCCAAGCCATTGAACATCAGGGCCGAGGCTTCTGTAGATGTGAACCAGCAGGCGCCTGGCTATTGGTGCACCGGTGATACACTGTCCGTGCCGGTAGGGATGTATGCCAAGCAGTCACTGACCAGTCTGGGTTGGTGGGAAAAACTAAAAAACAGGTTGGTCAGTACCCAGGATGTACGTGCTACATTGAACCTGGTCGAGCGAGATGAGTGCGATGTGGGTATCGTGTATGCCAGCGATGCGCAGTCTTCAAACAAGGTGAAGTTGGCTGGTGAATTACCTGAGGCTAGTCATGTGCCGATTGTATATCCAATGGCGTTATTGCCTCGCGCTTCCTCCTCGACCACAGCTTTTTATCAGTATCTGCAATCAGCCGAAGCCAGAAAAGTACTGATTTCCTATGGCTTCAAACCACTGGCTGAGTAAACTTTTGTTTTGAGTGTAATTATGTGGACGTTGTCGCCTGCCGAACTTTCCATTGTGCTGCTTTCGTTGAAAGTCGCGTTCTGGTGTGTGGTTATTTTACTTTTACCGGCAATGGCAATGGCATGGCTGTTAGCGAAAAAAAATTACCTGGGGCAGTCTCTGTTGGATGCGCTGGTGCATTTACCCATGGTATTGCCGCCGGTAGTACTGGGCTATATGTTGCTCGTGCTGCTTGGGCGAAGAGGCTGGATCGGTGCCTGGCTATATGAGCAGTTTCATATTCAATTCACTTTTCATTGGTGGGGTGCCGTGATTGCCTCGGCAGTGATGGCATTTCCATTAATGGTGCGCTCAATCCGGCAAGCCTTGGTCCAGGTAAATCCGCTTCTGGAGCAGGCCGCCCAAACACTGGGTGCATCTCCGATCAAGGTTTTCCTTACAATCACTTTGCCCTTGTCTTACCATGGCTTGTTGACGGGGAGCATCCTGGCATTTAGCCGAAGCCTGGGCGAGTTTGGCGCAACGATTACCTTTGCAGGCAATCTTGAAGGAGAAACCCGCACCTTGCCGCTGGCTATTTACAGTTTGACGCAAACACCCGAAGGAGATGCTGCGGCGCTCAGGTTGGTGATTCTGAGCGTATTAGTCTCAATTTTCGCGTTGCTTGCCAGTCAATGGCTGGAAAGACGGCTGATCAGGAGCCAATACTGATGCTGCACGTGGATATTCAAATCAAACAACCTTACAGCACTGATGCTTCTAAGTCAGAGTTTGCCTTAGGTGCCAAGTTTGATTTGAAGCCCGGTGATTGCCTGGGCATCATGGGGGCCTCTGGCTCCGGGAAAACTACCTTGTTGCATACACTCTCCGGTCTGCTGATGCCTGCAGCGGGTGTCATTAAAAGTAACCAGCAGATATGGTTTGATTCAGTAAAACATATCCAGCTGCCGGCATGGCAGCGACGAGCGGGTGTTGTATTTCAGGACGGACGCTTATTTCCGCATCTGAATGTGCAGCAAAACTTGATGTATGGTTTGCCTAAAGAAAAAGTTTCCATTTCACTCGAAGACGTGATTGCAGTGCTGGATATAGGCACGCTGATCAAACGCAAACCTGGCCAGTTATCTGGCGGTGAAAAACAGCGGGTTGCGATTGGCCGCGCTTTGCTGAGCCAGCCTGCGGTATTGCTAATGGATGAACCGTTAAGTGGCCTGGATGATGCATTGAAACAGCAAGTGCTGCCTTACATCAGAAAAGTAATCACTACTTTTGGATTGCCGACCGTGTATGTCAGCCATGTGCGGGAGGAAGTGACAGAGATTGCCAACGAAGTACTAGTGCTGGCGCAAGGGCAATTGCGCCAGCTGGCTTGAAACTTTAAAGCTTAGTGATGATGACCACCCGCACCATGTACATGCTGGTGCTCGATTTCTTCTTTATTTGCTGTACGCACATCTTTAATCGTTGCTGTAAACAGCAGACGTTGACCAGCCCAAGGATGGTTGCCGTCAACCACGACTTTGCCATCGGCGATATCGGTAATTGTATACAAAATCACGTCGCCGGTTTCATCTTCACCTTCAAACTGCATACCGACTTTTAACTCTTCAGCCGGGAAAGCGCTGGCTTGCTCGATTTGTACCAGGCCGTCATCGTACTCACCAAAACCATCTTCAGGGTCCAGACTCACTTCAATCACATCGCCAACATTTTTGCCGTGCATGGCTTCTTCAACTTTAGGGAAAATATTGTCGTAACCACCGTGGAGGTAAGCCACCGGTTGCTGGCTTTCTTCCAGTGTTTCGCCATCAGTGTTTTGTAGTTTGTAAGTCATGCTGACTACGGTGTTCATTGCTACTTGCATGTGAAATGTCCTAAGTTATTCGGTAATAAAACATTATTCTAAAGGATATTGCCGGGATGGTGTCATTCTGGCGATTGATAATATTGCCCGAAATGCTTGCGCCAGACCCAGGGAGGTATCGGGTTGGCTTGTTGCCAAAGACCCAAAGCTTGTTGTTGTGCCTGTTGCTGCAGTGACGCTAATTCTGTGCGCGATGAGTAGCGGCGGTTAAACCAGGCCATCCCTTGTGCAACCTGATATTGGCTGGCATCTGTGTGATTACAGTATAAATGGCCTAGGGTACGTCCGTAAGGGTCAGTGCCGGTGGATTGCACGGTTATGTTTCCATTACAGAGTGCCATCAGGTGACGTTTCGATTGTTTGCCATAGGTCTGTTGGGATTCTGGCGCATCAATATCCAGCAGCCGCAGGCGGTAAGTTCTTCCTTGGTCTAGAATAATGACAGTGTCGCCATCAATGACTTTTTTTAACACGGGGTCGGCTTGCGCGTGAATGCCTGTAGCAAAAAGCATTAATAGCAGCCAGATGTTTGGCATGTTAATCCAGCAGGCTAGTATAGTTTTCCGGCGTTAAGACGGTTGGGATCGCCTCTGGCAATAGGTCCGGGTAATCTTTGCTGTAATGCAGGCCACGGCTCTCTTCGCGCTCAATTGCGCAACGTACGATCAGTTCTGCTACCTGTAACAAATTACGTAGTTCAATCAGGTCGTGACTGACTTTAAAGTTGCTGTAAAACTCATGTACTTCGTCGCGCAACATATGAATGCGATGTAATGCCCGGCTTAATCTTTTGTTGGTGCGCACAATGCCGACGTAATTCCACATGAATCGACGCAATTCATCCCAGGTATGCGTAATGAGCACTTCTTCATCGGCATCGGTCACACGGCTTTCATCCCAATCGGGCAGTGAAATGGTTGGTTGTTGACCAGAGGCCTGAATATCCTGCGCGCAACTTTCACTAAACGCCAGACATTCCAGCAGTGAGTTGCTGGCCAAGCGGTTGGCGCCATGCAAGCCGGTACAAGCGGTTTCGCCAATCGCATACAGGCAATCAATATCGGTGCGACCATGCATATCTGTCATCACGCCACCACAGGTGTAGTGTGCAGCGGGAACGACCGGAATCGGCTGTTTGCTGATATCTATACCAAGTTGCAAACAGCGTTTGTAAATATTGGGGAAGTGTGACTGGATAAACGCGAGTGGTTTATGGCTGATATCCAGATAGACACAGTCCAGCCCGCGTTTTTTCATTTCAAAGTCAATGGCGCGGGCGACCACATCACGAGGCGCCAACTCTGCCCTTTCATCATGTAGGTGCATAAACCTTGTGCCATCCGGCAAGGTGAGCAAACCACCTTCGCCACGCAGCACTTCCGAAATAAGGAATGATTTGGCATGCGGATGGTACAAGCAGGTGGGATGAAATTGTATAAACTCCATATTTGCGACACGGCAACCAGCCCGCCACGCCATCGCAATACCATCGCCGGTACTGATGTCAGGGTTGGTGGTATACAGATATGCCTTGCCGGCACCGCCAGTCGCCGTTACGGTATATTGCGCCGAGAGTGTCGTCACATGCCCGGTCTGGCTATTGAGTACATACGCACCCAGACAACGATTAGGGCCGTCATTGGTGGTTTGCTGAAACAGTTTGTGTGTGGTGATAAGGTCAACCGCAATATGGTGCTCAAGAACGGTGATGTTTGGGTGTTCGCGGACGCGGTCGGTCAATGTGGTTTGTACTGCCTGGCCGGTAGCATCTGCGACATGCACGACCCGGCGATAGCTATGTCCGCCTTCGCGTGTCAGGTGCAGGCGGTCGTCTTCGGCTTCACGGGTGAAGTTAACCCCTTGCTGCAATAACCATTCAATGCTGGCCCGGCCATTGTTGACCACCATGCGGGTGACTTCGCTATCGCATAGTCCAGCACCGGCATCTAAAGTATCCTGAATGTGGGCTTCTATAGAATCTTCATTATTGTGGACCGCCGCAATACCACCTTGCGCCCAGTTGCTGGCGCTCATCGAGAGCTCGCGTTTACTCAATATGCAAATACGGTAATTATCTGCCAAGCGCAGGGCAAGAGATTGACCGGCTAATCCGCTGCCTATGATCAGGACATCAAATACTTTATTCATATTCTCGTGAAGTCAGAGGAACTTTTGTAGAAAAAGCCGTGTCAGAAATTTGTCTGTATTGCATGTTGCGATTGCAGGCAAAAATAAGGGATGAGACGATGTTACACACAACAAAATTAGAGGCGTTAACGCGCACCGGGTTCGTCGAAAGCAATACAAAAGCGTATACTACTCCCAATCATAAAATTACCCAAGGGAGTCATCGCGATATGACTGTTCAGGCGGCAAACGCCAAACAGATTGAGAATAGAGAGTTCGACCAGTTGTTGGTCGAACGTGCCCAGCAGGGCGATAAACGGGCGTTCGGCCTACTGGTTGAAAAGTATAATCGTAAGCTTGGAAGACTTTTATCGCGCATGATCCGCGACCAGGCAGAAGTAGAGGATGTGGTACAGGAATCCTTTATCAAAGCGTATCGCGCATTGCATAGCTTTCGTGGGGATAGTGCCTTTTACACGTGGTTATACCGTATTGGCATTAACACTGCTAAAAATTACCTGGTATCCATGGGGCGTAAGCCACAGGTGATGCAGGACGTTGAAATTGAAGACGTAGAAAATTTCGATGAGGGTCAGGACATGCGTACTATGGAGACGCCTGAAACTTCTCTCATGACTAAAGAAATCGCGCAAACCGTGAATGATGCGATTGCTGCGTTGCCAGAAGAGTTGCGCACAGCGATTACATTGCGTGAACTTGAAGGCTTAAGCTATGAAGATATTGCGACAGTGATGCAATGTCCGATTGGCACGGTCCGCTCACGTATTTTCCGTGCACGTGAGACTATTGCAGCAAAACTAAGGCCACTGCTGGATACCCCGAATAACAAACGTTGGTAAGCCAGCTACACTAGTAATGCAGCCATTGAATGCAAACTTTTTTTAAATAATGGGTGTTATGACAAACAATTTGTTAAATGCTAACATAAAAACATTGATTGACTTGGGGTTATTATGAAGCAGCAATTATCCGCTTTAATCGACGGCGAGGCCGATATTGAACGTTGCGAGCACATCTTTCTCGCGGCCAAATCTACCGGTGAAGTCGCTCAAGCCTGGCAGGATTATCATGTCATTCGCGATGTGATGCGTGAGGAGAATTGGGTGCAGCCTGATATCACGAGCCGCATCATGGCAGCATTAAGCGATGAGCCTGTGGTGTTGGCACCAAGAGCCGTTCCACAGCCAGTGGTTGAAATAAAACCGCGACCCAGTAAATACATTTGGTCTATTGCAGCGTCTGTGGCAGCTGCTTTTTTTGTTGGTATGTTTGTACTCAACCAGCCTACAGCTGTCGAATCGGTGCAGATCGCTGACAGCGAAACTGATCAATATGTCATGGCGCATCACAATTACTCACCTAATAGTGCCACTTACTATATCCACAATGTAACTTACGCTGGCGAATAGCTTTTTTATTGTGATTGGTATGTCTGTGCAGTTTGTATTTCGTGCCGTATTTGCGTTAGTGATCTGGCAACAGGCATTTGCAGATGAGGATTTATGGGCAACTATGCAGAAAACAGCTTCTGCAGCCAGAGAACTTAACTACCAAGGGTTGTTTATTTACCATAACGGAGCGATCATTCGCTCCGTTCAAATTACGCATATCAATGAAGCCGGTAGGGAATTCACCCGCAATGTAGTCCTTGATGGTCGCCCGCGGGAAGTGTTTAGCGAAGGTGATGATATTGTCATCTTCAATGCAAAAAATGACAAGGTCGTGATTGAAAAGCGCCGTGGTCAAAACCTCTTCCCAGCTATGCTGCCGACCCAGCTTCAACCTCTCAAGCAAAACTATAAGTTGAAATTTGTCGGACAGGAGCGCATCGCCGGCCGTTTGGCACAAGTCATCGACATGATTCCTAATGATAACCTGCGTTATCAATACCGGGTCTGGTCAGATAGTGAATACGGTTTGTTGCTAAAGATGAGTATGCTGGATGTGCAGGGCCACACCCTGGAACAAATCGGTTTCAACCAGGTATCGATGCTGCAAACCAAAGACCTGGATTGGTTTCAACCCAAGATTGACGCTTCCAAGCCATATGTGATGGATGACACCACCGACCTGACCCATGTGGAAAATAATCTGGTGATTGCTAATTTGCCTGCCGGATATAAAAAAGTAGACCAGATCAGCTTACGCGTGCCTGGCCGTACGGTGCCGGTGCAGCAGTTGATTTTTTCTGATGGTCTCGCTTCCGTATCTCTGTTTGTCGAACCGGTCATTAAAGGCACACAACCCCGCATTGGTAAGAAAACCATGGGGTCGACAAATGTATATGCTCATGTTTTGAATGGTTATCAACTGGTAGTGGTGGGTGAAGTCCCGGCACAAACAGTTGAGCAAATCGCACAGCAGGTGACTTTTAAGAAGTAATCGACCTTGATGATTTTTGCCTTTACTGCTGCGTGCCCTCCCAGAATCACTTATTCCTGATATTTCACTAAACTGTATGACAAATTTTTTTAATCAATCAATTTGGATGAGCTAGTTGTGTCTGGTGTAAAGGATTTTTGGGGATTATGCAATGAAACCCCTTTGTTTTTATAGATGTAGTCACTATATGTAGAAAGTGTTTTAACGGTGGACAGGTTTTGTCTGCTTTACATTCTGTCTCTGAACATATTGAAATTTAAATTGATTAAATAATAGGAAAAATCATGATGAAACAATGGATTTCTGGAGTGTTGCTGACATGCAGCATGTCATTGAGTATGTTTGTCATGCCGGCCCACGCCAAGGATTTGCCTGATTTCACTGAGCTGGCAGAAAAACAAGGACCTACGGTGGTGAATATCAGCATTACCTCAGTGGTTCACGGGGGCGGTGGCATGGGTTTCCCAGGCATGCCAAATGATGAAAATCTGCAAGAGTTGCTGCGCCGGTTCGGTATTCCGGGGATGCCTGGCATGCCAGGGCAAGAGGGTGGGCAGGATTATAAAAGCCAGTCATTGGGTTCAGGGTTTATTATCAGCAGCGACGGTTACATTTTGACCAATGCGCATGTGGTGAGTGAAGCTGATGAAGTACTTGTGAAATTGTCTGACAAGCGCGAATTCAAGGCAAAGATCATTGGTGCCGACAAACGTACCGATGTTGCCCTGATTAAAATTGAAGCCACTGGCCTGCCTAAAGTAGTGGTGGGTGACCCAAGTGCATTGAAAGTCGGCGAATGGGTGGCAGCGATTGGCTCTCCTTTCGGCCTTGAAAACACGATGACAGCCGGTATTGTCAGTGCTAAAGGTCGTGCTTTGCCACAAGAAAATTATGTTCCATTTATCCAGACCGATGTTGCGATTAATCCTGGTAATTCAGGTGGTCCGCTATTCAACCTGCGCGGTGAAGTGGTCGGTGTAAACTCACAGATCTACAGTAAAAGTGGTGGCTCCATGGGGCTGTCATTCAGTATCCCGATTGATGTCGCTATTGATATCTCCAACCAGTTAAAAACGACTGGCCGTATTTCACGCGGCTGGTTAGGCATTGGTATCCAGGAAGTCACTAAAGACCTGGCGGATTCCTTCGGCCTTAAACAAACCAGTGGTGCCCTGATTGCTGGCGTGGAAAAAAACAGCCCGGCAGACAAAGGCGGCCTGGAAGTTGGCGATATTATCCTCAAATTTGACGGTAAGCCAATTGTGACGTCAGGTGATTTGCCGCGTGTTGTGGCTTCAATCAAGCCGGGTAAAGTGGTGCCGGTAGAAATCGTGCGCAAAGGTGCTGGCAAGACCCTGCAGCTGGGGGTTGGTGAAATGCCAAACGAGCAAGCCGAAGCGCCTGCTTCAAGCAAGGAGCCATCCAAGCCAGAAGCCAATAAAATCGGCTTGACCTTGCGTGAGTTGACACCACAGCAAAAGAAAAAGCTGAATGGCAAAAATGGCTTGCTGGTCATTGAAAGCGTCGGTGCATCTGCACAGGCGGGTATTCGTCGTGGTGATGTGATTCTTGGCCTGAATAACAATGAAAGTCAAAGCGTGGATCTGTTCAATAAGCAGATCAACGCCGTAGCTTCCGGAAAAACGGTGGCAGTGCTGGTGCTAAGAGGTGAAAATACTTTGTATGTCCCTATCAAGGTAAGCAAATAAAAGTAGATTTTAAAGCGCAGCAAACATTGAGCGATTTAAAATAAATCCCTGATAAATAGGCGTTTGCTGTAAAATGCCAGCAAATTCGGAAAGGCGCGTAAAGCGCCTTTCTTGCTTGTAATCAACGTATAGCAGAACATGAAGAATATTCGTAATTTCTCGATTATTGCCCACATTGACCATGGCAAATCGACCCTGGCTGATCGTATCATTCAGTTGTGCGGTGGCCTGGAAGCGCGCGAAATGGAAGCGCAGGTCCTGGATAGCATGGACATCGAGCGTGAGCGCGGTATTACAATCAAAGCGCAAACAGCCGCCTTGCAATACAAAGCCAATAACGGCGAAACCTATTTCCTTAACCTGATCGATACGCCGGGTCATGTGGACTTCAGCTATGAGGTCAGCCGATCACTGTCCGCCTGTGAAGGCGCATTGCTGGTGGTAGATGCCTCGCAAGGCGTTGAAGCACAAAGCGTGGCCAATTGTTATACCGCCCTTGATTTGGGGGTGGAAGTGACGCCTGTCCTGAATAAGATTGACCTGCCTTCTGCTGACCCTGTACGCGTTTCACAGGAGATTGAGGATGTGATTGGCGTGGATGCCACCGATGCCGTCCGTTGTTCCGCCAAAACTGGTGAAGGTGTGCGCGATGTGCTGGAAGAAGTTGTCGCTAAGGTGCCACCTCCGGTGGGTGATGTTGATGCGCCGTTAAAGGCCTTGGTGATTGATGCCTGGTTCGATAACTATGTCGGTGTGGTGATGCTGGTGCGGGTGGTAGATGGCTCATTGCGTGCCAAAGAGAAAATCCGCCTGATGGCCACTGGCGCAGAGTATTTGTGTGAGCAAGTGGGTGTGTTTACCCCCAAGTCACTGCCGCGCCCTCAGTTGAGCGCTGGTGAAGTAGGCTTTATCATCGCCGGGATTAAAGAGCTGGCAGCTGCAAAAGTAGGCGATACCGTGACGATCGCTGGCAGGCAGGCAGCAGCACCTTTGCCTGGTTTCAAAGAAGTGAAGCCACAGGTATTCGCCGGATTGTATCCTGTGGAATCCAACCAGTTTGAAGGCCTGCGTACTGCGCTGGAAAAACTCAGCCTGAATGACTCCAGCTTACAATTTGAGCCGGAAAATTCGACAGCGCTAGGCTTCGGCTTCCGTTGTGGCTTTTTAGGGTTGCTGCATATGGAGATCGTACAAGAGCGTTTAGAGCGCGAGTACGATATGGACCTGATCACCACCGCACCTACCGTGATTTACGAGCTGTTGCTTAAAACCGGTGAAGTGGTGCAGATTGAAAATCCCTCCCGCTTGCCTGAACCTTCACGCATTGAAGAAATCCGTGAGCCCATGATTGTGGTCAATCTGCTGATGCCGCAAGACTATGTCGGGCCGGTGATGACCTTGTGTAATAACAAGCGTGGCATCCAGCGCAATATGCAATATATGGGTCGCCAGGTGATGCTGAGTTACGAAATGCCACTCAATGAAGTGGTGCTCGACTTCTTTGATAAACTGAAATCGGTTTCCCGGGGCTATGCCTCTATGGATTATGAGTTCCTTGAATTCCGCGCTGCCGATCTGGTGAAACTGGATATTATGGTGAATGGTGAGCGTGTCGATGCACTCAGCCTGATTGTGCATAGGGCCAATAGTATTTATCGCGGGCGTGAGTTGGTCTCTAAGATGCGTGAGTTGATTCCGCGCCAGATGTTTGATATCGCTATTCAAGCCTCTATTGGTGCGAATATCATTGCACGTGAAACAGTGAAGGCCATGCGTAAAAACGTGATTGCCAAGTGCTATGGCGGTGATATTACGCGTAAGCGCAAGTTGCTGGATAAACAAAAAGAAGGTAAAAAGCGCATGAAGCAGGTCGGCAATGTGGAGATTCCACAAGAAGCCTTCCTGGCGATTCTGCGCGTTGAAGATAAATAAACGGGAAACCCCGCTTTCTACAGGGAACGAGCATGTATTTTGCAATTTTTATGTTAGTGATTTTGCTGGTATCCGGCGTCATCTGGTTGCTGGATATCCTGATCTTGCGCAAAAAACGCCTGGCTGGTGCGCTAGGTGAGGTAGCTGACCCTTGGTATGTGGAATACAGCAAAAGCTTTTTCCCGGTCATCCTGCTGGTGTTTACCGTCCGTTCATTTATTGTAGAGCCGTTTAAAATTCCTTCCGGCTCCATGATGCCTACCTTGCTGGCTGGGGATTACATCTTGGTCAATAAATTCACTTATGGTTTGCGTGTACCTATTCTGAATAATGTTTTTTACCCGGTAGACAAGCCTAAACGTGGCGATGTATTCGTATTCCACTATCCGCCTGACCCTTCAATTGACTATATCAAGCGCGTAGTTGGTTTGCCTGGCGACAAGATTCAATACCGTGACAAACAGCTTACTATCAATGACAAAGTGATTAACCTGGATTTCATTGAGCCGTACAAGTATGCATTGAATGTCAACGACGAAAGCGGCAGTGCCCGCGCTGTGGATGTCACTGCTTCACGCCTGACGGAACAGCTGGGGGATGTCAAACATGATGTATTGATCCATGACATCATGAACCAATACAACCCGGGCAGCCTGGGTGACCGATTAATGCAAGGCGAAGCGATCACTGTGCCTGAAGGCCAGTACTATGCCATGGGTGATAACCGCGACAATAGTTCTGATAGCCGTGTCTGGGGCTTTGTTTCTGAGAAATATCTGGTGGGCAGGGCGTTTTTTATCTGGTTTAACTTTGACCAGTGGCGTCGTATCGGGCAAAGTATAGGTTAATGCCTGTTAGTCATCGTTTAGGCAAACGCAATTTGTGGGGAGATGGCACATGAAACGTTCCAAGATTTCAGCATGGACTTCAGCACGCGGGCAACATGGCTTAGGATTGCTTGGCTTCCTGCTGGTACTCACTGCAGTTGGCATCCTCGGCATGGTAGCGTTAAAAGCGTTGCCATCTTATTTGGAATATTTCTCGATTCAATCGACCGTCAACCGCATAGCGCATGACCCCATGCTGCAAAACGACGCGGATATCCGTGCTGCGTTTGACCGCCAGATGCATGTCGATATGATCAAAACTGTGCAAGGCCGCGACTTGAATATTGCCAGTGGCGTGGTGGGGGTGCGTTACCAAAAAACAATTCCCCTGACAGATACCATCAGTTTACTGATCGATTTTGATGCGGCCAGCAAAGCATCACAGTAGGTGAGATGAGCGCGCTTCCAGTTCTACAGACCCGCATTGGTTATAGCTTCACGCAGCCTGAGTTGCTGCAACAAGCACTCACACATCGCAGTTTTTCGGCCAGCAACAACGAGCGCCTGGAGTTTTTAGGCGATAGCGTACTAAACTTTATTATTGCTCACCAGCTATTCAATTTATTCCCGGACTTACCCGAGGGAGATCTCAGCCGTTTACGGGCGAAACTGGTCAAAGAAGCCAGCCTTGCAGAAATCGCGATCTCGCTTAATCTTGGCGACGCGCTTAAACTGGGTGAAGGTGAGTTGAAAAGCGCAGGCTGGCGCAGACCTTCTATTCTGGCAGATGCGCTGGAAGCGATCGTCGGTGCGGTCTACCTGGATGGTGGTTTTGCCGCTGCCGAGCAAGTGGTGGCATTTTTATACAGGGAAACACTGACCACTATCAATCCTAAAGCGATTGATAAAGACGCCAAATCGCAATTGCAGGAATACCTGCAAAGTAAAAAGATGGACTTGCCTGAGTATCAGGTATCGGCTATCGAAGGGGAGGCGCATGCCCAGACATTTACCGTGCAATGCTTTATCAAAAAACTAAACATCACTACCATGGGGGCAGGCACTAGCCGCCGCGTGGCAGAACAGCAGGCGGCCAAACTCGCCATGGAAAGAATTCAATCATGACAGAACAACACATAGACCCTACTGAAGATTTCCGTTGCGGCACCGTCGCGATCGTTGGTCGTCCTAACGTTGGCAAGTCGACATTACTCAATCATATTCTCGGACTGAAGTTAGCCATTACTTCCCGCAAGGCGCAAACCACGCGTCATCGCCTGCTAGGCATCCATACCACTGAAGATACGCAGTTCCTGTTTGTGGATACACCGGGCTTCCAGCAAAAACATATCAATGCCTTGAATAAAACATTGAATAAAACCGTGACACAAGTGTTGTCTGAGGTGGATGTCGTGTTGTTTGTCATTGAGCCAATGAAGCTGGGTGAAGCAGATGAGCTGGTCCTGAAACTGTTGCCTGAAAATAAACCTGTATTGCTGGTGGTGAACAAGGCAGATTTGATGGGTGATAAAGGTAATTTATTGCCGTTGATCCAGGATTTTGATTTGCTGTTTGATTTTGCCGGCATTATCCCGGTCAGTGCCAAAAAGAATCAGAATCTGGATGGCTTGCTGGATGCAGTGCGTGAGCATTTGCCAGAACAACCAGCGATATACGGTGAAGATGAACTGACCGATAAAAATGAGCGTTTCTTAGCTGCTGAACTGATCCGCGAGAAAATCTTTAGGTTGGTTGGCGATGAATTGCCTTACTCAATGACGGTAGAAATCGAAAAGTTTGAAACCGTCAAAAAACTTCGTCGCATTTTTGCCGTGATTATTGTCGATAAAGACAGTCAGAAACCAATGATCATTGGCAAGGGAGGTGAGAAACTCAAGCAAATCTCCACCGAAGCTCGGCAGGATATGGAAAAGCTGTTTGGCTCCAAAGTTTATCTGGAAACCTGGGTAAAAGTAAAAGGTGGCTGGGCGGATGATGAGCGGGCATTAAAAAGCCTGGGTTTTTAGTCGCCTTTATGGCAGTTAGCACATGGCTGTGAGCATCCCTACGGTTGGCGCGCACAAGCAATCGCAACAGCCTGTTTTTATTCTTCACACCTATCCGTTCAAGGAAACCAGTCTGGTGGTTGAAATGTTCAGCCGCGACTTCGGTCGGATTGCCGCGGTGGCAAAAGGTGCGCGCAGGCCGCTTTCAGCAATGCGCGGTATGCTGCAATCTTTCCAGCAATTGGCAGGTACCTGGTCTGGTAAAAATGAACTGAAAACTCTGCACAGCCTGGAATGGCTGACCGGGCTGACACTGCTCAAAGGCGATGCCCTCATGTGCGGGTTTTATATGAATGAATTATTGTTACGCTTGTTGCCACGTGATGATGCGCATGCGCAACTGTTTGAGTATTACGCCGAAACCGTACAAATACTTTCTACGCTTACACACGAAACCGGCAGCGGCCAACTGGCAGAAATCATGCGCCGGTTTGAACTGAAAATGTTGCAAGAGCTGGGTTATGCCGTGCCACTAACGCATGATGAAAATGGCGAAATTATTCATGCCGAAGAAACTTATCGCTTTGAAGCTGACTATGGCGCTTGTGCCTTAAACGTCACTAAGAATGGTGTGCTGATTCAAGGCCGGTCATTGCTCGATATGGCACGCGGAACCTACAGCAACACGACGACACAAGCGCAAAGCAAGCAATTGATGCGCTATTTGTTACAGCATTATCTGGGTGAAAAACCTTTGCATACCCGCCAGTTGTTGGTGGATCTGCAAGGGTTTTAAGCTTAATCTAATGTGAAATAAAAAAGTGTTAAATAGCCGGATTGTTTAGAGCATGCACTGGCTAAGTTTATAATTCAAAAAATGTGGCAGTCAGCCAAAGCAATCGAAAGAACATATGTTGAAATTAGGTGTGAATATTGACCATGTCGCCACAATTCGTCAGGCACGTGGCACCAGGTACCCGAGTGTAGTGCAGGCAGCGTTACGTGCTGAACAGTCTGGTGCGGACAGTATTACTTTGCATTTGCGTGAAGATAGACGCCATATGCAGGATGCCGATATTTTTGCTTTGCGGCCTTTGCTCCAGACCAAGATGAATCTTGAATGTGCGGTGACTGACGAAATGCTGGATATCGCGATCCAGGTCAAACCGCAGGATGTCTGCCTGGTGCCGGAACGTCGCGAAGAGCGTACCACCGAGGGCGGTTTAGACGTGCTCACGCACTACGCCAAGGTCGATCATGCGGTCAAGAAACTATCTGACCAGGGGATACGCGTGTCATTATTTATCGCCCCAGATCTGGCGCAGATCGATGCGGCGGTGAAAGTCGGTGCGCCAGTGATCGAAATCCACACTGGCACCTTTGCCGATGCGGAAACCGAAAAAACGCAAACTGAAGAATTACGCAGAGTAGAGGCTGCCCTGCATCATGCTAAAGCCGGTGGCCTGGTAGTCAATGCCGGGCATGGCCTGCATTATCACAATGTGCATCGCATCGCGCGTTTGCCGGGATTTGAAGAACTGAACATCGGCCACGCCATCGTCGCGCATGCCTTGTTTGTCGGCTGGGATAATGCAGTGCGCGAGATGAAAGCCTTGATGAAAGAATTTTCAGCCAGGTAATGTAGTCCAGTCATGTCTACAAAATGCAGTTAGTAAATAATACAAATGCGTCTGTGAAAGTATTTGGCGATGCCTGATATCAATGCAAAATTGTTTTGCGAGGTAGACCAATGATTTTTGGAATAGGGACTGATATTGTTGAGGTTGAGCGTATACAAGCCTCGCTGGATCAGTTTGGCGAGCCATTCGCCAGACGCATTCTGGCCGAGTCTGAATGGGCAGATTACCAGGCCAGCCAGTTGAAAGCGCGCTTTCTTGCCAAACGGTTTGCCGCCAAGGAAGCCTTTGCCAAAGCGATTGGAACCGGCATTCGCGGCGACGTCAGCTTTCATAATATTGCCGTTACTCACGACGCGCTGGGGAGACCTTTGCTGCAGTTGGCACCGACTTTGCAAGGCTTCCTCAAGCAACATCATATCCATCAGTCACACATCAGTATCAGCGACGAGAAAAACCTGGCGCTGGCTTATGTCGTGCTGGAAACCGTGAGCGGGAAGTGACGTCTACCCGTACGCTTGCTACTAAAGAAGATGAACGCCGTTTTTCCGGCGTGCGTCGTTTGTATGGTGAACAAGGTTTACAGCAATTGCAGGCTGCACACATAGTGGTGATAGGGCTGGGCGGAGTTGGTTCCTGGACGGTGGAAGCCCTGGCGCGCAATGCAGTCGGTAAGCTGACCCTGATCGATCTGGATAATATTGCAGAGTCGAACATCAACCGACAAATCCATGCGCTGGATGAGAATATAGGTAAAGCCAAAGTCACAGCCATGCATGAGCGAATCACACAGATCAATCCGGCCTGTGAGGTGGTTGAGATCGAAGACTTTATTTCAGCAGAAAATATGGCGGCTATGCTTGCAGCACGCCCGGACATCATCGTCGATTGCATGGATGATACCAAAGCGAAAATCGCGCTTGCGGCTTATTGTCATCAACAGCATTTGCCACTGATTGTGGTGGGCAGCGCTGGCGGCAAGCTGGATGCAACACGCATCCGGTTGATAGATCTGGCGCATGTGCATGGCGACCGTATGCTGGCAAAAATCCGTAACCAGTTAAGGCGGGATCATCATTTCCCCAAAGCCAGCGATAACAAAAAATCTGCCAAATTCGGAATCACTGCGGTGTATTCTGATGAGCCGGTGGAAAAACCTGCCCAAGCCTGTGATACCCAGGCAGGACTGACCGGCCTGAATTGCGCCGGGTATGGTTCCAGCATTTGTGTCACTGCCAGTTTCGGCTTTATCGCTGCACAGCATGCCCTGCAACGATTAGTGTTTTCGCATTAATCCGCTTTTCAATTCATTTTGCGCTTCACCGTTAGTTTGGCGTAAATTGACACACTACTGTTATAAGATTGTTGAACAATCTTTAAGATGTAACGTCTACCCAATAGAAAACAGCAAATAGCAAACAGGCACAGACATTGCATAGTTAAACTTCTGATTGGGGTTAGTGCAGGGGTTTACAGCCTGTCATCAGGATTTAAGATCGACTGAATGTCGGTTACAGTTTCGGTGAAAGTATCGCTAAAACCATAATAAAGGGTTCTGCCATGCAATTGGACGTATTTCTGAAACAGGTTTCACTGAACCATGCATTGAACATGCTGATATGGCATGCAGCCCAGGCAGGCATTGAGATTGCTGCGCTGGTCAAGCAGGGCGCATTACAAGGGGTGACGGAGAAAACCACCACCACCAATGTTCAGGGTGAAACCCAGATGCAGCTGGATATCCGTAGTCATGAAGTCGCTCTTGAACAATTTCGTGCGTCTGCTGTGGTAGCCGGTGTCGTCTCTGAAGAAACAGAAGAAGCGATTGTTTTTGAAACCGTGGATGCACCGTTTCTGGTCTGCATGGACCCGCTGGATGGTTCTTCCAACTTATCTATCAATGGCGTGGTTGGCAGTATTTTCTCCATATTACCGAATACCGGCGTCGCAACCCAGGGCGAGCAGGCTTTTCTACAACCAGGACAGGCACAACGGGCTGCGCTGTACATTATGTATGGGCCAGCGACTTTAATGGTATTGACGCTAGGCCAGGGCACACACGTGTTTACGCTTGATCATGAAAATGACAACTTTGTGCTTACCCAGCAAACGGTCGAAATTCCGGCTGAGACTTCCGAATTCGCCATCAACGCCAGCAATCAACGTTACTGGCAGCCAGCAGTGAAGCGTTATATAGATGAATGTTTACAAGGCGCAGATGGCGAACGCGGCCGTGATTTCAATATGCGCTGGTGCGCCAGTATGGTGATGGATGTGCATCGCATCCTGGCGCGTGGTGGTGTGTTCTTATATCCAAGCGATAACAAACAGCCGATCAAGGCCGGGCGTTTAAGATTATTGTATGAAGCCAACCCGATGAGCCTGCTAGTGGCACAGGCGGGCGGTGAAAGCATCGCTGGCCTGGAAGATGTCCTCGCCATACAACCCACGTCCTGCCACCAACGGGTCCCGGTTTTACTGGGGTCCAAAAAAGAAATCCAGCGCTTGCGTGAATATCACCAGCAAGCCACTGAATAAAGGAGTTTTGCATGGCATTGATTTCCCTCAGGCAGTTACTCGATCACGCTGCCGAAAATAGTTACGGCTATCCCGCTTTCAATATTAATAACATGGAGCAGATTATCTCCATTATGAAAGCCGCTGACGAAGTAAACAGTGCGGTGATTTTGCAGGCTTCGGCTGGGGCACGTGGCTATGCTGGCGAGTCATTCTTGCGCAAGATGGTCGAAGCAGCCATCGAACAATTCCCGCATATTCCAGTATGTATGCACCAGGACCACGGTACTTCTCCCAAAATTTGCCAGATGGCGATCCGTAGTGGCTTCTCCAGCGTGATGATGGATGGATCGTTAAAAGAAGATCATAAAACGCCGGCCAGTTATGAATACAACATGGATGTGACGCGGCGCGTGGTAGAGTTTGCCCATGCAGTGGGTGTCTCGGTAGAAGGCGAATTAGGTGTACTGGGATCACTTGAAACCGGCATGGCGGGCGAAGAGGATGGTGTGGGCGCCGAAGGAAAACTGGATGAATCCCAGCTGTTGACCGACCCGGATGAAGCAGCCGCGTTTGTTGAAGCGACCAAGGTCGATGCACTGGCAATTGCGATTGGTACCAGCCACGGCGCTTACAAATTCACTCGTCCACCATCAGCCGACACTTTATCCATTAAACGTATCCAGGAAATTCACGCCAAAATTCCTAATACGCATCTGGTCATGCATGGTTCTTCAAGTGTGCCGCAAGAGTTTCTTGAACGGATACGGCACTATGGCGGTAACATCAAGGAAACCTATGGGGTGCCGGTTTCACAAATCGTGGAAGGCATCAAGAGCGGGGTGCGCAAAGTCAATATTGATACGGATATCCGCCTCGCAATGACAGCAGCCATTCGCGAATATTTTGTCGAACATCCGGAAGAGTTTGATCCAAGAGGGTATTTTAAGGAGGCAACCAACGCAGCACAACAGCTGTGTAAGGAGCGCTTTGAAGCCTTTGGCAGTGCAGGCCAGGCAGGTAAAATCAAAGTGGTTTCCCTGGAAAAAATGGCCGCCATTTATTAAATGATTGAACGGTTGTTGGGTAAAGCTGCCATAGATGATAACGTTGCCACCTAACTGGCACCCGAAAACATCATCCAACTTACCCGCTTGCTCTTAAAGAAAAAATATAATCCTAATCAAGGGGGCATGATAGAAAGGTTGTCATCATGCGCAAAAAATTAGTTGTCGGTAACTGGAAGCTGCACGGCAGCTTGCTGGAAAATCAAGGCCTGCTCAACAGGCTTAAACAAGAACTGCATCATCTTGAAGGTGTTGATGCGGCTGTGTGCCTGCCCTATGTTTACTTATATCAGGCGCAGTCTGCTTTACAAGGCTCCGCGATTGCCTGGGGCGCACAAAATGTCAGCCAATTTACTGAAGGCGCTTTTACCTCCTGCATCTCGGCAAAAATGGTCGCCGAATTTGGTTGCACTTATACCATCGTCGGTCATTCTGAACGTCGCGCGTTAAAGCTGGAAAGTAATCAGGTAGCCACCAAACGCCTGCTTAATGCTTTGCATGCTGGACTTACCCCTATTTTCTGTGTCGGTGAAACGCTTGATGAGCGCGACGGCGGCATGGCCGAGTTAATTGTGCGTAACCAGATGCTGAATGTCGTGTATGGCCTGGACGACAATGCATTTGCGCTGGCAAAAAAATTGAATATGGTGATTGCCTATGAGCCGGTGTGGGCGATCGGTACCGGCGAACATGCCACGCCGGAACAGGCACAGCGCATGCACGCCTTCATCCGCATGATGATTGCCGAACGTGACCGGGAGTTTGCTGAACAGATACGTATTTTGTACGGTGGCAGTATGGGGCCTAAAAATGCCGAGAGCCTGTTGCTGATGCCGGATATCGATGGGGGCCTGCTGGGACGTGCGGCCTTGGTCGCAGAAGATTTTGTGGATATCTGCAAAACCGCCAGTCGTTGTTACCAGCAAAAACAAGCGTTACAGGAATCAAGCAGGTCTGCGCCAGTCTATGTGGCATGACCTCCACGTTCAAAGGCAACAAAAGTCACTTACCCAGTAAACCCTGCCAGCAATGCGGCAGGGAAATGACCTGGCGTAAATCCTGGTTAAATAACTGGAACTCCGTTAAATTCTGTTCCGAGCGTTGCCGTCGGCAAGCAAAATTGACAGCGGCATGAGAAACCTTGTCATCATCTTGGGGGACCAGCTCACACTGGATAATCCCGCCCTGCAAGAATTTGATCCATCCCAGGATCATATTGTGATGGCAGAAGTCATGCAGGAAAGTACGCACGTGTGGTCGCATCGGCAACGGATAACTTTGTTTTTGTCCGCCATGCGCCACTTTGCCGAAGCTTTGCAAGCAAAGCATTTCCCGCTTACCTATTTCAAGCTCGAATCACACGATTACCCGGACCTGGCTGCGGTGTGGCGAGCCATGTTGAAGCAGCATCAGCCGGCTGGTTTGCGAGTGTGCGAGCCGGGCGATTGGCGTGTATTTGAGGCATTACAGACCACAGCCAAGAAACATGATATAGCGCTGGACGTTCTTCAGGACACGCATTATATGTGCAGTATTCCGCAGTTCCAGCGCTGGGCAGAGGGGCAAAAAGGCAATTCTTTGCGTATGGAAAATTTTTACCGTGGCATGCGCAAGAAATATAACGTGTTGATGAAAGGTGACGCACCAGCCGGCGGTGATTGGAACTATGACAAGCAAAACCGGGAACATTTAGGTAAAGAAGGTCCGCAAGATTTAAAGCCATCGCCAAGGTTTGCACCCGACGCGCTCACTCAATCGGTCATCGCACTAGTCAAAAAACGTTTTCCCGAACATCCCGGCAAACTTGATGAGTTTCCATGGCCGGTGAAACGTGCGCAGGCACTTAAACTGCTCTCGCATTTTATAGCAGAAAAATTACCGCAGTTTGGCACTTACCAAGACGCCATGTGGCAAGACAGCCCTTACTTATGGCATTCACTGCTGGCCTCGGCGCTGAATCTTAAGTTATTGAATCCGCGAGAAGTCATCGCTGCTGCCCAGCTGGCTTATCAGCAAGGTCTTGCGTCCCTTGCCAGCGTTGAGGGCTTTGTCAGGCAGATACTGGGTTGGCGAGAATTTGTCCGTGGTGTCTATTGGCTGGAAATGCCGGCATTAAAGTCAGCCAACTATTTCAAGCATGAACGTGATTTGCCAGCATGGTTTTGGACCGGGCAAACCCAGATGCAATGCCTGTCGCAATGTATAGGCCAAACCCTGGAAACCGGATATGCGCACCATATCCAGCGCTTGATGGTGATAGGCTTGTTTTCAACTTTGGCTGAATTGTCACCACAGCAGGTCGCAGACTGGTTTTTGGCTGTCTATGTAGATGCTGTGGAGTGGGTGGAGCTGCCGAATGTGGCGGGCATGGCGTTGTATGCCAACGGTGGCAGATTCACCAGCAAGCCTTATGTCGCCAGTGGCGCGTATATCCAGCGCATGAGCAATTATTGCCAAAACTGCCGCTATGATCCGAAACTGAAAACCGGTGAGGCTGCGTGCCCGTTCACTACTTTGTATTGGGCATTTTTAATCAAGCATGAAACATTGCTGGCCGGTAATCAACGCACCCGCCTGATGGTGCAACATCTAGGAAAAATGACGGCCAGCGAACAATCTGCAATCAAGGCATTTGCCGGGCAACGGTTGAAGCAGACAGAGCAGTTGTAACTGCCTCTTTTTTCGATTCATATGATTTCATAAAACTGTCATAAATGGCTGACCGCCAAGCGCTACAATAGTCGACATGAAAAATAACCCCTCTGTTCTACTAGACCGAGACCTCAGTATCCTCAGTTTTAATGCGCGCGTACTATCCCTGGCGCAACGCGAAGATTACCCCCTGTTGGAACGACTACGCTTTTTATGCATCGTCTCCAATAACCTGGATGAATTTTTTGAAGTGCGCATGCCTTTGCAAATGGAAGCGCACCAGCAAGGCGTGACGCATGGCCCGGTCACCGCCAGTGGTTGCGAACAAATTGCCAGCATGGCACATGCGCTGGTAGCAAAACAATATGAGTTATTTAACGATGCATTGATGCCAGCGCTGGCTGAGCAAGCGATACACCTGGTTTCCGGCAACGTGCGCACCCCCGAGCAAATGAGTTGGGTGACCAATTACTTCAAACGTGAAGTGTTGCCATTCCTGATGCCGGTGTCTCTCGATCCGTCGCATCCTTTCCCCCAGGTCGCTAATAAATCACTTAATTTCATTGTCCGCATTGAGATAGATAAAGAAGAAAAAATTGCCATCGTGCGCGTGCCCCGCGTAGTGCCGCGCCTGCTGCAACTGCCTAATAACATTAGTAAAGGCCAGCAGTGTTTTGTGTCGCTGACCAGTATTATTCGCTCGAACTTGCATGTGCTGTTTGCCGGGGCAAAAATCCTGCACTTCTCGCAGTTCCGTGTCACCCGCAACAGTGACCTTGAAGTCGATGAGGATGATGTTAGCAATTTGCGCATGGCTTTGCGTGAAGAGCTTGCACATCGCCAATACGGTAAAGCAGTGCGCCTGGAAGTCACGCATGAGTGTGACGATGCGCTGGCTGAGTTCCTGCTCAAACAGTTTAACTTGCCGGCACTTGCGCTCTATCGCGTGAATGGGCCGGTCAATTTGGGCCGCCTGATACAGTTGCCGGACATGGCAAAAGGCGACCATCTCAAATTCACTTCTTTCCAGCCGCAATGGCCTAAACACATCAATAAGAATATTTTATTGCTGGCGCAAATGCGCGAGCGCGATTTACTGATACACCAGCCTTACGAAAGTTTTGATGTAGTGATCCAGCTGCTGGAAGAAGCGGTCAAAGATGAGCATGTGCTGGCTATCCGCATGACTATTTACCGCACCGGCGCGGATCCCCGCATGCTGTCATTGTTGCAGGAAGCGGTACGTCGCGGTAAAGAAGTGCTGGTAGTGGTTGAGCTCAAAGCCCGTTTCGATGAAGAAGCCAATATCAACTGGGCAGAAGCGCTGGAAGCCGTAGGCGCGCAGGTGGTGTATGGCGTGGTCGGCCTTAAAACCCATGCCAAGATGTTATTGATCATGCGTCGCGAAGGGAAAAGCATCCATCGCTACGGGCATTTGTCGACCGGAAACTACAATCCCAAAACCACACGTTTGTATACCGACTGGAGCATGCTGACCGCAAACCCTGACTTGACCAAAGAAATGGAAGCCCTGTTCCGTCATTTGACTAGCGAGTTGCCATTACCTCGCATGCGACATTTGCTGGTGGCGCCATTTACTTTGCACTCAGGCATGATCAAACAATTGGGTAAAGCGCAACGCCTGGCAAAGCAAGGCAAGCCGGCACGCGTCATCGCCAAAATGAATGCGCTGACCGATATTCCATTGACCGAAGCCCTGATCAAAGCCGCTGCTGCTGGTGTGGAAATTGACCTGATTATCCGTGGCGCCTGCATACTGCCGGTAGATTTGCCAGCGATCAAAGGCCGCATCCGTGTCAGGTCTATCGTCGGGCGCCTGCTGGAGCATTCCCGTGTGTTTTATTTCAACCTGGACGGGCAGGTGCACATGTGGCTTTCTAGCGCCGATTGGATGAGCCGCAATATGATACGCCGTGTCGAGCTGGCGTGGCCTATCACTGACCCTAAAATGCAGCTGCGCATTATGCAGGAAGGGTTGCAGTTATACCTCGATGACAATCTCGATGCTTGGGAGTTGACTGAGCAGGGTGTGTATAAAGCCGTGCGCGAATCAGCAGGCGATGTGCCATTGCAGTCCTGCCAGCAGATATTGTTAAAACAATATCATTCATTATAGGATCTGCGAGATGGCGGTACGTAACCTGATTTTATGGCGTCATGCAGAAGCGGAAGACTTGCTCCATGGTCATTCTGACCTTGAGCGTGCCCTGACAAAAAAAGGCCACAAGCAGGCAAAACAAATGGCGGCTTGGCTGAAGAAATACCTGCCTAAACAAACCTATGCCTTGGTCAGTCCGGCATTGCGGACACAGGAAACCGTCGCTTATTGGGGTGAGGGTTGGCAAGAGGAAAACCGCCTCGCTCCTGAGCGGCCTTTGCAGCCTATTGTGCAATTGCTTGAGCAGAGCCCGTTTGAGCATATCATGCTGGTCGGGCATCAGCCTTGGATAGGTGAGTTAGCCGCCCAATGTCTGGGTATGGAAGATACACAACTGAGTATTAAAAAAGGCGCTATCTGGTGGTTACGGTTGCCGAAGTCCGGCCCGCCTTACAAACTCTACAGTGTGCAGTCGCCAGACTTGGTGGAATAACCAGTCGTTGTCTACCAGGTTTATGGTTGGTGCACGTCGACTTGGCTCAAGGTGATTGTTTTTTCGTAAACGTAAAACTGAAAGAGGTAGCTCAATATATCTGTTGAGCTACCTCTTCAATCCAAACTTGATTCGATTTTTAAAAATCAAATCATTAAGAAGTTATTTCTTTGGCCTGCCAGTTTTAATGGTAGGAACTGTCGCCAATGCTGCTTTCAGTTTTGTGTCATCAAGGCCAGACAGCAGTTTCAGACCAGCGCGTAATAGCTCACTTTTCTTCACTGCTTTGCCAGCGCCTTCCAGACGTTTCTTCAATGCCGCAATTTGAGCATATTCGTCTTTAGGCATGGTAAAGCTATCGCGTTCCATTTTGACTTTAGGCGCTTTAGGTTTCTCAGCTGCTACAGTTTTACTGCCCGCTGATGCTGGGTTGCTTGCCACTTTTGCCAGTGGTTTTTGAGCGGCTGGCGCTGCTTTTTTAGGAGCTGTTGCTGCCGGTTTTGTAGCCACTTTAGCGGTCGGTTTGGAAGCTGGTTTAGCTGCAGAAACAGCCGTTGCAGATTTGGCAATTGCTGGTTTGATCGTGTTGCCTGATGCAGGGGTTTTCGCTGCGACTGGCTTGCTTGTCGCCGTAGGTTTGGCTGCCGGTTTAGTGGCCATGTTGATCTCCTGTTTATTTTTGCGTAAAAACAGTTTATACCGTTTTCATTTTGCGTCAATTGTCATAAAAATTTCATATTGTTGTGGTGTCATAGAGTCTGTATTTCATGACAAAATTCAACACCTTCAAACGGGGAGCATTGAGATGCGCAGGGTATTGGTGGCAAATACCAAAGGCGGCAGTGGTAAAACAACGCTCGCCACCAATCTTGCTGGATATCTGGCGCAATTGGGGCACAAGGTTGTGCTGGAAGATATTGATCGCCAGCAATCGTCAGCTTCCTGGCTGGCACGCCGTCCAAAGCATGTAGCGACTGTTTTCAATGCCGAAGACCTCGGCAAATCCGCTTTGCAAAAAGCAGGCTGGGTGATTACCGATTCTCCCGGTGGTTTGCGCGACAAGAAAATTTCTGATGCGGTGACCGAGACCGATTTAATACTGGTCCCGATCGCCCCTTCCGCTTTTGATATTGGCGCCACCCAGGATTTCCTGAGTTTGCTGGCCGAAGAAAAAGCCGTGCGCAAGCACAAGACATTTGTCGGCCTCGTGGGCATTCGCGTAATGCCGCGTACCAAATCTGCCGAGCGGTTACTGACCTTTATGGATGAATCGGGTTTCGCCGTCTTGTCCATGTTGCGATCGTCCCAGATATACGTCACCGCGGCTGAAGAAGGATTAAGTATTTTTGAATTGTCTGGGTCTCTGAAAGAGATAGACATCGCACAGTGGAATCCGGTTACCGACTGGGTTTTGCAAAACAGTTAGCCATGCCTGGTGACAGGCTGAGTACTAAGACAAAGGGAGCAATATGAAAGACAAGTTAAATCCAGACTACCTGGAAAGAGTCCAGCAACTAAGCCCGGCAGAGGCTGAGCGTGTATTGTCGCGTATGGGTGGGAAATTGCCAAAGCGGTTTATCAAAGAAAAACTGACTCAGGAAGAAGCGCTGGCTTTGCAACTTGAAATTGAAGATGAACAATTGAACGAGTGGCGCGATAAGGTTGCCAAGTTGCGTGAAGAAGATGAAAAACAATCTAAAAAGAAAAAAGATTAATCTGCGGTATATTTAATAAATACAGGTAATTTTGCACAAAAAAACGGGCCTCTTAGGCCCGTTTTTAATCATATTGCGCTTCAAGCTGCCAGCCGAGTTTTTGCCATAACTGGCACTCTTCTTCTAGCAGGTAATGCGTTTGCGGGTGCTGACTGACCCATTGTGTAGTCAGTACTAACGTAAACTGCTGCTTTTCATGCACTAGCTGCAAATGCTTTAACCCTGGTAATCGGCGGGAATGGCAGAAGATTACCGCTAGCCGCAATGCCATCAACTGGCAAACCAGGTCCTGGTTATCGAAATCTGCCGGCAATTTACGCAGCTTACCCTGATGCCCCAGTACCAGCAGGCTGATTGTATGTAACTCACTCTGGGCAAAGCCCATCAGCTCGGTATTATCTAATATATAAGCGCCATGTTTGTTACAGTCGGTATGGGAAATGGCCCAGCCAATTTCATGGCACAGCGCCGCCCATTGGAGCAGAGGCTTTTGCGTGTCACAAGCTTGCATCGCATCATAAAAATGCAGAGCCACTTTGCTGACATTCTGCCCATGCTCCAACTCCACCCCAAATTGTTTGCATAACCGGGCAATCGAGGCCGAACGCAAATCTTCAGTGGCATCGGACGGGCTTAAAATGTCGTAGAGCACGCCGTGGCGCAGCGCGCCGTTAGCCACCATCATGCTGTCGATATTCAGCGTGTCAAATACGGCTGTCAAAATCGCAAGGCCGCCACCGATCACTGCACGTCTGTCATCCTTCAAGCCTTCCATATTCAGGCGATCAGGCGTTTTGGCTTTGATCAGCGTTTGCTTTAACCACTCCAGCTGGCTACGTTCGATTTTTTCAGCAGAGAATCCTGAGCCAGCCAGCACATCGGCCACGGCACCCACCGTGCCCGAGGCACCGTACGCGACCTGCCAGTTTCCGTTGTAGCGGCTGGCAATCATATCAATGATGGATTCGGCTGCGATTTCCGCACGTTCAAAATTGCGTTCACTTAGCAGGCCATCCGCAAAATATTTTTGTGACCAGCCGACTGAGCCCAGCCGCAACGATTCAGTGACATTGGCCTTGAAATGCTGGCCGAGGATAAATTCTGTCGAGCGGCCGCCAATATCAATGACCAGGCGTTTCTCATCCGATTGCGGCAGCATACGGCTGACTCCCTGGTAAATCAGGCGCGCCTCTTCCACTCCGGAAATGATCTCTATCGGGTAACCCAGTACTTTCTGTGCCTGCTTGATAAAATCCGCGCTATTGGTGGCTTCCCTTAGCGTTTGCGTCGCAACCGCACGCACATGTTCAGCAGGGAAACCCTTTAAACGCTCACCAAACCGCGCCAGGCATTTCAGCCCGCGTTCGATTGCTTCAGGCTTCAGGTTACGATCTTCATCCAGATCGCCTCCCTGGCGTACCGCCTCTTTTAAATAATCCACGCGCAGAATCTGCCCGTCGACCACACGGCCAATTTCAAGCCGGAAACTGTTGGAGCCCAGGTCTACAGCTGCGAGTTGGGTGTCTTGGGTAATAGTTAGCATGCGATACCACTGAAGAAATTACTTTATATAACGGGAAATGACCTTGGGATATTCAGGAAAATAGCGCTCAATCACACTTAAATCAAAACTTCTCAAAATACTGGTATTCGATTCGCGATCGAGTAAAAAATTGAACGAAGCCGCCACTAGTTCGGTGATAGTATTCGGCGTGCTTAATAGCTGTTCTGCATAATCCGGTTTAACACTGACTTGATGCGTGGTGATGTGTGCCCCGTGAACCGTCACTGAAAAAGAGTATGGACTCGTTTCGGTCACCTCGATATTTGCCATCATTGCCTCCGTCATGATTTGTCTCGGTGGACAAGTCTTGCAAACAGTATAAATCGTTATATTGGCATAGGCCAGTGAAACTAATGTGACGCAAAAGTAATATGAAAAACGCATGCATGAAAACAGACGATTTCATCAAACTGTCACGGCTCGAAAATATAATAAAACCCAAAAAATGCAAAAAAATATCCTCATCTATATAGCCCTGATATTAGCGCTGTGCTTGCCACTCAGTGGTTATGCAGCACGCCCGTTGGTCACCGATGACGCGCGCCTCACCAATGCTCATAGTTGCCAATTGGAGAGCTGGGTGCGTGCTTATGAAGGTGGACGGGAAGCATGGGCGTTGCCCGCTTGTAATTTAGGTGAAAACTTTGAGATCACATTCGGTGGCGGTGTTTACCATAATCAAGACGAGAACTATCGTACCGAAGACTGGATACTGCAATTCAAAACCTTGTTCAAGCCCCTGGAAACCAATGGCTGGGGTTGGGGTTTGGCGGCGGGTCATGTCAAGCACACGGATATCCAGCCGGGCCCCAATCAACTGGGCAATACTTATTTTTATGTGCCGGTATCTTTTTCGCTAAGCGATGATGATGTGATCGTGCATTTGAATATCGGGATGTTGCGTGACAAGCAGGCATCTGAACTTAAAGCCAATATGGGCTTGGGCGCGGAGTTTAAGCTAGGAGGGGCGTTTAAAGGCATTGCGGAAGTGTTCGGCGATAATTCACAGAATCCATTTTATCAGCTGGGGGTACGTTATTCGCTGGTGCCGGAGGTGTTCCAGATTGATGGAACGATTGGGCAGCAGGTGAATGGGGATAATGAGAGCCAATGGTTGTCGATTGGGTTGAGATGGACACCGTAGTGGCTGATTTTGCTAAAGCGGTAGCGTGCTACACCAATTCGTCATTCCGAAGTAGGCCGCAATCCAGGCCAGGTTCATGTTCAGCTTAGTTACAATAGAGAACAAGGGTCGCACTTACTGAAGATTTTAATTGGTATTTCTTTGGGAGTTAACCATTCCTTTTCGCCTGCAGGCGAAAACAATCTTACAATTAATAAGCGTTAACCCTTAGTGAAAAGCAAATTCCAACGCAACCGGCCACTAGACAAAACCTATTTCAACAAAATAATCCTGTTAACCTGTCCCAACCGAAATGCGGTGGTACTCATTATCCCTCCCTTCAACGCCAAAGGTCGTATCGGGCATGGCGGGATTCGCCGACCATCCTCCAGCAACGTATCATCCTCCGCCGTCGATTGCCAGACACCGCCATTCACAGGCCTGAATTGCCAGCGGATATACCCAACTTTGGCACCCAGCTGTAACATTTCATCCCGGTCCGGGGCTTCACTTACGAGCAAATCGCTTTCCAGTTCTTCATCATATTTGCCGAACGCCTGTTTACATGCCAGTGCTTCCTGGTCACTTGCACCAATATAGGTGCAGGCACGATGCTCTTCGCGTTGCACGTCCCAGGCACCTAATTGCCATGCAGCATCCAGCACGGCTTCTTCCACCATTTCCGGTTGCCGCCATCGATCATTGATCTGCAAGGCTGAGCCTGGCACTGGTTGAAGTATCGGTTTTAGCATAGGCAAGGCTGCCGTTGGCTGTTTGCGGAACCCATGCCAATGCAGCATTAACAATAAGGGGGTATCCGCTCGGGGTACAGCGGTCAGGGTGACTGCGGTGAGCGGCAACTGCATGACCTGCATTTGCTCAATTAAAGTGTGAAAAATATTCATGATCCACTCCTTGTTACTGACATTGCCTTTTGCTAAAACTCTAGCAAGAAGTATGCTGGCAGGCGATTTTTAAATCGCCAAGCAAGCCTATGAAACGGTCATTCAGCTTGCGAATATGAAACACAGGCATATGTTTTAATCGTCAGTTAACCTTTTGATTTATTCCGACAGCTATTTCCCCTCTTGAAAAACGGTTTTCTTTTCCCCATCTAAACAAAAATTTTTGTGTAACCACGTTATTTGGAGAAACCGTTATGACGACAGCGACAGCAGAATCGCCTTCTAAACAAACCATGGGCTTTCAGGCCGAGGTTAAACAGTTGCTGCAGTTGATGATTCACTCACTGTATAGCAACAAAGAAATCGTATTGCGTGAATTAATCTCTAACGCTTCTGATGCAGCAGACAAACTGCGCTTCGAAGCAATCTCGAATGGCAGCCTGTACGAAAACGACAGTGAATTAAAGATCAATGTTTCGTTTAATAAAGACGCACGCACGCTGACCATTTCTGACAATGGCATTGGCATGCGCCGCGAAGAGGTGATCAATAACATCGGTACGATTGCCAAATCCGGTACTAAAGAATTTTTCCAGAACCTGACTGGCGACCAGGCCAAAGATGCCAATCTGATTGGTCAATTCGGGGTTGGGTTTTACTCCAGTTTTATCATCGCTGACAAAGTCACGCTGATTACTCGTCGCGCTGGCGAAACTGAAGCGATCAAATGGGAATCAGGTGGTGAAGGCGATTTCACGATTGAAGCAACTGAAAAAGCAGGGCGTGGCACCGAAGTTATCCTGCATCTTCGCGAAGGTGAAGAGGTGTTCCTGAATGACTGGAAACTGAAAACCATCGTCCGCAAATATTCTGACCATATCACTTTGCCTATTGTGATGAAAAAATCCGAATGGAAAGATGGCGAGAATGGCGAAGGCGGGCAGATGGTAGCTACCGATGAGGATGAAACCATCAACAAAGCGTCAGCGTTGTGGGCGCGTAGCAAAAGCGACATCACTGAAGAGGAATACAACGAGTTTTACAAGCACGTTTCGCATGATTATGAGAACCCGCTGGCCTATACGCACAGCCGCGTAGAGGGCAAGCAGGAGTATATTTCGCTGTTATATGTGCCGGGTAAGGCGCCGTTTGACTTGTATGACCGCGAGCGCCGCCAGGGGATCAAACTGTATGTGAAGCGTGTATTCATTATGGAGGATGCAGAAAAGCTGATGCCTCAATACCTGCGTTTTGTGCGTGGCGTGATTGATTCTGCAGATCTGCCATTGAACGTTTCGCGTGAAATCTTGCAGGACAGTCGTGATGTGGAAGCCATCAAAAATGGCTCGGTGAAAAAAGTATTAAGCCTGTTGGAAGACATCGCAGAAAATAAACCCGAAGACTACAACAAGTTCTGGAACGAGTTTGGCCGCGTGCTGAAAGAAGGCCCAGGCGAAGATGTTGCCAATAAGGACAAGATTGCCGGCTTACTGCGTTTTGCTTCTACCCATGCCGATAGTGAAACGCAGAATGTGTCACTTAAAGATTATATTGGCCGCATGAAAGCTGAGCAGGAAGTGATTTATTACATCACTGCCGATACATTTGCCGCTGCCAAAAATTCTCCGCATCTCGAAATCTTCCGCAAAAAAGGCATTGAGGTATTGTTGATGTCAGACAAGGTTGATGAATGGTTGCTGGGCAGCCTGACCGAGTTTGAAGGGAAAAAGCTGCAATCGATCGCCAAAGGTGACCTGGATCTGGGTAAGCTGGAAGATGAGGCCGATAAAGAGGCCCAAAAGCAGGTTGAAGAAAATGCTAAAGACCTGGTAGAGCGTATCAAGACTGCGCTTGGTGACACGGTGAAAGAAGTCAAAGTGACGCATCGCCTCACCGATTCGCCAGCCTGCCTGGTGGCGGGTGAGCATGATCTTTCAGGCAACCTGGCACGTATCCTCAAAGCGGCCGGTCAGCAAGCGCCAGAGAGTAAGCCTATTCTGGAAGTCAACCCGGCGCACAGACTCGTTGAGAAACTCAAAGCAGAAACCGATGACGCGAGATTCGCCGATTACGCACATGTGCTGTTTGACCAGGCATTATTAGCTGAAGGTGGTCAGTTGGAAGACCCGGCCAGTTTTGTGAAACGTATGAACAGCCTGATTTTGTAATGACTATATCAATCTGAATCAGCATTGAATATAAAGCCCGCGTAAGCGGGTTTTATATTTTTAAATCTTAATATAAACAATTCCAAATAATGAGGTTTGGTTTTTCCAACAGTAAACCTTTGATTTTCCTCATGGCATCCGGAGCGTAAAAGTACTGCTAGTCATCAAAATTGTATTTATCGTAATTTATAATAAAAGCCATGGCACCTTCGCGGTGGCTTTTTGTCATAAAGCGCAATAGCCACTGACAGGCTTGTTTTTTGCTTTTTAAATCTAGACAATCACATCCGTTATTGTTTATTCGAGGGGAAGATGCATGGCCACCAATGCCAAATCCACACATAGCAAGACCAAAAAAAAAGAAACTATCCATAACGCCGAAGAATTTTTGCTTGAACAATTACCGATACCACAGGCGCTACGCAATCATTTAACCTTCTCAATAGGCAAGTCTGACTCCTGGGCTACTACCCGTGACTGGTATCAAACCGCTGCCTTTACCGTGCGTGATCACCTGATGAGCCGCTGGGTGACCACGCGGGATGCTTATCGGGATGCGAATACCAAACGGGTTTATTATCTCTCACTGGAGTTTTTGATCGGGCGCATGCTCTCAAATGCGGCACTAAATCTGGGCGTTGCACCGGAATTAAGCGATGGTTTGCAAGAAATCGGCCAGCAAATGGAAGGTGTGGCCGAGATGGAGCCGGATGCTGCACTCGGTAACGGCGGTTTGGGCAGGCTGGCTGCATGTTTCGTGGACTCGATGGCCACCATGGACATTCCCGCTACCGGGTATGGCATACGCTATGATTATGGCATGTTCAGGCAAAGTATTGAGGGTGGTCAGCAGGTGGAAAACCCTGACAACTGGTTGCGCTACCAGAATATCTGGGAGGTGCAGCGACCTGAGCATACTTGCGAAGTGAAGTTTTATGGCCGCGTTGTGCAGGTACATACCGAGCGTGGCAATGAGCGGCATTGGATAGATACCGCCAGCGTAGTGGCCATGCCGTATGATGTCCCTGTGCCGGGTTATGGCACACAAACGGTTAATAATCTACGTTTGTGGTCTGCTAAAGCCGCTAAAGAGTTTGATCTGACATCGTTTAATCAGGGTAACTACGATAAATCTGTCGAAGGCCGTCATGGGGCGGAGACCATTTCTCAGGTTCTATATCCTAATGACGCGTCTGAATCTGGTAAAGAGTTACGCTTAAAACAGCAATACTTTTTTGTATCTGCCTCTACGCAGGATATCCTGCACCGGTTTATCACGCACAATCCGGATTGGGAAACCTTGCCGCAAAAAATCGCTATCCAGTTAAACGATACACATCCTGCAATTGCAGTGGCTGAAATGATGTATCAACTGATAGATCTTTATCATCTGCCATGGGAAAAAGCGTGGAATCTGGTCACACAAATATTCGCCTACACCAACCATACCCTGATGCCGGAAGCACTTGAAACCTGGTCAGTGGATTTGTTTTCATCACTGTTGCCACGTCACCTGGAAATCATTTATGAAATCAACCACCGCTTCCTGCAAATGGTGAACCAGCATTTCCCCGGCGATAGCGATTTGCTCAGCCGTGTTTCTATTATTGATGAGGGCAATGGCCGCCGCGTTCGCATGGCGCATTTGGCCGTGGTCGGCAGCCATACCGTCAATGGTGTCGCTGCGTTACATAGCGAGTTATTGAAAACCACCTTATTTGCCGACTTCAATAGAATCTATCCTGGCAAATTTACCAATGTGACCAACGGCATTACACCGCGCCGCTGGCTCAACCAATGTAATCCTTTGCTGACTGAGCTGTTAATCAAGCATATAGGTACCGGTTTCCAGAAAGACCTTAGCCTGATTAAAAAAATTGAGCCTTTTGCCGATGATGCCGCTTTCAGGAAAGCTTTCCGCGAAGTAAAGGTCGCCAATAAGCAACGGCTTGCATACAAAATACTGCAGAAAACCGGCGTTGCCATTAATCCGCAGGCGATTTTTGACGTGCAGATCAAGCGGATTCATGAATACAAACGTCAGTTATTGAACGTGCTGCATGTGATTACTTTGTATAACCGCATCCGCAATGGCCAGGGACACAACCAGACACCGCGCGTGGTGATTTTTGCCGGTAAAGCAGCACCGGGTTACTGGCTGGCCAAGCTAATCATCCGCTTAATTAATGATGTCGCGACGCTTATTAATAATGATCCGGTAGTGGGCGATCAGCTGAAAGTGGTCTTCTATCCAAACTATGAAGTGAGCGCCGCAGAGATCCTCTTCCCTGGTGCGGACTTATCTGAGCAGATTTCCACCGCTGGTACTGAAGCCAGCGGCACCGGTAATATGAAAATGGCGCTGAATGGTGCGCTGACCATAGGTACGCTGGATGGTGCCAATGTCGAAATTAAAGAGGAGGTAGGTGACGAGAATATCTTTATTTTCGGTTTGACTACACCCGAAGTGGCTCAGATTAAAGCGAATGGTTATAACCCATGGGATTATTACAACGGCAATCCTGAGCTCAAGCAGGTCATCGACATGATAGGAAACGGATTCTTTTCAGTCGGTGAACGTGGCCGCTATCAGGCGATTGTGGAAACCTTATTGCAAAAAGGAGACCATTACTTATTGCTGGCAGATTACTCGGCTTATGTCGAGGCACAGGATAAAGTGGCCGCCTTGTATCAGGATGAAGATGCATGGTCACGCGTGGCGATTTTGAATGTAGCGCGGATGGCGAAATTCTCCAGTGACCGTACCATAGGCGAATATGCAAATCGTATCTGGAAGGTTGAGCAGTTTAAAGCCTGATTCTTTCGTGTAGCCTCCTAATAAGTAGCGCTTCAACAAAGCAAGTCTTTATGGACTTGCTTTGTGCTTTATGGGTACACTAGAACTAGCCTTTTGGACGGAGAGACATAATGAAAAAAACAGCATGCATATTATTATTCGGCTTGATGATTGCTAACGCGCAGGCGCTTGACCTCAAAGGCTTAGGCGATGTTGTCAATAAAGTAAGGGGCAGTTCCACAACGGGCAACGATGCCGCTGTTAGCAATTTAAGTGACAAAGAGACAAACGATGGTCTCAAGCTGGCTCTTAACCAGGGTGTAACTAAAGCCGTGGATGTGCTTGGTGCAACAGATGGCTTCCTCGGTAATAAAGAAGTGAAGATTCCGTTGCCTGATTCATTGAAGAAAATAGAAAAAGGCATGCGCATGGTCGGCATGGGAGATCGGGCGGATGATCTTGTGCTAAAAATGAACCGAGCCGCTGAGCAAGCGGTGCCAGAAGCCAAGACACTATTGGTTAACTCCATCAAGCAAATGAGTCTGGCAGACGTGAAGGGTATACTTACCGGCCCGCAAGATGCGGCAACACAATATTTCAAAAAAACCACTTCCACTGACATGGCTGCAAAATTTCTGCCTATCGTGCAAAAGGCGACTGCCAACGTGCAATTGGCCGACACTTATAATAAATATGCGGAAATGGGCAGCCAATTTGGTGTAGTGAAAAAGGAAAACGCCAACATCAATCAATATGTCACCCAGAAAGCACTGGATGGTGTTTATTTAATGGTGGCGAAAGAGGAAGCCGCTATTCGACAGGACCCAATGGGTCAAGCGAGTAACTTACTCAAAAAAGTATTCGGTGCTGCCAAGTAGTTGTATTCAGGCTGCTGCCTAAAAAACGCTGCTCTCGAGCGGCGTTTTTTATTTCTTGATGCGTTATTGTTTATACATCTGTCTGTAACAATTTTATGATTTTATGTTGACATGTCGTTTGATTCCTTGCTATAGTCTCACCTCTCGACGCAACACAAGTTTTACTGGTCGATTCGGACGCGGGATGGAGCAGTCTGGCAGCTCGTCGGGCTCATAACCCGAAGGTCACAGGTTCAAATCCTGTTCCCGCAACCAAGCAAATTAATTCGTTTTATATTGAAATAAATTTCCTGCTTGACCGATGCAAATTGCGCTGTATAATGCGCACCTCGTTGACGCAAAGCGTTGATGTTGAAGGCCCTGGTGGCCCTGTTCTTTAAAAATTAGGATGACTGATAAGTGTGGGTGTTTGTAGTTGGGTGAAGCGCATTTAATGCGTAGAAGCCTCAGAAAA
>NZ_DATHWZ010000083.1:0-2282 GCF_035460085.1 Methylophilus sp.
ATGCTGGAGGTATCAGAAGTGCGAATGCTGACATGAGTAGCGATAAAGGGAGTGAAAAGCTCCCTCGCCGAAAGCCCAAGGTTTCCTGCGCAACGTTCATCGGCGCAGGGTGAGTCGGCCCCTAAGGTGAGGCAGAGATGCGTAGCTGATGGGAAACAGGTTAATATTCCTGTACTTTTATGTAATGCGATGTGGGGACGGAGAAGGTTAGGTCAGCCATCTGTTGGAATAGGTGGTTTAAGCGTGTAGGGAGATCCTTTAGGCAAATCCGGAGGGTCAATTCTGAGGCGTGACGACGAGTGCACTTGTGCACGAAGTGATTGATACCAAGCTTCCAAGAAAAGCCACTAAGCTTCAGTTACATAAAAACCGTACCGCAAACCGACACAGGTGGGCAGGATGAGAATTCTAAGGCGCTTGAGAGAACCCGGGAGAAGGAACTCGGCAAATTAGCACCGTAACTTCGGGAGAAGGTGCGCCTCGGTAGTGTGTAGAGATTTACTCTCGAAGCACGATGAGGTTGCAGTGAAAAGGTGGCTGCGACTGTTTAATAAAAACACAGCACTGTGCAAACACGAAAGTGGACGTATACGGTGTGACGCCTGCCCGGTGCCGGAAGGTTAAATGATGGGGTGCAAGCTCTTGATTGAAGCCCCGGTAAACGGCGGCCGTAACTATAACGGTCCTAAGGTAGCGAAATTCCTTGTCGGGTAAGTTCCGACCCGCACGAAAGGCGTAACGATTTGGGCGCTGTCTCGGCGAGGGGCTCGGTGAAATTGGATTGGCTGTGAAGATACGGCCTACTCATACCAGGACAGAAAGACCCCATGGAGCTTTACTGTAGCTTGTCATTGAAACTGGGTGGCTCATGTGCAGGATAGGTGGGAGACTTCGAAGCAGGTTCGTCAGGACTTGTGGAGTCGTCGGTGAGATACCACTCTTGAGTCATCTAGTTTCTAACCCGAGACCGTTATCCGGCTTGGGGACAGTGGCTGGTAGGCAGTTTGACTGGGGCGGTCGCCTCCTAAAGAGTAACGGAGGCGCCCAAAGGTTCCCTCAGATTGGTTGGAAATCAATCGCAGAGTGTAAAGGCACAAGGGAGCTTGATAGCGAGACTGACAGGTCGAGCTAGGACGAAAGTCGGGCTTAGTGATCCGACGCCAGCGCGTGGAAGTGGCGTCGCTCAACGGATAAAAGTTACCCTGGGGATAACAGGCTGATCTCCCCCAAGAGTCCACATCGACGGGGAGGTTTGGCACCTCGATGTCGGCTCGTCGCAACCTGGGGCGGTAGTACGTCCCAAGGGTCGGGCTGTTCGCCCGTTAAAGCGGTACGTGAGCTGGGTTCAGAACGTCGTGAGACAGTTCGGTCCATATCCGGTATGAGCGCAGGAGATTTGAGAGGAGCCGTCCCTAGTACGAGAGGACCGGGACGGACCAACCGCCAGTGTACCAGTGGTTCCGCCAGGGGCCAATGCTGGGTAGCTGTGTTGGGAGTGGATAAGCGCTGAAAGCATCTAAGTGCGAAGCCCACCTCAAGATGAGATCTCCCATCACTCCTTCGGGAGTGGGTAAGACCCGCGGAAGATAACCGCGTAGATAGGCTACAGGTGTACAGTCAGCAATGGCTTAGCCGAGTAGTACTAATCGGTCGAGGGTTTAACCCTGTAACGACACATTTCGGTGTGTTGCAAGAACATTCGGTTTGTTGAAGTTTGTCTGTGCAGTTGTCAAGGTACGGTGCTCTGGTGTCATGGCGGTATGGCCCCACCCGTTCCCATTCCGAACACGGTAGTGAAACGTACCAGCAGCGACAATACTCGGCGGGCGACCGCCCGGGAAGATAGCCCGATGTCAGAGCTCTACCTTGAAAAGAACCCCCTCCAGCAATGGATGGGGGTTTTTTTCGTGCGTGAGCAAAAGGGGCCTGGCGGCTGGGGGTTCTTTTCGGCTATGGGCTCTGAGCTCTCGGCTCGCAACTTCTTTGGTTTTCCTCTGGCTCACAGCCCGTTTCCGGCTTGGCGTATACTGAGGCTGGCCTGAACATTAAAGACCATTTGAAGACAGGAGACGATATGAAAAAAAACGCTTGGCACTTGCTCAGCATCTCGTGCTGTATCTGGGGGCTGATTGGCTTTCTGGCCGGTGCAGAGGAGCAACAACAGCCTGAGGACAAGCCCCATCCTCTCGATGTCGCGTTCGATAAATGTATCGAAGCGGATGGTTCAACTGCCGGCTCCCATGCCTGTATCGACCGCTTCATGCCCAAATGGGATCAGGTGC
>NZ_DATHWZ010000084.1:0-7869 GCF_035460085.1 Methylophilus sp.
CTGACACCCAGCTTACAAACGGCCGTTTTCTGCGAACTACGCGCTGTTGCGCCTTGTCATTTTCAATGTAAAAGCGTTTAATGTAAGTATTGTAAAGGCCTTTAAAAGGCGTTTTTTGATCGCAGGTTTTTAAGCGCTCACTTCATTATTAAAATAACTTATTACAGAAATTTTATTCTTTTCCGTTAACAAACTTAATGCATAAACATTTGAATACAGCGGCAATACAACTCAGACTGTGGGTCGTCACAGTACTGCTGACTGTACTCGGCTTTGCATTGGTCGCTGAATTCTCCGATCATTCCAGCTACAGCGATGACACCGTCAGGGTGCGCGTGGCCGAAATCGTTGAATATACCGGCGATGGCGAATCACCTTTAAATTCGCCGCTTAACCTGATTCCTCCTCCCGCAAGCATGACGATTGCCTGCGTGATTCCTTTTGCGTTGCTGTGCCTCTCTCGCCGTCGCGTGGCCCCACGCCCGGCGATTGTCCGCCACCTGCATTCACGCGCCCCGCCTGTCGCACACTAAGGTGTCATCCGCGTTTGCGCCTGAGCATGGCGCGCGCTGAGCCTGATCACCCATACGCCTGATCCCCCATAAGGTACGCGTTGGCTTGCGCCTGAAACAAGCAACTACCCAGAAAAACTACCTTAGCCACTGCGGACCACCCAGGTTGTATGTTGACAAACAGGTTCTCGCCCATGCCATGTACGCACACGGATCACCCGTTATCTGCGTTACCTTTTCTTCATTATTCGATACACACAAACACTATGATTAAACAGCACTCAATGATTAGGCACCTGGTTGTTTTAGGCTTTCTTGGCAGCGTGCTCAGCGCCTGCCACAAAGAGGAAGAGCACACGGAAGCGCCTCCCAAACTCGAGGTCACTACACCATGGCACAAAGACACCATGATTACCAAGGAATATGTCTGCCAGATCCATGCCATACAGCATATTGAATTGCGCGCGCTGGAACGCGGTTACCTGCAAGAGGTATTTGCCGGTGAAGGCCAGATCATCAAACAAGGCCAGCCCATGTTCAAGATCATGCCGAATGTCTATCAGGTGGATTTACTGAAAGCGCAGGCCGAAGCCAAAACCGTGCAGCTTGAATATGAAAATACCAAAGCCCTGGCCGAGAAAAACATCGTCTCGCCAAACGAGCTGGCATTAGGCAAAGCCAAGCTGGACAAGGCCAATGCCGAAGTACAGTTAGCACAAACGCACCTGAACTTTACCAATATCAATGCGCCGTTTACCGGCATCATGGATCATTTACTGGTACGAAAAGGCAGCTTGCTCGACGAGGGCGACCTGCTGACGACGCTGTCTGATAACAGCCGCATGTGGGTTTATTTCAACGTGCCTGAAGCAGAATACCTGGACTTTAAAATTCACCAGAAACAGGAAAAAGGCGTACCGGTAAAACTGCGCATGGCCAATGGTGCGCTTTTTGACCAGGCCGGGGCGATTGAAACCATCGAAGGTGATTTTGATAACAAAACCGGCAACATCGAGTTCAGGGCCGACTTTCCGAACCCTAACCGCCTGCTACGTCACGGCGAGACAGGAACGATTCTGATGGAAGTGCCTTTCAAAAATGCCCTGCTGATCCCGCAAAAAGCCACGTTTGAAGTGCTGGACAAGACCTTTGTCTATGTCGTCACTAAAGAACATAAGGTCGAACAGCGCATGATCGAAATCGCCGCCGAACTGCCACATCTGTTTATCGTGAAATCCGGCCTCAAAGACACTGACACCGTGTTGCTGGAAGGCTTGCGCCGCGTTAAAAACGGCGAAAAAATCGACACCGACTACAGAACTCCTGAAAAAGTCATTCCTGAGCTGGAATTGTACGCAGAATAAAAAGGCGAAAAAACATGTTAAACATCTTTCTCAGACGGCCGGTGATGGCGATTGTGCTATCGCTGGTGATGGTTTTCCTCGGGTTTCTGTCCATCAAAACCCTGCCAATTTCACAGTTTCCGGAAATTGCCCCGCCCCGCGTGATCGTGACGCTGGCATTCCCTGGTTCCAGTGCCGACGTGCTGGTACAGTCCTCGCTGATTTCCATCGAACGGGCGATCAACGGTGTGCCGGGCATGAAATATATTGTGTCTGACGCCACCAGTGCCGGTGAAGCCACCATCCAGGTGATTTTTGACCTGGGGGTAGACCCAAACGCCGCCATGGTGCTGGTGAAAACCAGGCTGGACCAGGTGATGAGCAAGCTGCCGCCCCTGGTACAGCTGGAAGGGGTCATCGTCAATACCGTACAGCCCAGCATGTTGATGTATGTGAACCTCTACAGTAAAGATAAAAACGCCGACGAGAAATTCCTTTTCAACTACGTCAATGTCAGCGTGATTCCCGAGATTCAGCGCGTACACGGCATTGCACAGGCGCAAAACCTGGGTAGTCGCCAGTTTGCCATGCGTATCTGGCTGAATCCGGAGCGCATGCGTGCCTACAAGGTTTCCAGCAAAGAGGTGATGGATGCGATCAGTAGCCAGAGTGTGATTGGCCGTCCTGGCCGCCTCGGACAGAGCTCGGGGATTTACGCCCAGTCCAAAGAGTATGTATTGATTTACAAAGGCCGTTATAACAAGCCGGAAGAGTATGGCAACATTATTATCCGCGCGGACTCCAATGGTGAGATCCTGCACCTCAGGGATATTGCCAAGGTTGAACTCGGCAGTGAATTCTTTGACATTTACTCCAACAAGGATGGCTACCCATCCGCCGCGATTGTCCTCAAGCAAAACTACGGCACCAACGCCAGCGAGGTGATTGCTGACGTAAAAACCAAGATGGAAGAGCTGAAACAAAGCTTTCCGGCAGGCATGGACTATGAAATCAATTACGACGTCTCCAAGTTCCTCGACGCCTCGATTGAAAAAGTGATTCACACGCTCGCTGAAGCCTTTGTACTGGTAGCGCTGGTGGTGTTTATCTTCCTGGGTGACTGGCGCTCAACGCTGATCCCGACACTGGCGGTACCTATTTCACTGATTGGTGCCTTCTTTGTCATGAAGGCGTTCGGGCTCAGCATCAACCTGGTCACCCTGTTCGCACTGGTGCTCGCCATTGGCGTGGTGGTGGATGACGCGATCGTGGTGGTCGAAGCCGTGCATGCCAAGATGGCCTCTGACCATGTCGGCCCTTACAAAGCGGTGCAGCGTGTGCTGGGTGAAATCGGCGGTGCCATTGTCGCGATCACCTTGCTGATGACTTCGGTATTTATCCCGATCACCTTTATGCCCGGCCCGGTCGGCGTGTTTTACCGCCAGTTCGCCATCACCATGGCCTCTTCGATCGTGTTGTCCGGCATCGTGGCGCTGACCTTAACGCCGGTGCTATGCGCCATGATCCTGAAAGACACCCACGGCCAACCTAAACGCAAAACGCCTATCTCGGTGTTTCTGGATGGCTTCAACTGGGTATTTGAAAAGGTCACCGGCCGTTATACCAACTTCCTGGAAAAAGTCGTGACCCTGCGCTCGGTGACGTTTTTAGTGCTGGCGCTGTTTTCGGTCGGCATTTTCTATGTCGACAAAGTGTTGCCTGCCGGGTTTATCCCGGGTGAAGACCAGGGCATGATTTACGCCATTATTCAAACGCCGCCGGGCTCCACCCTGGAAACCACGAATAAGGTGGCGCGGCACTTGCAAACGCTCGCCAAACAAGTGGAAGGCGTGGAATCTGTTTCCTCACTGGCGGGCTATGAAGTGTTGACTGAGGGGCGCGGTTCAAACGCGGGTACTTGTATTATCAACCTCAAGGACTGGTCAGAGCGCAAGCAGTCGGTGAAGCAAATCATTGCAGAGCTGGAAGAAAAAACCAAAGACTTTGGCGCAGTGGTGGAATACTTCCAGCCACCGGCAGTGCCTGGTTACGGTGCGGCCTCCGGTCTTTCACTGCGTTTGCTGGATAAAACCACCAGCGCGGATTACTACGTGTTTGACAAAATCAACAAGGAGTTCATGCAGAACCTGGGCAAGCGCAAGGAATTGACCGGCTTATTCACTTTTTATGCCGCCAACTACCCACAATATGAGTTGATCATCGACAACCAGTTGGCGATGCAGAAAAAAGTCTCTATCGAAGATGCCATGAACAACCTGGATATCCTCATCGGTAGTACTTATGAGCAGGGTTTTATCCGCTTTAACAACTTCTTCAAAGTCTACACCCAGGCCGGGCCTGAGTTCCGTCGTTACCCAAGTGACGTGCTGAATTACTTTGTGAAAAACGAAGATGGTGAAATGGTGCCTTACTCGGCCTTTATGACCCTGAAGAAGCGCCAGGGCCCTAACGAGATCACCCGTTACAACCTGTATAACTCTGCCGCGATCCGAGCAGAACCGGCTCCTGGTTACACCACTGAATCGGCGATCAATGCCGTGAAAGAGGTTGCCCATGCCACCCTGCCTAAAGGCTACGATATCGCGTGGGAAGGCCTTTCTTACGATGAAGAAAAACGGGGCAATGAAGCGCTGATGATCTTTATCGTGGTGCTGGTGTTTGTCTACATGGTGCTCGCCGCACAGTATGAAAGCTTCATATTGCCGTTTGCAGTGATTCTCTCGCTACCGGCAGGTATTTTTGGCTCCCTGTTCCTGCTCAAGATAACAGGGCTCGCCAACGATATTTACGCGCAGGTCGGCCTGATCATGCTGATTGGCCTGTTAGGTAAAAACGCGGTGTTGATTGTGGAGTTCGCGGTACAAAAACATAGCCAGGGCATGTCTATCCGCGATGCGGCGATCGAAGGTGCAAAAACCCGTTTTCGCCCTATTTTGATGACCTCGTTCGCCTTTATCGCCGGCCTGATCCCGCTAGTGATTGCAACCGGCGCGGGCGCAGTGGGCAACCGTACCATCGGTACTTCTGCGATGGGCGGCATGCTGTTCGGTACCATTTTTGGCGTGATCGTGATTCCGGGTCTTTATTATATTTTCGGTACACTGGCTGACAAAAAATCGTTGATCCGCAAGGAAGAGACTGAGCCGCTGACTGAAACCTATCACTACAATACCCATCAGGAAGATGACGATGAAGAGTAAACAACTGCAATGGATGGTCGCAGGCGCAGTCTCACTGATGCTGCAGTCGTGCGCGATACCCTTAATTAATACCAAGCAGGCTGATACCACCTTGCCGACGCACTACCAGGAGGCAGTCGCGCCAGCCGGCAATAGCGCTGAAGTGAGCTGGAAAACCTTCTTTGATGATGAACACCTGATTTCGCTGATCGATATCGCGGTGGCCAACAACAAGGAAGTCAACATGATGGCGCAACGCATCAGCGTCGCCCAGAATGAAATCCAGGCCCGGCGTGGTGAATACCTGCCGTTTGTCGGCATTGGTGCCAGTGCGGATAAAGAAAAAGTCGGCGAATATACCCGTAACGGCGCGGTGGAAGAATCGCTGAAAGTGAAAGATGGTAAATCTTTCCCTCGCTTTGTCGGCAACTACCAGTTTGGGCTGACGGCTTCATGGGAGCTGGATGTCTGGCAGAAACTGCGTAACGCCACCAAGGTGGCAGTGACCGAGTATATGGCCAGCATCGAAGGCAAAAACTTCCTGGTGACCAACCTGGTAGCGGAAGTGGCGAATGCGTACTATGAGCTGGTCGCGCTCGATAACGAAGCAGAAACCCTGGACCAGAATATCAAGATCCAGCAGAACGCACTGGAAGTGGTCAAGCAATTGCAGATTTATGCGCGTGCCAACTCACTGGCGGTGAGACGGTTTGAAGCTGAGGTGAAAAAGAACCAGAGCCGCCAGTTTGTGCTGAAACAGCAAATCGTTGAAACCGAGAACCGGATCAACTATCTGCTGGGCCGGACATCGCAACCGATCACCCGCTCGTCGGTACACTTTATGGATATGCAGCCGAAGATGGTGGAAGCCGGTGTGCCTTCCGAGTTATTGGCTAACCGTCCTGATATTCGCCAGGCCGAGCTGGAACTGTCTGCGGCCAAACTGAATATTTCAGTCGCCAAAGCCAACTTCTACCCCTCATTCTCCATCCGCGCCGGCTTGGGTTTTCAGGCATTTGACCCTAAATACCTGCTGAATATGCCGCAATCGATCATGGCCTCGCTAGGCGGTGACCTGGTCGCGCCGCTGGTGAACCGCAACGCGATTGAAGCGCAATACAAGAGTGCCAGCGCCATGCAGGTACAAGCGGCTTTTGATTACGAGCAAAAGATCATCAATGCCTATATGGAAGTGGCGAACCAGGTATCCAATATCGACAACCTGGACAAAAACTATCAGTTGAAGAACAAGCAGGTAGAAGCATTGACGCAATCCATCGATGTCGCCAACCAGCTGTTCAAAGCTGCACGCGCCGATTACATGGAAGTGTTATTGACGCAACGCGATGCGCTGGACGCCAAAATGGAGCTGATCGAAACCAAGCAACAACAGGTTTCGGCAGTGGTGAATCTGTATCGCTCGCTGGGTGGTGGCTGGAAATAAAACGTAAATAGAGGCGCCTAGCATTTAGCATTTGTTTGGCAGTCTTACTTAGCGCGATTGAACAGAGACTCCTCTCACCACAGCCACAACGTGGTGGTTTTAAAATGGGTCCCCTATCTGACGCGCCGAGTAGCGCAGGCAGCGTGGGAGTTGTCGGCCAGCGTCTGTTCGAGTTCCGCAACAAGCCACGTTCTATGTGGCTTGTCAGGGCGAGTTTCGTTGGCCGCCCACGTTGACGAGCAACGCAGGATAAAAGCGGAAGCTAGGGTGCCCTTTCTTTTGGTTACTTGTTCTTTGGGCAAGCAAAGAAAATTAACTCGCCTAAGGGCGAAAAGGGATAGTAAGGATTCGAAGAAATACTGAATTAGTACTCAGTAAGTGCGACGCTTGTTTGTTATTGAAAATAAGCTAAGCATTAACGTTGCTTGAATTCTAGCCTGCGCCAGAATGACGATTCGCTACAGGGCGCGTTTACTCAGTGCAAGCATGTGTGCGGAGTGAGATGAAATATCAGGGACTTATTCAAAATCCGGGTCAGCAGGCAAATTTCCATTATGAACCAATGATTCCCTGTAACGCAGATACGCGTCCCGAACGAACAGATACTGATCTATCGAAATATCGTCAAGAATTTCCGATGTGGTTAATTGATCACTTCTGGCATTGGTTATTTGTAATGCGGTCAAAGAGTAATAAAGTGAATTATCTGATACCAATGCTTGTGGTGTAACAGCAAGATTACTCACGAGGGTAGTGGTATCTCTCACAGAAGATGGTCCAAAAACTGGCCAGACAATGTATGCCCCTGATCCCACTCCCCAATATCCAAGCGCTTGCCCGATATCCTCGTTGTGCTTTTCAAATCCAAGTGGTGTCGCCACATCAAATAGTCCAAGCACCCCAATCGTACTGTTGGTAGCGAAACGCATCAGATCAGACGTGCCATCGATTTGCCTACCCTGAAGAAAAGAGCTGATAGCAGACAGTAAATCACGCGGATTCGCGTAAAAATTACGCACACTTTGCCTCACTGAACCTGGTACTACTTTCTGATAACCTTTAGCAACGGGCTTTAATACTACTTCATCTAATTTTTGATTAAATGCAAAGGTTTTTCGATTCACTTGCTCCAATGGGTCTGGATTACCTGCAGTTGCACATCCGGATAATGCTGCCAGCGTCATCAAGTGCATCATATTTACTACTCTCATCTGTGCTACTCCTCTTTGAAGCTTAAATGCTTCCTGTGCACCCTATTCCTAGACCCTGACAAGCCTGACAAGTTGCTAAATAAAAAATTATCGCGTGGCTATTCGGAAATCAATCTCTGCATAACCCTGGTGTTAAGACCAGGTTACTTCAAACCGGCA
>NZ_DATHWZ010000085.1:0-29368 GCF_035460085.1 Methylophilus sp.
TTCTACAGAGCCATTTCCACCATCATAGGTTGTGCCAGTTACGCTTTCAGAAATGCGATCCAAGTTTACAAAGCTGGCATTACCGTCACTGCCGGCTTCACCAGCAGCAGGAGCATCCAGCACCTCTGTGATGTCTCGTCCTTCGTTTAATGCAGTCAGCACTGCATCAAATACTGCCTGATTGACTGCATTTTCGGTGACATCTGACACATCGACTTGTGCCAAATTGTCAGTAATCTTAATTGTCTGCGCTTCAGCAAAATTTACTGTTTCACCATTTGCAAGTTTGACAGTCACTGTCGCTCCACTTGCCGTGATTACCTTATCACCAGCGTGAAGCACTTCGCCTACTTGTAACATATGACGGTTGCCATTTGCATCCACCACAATTGCCATACCTTGAACATTAGTAACAGTACCAATCACTGTAGCCATTTTTTTCCCCAATAAAGGTTGAGAGAGTTTTGATAGTGTCGTATTTAACGCGAATACAAACAGAAAATCTATTGTACTGAAGTACTATATTGAGTCTTCAATACGGTTTTTTTATGAATTATTTAAAAAAACTTCACCAATCACAAAAATTCAAAAAAACCCCATAAAAAAAGCGAAGCCATTTCTGGCTTCGCTTTATGATTAGTACAACTATGTTTTGTGATTTGTTTATTCAGCTACTGATTGAAAACGAATAACTTCAACGCGACGGTTCGCGTCATTACCATTGACTGGATCATTTTCAGCAATAGGTTGCGAATAACCATAACCTTTAACTACGATACGACTTCCATCCAATCCTTTTTTGACCAGATAATCTGCGACGGCTTTCGCACGTTTCTCAGAGAGTAAAAGGTTATATTTCTCTTTTGAGGTATTGCGTTTGTCTGTATGACCAGCGATCTCAATCTTATCGTTGCCCCACTCTTTTACTACATCATATACGATGTCGAGGTCAGCATAGGACTCTGGCAATATAATAGCGCTATTCGCCTGGAACAAAATGCGAGGCGTGAACTTCATGGTCGCTTTTTCTGGACCTTTTGGTTTAAACGCTTCACCTTCCCAAGGTTTTGCATTCGCCAGCAAAGCAGCTTTATCTACGACAAGTTGTTCTGGAGCGATAGCCTTACATACATTTTCACGATCCAAGTACTCTTCACGCGCATACTCACCAACGTCAGCACGACTTACACCCAGCTTGCGCAACAACAAACCCTGGCCTGCATAGGTTCTTGCATAGGAGGTACTCAAATCCATTTCGGCATTTGTAAAGTTACGGCGGGCTTGAAAATATTCGTTTTCGGTATCCAACAAGTCCAGTAAAGTACGTTGACCGATATCATATTGTTTACGGTATGCAAGACGCGCATTCTCAATGGAATCCTGGTGCTGTTTACGATAAGCAACTTGCTCGTTCAACTGACGGATATTGTTATAAGCAATCGCTACAAGTTGACGCGTATCGATACAAGCCTTATCGCGTAAATCATGCGCACGACTAAGCTCTTGTGAAGCAGAATCCAGGTTATTCTTATCAGTGAAACCGTTGAAAATATTCCAACTGGCAGTAACTTCAAGTGTATCTGCAGCCAGTATGCTGTTTCTGCTTGCATCATTCACATCAAGGACTTTACGCCCTTGTAAATCCAAACGCGGCATAAAGGGAGCCTTACGTCCGGACACAGACTTCTCTACTGCAACAATGTTCTCAATAGAAGCCAGGATGTTGGGGTTTTGTTTATAGGCCGTATCAAGCACCTGATCACCGCTTTCAGACAAGCCCTCGCCTGTCATCTGCACTTCAACCACATTGGCTGGAGGCAGTTCACCTACCAGACGCTGGAATCTTGCAGACACATCATACAGATTGGTTGTTTCTGTCAGCAGATTAGCTTCAGCAAGTGCCAAACGGCCAGTGGCTTGTTCAAGGTCGACTTTCTTGCCTACACCTGCATCTACACGAGACTTGATTTTTTCGTGCACTTGCTTATGTACAATATAGTTGTCTTCAGCGTATGAAACTAGACGGCGATAACGCAACAAATCATAGTAAGCAGTGGCGGTATCCAATGCAATGCTTTGCATCTGCCCTTGCAAATCATAAAAACGGGACTTGGCCACGTGATCCAGACGACCAACCTCTGCCGGGGTCGCCAAACCATCAAAAATCATTTGACGTAAGGTTAACGTGGATTGCTGGTTTGGAGAGTTAGTATTATTGATATTTACAGGAACGACACGCTCCTGATTTCTAAATACTTGATCAACTGTCACATTGGGTAGGTACCTACCTTTGGCAGCAGCCTCGTCAAATTCTGCCCCTTTATATGCATGAAAGCGGGCCTGAACCTCTGGGTTTTCAGACACCGCTTTTTCGATTATTTTCTCTAGTGTTTCCGGACTGGCACCCCAAGATACTGATGAGCAGGAAAACACTCCTATTATTAATGCAGAGGCAATTCTTTTTAGTTTCATTGTGCAGACTCTTAACAAGTTATTAAAGTTTCATCCTGAAACCAGTATAACTACAGTATTGTTAAGGCACAAGTGTTACCCACCCTACTAATATGGTATTAGTTGGGAATTTTAGGGGAAAAAGTCACAAATCTTATTTTTGTGACATAAAACCCCTTATTAAAATTCCCTAAATCTTATTATTTTGGTAACTAATTGGCGTAAATAATGCGGATACTTATGAATTCAACTGTGCTTTATTCAATGAACCAGCGCTGATACCCGTTTCCAAACCGAATTGGCCTTGAGAGGATTGCCCTTGCAGGACAAGCGCCAGGTGTAAACGATCCCTGACTTTTAAAGTATCAAATACAGAAGTCAGATGCGCCTTCACAGTGCGTTCAGAAATTGAGAGTGTTCTGGCGATTTCCTTATTACTGTTACCTTTTGCCGCTTCCAATGCTACTTCCCGCTCACGTTTGGTCAAAGCCTCCAACACCTCTTCAATTGCATCCGCTGTGTGACGTGTCCCACGGGTAGTCAAGGTAATCAAATGTTTTAACAAGTCGCGACCCAGCCATATACCACCATGCGACACAACACCAAAGACTTCCTTAAGAACTTGATGATGCGCATAAGCATGCAGGTAACCTACAACACCTAATTCGAGTGCCTGCATGGCTTCGGATTGATCAGGGTTATTGGACAACACAATCACTTTCGCAGTGGGAATTAGTGATAATACTTGTTGTACTTGAGTACGCCACTGGTTGCTGTTTTCCAGTTGGGCATGCACCCATACAAGGGTTGCACCGGCAACATCTGCAGAAACAACTTCTGCACTCGTGACCAATTTGGGGAAGGCTTTCAGCCAGGCTTCTACAGGCTGCTTTAATGACGTAATAAAAATATGTTTCATAGATTAGCGCTCGGTTAATGCATACGATTTAGCCTTAAGCACAGGTTTAAGCAAGTAGGACATAACCGTTTTCTTGCCCGTCAAAATATCTACCTGTGCCACCATACCAGGAATAATTGGCAGATGGTCGCCGATATTATTCTTTATTGTTCTTACTTTAACGACATAAAAAGCATTTCCTTTATCGTCTATCGTCGAGTCTGCTGCAATATCTGTCACTTCGCCGTCGAGACTGCCGTAAATGCTATAGTCGTATGCGGTCAGTTTCACGATGGCGGGTTGTTTAGGGCGAATAAATGCGATGTCTTTAGTCTGCACTTTCGCCTCAATCACCAAGGCATCATCGGAGGGCACAACTTCCATCACTTCCTTGCCAGCCTGTATGACACCGCCAACGGTGTTGTAATACAGCTTACTGATTTTGCCATTCACCGGCGACAAAAGCGTCGACTGCTTTACTTTATCTGACAATGCAAGACTGGATTGGGTCAAGCTATTGATTTTAGCAGTTGTCTCATTCAGCTCTGTACGCACTTTGCTCATAAACACCTGTTGTGCTTCTGAAACTTTGCGTCGCGCTTCTGAAATGGCTGCAGTCAAGCGGCTCATTTGCGCAGAAGCCTGGTCTATATCGCCTTTGGCCCTGTTCGCTTCACGCTCCAGACGAAGAATTTCGATCTCGGAAACCGCACCACTGGCTAATAAAGGGCGATTCGCGGCTAATTCACGGCTATTGGAATCATAAGTCTTGATCGCAACTTCTTTCTTGAATTGCACTTCTGAAAGCTCGCGCTCCCGCTGAGACAGCTGATCTCGCGCAATATTCACTTGTGAATCCAGTTCTGCGCGCCCGGCATTGAATAATTGTAATTCCTGCAAATAGGTATCAGGTACCTTTTGCTGCACCTCACTTGGCGGATTATAGGAGCCGCCATTAGCCAATGCTTTTAAACGGGACTCTTTGGCTTTAAGTGATAGATACTGGCTTTCATTTTCCTTCAATGAGGAAATCGCCCGCGTTTCATCAATTTTAATCAGCGGCTGGCCACGCTTAACCGTATCCCCCAGTTTCACCATGATATCGGTGACGATACCGCCATCCAGTGATTGCACCAGTTGTATCTGACGAGATGGAATCACCCGGCCTTCACCGCGAGTCACCTCATCAACTTCGGCCAGATTGGCCCAGACCAGCAATACCACCAAAATGATCAAAATGGCATACATGATTAATTTGGCATGCAGCATGCTATCTTCAACCATGACATCATGTGCCTGTTCAGACCATGATCGATTCTCTGCGGTATCTGTTTTGACTATTTTGTCCACTAGCGCATGTACCGGTTTGCCCATACGCACCCAAATGCTGTCACTTTTAGTAACGTCACCGAACTTATCAAATATTTTTTTTGCCATGATGTTACCTTGCCTTACCTACTTTACCCGCACGTAACGCAGCGGTGACATCTTCTTTAGAACCATCGGCCACAATCTGTCCTGAATCAATCACAATTAAACGTTCAGCCAGCTCAAGCATGCCGTTACGATGACTAATCACAATCAGGGTTTTGTTGGCGGATGCTTCAGCAATCCTATTTTTTACGTTCTCTTCCCCCGAGTGATCCATCGCACTGGTGGGCTCGTCCAGCAACACAATCTGCGGGCTGGTAACAAAAGCGCGCGCAATGCCAACGCCTTGCCGTTGCCCTCCGGATAGGGTATCCCCACGCTCACCAACCTCCAGGTCAAAACCTTTTGGATGCGCATTCACAAATTCGGCGATACCACCCACCTGCGCTGCATTCAGGACTGCTTGATCATCGGCGTGCTGATGACGTAACGTGATATTGTCTCGCAAGGTGCCATAAAACAGGTGGTTATCCTGCTGCACATAGCCAATACTGCGGCGTAACTCTGCCGGATCAATCTGACGTGCATCAATACCATCAATCAAAATGGCGCCCTCAGTCGGCTGGTACAAACCCAGAATCAACTTGTTGATCGTGGTCTTGCCTGAACCCATGCGGCCAATCAGGCCCACATGTTCACCGGGACGAATTTTGAAAGAAATCCGGTTCAAGGCTAACTCATCGGTGCCAGGATATTTAAAAGAAACACTTTTAAACTCAATTTCACCCTTGAATGCCGGGCGCGACAGGAAATTGACTCCCTTGCTGCGTTCTTCCGGTTTTTCCATAATGCCTTCGAGTGACTTCAATGAAGTCGCCGCGGTATGGTACTGGGTAAACAAACTGGCAATTTGCGAAATGGGAGCCAATGCGCGGCTTGTCAGTTGCGAACATGCAATCAATCCACCCATGGTCAGGTCACCATTTGAAATCAGGTAAACGCCAAGGATGATAATGGCAACACTGATAATTTGTTGCAGTGCATAGGTACCATTAGTAATTGAAGAGGATAACAATTTCAGCTTGCTACCCACTTCAGACAGGAATATCGCACTGCGCTCCCACTTACCTTGCATCTGCCCTTCCACCCCCATGGACTTAACGGTTTCCAGGCCGACTAAGCTTTCGATCAAGGTGGCATTGCGTTGCGCACTGGCGCGGTACATAGTTTCAGATAAGTCATGCATTTTGGTTTGCACGCTTAGTGAGTAGATTAAAACGAAAGCGCCGCCTATCAGTGCAGGCAACACCATATAAGGACTGATCCAGGCAATCACCACCAGGAAGATAATGCCGAACGGCAAATCAATCAGCGTAACAACTGTGGCGGAGGTAATAAAGTCGCGTACGCTTTCAAATGACCGCAGGTTGGAAGCAAAAGAGCCGACTGAAGTAGGTCTGGCATCATAACGAGTACCGAGCACTTTTTCCATAATCTGGGCACTCAGCTTCACATCAATACGCGCACTGGCCCAGTCCAGGAAATAAGCCCGCATTGAACGCAGCAATAAATCGCCAAGTACAATCAGGCCAACACCGATACCCAATACCCATAGCGTTTCGACTGCCTTGTTAGGGACCACCCGGTCATACACGTTCATGGTAAAAAGCGGCATCGCCAGAGCAAATATATTGATCAACAGGGCTGCGACCATCACATCGCGGTAGATGCCTTTGTTTTCAGCAATCGAGCCCCAGAACCAGTGTCTGATTTTTACTCGGCCGACTTCTGGCGTACGTGCATCAAAAATGTAGTTTTGCTTGGTCACCAATGCATAGCCTGTATATTCCGCAGCCAGGTCGGCCAGGCTCATCGTCACTGGCTCTGGTGAAAGGTCAGGAAAAACGACTTGTGCAAAGTGATGGCCATCATCAACCTTCAACAACTGACAGGCACGATGATTATTCAACAGCAATGTAATATCTGTTTGCGGCTGAATCAAGGCAGCGATCGCGCTTTGCTGAACGGTTACATCAAGTCGCAATCGCTCAGCGGAACGTTTAAATAATTCAGGATTAAGCTTGCCATCTTCAAGTGGCAAGCCGGAGATTAACGCATCCCGAGTGGTTGCCAGTCGATTATGACGGCAGATGTAAAGCAGACACTCGAGTAAAACGTCTTTGTCAGTTTGGTTAAAATATTGCGTCGTTTCCATGGCTTTGGCTTTTTATTGTCCTTATCAACGGCTCATACTTATTATTAAGCAGCTTAGATTATATGCACTGTTCCGCTTAACCAAAACGCTGAGTATATGGCAAAAATCCCGTGAATTACAAAGATTGACATTGGTTATTGGTCACCAAATTGCAGGGTTTCCTGCACAAAAGGTCCTGTCACCGCCTCGATCCCTACTGAATTCAGACTATCCAGCTCCTGCTGATCCTGCACGCCTTCAGCAATCGGCATGATGCCCATAGTGCGTACCATCATACACAAGCCACGTAAAAGTGATTGCTGCTGAGGACGCAAATGAATATCGCGTATCAATGAAGCATCAAACTTAATGTAGTCCAATCCCAGTTCATGCAAATCCCCCAATTGCGCCAGACGTGTCGCCACATGCTCCATACCGATGACACATCCGAGTGATTTTACAAAATGTACGAACTGCTTGAATTGGACAAAATCGCTGAACGCGGCTTCTTCCGAAACTTCAAAACTCAAACGTGCAGGTCGCTTGACGTCGATAATCAAGCTTTGCAACTTGTCTTTGTATTCATCACTACGCATGGCAGCAGAAGACACATTGACACTCAAGTTAGCATTGTTTTTGTCCAGCATATCGACTGCATACTCCAACGCCAGGCCATCAAGCGTCTTGATCATGTCGAGCTGGCTGGCCCAGTCAATAAACGCACCGGCAGCCAGCCATTGATCACCCTCGTCAATATGCAGGCGCAATGGACACTCATAATGGAACAGCTGTCTACCCTTTTGCATGACCGGATAGCGCGCAAGCTTGATTTGCTTATGCTCGATGGCATGCAGGAATTGTTCTTTCCACTGGCTGAGATAATTCTTTCTCGAGGTGACAATACTGTTCGCATTCATCACCCGCATTGGCAAGGCGGCCTGGTCGCCAGCCAGGTCCAGGATAAACTGCATCACTTTGTGAAGATCGACAAAGTCATCGCCGTTTATGGTTTTAGTGTGGGTGACCACAAACTGGAATTGCACGACCTGTTGCGCGGCATTCAGTTTTTCTAGCACCAGTTTCAGTTCAGCAGCAAGATTGAAATCATCCAGCGGCTGGCGACTGAAGATCCCGAACTCGCTGCCTGAGAGCCTGCCACATACCACATCAGGGTAATGTGCCATCTGCTGCTCTAGGGCATCAGCTACTTTTTTGATCAACTGATTGGTGACGCTGTAGCCCAACTGCTTGTCAATGTCTGGCAAGTTACGCAATTGCACCAAAGTGAGCATACCCTCCACAAAACTATCGCTTTTTAAAGCAACTGACGCAGTGTTGGTAAAGTGCGACTGGTTCATCAAACCGGTGACTTCGTCATAGTTGATCTGCTGGTTAAACATGTTCAACCGCTCTGACTCAGCGGTCACCATGGATTTCACGCGGTCAGACAGGATATTCATGGTGCGCACAAGTTTCTTGAATTCTTCCGTTTGCGGCTCTTCAATCGTAATGTATTTACGCTCACCCAGTGCTTCAGCCTGTGCAATCACGTCATCCAATGGTTTCAGGATTTTTTTCAGCCAGAAACCGGAAACGACATAACTCATAAAGGCGACGATCAGGGTCCAGAGCACAGCATGGCGTGAAGTTTCCCATAATTGGTCATAGGCCAGCGAAGGTTCGCTTTCCAGTTCGAGAGTGCCATATTGCTGCCAGCCTGATTGAATATTGGCGATACCTGGCTGGATATTGACTGAAAACAACGATTGAAACCAGGTAGGCGCCACAGAATGCGGATTACGGTTGACGCGTTCAATCATAATTTTATTGTCAGGCGAAATAATCGCGATGCGGCGGTAATGACCCATATCAAACTGGGCGCTGATAATCAGCTCAACAGTGACATTGTCTTTCTGGATATTGGAAAGGGTAATTGCCAGGCCATTGGCATTATCATTATTTTTCTTCTGCAACTGCTCGGCCATAAAGCGGTGGTCATCATACACAGCCAAAAATAGGCACCCCGCCGCCACCATCAGGATAATGACGGAAATCGCTATGCGTATTTGTTTTATTAATGACATGTTATAAGCCCTCTTTTTTCTTGGGGTAAATTCATCCACAACCCGGCGTTCATGCAGGCTTCAACCATAAGCCTAGCATTAACTTTTGCTATTAACCATATCTTAGCCAAGGTTTGCAAATATTCCAGATTCTGGTACACGTGATTCAGCATTTTCATTTACTCCAGCCCGTCCTGCCGCATGCGTGTCAGTACATCGCGCCATTTGGAAATATTGTTTGGCGACCCGGCGCGCATGGTCGGGTTATTGGCGACAAACAGGCCTTTTTCATTAAAGCTGAACACAGGGAATAAATCGCCACGTCTGGAAGCGGGCAATATTTCGAAATTCAGGTTATCCAGAATGAGTGGATCGCTGGTAGGCATGGCGTAATAAGCCAGTACCATGTGTGGACGGATATTACCGCTGGACATTCTGGCACGTACATACGTCAACCGTAACTTATCCTGCGGCACACCGAGTTTTTTGAGCAAAGTGTATTTGGCGATACTGAAGTCTTCACAGTCACCTGCGCCTTTACCAAAGGTTTCCAGCGGGCTGGCCCAATAATCGTCAACGCCCCATAGATTGATGTCATCTACAAATAACACATGCTGGTTGGTGAAGTCATTGACCATGCCGATCTTGGTCATTTCGCTGGCATTTGCCAGCTGGCTATACAGCTCGTTCAGGCGCATCACATTCTGATAAGCCTCTTCGCCGTAACGCTGCCTGACTTTCTCCAGCATCGCCAGTACATAGTCATCCGCCAGTATCTGCGTCCATAGCAGACACAGCGTCAGGCAAAAGCCTGCCGCAATACTGATAAAGGATGAAGAGTGGCGTTTCATGTGCAATAGTTTTCCAGTGAGCGATTATGTCACGGCACCGGCAAGCATAATTGGCTGAACAAAGCGGTTTTCATCTGTAATTTCGCTCATCCTTAGCGACACTTTATATCATGGCAAGGCTTCCCGGCCACCGAACGGCATAAGAATAGAAAAAGACAAGCGGTGCCGTATTGGGTAAAATGTCGACTTTCGAATCCACACCGCTTTATATTCATGTCTCTTACCACCCTCAATGCACTCTCACCCTTAGACGGCCGTTATCACGCTAAACTTGACCCCCTGCGCCCATTTTTTAGCGAATATGCATTAATCAGGTACAGGGCACTGGTGGAAGTCGAATGGCTGAAAGCACTGAGTGCAGAGCCAAAACTGGCAGAAATCGCGCCGTTCAGTGCTGAGACTATTGCCGAGCTGGATGCTGCAATCCAGTCGTTCAGCGAAGATGATGCCATGCAGGTCAAAGCGATCGAGGCACGTACCAATCACGATGTGAAAGCCCTTGAATACTGGCTCAAGGAAAAGTTTGACGGTAACCACGACATTAAAAAAGCCAGCGAATTTATCCATTTCGCCTGTACTTCCGAAGATATCAATAACCTGTCTCATGCATTGATGCTCAAATCGGCGCGTGATAGCGTGATGATGCCCAACCTGGATGCTGTGGTAGCGCGTTTAACAGCGCTTTCATCTGCACTGGCCGATCAGCCTATGCTTTCCCGCACCCACGGCCAGACCGCCAGCCCGACCACTATGGGTAAAGAATTAGCCAATGTGGTCTACCGCTTGCAACGTCAACTCAAACAACTGCAAGCCAACGAAATACTAGGCAAAATAAATGGCGCGGTGGGTAACTTCAATGCGCACTTGTCCGCCTACCCTGACCTAGACTGGGAAAACTTTGCCAAAACCTTTGTCGAATCATTAGGCCTGACATATAACCCGATGACTATCCAGATCGAGCCACATGATTACATGGCTGAGCTATACGATACGTTGTCTCGCATCAATACCATTCTGATCGACCTGAATCGTGATATCTGGGGTTATATTTCGGTCGGTTACTTCAAGCAAAAAGTCAAAGCCGGGGAAATCGGTTCCTCTACCATGCCGCACAAAGTCAACCCGATTGATTTTGAAAACTCTGAAGGCAACCTGGGGCTCGCGAATGCAATCTTGCGTCACCTGGCAGAAAAATTACCGATTTCACGCTGGCAACGCGACCTGACCGACTCTACCGTGCTGCGCAACATGGGTGTCGCCCTAGGTTACTCCCTGCTGGCTTATGATGCCTGCCTGCGCGGCCTGAATAAACTGGAAATTAATCCACAGCGTTTGCATGAAGACCTGGACAATAGCTGGGAAGTGTTGGCAGAACCTATCCAGACCGTGATGCGTCGCTACGGCATTGAAAACCCGTATGAGCAATTAAAAGAACTCACACGCGGCAAAGGTGGCATTAACAAGCAATCATTACATGCGTTTATCGAAACGCTGCAAATCCCCGCTGAAGCCAAACAGAATTTACTGGCGATGACACCTGCAACTTATACCGGCAAGGCAAGTCAATTGGTGAAACATATTTAGTGACTTCTTCAGGGATTTTTCTGTTTTTAACTTCAAACACACTGCAATAAGGTCATCAAGCGTTGGTTTGATCCCAACTTTTAGCCAGGGCAGGTGTACACCAATGCCCTGGCTGTTATGCCTGATCACGCCAACCCGCTATTTCCCGCAACCCCACACATTTTTTTATTTATTGCTTACCGCATTAATCATTGCTACACCTTTGGCCATGGCGCAGGAAAAAACCAAAGACAGCGACTGGTTCCAGGTCAAACAGGGCAATACATACCAAACCCGTTTTTCACTCAATAGCGACACACCTCCTGAAAACAAAGCGTATCTGGGCGAGTTATTGGAAAAACACCTGACGCTGCATGAATCCATGCAGAATCCACGTATGAATGAGGGTGAATGGCGTCGCTTGATCCAGAAAACGCCGCAGGAAATTAACGACCTGCTGGCAACTGAAGGCTATTTCAAAGTAAAAACAGTGGCTTATCAGCCTGCGCCACATATTGTTGAATTTCACGTGCACTTGCCTCCGCAAGCCAAAGTCAGCAAAGTCTCAGTCTTGCTGACTGGCGAAATACAACAGCCCGCCCACAAAGAAATATTGGAAACCGCCAGCAAAAGCTGGCCTCTGCAAGTCAACAATGTATTTACCCAGCAAGCCTGGACTGCGGCTAAACGGGATCTTCTGGCGTCCTTGTTGCAAGCGGAATTCCCCAATGCAAAAATCACCCAATCACAAGCCATGGTGCAACCGCTAACTCAGGAAGTGTCCATTAACATTGCGGTGGACTCAGGTCCGGCCGTGCGTTTTGGCAAAGTGAATATCCATGGCTTGCAACATTACCCGGAAACCTTGATCCGTCCTTTGAACACGATTAAAGCAGGCGACCCTTATCGACAATCGGAACTGTTGCTTTTACAAAACAGTTTTATGAGCACCGGCAAATTCAGCCAGGTGGATGTGGTGGCAAATACACAAGCGCTCAACAGTGGCAATACGGCGGATGTGGATGTCACCGTTCGTGAAATGGAAGAAAAATCTGTACGTATCGGTGTCGGTGCCAGTACCAATACCGGCGCGCGTACGGTGTTTAACTACACAGACCGCAATCTATTTAATCGCGGATTATTGTGGGATAGCAGCATCCGCCTGGAACAACGCTTACAGGCAGCCACCTCCAATATCAACTTCCTGATGGATGAAAAAGGTTACCGCGACAGCATCCAGAACAGCTTGACCCGCACCGATCTTCAAGGACAAATCACTACTGCGCTACAAAACGGGGTGCGTCGTTACTGGGGGCAACCGCGCAAGTTCGAGCAGTTTATTGGTGCAAACCTGTTGTATGAATACCTGCAAGTAGATGAAGTGACCTCCCAATTCAACAAAGCCGCCACAGTCACTTACGGTTTTAACCTGCGGCAGCTTGACCATCAGCAGGCACCTACCAAAGGCTGGATATTGAATACACAATTTCAACTTTCACCTTTTGAACGGATTTCTGATGGCCGCTTTTTGCAATCCCAAGCAAGGGCCCAGGCATTCTATCCATTAACCAGTTCAACCCAATGGCTGGGCAGGCTTGAAGTAGGCAGTGTCAACGGCTCTGCAAGCAAGGTGCCGGCTACCTATTTGTTTCGTGCCGGTGGTGATCAGTCTGTGCGCGGCTATGGATTCCAGTCACTCGGCGTCAATGAAGGTGGGGCGACAGTCGGTGGCCGAGTGCTTCTGACCGGTAGTAGCGAGATAGTGCAGTGGCTGACACCTTCCTGGGGCGCCGCGGTATTTGTAGACTTCGGTAATGCAGCCAACAGCTGGAAAGATTACGACCCGGTACTTGGATATGGGCTGGGAGCCCGTTTCCGCAGCCCGATCGGGCCGGTGGGGGTTGATATCGCTTACGGTGAAGAAACCAAGGAATACCGTTTGCACTTTAACCTGGGAGTGAATTTCTGATGGGTGTCATGCATGCGTTCTCACGAGTGTGCAGGTTATCGCTGGTTATCTCGCTTTGCCTGAGCCTGGTCATCACGCCACAAATCGTGTGGGCTGCAAATGTCATGGTCGTCACCAGCCTGAAAGAATTTGAGACTGACCTGGGGAATGCCAAACTCAAGGTCGAAGGCATTGCTTCGGATATGCGCTTAGGCGTTACGCCACACGGTGAATTGACTGTGTCCAGCTTTGTTGCCCGACAGGTGACATTGAAATTCAAGCCGCAACCGGACAGTCCGTTGCCTGGCAACAAACCCGCGACTGGGCCTTTGCCCAAGCGTATCAACATTCCGCTGCCCTTCCATCTATTGTCCGGCAGCATTGAACGGCTAACCATCATCCAGGGGCCAAGCACTTACCATATTGAGAAGATCAAGTTTGACCTGGATGCTGACAATAAAGCCATGCAGTTTCGAATCGCGCAGGCGCACAGCCCATGGGGTGAAATCAGCACCCATTTCCAGATGCAGAATGCCGCGCCATTCCCATTAAATGGCTGGATGGATGTCCAGCAACCACAAGGCGATCTGCCCTATCACCTGCGTACCGAATTACATGGTGACCTGACCACAGTCGATATTGCGGCCAGCCATCACTACCAACCAGCCGGAAAACCGTTTGCGATTGTTCCCGCAACAAAGCCTGGCGAAGATGTGGTGCTATTGAAAGCGACCATAGGCCTTGATGACGCCCGCAACAGCCATTTCCTGTTTCATCTGCAACAATTCCAGGCCAGACATGTGCATCCGCAGCTGGCTGGCCATATGGACTTAAAAGTCACCGCCGATGGCAGCCTCACCGACAACGGCATTATCCAAGTGAAGGTGGATTCAGGAGATAGCCGTCTGCAAACGCAGCCACTGATTGTCCGTGGGTCGGCAACATTGCAAGGCCAGCAATTAACCGCCATGGATTTGCTTGCGCAACTGGATAAAAACACATTCACGCTTCGCAGCACAACTCCAGCTTCCAAAGAAACCATGCTTTCCTGGCAGGCCAATTTACCCAATCTGGCGCAGTTTATGCCGGGATTTTCCGGCCAGATAAAAGGCGAAGGTACTCTGCGGCACCTCGCGGATGGCTTCCAAGCCAAATACAGTCTCTCCGGTCAACAACTGCAATTACCGCAAAGGCTGGTATTGGCAGGGTTTGAAGTGCAAGGACAAGCTTCCGACAATGTACAGGCACCTTTAGATCACGAGATTAAGTTACATGGCTTGTCGCAACAGAATAGCCAGGGAACAGACAGCCCGCCTATTGAAGCCGAGCTGAATTTAAAAGGATCATTGGCAAAACATCTACTTACGCTGCAAATCAAGGACTCTGACCCCTCATTGCAACGCAACATCCGGTTGGCTCTAAACGGCGCATGGCAGAATGACAGTTGGCAAGCCCAGTTAACGCAACTGCAGGACGCCAACGGAAAAGTGTTCCGGTTAACCAATCCCGCTACGATGGCCTGGAGCGCATCGCAAGGGTTCGACCTGCAACAATTGGCATTGAATGTATTTGAAGGGCAGATGCAAGTTGAGCGCTTGCATTACCGCCCTGCCAAAGCTGCGAGTACCGTCTCTGCACAAGCGACAGAAATGATGCAATTGCAAACGCGCGGCACCCTGAAAGACTTTCCGTTGCAAGCATTAATGGCCTGGCTGGTGCCTGAGCAATCCACACAGTTACCGGCAGATCATCTCAAGTTATCCGCCCAATGGGATATGCAACTGGACCAACGCCTGAACGGATTTCTGCAACTGCAACGCAGCCAGGGCGACTGGCAGGTCTATGACATTAATAATGCCAAATGGCAGGGATTGGGCCTGCAAACACTGGCTGCAAATGTGAAAGCAGAAAATAACAAAGTGCGCGTGGAAAGTACCATCAACTCCACTGATGCCATTAACCTGCAATTGTCAGCGAATACCATTGTCACGCCCACGCCAACAGGGTTTGTGATCAAAAACTCGGCACCAGTATCCGCATCCCTGAAAGCCGATATCCGGCAGTTAAACTGGTTCTCCAGATTATTCTCGGATATTCAACCTGCAGGCAGGCTGGCGATTGATGCGCAGGTCAGTGGTGTGGTGTCTGAGCCTCAGTTGAAAGGCGCGATTACAGGCGAGGCACTCGCACTACAAGTGCCTTCGCAAGGCGTATGGTTGGAACAAGGCCGCCTGAATGCAACCATGGCGGGTGACCAGGTCACTTTCAACCAGATACATTTTTCCGGCAAGAACGGCGAGCTGGATGCCACAGGATTACTCTCCTTGAAGCAGCCTGACTGGCAAATGGATTTATCTGCAAAACTCAATCAACTGCAAGCGCTCTCCCGGGTGGACCGCTGGGTACAGCTGAGTGGTGACGCCAGGTTAAAACTCACCAGTGCGAACACCAGCATCAGCGGAAACCTTAAAATCCATAAAGGGCTATTTGAATTGCCCAAAGGCGATAAGCCACAACTGGATGGCGACGTGATTATTCAATCGCCTGAAAATACAGCACCCGCTAAAAAATCCCAGATAAGCTTCCAGGATTTCGGCCTGGATTTTGGCGATAAACCCGGCCTCCCGTTTAAAGAGTCAGAACAATTCATGTTGCGCGGTCAAGGCTTGAATGGTGCTTTGAGCGGGAAAATGCGTCTTGAAGGCATGCTGGACGATCTCGCTGCCAGCGGCACTCTGGAAGTAACCGGTACCTACCTGGCTTATGGCCAATCTCTCAACATTGAAACCGGCCGCCTTATTTTCAGCGGCAAGATCCCGAATATCGGCCTGGATGTGCTGGCAACCCGGCAGGTGGAAAATACAAAAGTCGGCATACAAATCAACGGCAGCCTGCAAACGCCACAACTGAAACTGGTCTCCACCCCGGAAACCAGCAATGAAAACAAAATCTCGCTATTGGTGCTTGGGCAACCGATGTCAGCAGTCGGCAGCAGTGATATGGCGATGCTGTCTGTTGCCGCCAGCGCATTGCTTTCGCAAGGAGACTCAGTGTCGTTACAGACCAGAATAGCCCAAACCATAGGCCTGGATAGTATTGATGTACGTGGCTCAGGGCCGACCAATTATGCGGTCAGTGTAGGCAAGCGCATCAACAACCGGCTCGTAGTTGGTTATGAAAAAAGCATTGTCGGGCTATTAAATGTTGGTAAACTCACCTACCAGCTGACCAACCGGATTTCGATTGAAACCAGGACTGGCTCGGATAATGCGCTGGATATATTTTACGGTTTCAGCTTTGATTAACCCAGGAGGATGGCATGCAACAGGATAATAAAAATCCACGACTGGCAGTCTTGATTGATGCTGACAATACCTTCAAGGTCATTCCTATTATTGATGAGCTGTTTGAAGAAATGTCCAAGTTCGGCGACATCAGTGTCAGGCGTATTTATGCCGACTGGACTTCTGATCATGTCAAGCAATGGAAGCCTGTGCTGCCTAAACATGCCATTCAGCCGATCCAGCAGTACGCCAATACCAAAGGTAAAAATGCTACTGATAGCGCATTGATCATCGATGCCATGGATTTGCTCTACACTGCTCCGCTCGATGGTTTCTGTATCGTATCCAGCGACAGTGACTTTACGCGGCTGGCGATTCGTTTGCGTGAAGCAGGGAAATTTGTGTACGGCTTTGGCGAGAATAAAACGCCGGAATCGCTGAGGGCGGCCTGCAACCAGTTTGTTTATTTCGAAATCCTGCTCCAGGAAAAAAACGTGGAGGAACCTTCTGCACAAGTGGAAGCCACGACCAAATCCAAGTCGGACGAAGAACAAATTACGCTTGTGCCTATCGGTAAAAAAACCAAACAGCAATTAGCGAATGATGCCAAATTGGTATCATTGATCCGCTCTGCCATTGAAGGGCTGTCTGACGAGACGGGTTTTGCCGCCATGGGCGCAGTCAAAAACCATATCGTTAAAAACTTTTCAGCCTTTGACTCACGCAATTACGGTTACACAAAATTCAGTGAACTGGTAAATGCCATCGGCTTGTTTGAGTTAGATGACCAAAAACAGAAATTACGCGACAAACGAAAAAAATGACTGAAATCCTTATTCTCTATTATTCGCAGGGCGGTGCCGTGAAAGAAATGGCGCAACTGATTGCCCGTGGCGTGGAAAGCGTCAATCACGCCAAAGCAAGGGTACGCACGGTTCCTAAAGTCTCTGCCAATCCAGAAGCCACTGAACCAGATATTCCAACATCGGGTGCACCTTATGCGACTTTGCAAGACCTGGAAGAATGTGCCGGATTGGTATTAGGCAGCCCTACCCGTTTCGGCAATATGGCGGCGCCGGTGAAATACTTTCTTGATGGCACCTCAGGTCTCTGGCTTAAAGGCGCATTGATAGGTAAACCGGCAGCTGTATTTACATCAACCGGTTCCCTGCATGGTGGTAATGAGATGACATTGATGACCATGATGATACCGCTGATGCATCATGGCATGCTGATGGTCGGCCTACCCTATTCCGAGCCGCAACTGGGCACTACCAAGACAGGCGGCACACCTTACGGTGCCAGCCATATCGGCGGTGCGATGGATGACCAGCCAATTTCAGAGGATGAAAAGAAATTGTGTATGGCTTTAGGGAAACGCCTGGCCGAAACTGCACTCAAATTACAATAACCGTTATTTAGGAAACCTGTATGTCTGCCGCACTCATCCGCGAAGCCCGCCAATTTCTGTTTGCCACACGCCATGCCGTGTTGTCCACGTACTCCATGAAATACCCTGGTTATCCTTTTGGCGCCATCGCGCCATTTATCTGTAGCCAGCAGGCTGAGCCCATCATGTTGGTGAATGCCAACGCTGAACACGCTAAAAATATGCATGAAAATGCCAAAGTATCCTTACTGGTATTTTCAGAAGCACAAAACCAGCATGCGCACACGCAACTGACATTGATAGGTGAAGCATTGCCATGTGATAAGAATGACCCTGATTTACGCGCACGCTATCTGCGCTACTTCCCGGATGCGGTGACTTATTTTGACCTGGAAGAATTTCACCTGTATCGCCTCCGTGTCGAGCATGTACGTTATATCGCCGGCCTCGGCAGACTTGACTGGTTTGAGGGTGATTCCCTGAATGAAGACTTGGCAGATAGCATGCTGGCCTCGCAGGAATCAGGAATTGTTTCGCATATGAATGAAGACCACATAGACAGCATGCTGGAATATTGCCAGCATGTGCATGGCGTCAAAGCCGACCAGGCAGAAATGATCGGGCTGGATGCCGAGGGCTTTGATGTGAAATATATGCACGGTGAAGAAGTGCATGGCCAGTTGCGTTTTGATTTTGACCAACTCGTACTCAACGCGATGGATGCACGCAAGGCTTTAGTGGCTCTGGCACAAGCGGGCCGCTCATGATTCCGGCTATTCTGAAATGGAGCCGACTGGGCGCGAGCATCAGCCTGGTGGGTTTGATTGTATTGTGCCTGGGCTGGGAAATTTTCTGGGCACCTTTACGTAGCGGTGGCAGCTTGCTGTTCCTGAAAGCACTGCCTTTACTGGCACCGCTATTTGGTGTTTTGCGCGGCAAACGTTATACCTATCAATGGGCTGGCATGCTGGTACTGTTTTACTTTACCGAAGGCACAGTCAGGGCCTGGTCTGAGACCGGCGTGACACGTATGCTGGCATGGACAGAGATATTGTTAAGTGTGCTATTTTTTGCCAGCGCGATTGCTTATGCCAAATACAGCGGGCAGCGTTACCAGGCCGCTTTACAAAATGCAGCGTAAACACTTCACAGTCACTGAGATTAAAGCGGATAGCGGACAACACTAGAGTGTATTGCAGCCATTTGCAGGTAATAAATACTTATTCCTCATGCTAAATTCTTTCAGGGTATGGCATAAACAAGGTCAGTAAACCTTATATAATATCCGGCATGAAAATTCTGTTATCCAACGACGATGGCTACCTGGCTCCAGGCTTGGCCGCACTGGCTCAACACCTGAGTAAAGTGGCCGATATCACCGTAGTAGCACCCGAACGCAATCGCAGTGGCGCCAGCAACTCCCTTACGCTGGATAGACCGCTAAGCGTAAAACAGGCCGCCAATGGCTTTTTTTATGTGAACGGCACCCCGACTGACTGTGTGCATATTGCGCTGACCGGATTGATGCAGGAAATGCCTGATATGGTCATCAGCGGCATCAATGATGGCGCCAATATGGGCGATGACACTATTTATTCAGGCACAGTCGCTGCTGCCACAGAAGGTTATTTATTAGGCATTCCATCTATTGCAGTGTCGATGTCACAACATCAGCCTACGCATTTTGACACGGCGGCGAGTGTGATTGTGGATCTGGTCAAGCAATTCAATCATAGCGAAATCCTTGAGCCTACCTTGTTGAATGTGAATGTACCGGATATCCCCTTAAGCGAAATCAAAGGCCGCCAGATTACCCGTTTAGGCAAGCGCCATAAGGCCGAGCCGGTGATTCAGCTGAAAACCCCGCGTGGCGAAACTGTTTATTGGGTAGGCGCTGCTGGTCAACCGAATGATGGCGGCGAAGGTACTGACTTTTATGCGGTTTCCCAGGGATACGTGTCTATATCACCGATCCAGGTAGACCTGACCAAACATTCACAAATCAAACACTTGCAACAATGGTTGCAGGACACGAATTAAGCAAGATGGCGATTCCTAGAAACACCAGTAAAACCGGCATTGGTATGACTTCTTCTCGCACCCGGGAGCGAATGTTGACGCGGTTGCGGGAGCAAGGCATACAGGATGAAGTGGTGATCAATGTGATGGCCGAGATTCCCCGCCATATTTTTGTCGATGAAGCCTTATCTATCCGTGCCTACGAAGATGTATCGTTGCCGATCGGTTATGGGCAGACCATTTCACAGCCATATATCGTCGCAAAAATGACGCAGATTCTGCGCAATGGCAAACCGTTGAACAAAGTACTCGAAATCGGCACCGGTTGTGGCTACCAGACCGCTGTGTTGTCACGCGTCAGCAACGAAGTGTTTTCACTGGAACGCATCCGGCCACTGGTCATGAAAGCCAGGACGCATTTGCGTACCTTAAAGTGCACCAATGTAAAACTGGATCACGCGGATGGCAGCATAGGCTTAAAAGACTACGGCCCGTTTGACGCCATTATGGTAACTGCTGCTTCAAGCCATGTGCCGCAGGAACTGGTTGACCAGTTGGCCGTCGGCGGCCGCATGGTGATTCCGGTGGGAACTGCAGAACAGGTATTGCATCTGATTGAAAGAACCGCGCAGGGTGTGCAGAAGACCGCCCTGGAGCCGGTCAAGTTTGTGCCATTATTAGGGGGAACTGCTTTATCATGAGATTACGCTCGCTACTGGTTACCGGAATGACTGCCGCCACCTTGGCAGCTTGCGCGTTAAATTCGCCCATGCCGCGCGCACCGGTCAGCAGCACGACCAAGGTTCCGGAAAGCAAACCTGCGACGCCTGTCTCAGTAGGTCCTAACCAGTACATGGTACAAAAAGGCGATAACTTGTATAACATCGGCAGGAAATTTGGTATTCCTTTCGTGAAACTGGCGGAAATCAATCAGTTGCAAACGCCTTATGAGATTCACGTCGGCCAGGTACTGAATATCAAAGCAGGCACAAGCCCGTCGAACAATAAAACTAACGACGCGGCATCGACTGACGATGCGGAAGTAGTGACGTCTGCGATTACGCGTCCTGAACTGACGCCTGCGACTGAAGCCCCCAGTGGTACTTCAGCCAGCCCTGTCGCGACTACAGAGGGAGTTAAAGTACCGGCAGATGGACAGGATATCGAAGCCGTTGCCGACAGCGATATTCAATGGCAATGGCCGCTTGCCGGTAAAGTCAGTGCAGGATTTGATCCGCAATTGAATAAGGGATTGAACATCACAGGCAATGCCGGGCAAACGGTTAACGCGGCTGGCGCTGGCAAAGTGATTTATAGCGGCATGGATGTACGCGGCTATGGCAAATTAATTATCATCAAACACAACAGCAACCTTTTGTCTGTATACGCACATCAGGGAAACTCCCTGGTGAAAGAAGGCTCTTTTGTGTCGCAAGGTGAAAAACTGGCGATACTACCAGCAGCGGCTAACAGCAAACCGCCTATGCTACATTTCGAGATCAGACAAAAAGGCAAGCCGGTTGATCCAGTCAGCTACTTGCCTGCTAATTCAACAGCAAATAACGGTAATAGCTAACTTAAACATAGCCTGGCTATGTCTGGGAATGTATCAAGCAATCAAATCGCACAGTGTGCATGATGTTTGAGAAAGGAAAGCTGTATGGATCCTAACCAATTCGACAAGAATCGTGACATCCGCCCGGATAGCGGGTGGCAAACGTTGCAGGCCCTGTTAACGGTTGCGCTGATCATCTGCGGACTGATTGGCATCGCGGTGCATATGTTTGGATCCGAAGTCACACCATTCGATTGGTGGTACTGGATCACCGCCTCACCAGTCAATACCGCCCTGGCTATCCTGGCAGTGGTCGCGATCATAGTCTTTCACCGCTACAACAGCCATATCAGCAATCAGCAACGACGCAATGCCAGCAACCTTCCCGTGTATGTCATGATGCTGGTAGGTGTATATTTCATTTACCGCCTGCTGACAACCGGACACTGGTAAGCTGGCCGATATCTTAAAAGATACCAGCCAGCGTAAATCAAGCACTTTTTGCGATTGCGCTTGAAACAAACCCGCTGCGGTTGATGCCACTAATAATGGCTTCGATTGAAGCGGTCACAATGTCAGGGTTAATTCCCACGCCGTAACACACCTTATCCCCGCAAACGACTTCCACAAAAGCACACGCAGACGCTTCACCCGCTGATGCACTGGCGCCAATCGAGCGCTCTTCAAAACTGCGCACCTGGGCAAACACGCCTATGCCTTGCAGCGCGTGAATCGCCGCATCCACCGGACCATTGCCGTGACCGCTCAAGATAGTGGCAACGCCATTTACCTCGACCGTCATACGGATGGTCTGGCCACCCTCCTCTGATTGCAACTGGTAATCCTTAAAGCTAAACGGTGCCGCAGGCTCTGTATAAGTCCGGTTAAAAAGCTGCCAGATATCTTTCGCCGTCACTTCGCTGCCATGTGTATCCGTATATTGCTGCACCACACCGGAAAACTCTACTTGCAGGCGACGCGGCATCACCACGCCATATTGGCTTTCCATCAGGTAAGCTACGCCCCCTTTGCCCGACTGGCTGTTGACACGGATAATCGAATCATAACTGCGCCCCAGGTCTTTCGGGTCAATAGGCAGGTAAGGCACATTCCAGAACGCATCTTGCTGCTGGCTGATCAATCCCTTTTTAATAGCATCCTGGTGTGAGCCGGAAAACGCGGTAAACACAAGGTCGCCGGCATAAGGATGGCGCGGATGAATATCGATCTGCGTGCACTCCTCCACCGTGCGTCCCACTGCATTCATATCAGAAAAATCCAGCCCCGGATGCACGCCTTGGGTATACATATTCAGCGCGACGGTCACCAGATCCACATTGCCGGTACGCTCGCCGTGACCGAACAGGCAACCTTCCACCCGGTCAGCGCCGGCCATGATACCAAGCTCAGTCGCCGCCACCGCGGTGCCGCGATCATTATGCGGATGCAGGCTGAGCATCACGCTGTCTCGCCTTGCGAGATGCCGGTGCATCCACTCAATCTGGTCAGCATAAATATTCGGTGTAGCCACTTCAACGGTGGCCGGACAATTGATAATCACTTTGCGACTTGGCGTCGCGCCCCAGGCTTCAGTCACCGCGTCACAGACTTCCTTGGCAAACTCGAGTTCGGTAGCAGTAAAGGTTTCCGGGCTGTATTGCAGGATCACTTCGGTTTCCGGCATATCGGCAGCCATGATTTTCACCAGTTTGACTGACTCTACCGCCATCGCCTTCACTTCGGCTTTGCTCATGTTAAAGACCACTTCACGAAAGGTCGGCGAGATCGCATTGTAGATATGTACAATCACGCGTCGCGCACCGCGTATGGATTCCATAGTGCGACGGATCAGGTGCTCTCGCGCCTGCGTCAGCACCTCTATCGTCACATCATGGGGAATATGGTCCTGCTCGATCAATGTACGGACAAAATTGAAATCGGTTTGCGAAGCCGATGGAAACGCCACTTCAATTTCTTTAAAACCAATCTCGCACAGCATCTTGAACATGCGCATCTTTTTGTCGGCATCCATAGGCTCAAACAGAGACTGGTTGCCATCACGCAGGTCTGTACTCATCCACACCGGTGGTTTTGTAATCACGGCATTCGGCCACTGCCGGTCTTTAATATTCACCGGTGGGAATGGTTGATATTTTTGTGAGGGTTGTGCGTGCATGCTGTACTCCGTAAACGTTGACTCGATAGGAGACATCATAAACACTTTGCCAAAAATATTATTGCGTAATTGGCTTTAAATAAGATTATATTAAAATTTAATTTTATTATTATAAAAATATGTGTAATATTATTTCAACTTTTAATTGAATATTAAATTTTATGAAATTAGACCGTTTTGACAGAGCCATTCTTGACCTTCTGCAACTCGATGGCAATATCAGTAATCAGGCATTGGCTGAGCGTATTGGGCTCTCCCCTGCCCCTTGTTTGCGCAGGGTAAAAGCACTCGAACAAGCCGGGCTGATCACCGGCTACCAAGCCATGGTCGATGCAAAAAAACTGGGATTGAGCCTGATGGCATTAATAGGGATCTCCATGGACCAGCACACGCCGGAACGTTTCGCAAATTTTGAAGCCAGCATCGTCAATGTGCCTGAAGTGCTGGAATGCCTGCTGATCACCGGCCAGCAATCAGACTACTTACTGAAAGTAGTGGTAAAAGATATGGATGATTACCAGCATTTACTACTGCATAAAATCACCAGGATTACCGGCGTGACCGGTGTACATACCAGTTTTGTATTGCGCAATGTCATTGCACGTGCCAGGTTACCTATCATCTAGAAACAAAAAAGCCATGCAATGCATGGCTTGGTCATACTACTCAGCATTATTTTTTCTTGGCATCTTCTTCTGCATAGTGATTGCGAACTTGGGTCATATCAAAATCACGTGCCCATTTAATGATTTCATCAAATGCGGGCGCACCAATTTCGCCAACCTGGGCATGAATGCCGGCACGCTCGCGGATCACCAGCAAACCTGGAATCTGTTTTACATCAAAATAATCCGAAATTTCCCCGTCAGTTTCAGTATTCACCATCCCAAATATAATATCCGGGTTCTTTTCAGCAGCGGCCTCAAATGTTGGCGTAAATGCCACACATGGATCGCACCAGGGTGCCCAAAAATCAACGATCACAAAATCGTTACTTTCAATGGTTTCTTTAAAATTCGCTTTCGTCAGCGTCAACACTGCCATGAGATTTCCTGTTCCTGTAGATTAATTTTTGTGCCGTTATTGTAGCAGAGGAAACCACCGACCATGCCACCCTGCATACATGATTGCTTTACGCTGCATACAAAATTAAAGTATTGCTAAATGCGGGAGCGGCTCCCTTACAATTGAATAATATCTCAGCTGTTGTATCATCCATACAGCTAGGAAGTGAGGACGACCCCACCGCTCTATTATTCTCCCAGGGACGACCCTGAAAAAAGAGGAACGAAATATGGCCTGGTTTATTCTTGTGATTGCAGGACTATTCGAAGTGGGTTGGGCGATAGGGTTGAAATATACTGAAGGCTTTAGCAAACTATGGCCCACCGTTGGCACAGTGCTGGCCATGGTGATCAGCCTGGGTTTGCTGGGAATTGCCATGAAAACGCTGCCGGTAGGCACCGCCTATGCTATCTGGGTTGGGGTGGGAGCAATAGGCACCGTGATACTGGGCATGGTATTGTTTGGGGAGCCAGTCACCATGTTACGAATTGGCAGCCTGGTATTGATTGTGGCCGGGATCATTGGCCTCAAGCTCGCAGCGCTCATGTAGCCATCATGTAGTTGCAATAAAGCAGGTGTAATTAAAGTGGGTCCAAACACCTGCTCCTTCCAAGAAAAATAGCACAGAAGGGACCGATGATGATTCTTTACGTCGATGCTAATTATCTTTCACCCTACGCCATGTCCGCTTATATCGCACTGCGGGAAAAGGGTTTGAAATTTGAACTAAGGCTAGTCAATTTGCGCAAACAGGAGCAGGCATTGCCTGAATATGCCGCTGTCTCCAATACCCAGCGCGTGCCCACCCTGGTGGATAGCGAACAAAATTTCAATTTATCTGAATCATCAGCGATTGCAGAATATATCGATGAGCAATATAGCGGTACGCCACTTTATCCGTCGGATATTCAATCCAAAGCCAAGGCCAGGGAATTGCAAGCCTGGCTGAGAAGTGACCTGCTACCCATACGTGAAGAGCGGTCAACAGAAGTGGTATTTCTGACGCGTTCGCCGCCACCTTTATCTGCTCAGGCGCAAGCAGCGGCAAATAAACTATTCCATGCTGCAGCACAGCTTTTACAGCCCGGCCAAACGCATTTGTTTGGTGACTGGAGTATTGCGGATGCTGATCTTGCAGTGATGATCAACCGCCTGGTATTAGCTGGTGACCCGGTGCCAGAACATTTGGTTGATTACGCAGAGCTACAGTGGCAGCGGCCTAGCGTACAGGAATGGGCTAACTTGCCCAGGGTGATCTCTTAACGGTGACTTCTTATTTTATTAAGTAAAAGTGCGATCGGCTTTCACTCATCGCACTTTATCTAATCCGTTAAAAACCAATTTATATGAGTTAAGTGATAGATGCTGGATTGTTAAACAATCGCGTTATCCCACACGCCATCAAAAAATAACTCACCCAGCGGTTGGCGATTACGCGCAGCCAATTCACGTTCTTTCACATCGTCAGGCAATCCTTCAACGGCAGCCTGGTAACCCACAGTCACCATCGGCAATATCTGGAAACGTTCCGGTACTTTGAAAGTGCTACGCGCTTTGTCGGCATCAAAGCCACCCATCTGGTGCGCCATTAACCCTAATGCTGTGGCTTGCAGGCACAGATTTTCTGTCGATGCCCCGGTGTCGTATGGTGCCCATTTATTTGGCTTGCCATTGCTGCGGAATACCGTGTCTGCGCAAATCAGCAACAACACCTGCGCATTGACGGCCCAAGCCTGGTTACCCGGCACCAGGCAATCAAATGCCGCTTGCCAGGCCTGCATATTATCGGCCTTATTACAGACCACATAGCGCCATGGTTCATCACCAAAGCACGATGGTGCCCAGCGCGCGGCTTCCAGCAAGCTGATGACCTGGTCTTTGGTCACCGGTTTATTGGCGTCGTAAGCACGACCGCTCCAGCGGTTGGCAATCACTTCATGGATAGGTTGTTGCGTAATGGCGGGTTTTTGTATGGTCATAGATCCTCACAGTTGTTTTTTCAAAGTGTATAGCAGCTCTAAAGCCTGCTTGGGCGTTAAATCATCGGGTTGAATGCGCTCTAATTCTGCGACCACAGGATGCAACGGTGGTTCTTCAGGCTCGGCATCCATCGCAAACAGGTCATTTTGTGGCGTTGCCGCGATCGTTTGATTCTCGAGTTGCTGCAGTTTGCGCTTTGCCAGTTGCACGACTGATTTTGGAATCCCCGCCAATTGCGCTACCTGTATACCGTAACTCATCGTCGCAGCACCCTCCTCCACCTTGTGCAGAAACACAATGCCTTTGCCGTGTTCGACTGCATCAAGATGTACATTGGCAGCATGCTTAGCCTCATCAATGATCCGTGTCAGTTCAAAATAATGCGTGGCGAACAGGGTGAGGGATTTATTCTTTTCGAGTAATTGCTTGGCCACCGCCCAGGCCAGGCTTAAGCCATCAAATGTACTGGTGCCACGGCCTATCTCATCCAGCAGCACCAGGCTATTCGCACTGGCATTATTGAGGATATTGGCTGTTTCAGTCATTTCAACCATAAAGGTAGAGCGTCCCCCCGCCAGGTCATCCGACGCACCGATGCGGGTAAAGATACGGTCTACCTCACCAATGACTGCCGCTTGCGCCGGCACAAAACTGCCACAATAAGCGAGCAGTACGATCAATGCCGTCTGACGCATATAAGTGGATTTACCACCCATATTCGGGCCAGTAATTAGTAGCAACTGGCGAAACGGATTGAGCATGACATCATTCGCTACATAAGGCTGGGCGATACTTTCCACCACCGGATGACGTCCATACTGGATATCCAGGCCAATCTCGGCATGGAACTGCGGTTGTACGTAATTCAGCGCCCGCGCGCGTTCGGCAAAGCAGGCCAGCACATCCAGCGTAGCGACAGCGGTGGCAATACGTTGCAAAGCCACAATGTGCGGCAGCATGGCATCCAGTATCTGCTCATACAACATTTTTTCACGTGCCAGTGCGCGTTCATTGGCACTCAGTACTTTATCCTCAAAGGTCTTGAGTTCTGGTGTGATAAACCGTTCTACATTTTTCAGCGTCTGGCGCCGGCGATATTCAGCAGGCGCACTTTCGGCCTGCAAGCGGCTGATCTCAATATAAAAACCATGCACACTGTTATATTCGACTTTCAGATTGGTAATACCGGTTCGCGCTTTTTCAGCCGCTTCAAACTGTAACAGAAAGTCGCCGTGGTCAGTCTGCAAGGCCCGCAACTCATCCAGTTCCGCATCGAAACCCGAAGCAATCACGCCACCTTCACGCAAAATCGCTGAAGGCTCGGCCTGAATGGTCTGCACCAACAACTGTAAAGCTTCAGAAGGCACCTGCAACTCTGATAGCAAACTTTGTAATAACTCAGACTGGATATTTGGCAGCGTTTGAACCAGTGAAGGCAGTTGCAATAAGCTATCACGCAAACCAGAGAGATCGCGTGGACGCGCACTTCTCAGTGCTACGCGCGCAGTCATGCGCTCAATATCTCCAATTGGGTGCAGCGCCTGCTGTAATGCACTTTCCAGCGATTGCTCCCGTAATTCAGCCACCGCGAGATGACGTTGCTGTATCACCAACTGATGACGTAAGGGATGATGTAACCAATGCCGCAACAACCTCGCACCCATCGCGGTTCGTGTTGAATTCAGTAAGGAATACAAAGTCGGGCTGGCCTCACCACGAATGGTGGTATCAATTTCCAGATTACGACGGGTAGCCGCATCCAGTTGCAAATAGTGATTTGTCTGCTCTACACGCAAACCGGCAATATGCGGTAAAGCGGTTCGCTGGGTATTTTTAACATAGTCGAGCAAAGCCCCCGCGGCCGCGACGGCGACAGGCATTTCGGCACAACCAAACCCTCCCAGGTCATGAGTATTAAACTGCTGGCTTAAACTGCGTTGTGCAGACTCCAGGTCAAATTGCCACGGAGCCAGACGTTTCTTGGCGCAACGTGCCTGTTGCAATACCTCCGACACATGATCGTCACCCGTAATCAGTTCGGCAGGATGAATGCGCTCCAGCTCCTGAGACAAATGCCCGGGCGCAATTTCGCTTAATACAAACTCGCCGGAAGCCAGGTTCAGTCGCGCCAGCCCCAATACGCCATCGCCTTTGGCAATACACAATAAGGTATTGTCGCGTGTTTCATCCAGCAATGCTGCGTCGGTCAAAGTGCCCGGCGTCAGAATACGTACCACCTCACGCGCAACCGGCCCTTTGGAAGTCGCCGGATCGCCTACCTGCTCGCAAATGGCGACTGCCTCGCCCATTTTGGAGAGCTTGGCCAGGTACTGTTCTGCCGCATGATAAGGCAAGCCCGCCATTTTGATCGGCTCGCCATTACTGGCACCACGACGGGTCAGCGTAATGCCCAGTAATCGCGAGGCTTTTTCCGCATCTTCAAAAAACAATTCGTAAAAGTCGCCCATGCGATAAAACAGCAGCATATCGGGATACTGTGCTTTTAATGCGAGGTATTGCCTCATCATTGGGGTGTGGTTTTCGAAGGACATGCGGGAGG
>NZ_DATHWZ010000086.1:0-3412 GCF_035460085.1 Methylophilus sp.
CCATAAGGCTATAGTCAGTGCCTGCCAGCAGCCTAAGCTGTACGGTGTCAGTCCCTGAGCCTGCGACAGCGGTCTCGGTGATGGTGTCCTGCAGCGCTACTTTGAAGTTAGCTGCGGTAGTCCCGCTACGGGTGAGGTCAACGATATAAGTGTCATCGCCCAGCCCGCCGATCAATGTATCAATTCCATACTGACCGTCAAGAATATCATGACCAGCAACGCCACTGAGTACATCGTTTCCAGCACCACCTTGTAAGTTGTTGTCAAAACTATTACCAGTTATTTTGTCATTGCCAGCGCCACCAATCGCATTTTCAATCACGACATTAAAGGCAATGGCAACGTTATCTTGTTGTACAGAAGTATTGTTAGGGCCTATTCTAAATGTTTGACCTAATCGACTGAATGAGCCCGCTTCAAGGCTAATAACTCCACCGGTAGATGAAGTGTACTTAATGGTATCGTTACCGCCTCCATCCCAAATGGTTTCATAGTAACGTTGTGAGGATGTAAACTCATAGACGTTATCACCAGAGTTATAGTCATTGTTAGCACCATATAAATGTTGTATGGCCAGAATGTCATACAACATTGGCGTCGTGGGATAGTACTCATTTTGACCATCAAAAAATGTACCTGGCATATCTGAATAACTCATGACTGTATACTGGATATAGTCAAGGTTTCTAGGCAAACCGATATCACCGGCTTCTTCAGCAAAAGAATGATCCAGACCCAAGGCGTGCCCAATCTCATGCAAGCCTACAAAATGGCCCATTGCCCCAGTTGAAAAATCATAACCAGTCGAGTCTGGTTGGGTTTGGTTAAACCAGATATCACCGCTTCTGGTGTAAGGAAAAAATAAAGAGTAGTCATACCACTCTGGCTCTACTGCATAAGTGTATGCGTAAACTTCTGGTGACATAGAACCGTCACTAGTGAAACCAAAGCGAATATCACCCACTGTAGAAGTCGTTTCATCGACCTTGATAAAATCCAGATTGGCTACACTCGCCCAGGCATTCAAAGCAAGAGTGATACCGTTTTGCTGATTACTGTCGAGAGAGATCAGAGAAGCGTAGTCAGCTTTAAAGTCTGGCTGGGGGTTGAGAATGCCATAACCATTAATCAAATCCTGAGACCAGTATTCATCATTTCGTGACGTTGGAAAACTATAATAAATAGTCGCAGAACTACCAATGGGCCCGCCCCACTTATTTCCGAGAAGCAAAACATTTAAATAAGGATTGCTTGAACTTGAGCCAGCATCAAATAATGTAATCTCGCTGGTCGTATCGGGCGTAGGGATTGTCATATCATCTCAAGTTTTTGTCATTTAAAAACCAGTGAATTCCTGGTGCATTCACTGGTATTTGTTTTTAATTAAGTAGAGCTAATCAATCAGTAAGTTATTATGCTGGGCGAGATAACCAATCAATTGAGCTTCGTTATTGGTTCCAGTGGCGGTGTAAAGATTGGTGTTAGATAATACAATCCGCGCATCCTCCTCTGCCGAATTGTAATTGCCGCCCGTAAAGTTTCCAGCTGAACTAATGCGTATTTCAGTTGAGCCACCTTGTATTGAAATATCCAGATACTGAAGAATATTATTGGATGACTCACCAGTGAGTAAGTCTCTTAAATCTAGCGAATCGTCATCAGCAATCGAGAAGTCTGTAACAGTATCTGTATTATTTGCGACGTTTCCTGGGTTGACTGCATCAGGTGAAAACCATTTAAAAGTATCAGCTCCTGAACCACCTATCAGTACATCGTTACCTAAGCCACCCCAAAGAATATCGTCGCCAGCTCCAGCATTTAACCGATCATTCCCCTCATTCCCAATTAGAGTATTAACATAATCATTACCTGTTAATTTATTATTCAGAGCATTGCCTACTAAAAGAGAGTCGGTCAGTCCATTTCCAATTGAATTCGGAAACACGAGGTTTTCTACATTAGGAGTATCTTCAAGTCTGTAAGCTGTGCCATAACCGAGAAAGACTATGGTGTCTTCACCTTCGTTTTCGTGTTCTGAAATTGTGGAGTATGGGCCTGCATAGTAGGTATCATTCCCTTTACCTCCAGCCATATATGTGTAGCCAGATCCGGAAATTGTGTCGTTACCATCACCGCCAAACAGATTGTCACCATAAACAGAACCGTTGCCGTTAATAATATCGTCTCCGTTACCACCAAAAATATAATCATCGCTTGACGTCGAAGTGGCTGTCAGAGTGTCAGCATTACCAGTTCCGATAAGTGTTTGACCAGACATCAAAACGGTAAAATTTAAATATGTGATTGTTCCAGTAGGATTAATGAGATTGGCAAATTTATATGCTGTTTGTGGTCCATTAGCATCGTAGTCATAATAGATATCACCTGTAGAAGTGTTGTAAATAATATAGTCATTATCGTCTAGCGCGCTTATATACCCAGCGCCAATACGTACTTCATCAGGGTCTACTGCCCCTTTTAAATCCTTGAAATATGGATACGACTCATTGAATTGGAATTTATCTTCTGATGCATTAAAGTTTAATATCTTATCTACTGAGTTGTTGTAGACAATGTCTGAGCTATACAAGAACGTATCGTTTCCAGAACCCCCATCCATAACATCGCTACCACCTTTTCCAAAAAGAATATCATCGCCTTCCTGACCAAACATTGTATCCACTAGAGATGCATAATCGTTACCCGTAATAAAATCATTACCAGCCAGGCCATAATATGTGTCAATTTCAGAGTTCATTGTTACAGCATCATCAGCATTTGTACCAAATTTCGTTGTAGCTCTCTGTAAATAAAAGTCAAAAGAGTCGAGGTTTATATTGCCTGTCAGCTGAAGCTGGAAATCTGCAATAGCGTCACCAGTAGTGTCAGCGTATAAGAATGTCTTATCTTGTGAATGAGTGTACCAAATCGAGTTAGTAGATGCTGTCGTTCCCGAAAACGATAAATCAAAACCACCACCATTCAGTATTGAAAAATCTAACTTATCGACTCCTTGAGTGAAATCAAGGATTGTATCCATTGAACTTGCGGTAGAGTCTGTTGCATTGACATATTGAAACACATCGACCCCGGCACCACCCCTCAAGGTATCACTTCCCAATCCTCCAATGAGGGTGTCATTGCCAGCACCGCCATCAAGGATGTTATCTGCATCATTACCGGTGAGGGTGTTGGCGAGTGCATTGCCGGTGAGGTTAAGTTTGGTTGTGCCTGTGGCTGACGCATCGAAGTTCTCGAGGTTAGCCCCCAGGGTGAGGGTAGTGGCATTCGCCATAAGGCTATAGTCAGTGCCTGCCAGCAGCCTAAGCTGTACGGTGTCAGTCCCTGAGCCTGCGACAGCGGTCTCGGTGATGGTGTCCTGCAGCGCTACTTTGAAGTTAGCTGCGGTAGT
>NZ_DATHWZ010000087.1:0-2350 GCF_035460085.1 Methylophilus sp.
AGCCTGGGTAGACCGCTGGCAAACCCAGGCGGTCTTTGCCAAGGCACGCCCTAAATTAGGCGTATTTGACCTGGGTTGGCCCAAAGCCGACCTGGTCTACCGTAACCAGGATGCATTCAAGCAACAGGCGCAATCCTTACGTGAGCAACTGGGCCTCAAATATGAGCGCTCGGTGCTTTATGCGCCTTCGTGGGAAAACCATGGCAAGCAGGATGACTTTGTACAGGCATTGAAAGACCTGCCGGTAAACCTGCTGCTGAAACAAGCGCCATGGTCAGAAAAATACCGCTGGGTATTGAACAATATTGACGAAATGGATGCCCTGCATCGTGGCTGCGCCGACAATGTCTATGTGATTGATCGCGAGATCAGCATCATGTATTGCCTGGGACTGGCGGATGTGATGGTATCTGATGAATCCAGCGTACTGACAGAAGCCCTGTTGCTGGACGTACCTGGCGTGGCGGTGATCGATTGGGTGATACCCGACACCAATCCGCCAAGGCCAGCTTGCGTGCCTTACGATTATGTCAGCAAAACCACACGCGCCAACCTGCGTGACACCGTGCAGAATGTGCTCGACAATCCACAACAATACCAGACGGAGATTGCAGCCAACAAACAGCAGCAGTTTGCCCACCTGGGTGAAAGCGCCAGGCTGATCGTCGATAATATGGTTGCTGCCTTGCAAGGCCAGCCTTTACCGACACCACCACTGACAGCCCAGGTGGAGATAGATCGCCATACTTACCAGCATGCAGAGCAACTGGCAGCACAAGGCGATATGCAGTTGTCAACCCAGATCATGCTGGAGCTGATTAAAAAAGGCAGTACCTGCTGGGAGCCATACAATGACCTGGGCACGTTGCTGGTAGGCCAGGGGCAATTTGAAGATGCTGAAATGCTGCTGGAAAAAGCAGTGCATTTCGCGCAAGAGAATCCCGCTATTCCACTGAGTAACCTGACGGAAGTGTATTGTCTTCAAGAGAAAGCGGATAAGGCGCTGCAGACGCTGGTGAAACTGAGCCAGCATGCACCGAACTCGGCGGCGTCTATTCCGCATATCCGCAAGTGTATGGAAACGATGTTTTAGATTTTCGGATATTTGAAGTAGTTTTTCATTGCATACTCTGAGCCTGCATAACATCTGACTATTGCGTGAATGGTCGGCTTAATTGCAATAAAGAACAATTGTTGCACCTGCTGGAAGTATTAATAAATATATTTCAGATACTCACCATTCCTTTTCGCTCTTTCAGCGAGTTACTTTTCTTTGCTTGCCCAAAGAATAAGTAACCAAAAGAAATGCACCCTAGCTTCCGCTTATCTCCTGTGTTGCTCATCAAAATAAGCGGTCACGAAACTCATCCTAGCGGCCTGCACAAAACGCAGGCCACCGCGGGATTCAGACAGTCGCTCCCTTGTTTCTTATTTTGCCTGCGCTACTCGGCGCGTCAGATAGGGGCCCATTTAGAACCAACACGTTGAAGCCTTGATAAAGGTTTGTGTATTCATGGCGCTTAGTAACTTTTAAACTTCTAAAACTCAATCCAACAAACCAATTATGTTGTTCTGGCTTTTTTAGCTTTGTTTATTCCGATGGTTGAGCGGAAATGAATGTGGCGAGTCTCACTTTAAGTAGCCGCGCAGGGTTTTTATGGGCCCCTATCTGACGCGCCGAGTAGCGCAATCAGCGTGGGAGGTGTCGGCCAGCGTCTGTTCGAGTTCCGCAGTGGCTTGCGACTTTTGCAAGCCGCTAGGGCGAGTTTCGTTGGACGCCCACGTTGATGAGCAACGCAGGGAACAAGCGGAAGCTAGGGTGCCCTTTCTTTTGGTTACATTTTCTTTGGGCAAGCAAAGAAAAGTAACTCGCCGAGTGTCGAAAAGCAACCTTAAAATCATCCAAAGAAATACCGATTAAACCGCAAAGCAACTGCTTTTTGTTGTAAACAAACTAAGCGTATACTTTGCTTAGTCTACTGAGCTTCATATCCAACAACCATAAAAAAAGCCTGCCACTTCTAATGGCAGGCTTTCATCAAACCACGTTCATTAAGTAAACAGCTGACGCACCGGCAATACAGCGCGAGAGAACTCCGCCGTCAAGCCATTCACATGCTGCTCCGGCAAGCCCTGGATCAAGTTTTGCAACCGGTTAAACACAGTGATAAACGCCTGCAACTCCTGATCCTGGTAGGTATATCCCAGTATCTCCAGAATAGCCAGTGACAAGCCCCCAATGTTGGAAGGTGTGCTTGCATGCGGCTTCGCGCAGCCACGGATACGATGCAATGTCAGGAACAGGCCACGCAATGCCACGAATGACACAGGCAATGGAATGGCAAAGTCC
>NZ_DATHWZ010000088.1:0-43915 GCF_035460085.1 Methylophilus sp.
GCCGATTGAATCAAGACATGAGAATACAACAATGAAAACCCTGCTTTTGGTAGATGGCTCCAGTTACCTTTATCGCGCCTTTCACGCCATGCCGGATTTGCGCAACTCGGCCAATGAACCGGTGGGCGCGATTCAGGGCGTACTGAATATGTTGCGCCGCCTGCACAAAGATTATCCTTCTGAATACAGCGCCTGTGTGTTCGATGCCAAAGGCAAAACCTTCCGCGATGACTTATACCCTGAATACAAAGCCAATCGCGTCAGCATGCCGGATGATCTGCGCGTGCAGATTGAGCCTCTGTACGAAACCATACGCGCCATGGGCTGGCCATTAATCATTGAAGATGGCGTTGAAGCGGACGATGTGATCGGCGCCCTGGCCAAGCAGGCGGAAAAAGAAGGCATTAAAACCATCATTTCCACCGGTGACAAAGACATCACCCAGCTGGTGAATGCACATATTACCGTCGTCAACACCATGCGCGATGCCTTCCGTAAAACCGACGATGTGCTGGATATTGCAGGCGTGCAAAACAAGTTCGGTATCCCGCCAGACAAGATCATTGATTACCTGATCCTGGTGGGTGATACCTCGGACAATGTGCCCGGCGTTGAAAAAGTCGGCCCCAAAACCGCTGTGAAATGGCTGACAGAATATGGCTCACTCGACAACATCGTCGCCAATGCTGACAACATTAAAGGCGTAGTTGGCGATAACCTGCGTAAAGCGTTGCCCTGGTTGCCGACTGCACGTGAATTAATCACTATCCGCTGTGATGTAGGCGTATGCGAACATTTTGATGACCTGATTCAACAGGCGCCGGATATAGAGAAACTCCACCGCCTGTTTGACCATTTCGAGTTCCGTACCTGGAAGCGAGAACTGGATAAATTGTCTGATGGCTCAACTTCAAGCGCAACTCCTGCTTCAGCGCCACCGCCATCAGCACCAGTGGCAGTCAAAAATGATTATGTACCTGACACCCGTCGCCAGTACCAGGCCGTTTTTACGGAGGCGGAGCTGGATAACTGGTTAGCCCGCTTACAACAGGCTGAGTTAGTGTGTTTTGATACCGAGACCACTTCGCTGGACCCGCTACAAGCGAAAATTGTCGGCGTGTCATTCAGTGTCACGCCCGGCGAGGCGGCTTATGTGCCTTTAACGCATGATTACTTTGATGCACCCGCCCAATTATCATTGGATACCACCCTTGAGAAACTGAAGCCTATCCTGGAAAACCCTAACATTAAAAAAGTCGGCCAAAACCTGAAGTACGATATGCATGTCTTAGCCAATCACGGCATACAGTTGCAAGGGGTCGCTCACGATACGCTACTGCAATCGTATGTGTTCGAGAGCCACAAAGGCCACGGCATGGACGAATTGAGCGAGCGTCATCTTGGTATCACGCCTATCCCTTTCGAAGCGGTGGCAGGCAAAGGCGCCAAACAGGTAAGCTTTAACCAGGTCACTGTCGAACAGGCGACAGAATACTCAGCGGAAGATGCCGATATTACATTGCAACTGCATCGTGCACTTTATCCGCAAGTCGCTGAATCATCGAAGCTGGACTTTATCTATCAGCAAGTTGAAATGCCCAGCATGCTGGCATTACAGCGCATGGAGCGTCACGGAGTACTCATAGATAGCCATATGCTGAACCGCCAAAGTAATGAAATTGGTTTGCGCCTGATGGAAGTAGAGAAACAGGCTTACGAACTGGCAGGACAGCCGTTTAACCTGGGTAGTCCCAAACAATTACAGGAAATCCTGTTCGGAAAACTGGGCATCAAGCCATTGAAAAAAACGCCTTCCGGCGTACCTTCCACTGATGAAGATGTGCTGCAAGAACTCGCACTGGACTACCCTTTACCTAAAGTGCTTCTGGAATATCGCGGACTCGCAAAACTCAAATCCACATATACCGACAAGTTGCCCAAAATGATTAATCCTCAGACCGGGCGCGTACATACCAATTACAACCAGGCAGTGGCGATCACCGGCCGCCTGGCAAGTAGCGATCCAAATCTGCAAAATATTCCAGTACGGACTGCCGAAGGCCGTCGCATCCGTGAAGCGTTTATCGCGCCACCAGGTAGCCATATTGTATCGGCTGACTATTCACAGATTGAGTTACGCATCATGGCCCATCTCTCACAGGATGCAGGCATGCTCTCCGCGTTTGCCAATAATGAGGATATCCACCGCGCGACAGCAGCGGAAATATTCGGGGTGGAAAAAACAGCTGTGGATAATGAACAGCGCCGTTATGCCAAAGTGATCAACTTTGGCCTGATTTATGGCATGAGTGCATTCGGCCTGGCGCAAAACCTGAATATCGAACGCAGTGCAGCACAAAGCTATATCGAACGCTACTTTGCCCGCTACCCCGGTGTGCGCCATTACATGAGTGAGACACGTGAACTGGCGAAACAGCAAGGGTATGTCGAAACCATTTTTGGGAGAAGGTTGTGGGTACCTGAAATCAACAGCGCGAATGGCAATCGCCGTGCCGGTGCTGAACGTGCCGCGATCAATGCGCCTATGCAAGGCACTGCCGCTGACTTGATCAAGCTGGCTATGATTGCGGTCGACAAATGGCTTACGGAAGAAAAACTGCAAACCAAGCTGATTATGCAGGTACACGATGAACTGGTGCTGGAAGTGCCGGATGCCGAACTTGAGCTGGTCAAACAGCAATTACCGTTACTCATGCAGAGTGTCGCCACGCTGGATGTACCACTGCTGGCAGAGGTTGGCGTCGGTTGTAACTGGGAAAGTGCACATTAGGCTTTATGCATATGTTAAGGTAATGCTTCATTCAACTAAAAAATAGGGGCGTATCACATGAAATCATCTCTTGTTATCGGCATTATCCTGATTGCGCTGGGTACAGCCGGCTTATTCTATAAAGGCTTTAGCTATGAGAGTAAAGAGACTGTAGCCAAGATAGGTTCACTGGAAGCCAGCGCGGATGTGACTAAAGACGTGGAGATTCCACAAGTGTTGAGCATCATTCTGATTGTTGCCGGTGCGGCGATTGTCGTGGTCGGTTTAAAAAAATAATCCCGTTCACATCGGCAGTTTTTAGAATAACGTATTTCAGTAATTGCTTTAAACATCTGAAAGAAGGCCAAACGCTATCAGTCTTTTCTGACAGGTTTTTCCTACAAATTCTGACAGATTCCTAAGTCTGCACATATTAGTATGGCAGTTCTTGACAACGTTTGATAACAACAATGAGGGAGCGGTTATGATTTGGACTATTGTGGTAGGTATTATTGCAGGCTGGTTGGCTGGCCTGATCATGAAGGGCGACGGCTATGGCCTGATCTGGGATCTGATCCTGGGTATTGCGGGTGCGGTTGTGGGTAGCTGGCTGTTTGGTTTATTGGGTTTAAGCGCTAGCGGCGGCCTGATCGGCAGTATTATCGTTGCAACTATTGGTGCGGTGTTCTTGATTTTCCTATCGCGCGCATTGCGAAAAGCCTAACGTTTATCCGTTAGCAACTAGTGAGAAACAATGGCGATGGCTGAAAAGTCATCGCCATTTGCTTTTGTGGCTTCGGCTATGTTTTCTATCCTGATAACATTGGCCTGTATCCAATATGCATGATCCAGCACCGTCGCCTGTATAATCTTCATTTTTAGAATTCACCAATTTTCTCTCATGCAGTCCTTTGGAATTTATATTATTGGCGACGAAATTTTGTCCGGTAAACGCCAGGACGCGCACCTCAGCAAAGTGATCGCCCTACTTTCGGCACGCGGCCTGCAATTGAGCTGGGCTTATTTTATTGCCGATATTCCTGATCAAATAACCACCCATTTCAAGGCAAGCATGGCGCGTGGCGATGTAGTGTTCAGTTTTGGCGGCATAGGTGCCACCCCGGACGACCATACACGCCAATGTGCAGCAGAGGCAGCAGGTGTAACCATAGAGCGACATGCCGGCGCTGTGGCGAATATTGAAGCACAATATGGTGATGGGGCTTACCCAAAACGGGTATTGATGGCGGATTTCCCCAAAGGCTGTGATTTGATTCCTAACCCGGTGAATCGTGTGGCAGGTTTCAGTATCAACCAGCATTATTTTGTACCAGGCTTTCCGGAGATGGCGCATCCTATGATTGAATGGGTGCTGGATACCTATTACAGCCACCTGTTTCATACTCTGGATTACGTCGAACAGGCGATTGTCGTGACCGAAGCCGGTGAAAGTGACCTGATCGATTTGATGAACAGCATGCTTGCGCAATACCCTATGCTGAAATTATTCAGCCTGCCACGCACCAATCAGCGCCGAACTACCGAGGTGGGGATGAAAGGCGAAACCAGTATGGTCAAAAAGGCCATGCTGGAGCTAAAAGTTGGCGTCAGCGCCTTGGGATATCCGTGGGTGGATGTGCCATAAAGCAGCCATGAATTGCCGTCCGCAATGCGGTGCCTGTTGCATCGCCCCTTCCATCACCAGCCCAATTCCTGGTATGCCACATGGCAAACCGGCAGGCACGCCATGTATTCAGCTGGATGCAGATCACCAATGCAGATTATTTGGCAAACCAGAGCGCCCGGCATTTTGCGGAGGGCTGCAACCCAGCCTGGAAATGTGCGGCGAACCGTCACAAAGCCGCACTTATGCCATCGCCTGGCTGAATGCGCTGGAAATCGCAACACAACCAGGGGCTTGATCTCTACATCCTAAGGTTTGCGATAAGCCCAGCGCAACATAGCCAACCCGACCAGTATCATTGGTATACATAACCACTGGCCCATGCTGAGACCTAAAGATAACAGCCCCAGGAAGCTATCCGGCTCACGCGTGAATTCGACCAGGAAACGGAAACTGCCATATGCCAGCAAAAACACCGCGGATACCGCGCCTATCGGGCGTTTTTTTCCTGCAAATAGCCATAGAATCAAGAACAGGGCGATGCCTTCAAGCGCAAATTCATACAATTGCGAAGGGTGACGAGCTACCATATCCACTTGCGGGAACACCATTCCCCAATTCGACTCAGTGGGCCTTCCCCACAATTCACCATTGATAAAGTTACCCAGGCGGCCGGCGCCTAAGCCAACAGGCACCAACGGTGCGACAAAGTCCATGAGTTGTAACCAGATCACACCACGTTTACGCGCGAAGAGTGCCATCGCCACCATCACGCCGATAAAACCACCATGGAAAGACATCCCGCCTTGCCATAATGCAAAAATTTCCAGCGGATGCTGCAGGAAATACAAGGGCTGATAAAACAACACATAGCCTAATCGGCCACCAAGCACCACACCAAGTGCAATATAAAACAGCATATCGTCAGGGTCTTTGTGCTGCCAGGGGGAGTTTGGGTCAATTTTGCGCAGACGCTTCACCTGGTATTGGCCGAGCCATAACCCACCGAAGAATCCGACCAGATACATGAGGCCATACCAGTGGATGCCAAAACTGCCGATTTGCAACGCGATAGGGTTAAATCCCGGATGGATGAACATACTCAATGGCTTTGCTGTAAAAAAGCTGCATTATACCCGCTGAAACAAACCTTCAGTCATGTGGCGTATTCTGTGGCCCGATTTGCCAGACGGCCAGCGCGCTGATCGCTGCCATAGCGGACATATACAATCCCACCCATGACAAACCGCCTTGTTGCACTAAAAACTGCGCAATAGCCGGGGCAAACGAAGCGCCAAGAATACCGCCCAGTTGATAAGCTAATCCTGCGCCACTGTACCGAACGGCTACAGGAAATTGCTCGGGCAAAAAGGCCCCCATAGGCGCAAAAGTCACCCCCATCAAGAACAAGGCGACAAACAGAAACAGCGCAATCCACAGCAATTGCCCGCTGCCTATCATTGGCGCCAAAGCGAACCCTAGCAAAAGTGCCAGTAATTGACCAATGATCAATATCGGGCGCCTGCCGACACGATCAGCCCACCAGGCTGATAATGGAGTCGCTATTGCCATGCCGATGACTGCCACGCATAACATGCCAAGAAAGACAGGGCGTGAAATGTGTAATGCGTGTGTGCCATAGCTCAGGCAGAACACTGTTGCGGTATAAAACAAGTGGTAACAGACGCCCATGGCCAGGGCCCCAAGCACAATGGCCCTGGCGTGTTGCAACAGCAGTGTCTTCAATGGCCAGCGGTGCAAGTGATGTTCGGACCGGGCCTGGGTAAACGCGGGTGTTTCTGCCAGTTTGAACCGTACATACAAACCTACCAGCACCAGCACAGCGCTGATGATAAAAGGCACCCGCCAGCCCCAGCGGGTAAACTGGGTTTCCGATAACCCCAGACTCAAGGCAAGGAAAGTCAGCGTTGCCAGTAAAAAACCAATCGAAGGGCCGAGTTGAGGAAACATACCATACCAGCCCCGCTTTCCTTCCGGCGCATATTCGGTTGCCAGCAAGGCTGCACCGGCCCACTCCCCGCCTAACCCCAATCCCTGCCCAAATCGCAGCAGGCAAAGCAACACTGGCGCCCAAACGCCTAAAGTGTCATACCCAGGCAACAGCCCTATTAAAAATGTGGAACTGCCCATCACCAGCAATGAAGCCGCCAGCGTCGACTTGCGGCCCAGCCTGTCACCAAAATGACCGAATAGTAAGGCACCTAAAGGACGCGCAATAAAGGCTAATCCAAATGTGAGCAAGGCATTCAATGACTGTGTTGCAGGATCACTGGCCGGAAAAAACACCTGTCCGATCACAAGCGCGGTTGCCATGGCATAAATATAAAAATCGTAAAACTCAATGGCAGTGCCTACAAAGCTGGCGAGGGCGATACGGGTCAGCGAGGGAGTGACAGTATGTTTAGACATGTCAGCATGATAATGCAAAGCAAATTGTATTGAATAAACTTAAATTAATTCATTACTACATTAGGTAAAAGCATTCCGCAAAGCTTGCATTCAAAGCTTGCATTATTGGTTTCGCACAAGCGCTTTATTACAAATTTTTAGGTACAACACATAATTGTTATTTTTTGTTAAAAATAACAATTATGTGTTAATGTGCATTTAATTGGAGAAAAGTAATTTGGAGTTAAATCAAATGTTGCATTCACAGATCGATTTCGGAATGACTCGTCAGCAGTTCTTCGAGCAATGCTATGACAAAAACTGGTTTTTACAAAAAAACGCTTTCGAAGCTAATAGCTTCACCTGGTCCGATTTGGATGACGCTCTCTATAGCTGGCAACCACAAGAATCTGAAATTCGATTATTCAAAGATGGGCCTGTTGCTTTCGATGTATTTACCGAGTCTTATTTCGATATTAGTGAAAAACGAACCCGTATAGTTAAAGATGTGTTGTATCAATATTTGAAAGATGGTGCAACATTGGTCTTGAACAAGTTGCAACTACATAGTCCGCTCATACACGATTACAGCATGAGCGTTGCCCAATTTATCGGTGAGAAAGCCAATGTAAATGCTTACGCCGCATTCGGAGGCAATGGTTCATTTGGAAAGCATTGGGACACTCATGATGTATTTATTTTACAGTTGTCTGGCCGTAAACACTGGAAAGTCTACCAACCAACTTTTGAGCAGCCATTGGCTCATCAGAAGAGTACTAATCACAAAGCAGAATGCCCAGAAATCCCGGTACTCGATAATGTATTAGAAGCTGGTGATTTACTTTATATTCCGCGTGGCTGGTGGCATGAAGCTTTACCAATCGATGCTGTACAAACCTTTCATATAGCTGTCAGTACATATCCACCCAGAGTTATCGATTACCTGATTTGGCTTTGCGCCAAACAATTGCCAGATTATATTGAAGGACGACAATCACTCAATGCCTATAGTGATGTGCAGTCATCCCTTGATGCTGTAATCAAGACAGTAAATCAATTAGCTGCTGATAGAAATAATCTGCAGGCCTTTTATCAAGCGCATGCAGAACAGCAACGAATCCATTCACGCTTTGCGATCGCTGATCTTGCAAAAAAATACTCTGTTGATGCACAAGAAACTAGGCAAAATAAATCTCCACGCCTGAATAATTTCTTGCCAATAAAGCATTTACAGCAGCATTTAGTCGTCAACGGATTCAAACTCAACCTTGATGAACCTCACTTTAATTTTATTTCTAAGCTTAACGAGAGGCTTTATCTTAATAAAAATGCTGAAAAAGAAATTTACTCTCCCAAGCAGCAGGAGTTATTAAAGCAGCTAAGTGAGTTTGATGTAGTTGAATTTGTTAGCACGTAATTTACTTTTTTATTGTATTTTTAATCATAAGGAATTCAAAATGCGAGAGTTAACTATTACTGAGACAAACATTACCGCTGGCGCAGTTAGTCAAGATACAGCCATTGGAACAAATATGGCAATAATCGGAATTGGAGTAGCAGTAGGCCTGACGACAACTGTAGCGGTGACAGCAGCACTTCCTATTGCATTAATTGGAGTAAGTGCGGCTGTTACAGGTAGCTACATTCAAGATGTACTTGATGGAGACGAATAATGTTTTTTAAAAAAACAAATGAATCACCAGAATCCTCAGGGCTGGTGGATATTTCCGATGATAAAGTTAAGAAAGCATACTTAACTGGAATAGCGATTGGAATAGGCATAGGCATAGGTTTGCAGATGGCAATATCCGGCTTATTGCACTAGCAAGAAAAATCTACTCAACCAGGCATAGTCCTGAAAGATGTAATCGCGTTTAAAACATAAAAAAGGGAGTGCGATGTCACGCACTCCCTTTTTTATTAGACAAGAAATAAACAATTACTTTTTGTAATACTCTTCCTGTTTCACACCCTCAGGTTTCCAGCCGCCACCCAGTGCTTTGAACAAGTCTACTGTGGCTATCAGTGTATTCTGGCGGCTTTGTACCATCGCCTGTGTGGCTTCGTTATGGTTACGTTGCGCATCCAGCACTTCCAGATAGCTGGTGTACCCAGCTTGATAACGATTTTGCGCGACTGTGAGAATGTTAGCCGTGGTTTTTTCTTTAGACTGAGCGAGCGTCTCCTGCTCACGATACTGGCTGGTATTCGATAGCGCATCGCTTACTTCAGTAAATGCAGTCTGCAAGGTATTTTGGTAACTTGCCAACGTTTGTTTTTGCTGTGCCGTTGCCTGCTCTTCACGGGCTTTCAGACGTCCGCCATTGAAGATAGGCAGATTGATATCCAAGCCCAGTGACCAGACACGGGCCGGAGATTTCAGCAAATTATTCAGGGCAATACTTTCAGCACCGTACGTACCCGTCAGTGAAATGCTTGGGTAGAACGCTGCACGTGCCACGCCGATATTCGCATTTGCCGCAATCATGGCTTGCTCTGCCTGGCGCACATCCGGCCGGGCTTCCATCAATGCCGAAGGCAGACCGGTTGGCGGCGTGACAGGGCTTGGCATGGCCATCAGGTCTCCTGCTGGAATCTTCAAGCCAAGATCAGTGGTTAATAACCCCAATTGATGCTCGCTTAAAGCACGTTGCCTTTTCAGTTCCAGTGCTTGCGTTCGCAGTGTAGTTACGACCAACTCTGCCTGGTGGGCATCCAGGATAGTAGCCACGCCACCTTCAACACGGCGGTTTGCCAGATCAAAACTATCTTGTGCCGTTTTCAGGTTTTGTTCGTTTACGCGTAACTGCGCATCCAGACTGCGTATCATGAGGTAATTATTGGTAACGAGGCTGGAAAGAGACCAGGTCACCGCCTCTTTCGCATAGCGCGTAGCTAGAAGCTGCGCGCGTGCAGCTTCATTCGCCCGGCGTAGCTTGCCCCAGAAATCCAGCTCATAACTACCGTTCAAACCAACCTTATAGGTTTTACGAGGGTTATCGCCAAACACCGGGAAAATCCCGGATTCGGTCACCCGGTTACGGATTCCTGAACCTGTCGCAGTCACGGTAGGCAACAAGCTGGCACCACTTTCACGCGCAAATGCATCTGCTTCTTCGATACGTGCGACAGCGGATTGCAGGTTGTTGTTTTTTGCCAGCGCAGTATCCACCAACTGATTCAGCTTGCTGTCATTAAACAATGTCCACCATTGTTGCAAGGCCAGTTGCTGCTCTTGAGTTAATTGGCCAGCTTCACCACTGGTATATTGCGCAGGCACTACCGGCTCTGGCCGTGAATAAAATGGTCCAATCACCTGGCAACCTGCCAATGACATGGTCACCAATCCTAACAGCAACGACTGCTGCAACGGTTTTAAAGTCAATTTCATTGTCGGTTTCATACCGATTCCTCTTCTTCAACATGACCGTGGTGACGCACTTTTTTCTCATTGGTCAACCAGGTAAAGAACAACGGGATAAAGATGGTAGCAATAAAGGTCGCAATCAGCATACCGCCAAATACACCGGTACCCATGGATTGACGCGCAGCCGCACCCGCACCGGTCGCAAACACCAATGGCAGGATACCTAACATAAACGCCATTGAAGTCATCACGATCGGCCGGAAACGTAAACGTGCAGCTTCCAGTGCAGCTTCAGCCAATGGCATACCTTCTTCCATTTTCTGCGAGGCGAACTCCACGATCAGGATCGCGTTTTTCGCCGCCAGCCCGATCAGCGTAATCAGGCCGATCTGGAAGTAAATGTCGTTATTCATGCCACGTGTCAACACAGCAATCAACGCCCCTGTCATCGCAAACGGAATCGCCATAATCACTGCTAATGGCAAGGCCCAGGTTTCAAACTGCGCAGCCAGAATCAGGAACACCATGATGGTCGCAAACCCGAAAGCAACCAGTGCGGCAGAACCGGTACGGTTTTCCTGGTAAGCCTGACCAGTCCAGGCGATCTGGTAGCCGTCCGGCAAGTTTTCTCTCGCAATCTTCTCCACCAGCTTGATGGCATCGCCAGAGCTTACGCCCGGAGCACCGCTACCAAACACTTTAGCGGAAAGCAGACCGTTGTAACGCTCAAGTTGTTCAGCACCGACGATATTGCTGACTTTAGCTAAAGCAGACATAGGCACCATATTGCCGTTCGGACTTTCTTCCGTCGGCTGGCTGCGTACATAGACTTTACCCAAGTCTTCAGGTTGCATACGGTATTCTGCTTCGGCTTGCAACTGCACGCGATAAGTACGGCCACTACGGTTAAAGTCGTTAACGTAGAGTGAACCCATGGTACTTTGCAACGTAGCGTAAATATCCGCAATCTTCACATTCTGTGACAGGGCTTTAGCTTCATCCACCTCAATAAACAACTGAGGGACAGTCGGGCGGAAGAAACTGTTGATACCAGTCAATTTCGGATCAGCGCGCATCGCATCCATAAAGTTATTCATGACTTGCGACAGCTTGATCGCATCAGTATCGCCATGCGCTTGTACATACACCTCAAAACCACCGGCAGAACCCAGGCCGCGAATCGCAGGCGGGTTTACCGCAAACCCCATACCATCAGGCTGGCTCATACCGATACCAATCAGCTTGCCAACCATCTGGTCAGCATTGGTGGTCCGTTTGTCCCAGTCTGTCATACGCACAAACATGGTACCGGCATTGGTTTTATTCGCGCCGGTTAGTATTTCAAATCCGTTCACCGCAAACTCATGCGCAGTGGCCGGGTCTTTGGCGACAGCCGCGCGAATGTTTTCAACAGTTTGCGAAGTACGCTTCAAGGTAGCCCCATCCGGCATCACCACAACACTGATCACATAGCCCTGATCTTCTGGTGGTACGAAACCACCAGGAACAGCGCGGAACAGGAAAATCATCACGATCACCATACCGCCAAACACAATTGCACCAATAATCTTGTGATGCAGAGTCAGGTTCACGGTGTCGGTATACAAGTGAGTTAAACGGCCGAAACCACGGTTGAACGCCCTGAAGAAACCATTTTCATGGTGACTGTTTTTCAGGATCATGGCGCACAGGGCCGGCGTCAGCGTTAACGCCACAACCCCTGAAATCACCACTGAAATCGCTACCGTTACCGCAAACTGGCGATATAACTCGCCAGCGATACCGCCCTGGAAAGCCACCGGCACGAACACCGCGCAAAGCACCAACACGATCGCCACCACCGCTGCCTGCACCTGTGCGATCGATTTGATTGCTGCCTGCAACGGATTGAGATTTTCTTCTTTCATCAACCGCTCGGTATTTTCCAGGACCACAATCGCATCATCCACCACAATACCGATCGCCAAAATCATGGCAAACATGGTTAACAGATTGATGGAGAATCCGAACAGGTATAATCCGGCAAAGGTACCGATGATAGAAATAGGCACTGCAATCATCGGAATCAGCGTCGCGCGCCAGCTTTGCAGGAACAAGAACACCACCAGTACTACCAGGATCAGCGCCTCACCAAAGGTGTGGAATACTTCTTCAATGGTCGCTTTCACGAAGTCGCTGGTATCGTATGGAATGTTGTAATCCATGCCCTCAGGGAACTTGGCTTTCAACTCATTGACTTTGGCCTTGATCGCTTCGGCAGTTTCCAGCGCATTCGCACCGCTTTGCAAGAAGATAGGCAGCGCAACGCCTGGTTGCCCATTCAATGCAGAAGCCACGTTGTATGTTTGTGCGCCTAACTCGATACGTGCCACATCCTTCAGGCGCAGCACACCATTCGGGCCTTGCGCACGGATAATAATGTTACCGAACTCTTCCGGCTCGATTAAGCGACCTTTGGCGGTCACCGTAAATGACAGTTGCTGGCTGGGGATCGCTGGTTCTGCACCAATCTTACCTGCGGCATACTGCGCATTCTGCGCATTGATCGCGGCTTGAATATCACTTGTAGAAACACCCAATTGTGCCATCCTGTCAGGACGCAACCAGATACGCATGGAGTAATCCTGGCCACCAAAAATAGTGACATCACCCACACCTTTAATGCGCTTGAATTCATCTAATACGTTCAATGTGGCGTAGTTACTCAAGAACAAGCGGTCATGTTCTTTTTTGCTAGAAATCAACATCACTACCAGCAAAATATCGTTGGAACGTTTTTGCACAACAACACCAGTACGCCGCACATCTTCCGGCAGACGTGGCAACGCAATATTCACCCGGTTACTGACGTTAAATGTCGCCTGGTTGACATCGGTACCGATATCAAAAGTGGCCGTGATGGTCAAAGTACCGCTGCTATCGGAGCTTGAGTTAAAGTAAAGCAGGTTTTCTACGCCGCTCAACTGCTCTTCAATCGGTGCCGCTACTGTTTTAGACAGTGTCTCGGCACTTGCGCCAGGATAACTGGCGGTAATCAGCACGGTTGGCGGCGCAATTTGCGGATATTGCGCAATCGGCAATTTAAATGCCGCTGCCAACCCTGCCAACACGATGATGATAGACAGCACGCTGGCAAAAATCGGGCGTGTGATAAAAAATCGGGTCATATCGTTTTTCCTGAAATCGGCCTGAATACTTGATACTCAGGCCGTTGATAACATGGTATTTGGTACAAAAAACGTAAGTAAATACCTAAAGTCTTAGTGTTTCTCTGGCACTGCCGGCTTTTCCTGGCCTGGTGCAGGCGCAGCTTCTGGTGCATGCGGTGCAACCGGCGCACCTGGGCGCACTTTGATCAGATTATCAAGAATCACCTGATCTCCAGCTTTCAAGCCACTAAGCACACTCCAACGATCACCAAACCAAGCACCAACCGTAATCGGCCGCGCAGCAGCAGCGGTCTTGCCTTCTTTATCCTTTTCAGCCACAAACACAAACTTGCCTTGCTGACCGGTTAATACAGCAGTCTGCGGGATCAGGAATACACCATCCCGTTTACCGGTTGTCAAACGCACACGTACAAACTGGCCTGGTAACAAAATGCTGTCAGGATTCTGGAATTCTGCACGCAACTGTTGGGTACCGAGTGCCGGGTCAATCTGGCTGGCTGAGAAGTTAATTTTTCCTGACAGTGGATATTCCGTGTCGTCACCAAGGATCAAACGTACATCCTGTACTTTACCTGGACGCAAATGACCACCGAGGCTTAGCAGGTCAGACTCTGACAAACTGAAACGTACCCAGATCGGGGACACTTGCACAATCGTACTCAGCAAAGTGGTATTGGCACTTGCCAGCGCACCTTCAGAGAGTACAAAGCGACCGGCAATACCGCTTTCCGGTGCTTTTACATGGGTATAAGACAGATTCAATTCAGCTTCACGCAACTGCGCCTGATACTGCATCATCGTGGCAGTGGCGACTGAATTATCAGAAGTCGCGTTATCGAATTCACGCTGGCTGATGGATTTAGTTTCCAGCAAGCCTTTCAGCCGTTGCGCTTCACGTGATGTCTGTTCAATCCTGGCTTTTTGCTGCGCAATCATGGCTCTTGCCTGGTCCACTTGTAACTGGAACGGCATCGGGTCGATCAGAAACATATCCTGGCCAGCCTTCACTGCCTCACCTTCCTGATACAAACGTTTAAGCACAATACCGCCAACGCGCGGACGCACTTCAATTTGTTTGGCGCCTTCTGTCTGCGCCACCACTTCCGTCTGGATCGGCACTGTTTCAGGCGCCACTGACTGTACGGTGACCGGCATAGCCTGCATGGCGCCAGCAGCAGGCCCCTGTTCGTTAGAAGACTTTCCGCAAGCACTTAATACAACACCCAAAGCCAATAAAACTAACGCACGATGAGGTTGGATACTCTGTGAAATCAACATGTTATCCCTTAATAATTTTCAAAATAAACTTGATTACATACATTCTTGGATGTATATTATATACAAACAAGAATGTATGTAAATGGGTGACGCAAAAAATTCATATTTACACATGCCTTATTCTGCAGCCAAACAGCAATTATTTATATTATGGAGTGATGCTTAAGCATGGTACGTAAAACCAAAGAAGACGCCGCGATAACCCGGCAGCGCATTATCAATTCGGCGCGTGAGGTATTCCTGCAAAAAGGAGTTAGCCGCACTAGCCTTGAGCATATTGCTTCTGACGCTGGCGTAACCCGTGGTGCCGTTTACTGGCACTTTGCCAATAAGGCAGAGTTATTTCACGCCATGCGTGAAGAGGTTTACTTGCCTCTGATTGACCGCATGGATGATACTTTACTAGGCAGCGACGGCAACCAGGACCCTTTGGGCCGCATCCGCAAACACCTGGAAGACACCATTCAAATGCTCAATGAGGATCAAACCGCCCGTGAGACATATGAAGTCATGATGACCAAGTGTGAATACGTAGACGAATTCGCTGACGTATTGAAATCCATTTTAAGCAATTGCAGTGGATTAATCCACAAAATAGAACAAGCCTACGCTAAAGCACAAGAACTAGGCCAGGTAGGCACGCAATTGACTGCCGCAGAACTGGCGCTCGATACCCACCTGTTTTTCTCCGGCCTGCTGCACATGTGGGTCAAGGATACTGAAGGGTCACTATTCCGCGATAACGCTTTCCAACTCATAGACACACATATCAAACTGCGTAAAAAATAAGCAAATTTGTCGTAAACAATTCCCTACCTCCCGATTTGCAGTTAAAATAGTCAGTCTTTTCACTGACTTACCAGAACCTACTGATTCTCATGCAAATCGGACCCCACCACTTAAAGAATAATCTGGTTGTCGCGCCCATGGCTGGCGTCACCGACAGGCCTTTCCGCATGTTATGCAAAAAAATGGGTGCCGGCCTAGCCGTGTCTGAAATGGTCACCTCCAATTCTTTGCTATACGGCAGTGAAAAAACCAAACGCCGCGCCAACCATGAAGGCGAAGTCAGCCCGATCTCGGTACAGATTGCCGGTGCCGAGCCAGCCATGATGGCTGAAGCAGCCAGACATAATGTCGACAACGGCGCGCAGATTATCGATATCAACATGGGCTGTCCGGCCAAAAAAATCTGTAACGTCATGGCCGGTTCTGCCCTGCTCAGAGACGAACCGCTGGTATCGCAAATCCTTAAAGCCGTTGTCAATGCCGTGGATGTGCCAGTGACCTTAAAAATACGCACCGGCTGGGACAGGCAAAATAAAAACGCCATCATGATCGCCAGAATGGCTGAAGATATTGGAGTGCAAGCGCTGACTATCCACGGCCGCACCCGTAACGACCTTTACCATGGTGATGCGGAATACGACACCATCGCTGCCGTCAAGCAGGCCATCAATATCCCCCTGATTGCCAATGGCGATATCACCACCCCTGAAAAAGCCAAATTTGTCCTCGATTACACCAAGGCAGATGCGGTGATGATTGGCCGTGCCGCACAAGGCCGCCCATGGATCTTCCGTGAGACCGAGCATTTCCTGAACACGGGTGAGCATATGTTGCCGCCGACGGTGGATGAAATTCACCAGGTCATGCTGGAGCACTTACATGATTTGTATGTCTTTTATGGTGAACTCACCGGCATGCGTGTCGCACGCAAACATATTTCCTGGTATACCAAGGGCCTGGCCGGTTCTGCCGCTTTCCGCCATAACATGAACACCCTGCAAACCATTGATCTGCAACTAAATGCCATCAATGACTTTTTTGCTGAATTACGAGCCAAAAACGACAGACTGGTATACGCAGAAGATAACGAACAAGAAAGCGACCAGGAGCTGGCAGCCTAATGCAAACCGATAGTAAATTAAGTCTCGCCGTCCGCGAGTCACTGGATGAATACTTCACCCATCTTGATGGCCAACCGCCACATGCCATTTATAACATGGTGTTGGGTTGCGTTGAAAAACCCATGCTGGAATATGTATTGAACAAGGTTGGCGGCAACCAAAGCAAAGCCGCTGATATGCTGGACATCAACCGCAATACCCTAAGAAAAAAAATGGCCACCTACGGCCTTGAGTGAAAACTCCTTATCCGGCTTAACCATTAAGCCAACCAAAATTTATAATCAAGCAACTTCTCACATTAAATACCATGACAATTAAACGCGCGCTTATCAGTGTCTCCGATAAAACCGGTGTGCTCGAACTGGCAAAATCCCTGCAGCAGCTGGGTGTAGAACTACTTTCAACGGGCGGAACCGCCAAACTTTTCCGTGACCACCAGATTCCGGTCAAAGAGGTCAGCGACTTCACCGGCTTTCCGGAAATGCTGGATGGCCGCGTAAAAACGTTGCATCCGAAAGTGCACGGCGGTTTGCTAGGCCGTCGCAACCTGCCGGAACATGTTGCCGCCATGCAAGCATATGGCATCGAGAATATCGACCTGCTGGTAGTTAACCTGTATCCCTTTGAAGCAACGGTCGCCAAGGCCGACTGTACGCTGGAAGATGCAATTGAGAATATCGATATCGGTGGCCCGGCCATGGTGCGCTCTGCCGCCAAAAACTGGAACGACGTGGCGGTGCTGACCGATGCCGCACAATATGCGGAAGTCACTGCCGAGTTGAAAGCCAATAACGGCGCCGTGTCTAAAGCCACACGTTTCAAATTATCGGTAGCTGCATTTAACCGCATCGCACAATATGATGCTGCAATCAGCAACTACCTGTCAGCGATTGATTTTGTTGAAACAGAATCTGCCGGTAAACCAGTTTTAAGCCAGTTCCCGAATCAGATGAACAGCAATTTCATTAAAGTGCAGGACTTGCGCTATGGTGAAAACAGCCATCAGCAAGCCGCGTTCTACCGTGACCTCTACCCAGCTCCTGGCAGCTTGGCCACCGCCCAGCAATTACAGGGCAAAGAATTAAGTTATAACAACATCGCTGATGCCGATGCAGCCTGGGAAGCCGTGAAATCATTCAGCGCCACTGCCTGTGTGATCGTGAAGCACGCTAACCCGTGCGGTGTGGCATTGGGCATCAACCCGCTGGAAGCCTACAGCAAAGCATTAAAAACTGATCCCACCTCCGCGTTTGGCGGCATTATTGCGTTCAATACCACTCTGGATGGCGCAGCCGCCGAAGCCGTATCTAAACAGTTTGTTGAAGTGTTGATTGCGCCAGACTTTACGCCAGAAGCCTTGGCTATTTTTAGCGCCAAAGCCAATGTACGAGTGTTGAAAATTGCATTACCTGAAGGTGGCAACAACGCCTGGGAGCAAGGCCGCAATGCGGTGGATTCTAAGCGTGTTGGTTCAGGCATTCTGCTGCAATCAGCAGATAACCACGAACTGCAACTGCCGGATATCAAAGTCGTCACCAAATTGCAGCCTACACCACAGCAATTACAAGATTTGCTGTTTGCCTGGAATGTGGCGAAATACGTGAAATCCAATGCCATCGTATTTTGTGGAAATGGCATGACCCTGGGCGTAGGTGCAGGCCAAATGAGCCGCGTAGACAGTACAAAAATTGCAGCGATTAAAGCGCAAAATGCTGGCCTAAGCTTGCAAAACTCGGTCGTCGCCTCCGACGCCTTCTTCCCGTTCCGTGATGGCGTCGATGTATTAGCCGATGCTGGCGCCAGCTGCGTAATTCACCCTGGTGGCAGCATGCGCGATGAAGAAGTGATCGCAGCTGCGGATGAACGTGGCCTGGCGATGGTGGTCACTGGCATTCGTCATTTTAGACATTAATCAATTCGCCACAGAGGACACAGGGATCACAGAGAAAAGCAAAAAGATGCTTTAGAACTTGAAGTTCTCTGTGTGCCTTGTGCCCTGTGGTTATAACTTTGTGGGTAGTGAATATGAAAATTTTAGTGATTGGTTCTGGCGGTCGTGAACACGCCCTGGCCTGGAAAGTTTCCCAGAATAAACAAGTCAGCCGTGTGTTTGTCGCGCCTGGCAATGCGGGCACAGCCACCAATCCAGCGATGACTAACGTGCCGATTACCAAGATTGATGAATTGGTGAAATTTGCGCAAGATGAACAAATCGCCCTCACCATCGTAGGTCCAGAAGCGCCATTATCACAAGGCGTGGTTGATGCCTTCCGTGCCGCAAACCTGAAAATATTTGGACCGACCAAAGCCGCGGCGCAACTGGAAAGCTCAAAAGACTTTGCCAAAGCGTTCATGTACCGTCACAACATCCCGACCGCAAAATATCAAACCTTTAGTGATGTCACTGAAGCACATAAATATATCGATGCTAACGGCGCTCCTATAGTGATTAAAGCCGATGGCCTGGCCGCAGGCAAAGGCGTGGTGGTGGCAATGACATTGGAAGAAGCACACGCAGCAGTGGATGCCATGCTCTCCGACAACAAACTGGGCGATGCCGGTGCCCGCGTCGTGATTGAAGAGTTCCTGCAAGGTGAAGAAGCCAGCTTTATGGTGATGGTCGATGGTAAAAACATCCTGCCACTCGCCACCAGCCAGGACCACAAACGTCTGCTGGATGCTGACCAGGGGCCAAATACAGGTGGCATGGGCGCTTACTCGCCAGCGCCGGTAGTGACACCTGAAGTCCATGCCAGAGCTATGCGTGAAGTGATTATTCCAACCGTTGAAGGCATGGCGAAAGATGGCATTCCTTACACTGGTTTCCTGTATGCGGGATTGATGATTTCACCAAAAGGTGAAGTCAAAACACTGGAGTTTAATTGCCGCATGGGCGACCCGGAAACGCAGCCGATCATGATGCGTTTAAAATCTGACCTGGTAGCGCTGGCTGCACATGCTGCTGATGGCACGTTAGATCAAACTAGCGCCGAATGGGATAGCCGTTTTGCGCTGGGCGTGGTGATGGCGAGTGCCCACTATCCGGAAACACCCAAGCTTGGTGATGAAATCACTGGCTTACCGGTGGATGTAAAAGATGGCCACGTGTTCCATGCCGGCACTACATTAAAAGATGGCAAAGTGCTCACTAGCGGTGGCCGTGTATTGTGTGTCACAGCATTGGGTGAGTCAGTGAAATCAGCCCAGCAATCAGCCTATAAAATACTTGAATCCATCCAATTTGAAGGCGCACAACATCGTAAAGATATTGGCTACCGCGCCATTAAAGCTGACTAAACATGACAGATCACATCCAACCTAAAGCCGTTTATGATTTTCTGCAAGGTTTGCAGGCACGCATTGTCGAGGCGGTTGAGTTGGTGGATGGCAAAAACTTTTTGCAGGATAGCTGGCAACGTCCGGAAGGTGGCGGCGGTAATTCCTGCCTGCTGGAAAACGGCAATGTATTCGAACGCGCCGGGGTTGGTTTCTCGCATGTGTTAGGCAATAAGCTACCACCCGCCGCCAGCGTTGCACATCCGGAAGCAGCCGGCAGACCCTGGGAAGCCATGGGTGTCTCGCTCGTATTCCATCCGCATAACCCTTACATCCCGACCGTACACATGAATGTGCGCTTTTTTGTCGCCAAAGCACAGCAGGAAGGCGAGCAGGATATCTGGTGGTTTGGCGGCGGCATGGACCTTACGCCTTATTATGGCGACGAAGAAGACTGCATCCATTTTCATCGTGTGAACAAAGAGGCGCTGGCTCCGTTTGGTGCTGATTATTACACCAGGTTCAAACAAGCCTGCGATGAGTACTTTTTCCTCAAGCATCGCAAAGAACCACGCGGCGTGGGTGGTGTATTCTTTGATGATTTCAGTGAGCTGGGTTTTGAGAAGAGTTTTGCCTTGCAACGTGCGGTTGGCGACGCATTCTTACAGGCTTACCTGCCTATCGTTCAACGTCGTAAACATCAAACGTATGGCGAGCGGGAACGTGATTTCCAGGCCTACCGTCGTGGTCGCTATGTTGAATTCAACCTGATTTTTGACCGCGGTACGATTTTCGGCTTGCAGTCCAATGGCCGCACTGAATCCATCCTGCTTTCAATGCCTCCCATCGTCAAATGGCGCTACGACTGGAAGCCGGAAACAGGTAGTGCGGAAGATAAACTTTACACTGATTTTTTGATTGAGAAAGACTGGGTTTAAGTATGCAAGTATCAATAGAAGCCAGACAACGCGCACGAGCCCTGCTGGACTTCATTGATGCCAGCCCGAGTCCTTGGCATGCAGTCACCCAGTTGGAACAGGCTCTCATTGCGCAAGGTTTTAACCAGCTGAATGAAAGTGATGCCTGGCAGTTTACTCAAGGCGGAAAATATTATGTTGTGCGTGACGGCGGTTCAATTATTGCGTTTGTGCTGGGTCAGGCGCCTATCGCAGAACAAGGGTTCCGCATCGTTGGCGCCCACACCGACTCACCAGGCCTGCGCTTAAAACCCAAAGCTGCCTATAGTGCTGAAGGTATCGCGCAGCTCGGTGTTGAAGTCTATGGCGGGCCCATTTTAGCCACATTTACTGACCGTGACCTTAGCCTGGCTGGGCGCGTGATTGTTAAAACAGTCAGGGGCTTTACCTCGCACCTGATTAAACTGGATCAGCCTATCGCCCGCTTGCCAAATCTTGCGATCCATATGAACCGCGAGGTGAATGAAAAAGGCCTGGCCCTTAACAAACAAACTGGCTTGCCGTTGATTTTCGGGCATGCCGCCAACAGCGAAGCCGCCAAACAATTACTTTCTGACACGTTGGCTAATAGCTTGCAAGTAAGCGCCGCTGATATCTTAAGCTGGGATCTGGCGTTTTATGACACCCAATGTGGCAGTTTCTGGGGTGTAGAACAAGAATTTATCGCCAATAGCCAGTTGGATAACCTGGCCTCCTGCCATGCAGCTCTGGAAGCAATGATTGGCACCGAAAAACCGCAGGCGACCATTATCTGTGCATTATTTGACCATGAAGAGGTCGGCTCTGAAAGTGCAACCGGGGCGGGTGGCAGCTTTTTACTGGATGTGATGGAGCGAATCTGCCACTCGCGCGACCTGACCCACGAAGACAAGCTGCGTAGTTATTCACAAAGCTTTTTCATCAGTGCTGATATGGCGCATGCCTTTCACCCGAATCACGCAGGCAGTTATGAACCTTGTCATCACGTACAGATAAATCAGGGGCCGGTGATTAAAACCAATGCCAACCAGCGTTATAGCACTAACGCGGCTACCGCTGCGCGCTTTATCCAGCTGTGCGAACGGGCTGGTGTGCCTTACCAGCAATATGCGCACCGCACCGATCTGGGTTGTGGCAGCACCATAGGCCCGATCATAGCTGCTCAACTTGGCATCGCCACGGTTGATGTCGGCAATCCGATGTGGGCTATGCACAGCATACGGGAGAGCGCCGGGGTGCTGGATCATGGCTATATGATCGCGACATTAAAACAGCATTTCGCCAGCTAACAATCCGTTAACTCATCATCCGCAAAACAGTTTCCAAGCTGCGGCCAAGTGACTTTAACAACCACTTCGGCTGCTGTCTTCGAATAATTCACCATGCCTTTCTCATCAGCATTGACGCTGGTATAACGATTGCTTTACCCTTGTAGCTCAAGGGGATCAGCAATGTTCAAACAACTATTACGTAAAAAACCAATTCAACCACATGCGCATACGGGCCTCAGAAAATGTCTGACCGCATTTGACTTGGCATTACTCGGCATTGGCGGCGCAATAGGCACTGGTATATTCGTGCTGACAGGCATTGCCGCAGCGACTCAATCCGGGCCCGCGGTTGTGCTGTCATTTATTATTGCCGGAATTGCAGCAGGCTTTGCTGCACTCGCGTATGCTGAACTTTCTTCCTCAATTGGCGGCTCGGGCAGCGCCTATGGTTATAGCTATGTCGCCTTTGGAGAATTTGCCGCCTGGATGATGGGCTGGATGCTGTTGCTGGAGTATGGTGTCGGCGCAGCAGCCGTTGCCAATGGCTGGGCCGGCTATTTCGTTAATACCGTCACCAATCTTGGTTTTCATATCCCCGAGCATCTGACTAAAGCGCCAGTGCTCGGCGGCACTATCAACCTTCCGGCATTCGCGATTATCTGGATTTTAACTTTGCTGTTAATGACCGGTGTCAAAGAGAGTGCGCGGGCCAACAACATCATGGTGATCATCAAGCTTTCCACCATCGTGACCTTTATCGTGCTGTCGGTCGGTCATATCAATACCGATAATTGGCATCCTTTCATGCCATTCGGCTGGTTCGAAACGCTGGATACTGGCAAAAATATCGGTGTGTTTGCAGGTGCATCCCTGGTCTTTTTCGCCTATTTTGGTTTTGATGCGGTATCTACGGCCGCCGAAGAATGCAAGAACCCTCAGCGGGATCTACCTATCGGCCTGATTGCTTCGCTATTGTTTTGCACCATCATCTACATCATTGTTTCGGGTACATTAACCGGCGTGGTGCCTTATGCAGAATTAAACACCTCGTCACCTGTCGCTTATGCATTAACCAAGCTGGGATATCACTGGTCCTCAACCTTGGTTGCCACTGGCGTGATCGCCGGTTTAATTACGGTTCTACTGGTATTGTTATATGGCCTGACGCGCATTCTCTTTGCCATGAGCCGCGATGGCCTGATTTCCCCGATTTTTTCGGAAGTGAATCCAGATCGCCAGACGCCGAGTAAAATCATTCTGATGTGCGGCTTTGTGGTCTCTATCGTGGCTGGTTTTATTCCATTGGGCGAACTGGCAGAAACAGTCAATATCGGCACCTTGGCGAGCTTTATCATGGTATGTATCGGTGTAATACGTTTGCGGATGACGCACCCTGAACTTGCGCGTCCGTTTAAAAATCCATTTAATCCATTGATCCCAATTGCCGGTGTGATTGCCTGTGGCGCATTAATGTCATTTTTGCCTGCAGAGACCTGGCATCGATTTATCACCTGGGCAGTCGTGGGTGCCATTTTCTATTTCGTATATTCGATTCGTCATAGCAAGCTGGCACCTAGGTAAATCTGGCATCAAAGTCGAAATAACAATACATTGCGTAAAAAACGTCGCTTACAAGGAAAGTCACAACCATATTTTCATCATTAACACCAATAAAAAAGCCGACTTAAAGTCGGCTTTTTAGTCTGAACTAAACAACGATTACAGTGACAGAATCCAGCCAACAATCGTCTTGATGTCTTCATCTTTCACTTGCGGACTGTTAGCAGGCATAGGAATATTTCCCCAGACACCGCTGCCGCCTTTTTTCACTTTTTCAATCAGCTTAGCTTCAGCTGTTTTGTCGCCTTTGTATTTTGCCGCAACATCTTTATATGCTGGACCCAATACTTTTGCATCAACACTGTGGCAAGCTAAACAGCCGCTTTTTTGTGCCAATGCTTTTGCTGCGGCTGCATCCGCAGCTTGAACCTGACCAGCCATGAGTAAGATGGCGGCTGTGATTGCAGAAAATAAAACTTTCATGCGCACTCCTTGAATATCTTTAAAATAATAAATCCCCAATGCAATTTTCATGCATGTGGCATCTTACCTCACCATCAAAATTCCACAAGTATGAAGCTATGCAATTTCTCAGGCTAATCAAATATTTTCAATTGGATTGGTATTTTGCCAACAGAGGTAAAACGCACGTGTCATGAATGCGTTGACACGCGCGTTTTCAAGGAGATTTAAAGCGTTTCGATGGAGTATTCAGCGCTTAAAATATGTTTGCGACCAGGATTGATCACGACCATATTATCGAGGGCATTGGTGGTTTCTACACAAATGGTTTTGCGCCATTCCTCACCCACACCCATATCACCCATGGAGCCTGCTTTTTCTGCACCCGGATTCCATACTACAGTGGCATCACTGCCTGATTTGGCGATATGCACAATACGATTGAAGCCGCTGTCATGGATGGCACAATCAGAACTGTGATGCACGTATACACGGTCATACTCACTGCCGTCAAAAGCTAACGCATTGTGCTCAACATTACGCTCGTAATCGAGCAATTTGTCCAGATAGACACAGTCTTGCATGCCAGTGATTTTGATATTGGATATATCACTGACATTGAAATAGGTATGGAAAGCTTCGCTGATAACAAATGGATGTTTTGCAAGATTGGTGGTCGCCAAATCGATACGTAACCGACGCCCTATGGTAATCGTCAGGGTTAATTCATATGGATAAGATAATTGACGTTGCGCTTCGGGCGTTTGCTGCATTTCAAGGATAATGCGTGTGGCGCCGGTGGGCGTCGCATCGATATCCATCACGCGCCATGGAATCACGCGGGCAAAGCCATGTGGGCATAAAGTGCTGTCAGTCGGGTGTGCGCCAAACCATGGCCAGCAGATCGGTGTGCCGCCACGAATAGAACGGCCTTTCACATAACGTGCATTACTGGACAACCACAACACAGGGTCAGATAAAAACTTAGGCTGCCATTCCATGACATGTGCGCCCTGGAGCGCAATCTTGCCAGTCGCTAACGGGTTATCGATCTCCAAATATTGCAAACCATTTTCGTCTTGCAGCTGATTAACATGCGCATGCAGTTTCATACGCTTAGTCATCTCGGGTTGACCCTGTTCCAATGTTGCATGTGCGGTCATCTACTGCCCCTTTCAATTTGTGACACATCTCTTACGGCGCCTTTGGCGGCGCTGGTACTCATCGCGGCATAGGCACGCAATGCTGGCGAAACCACTCGCTCGCGGCTGACCGGCTTCCAGGCTTTGTCACCTTTGGCTTCCATAGTGGCACGGCGGTGCGACATTTCCTCATCACTGATCGCTAAATGGATAGTCCGGTTAGGAATATCAATCTCAATCGTATCACCCTCTTCCACCAAGCCAATTGCGCCACCTTCAGCGGCTTCTGGCGAAGCATGCCCAATACTCAAACCCGAGGTGCCTCCTGAGAAACGCCCATCGGTCAGCAAGGCACATTCTTTACCCAGGCCCTTTGACTTCAGGTAAGAAGTCGGATACAGCATTTCCTGCATGCCCGGCCCGCCACGTGGACCTTCGTAGCGAATGACTACGACATCACCGGCGACTACCTGGTCAGCCAAAATACTCTCAACGGCATCATCCTGGCTTTCATAGACACGAGCACGACCAGTAAATTTCAGGATACTGTCATCCACACCGGCGGTTTTTACAATACAACCATCCAGCGCGATGTTGCCGTACAGCACAGCCAAACCACCATCTTGTGAGTAAGCATGCGCCTTGTTGCGGATACAGCCATTTTCGCGGTCATCATCCAGATCAGGCCACAACATGCTTTGACTGAAAGCAATGGTTGTCGAGATACCACCAGGTGCTGCGCGGTAAAACTTTTTCACCTCTTCATCCTGCGTGGTCACGATATCCCATTTGGCTAATGCTTCACCCATGCTTGCACTATGCACGGTTGGTACATCGGTATGGATGACGCCAGCGCGATTGAGTTCCGCCAGAATGCCCATCACCCCCCCCGCCCTGTGGACATCCTCCATATGATATTTGCTGGTTGCCGGCGCAACTTTGGATACGCATGGCACCTGACGCGAAATGCGGTCAATGTCGCGCATGGTGAAATCAATGCCCGCCTCGTGGGCAGCGGCCAACAGGTGCAATACCGTGTTAGTGGAGCCTCCCATCGCAACATCCAGGCTCATGGCATTTTCAAATGCCTGCATATTGGCAATGTTGCGTGGCAAAACTGAATAGTCATCCTGCTCGTAATGACGCTTGGCCAGATCCACAATCAGGCGACCCGCCTGCAAGAATAATTGTTTACGCGCGCCATGCGTTGCCAGCGTTGAACCATTACCAGGCAAACTCAAACCTAATGCTTCTGTCAGGCAATTCATTGAGTTCGCGGTAAACATACCGGAACAGGAACCGCAGGTCGGGCAGGCAGAACGCTCGACTTCAGCCACTTCTTCATCACTGACTCTGCTATCGGCCGCCTCCACCATGGCATCAACCAGATCCAGCTTGCGTACGTTACCTTGCCAGTTGACTTTACCCGCTTCCATCGGGCCACCGGAGACAAATACCACTGGAATATTGAGGCGCAAAGCGGCCATCAGCATCCCAGGCGTGATTTTGTCACAGTTTGAGATACACACCAGCGCGTCTGCGCAATGTGCATTCACCATATATTCAACGCTATCTGCAATCAGGTCACGGCTAGGCAAACTGTACAGCATGCCGCTGTGGCCCATGGCAATGCCGTCATCCACCGCAATGGTGTTGAATTCTTTGGCAACACCACCGGCCTTTTCAATTTCTCGTGCGACCAACTGCCCAAGGTCCTTCAGGTGGACGTGCCCCGGCACAAACTGGGTAAACGAGTTTGAGATTGCAATAATCGGCTTGGAAAAGTCTTCGTCCTTCATGCCGGTGGCACGCCAAAGTGCGCGTGCACCAGCCATGTTACGACCCTGGGTAGTCGTGTGTGAGCGGTATTTAGGCATTTGAAATCTGGAATAATCGGTAAAGTCTTATTTTAACTGATTACGCACGGCCATGCGCGCTTGAAACAGGTTTGTTACATTCCCGCACAAGCGACTGTCGTTATTTAAATGAGTAGGCGATATGTGATACAAATCATCTCAGGGGATTATAGTTACAAAATATCCATGTAACTTACACTGCAGGCCTATCATTGAGCAGCTTACAATTACGGTGTTTTTTTGCTAAAAGATCGTTAAGAAGATTCATGAATTGCAGCATTTAACAACATCTTTTAATACCTTGCCACTTTCGATCCTGCCATTGCCTGAAAAATTCAGCGCGAGATAATGGCGGAGCACTATCAACTTCATCAGCATGATGCTCGGTATAGTGTGCAAGATAACGTTCGTAAACGTCATCTCCCGATAATTGACGGATACACTGCCAAATCTGCTTTATAAGGTTCAATTCATTATCTCCACCAGCTTAAAACTTACCCGATACATACGTGGTTCGCACATAAGGCGTTTCAGTCGATGGTAACACCGGCTTGCCTGCAAAGTAACGCCAGCTCATTACCACTACATCAACAAATACCACCCATAACACCGTTACAAAAAACAAAGTCAACCAGGCATCAAGCTGTTGATTAAAGATCAACTGAGGCGCGACTGCTGCTTTTTCAGGGGGCAGCAATCCACTAGCCAACTTGTGTGACAAATCATTTGCGGCGGCAAAAAAACCTACCCGAGTGTCGCTGCTGAATATTTTTTCATATGCCGCTGTCGTTGTAATTATTAACAACCATGTCAAAGGCAAGCCAGTGATCCAGGCTTTGCTGGCTTTACCAGACTTAATCAAGATACCCGTGCCTACTGATAATGCAATCGCGGCCAGCATCTGATTCGCAATACCAAACAATGGCCACAGAATATTCACCCCGCCATTCGGGTCAATGACGCCTATATAGAGAAAATACCCCCAACCGGCCACCACCAGCGCACTGGTGAGGATCACCGAAGGCGTGTAAGAAGTTTCGCCCAGTTTAGGATGCAGATTGCCCAGCATATCCTGCAACATAAAGCGGCCCACACGCGTGCCGGCATCCAAGGTAGTCAGGATAAAAATAGCTTCGAACATAATGGCAAAGTGGTACCACAATGCCAATAAATGCTTGCCAAACACCGTTCCCAGAATGCTGGCCATGCCTACAGCCAGGCTAGGCGCACCGCCAGTACGCGCAAACAATGTGCTTTCGCCCATGGCACTGGCCAATTGTTGCATTTGCTCAACGGAGACCTGGTAGCCCCAACTGCTGATGGTATTCACTGCATCGAGAGCTTCTTTGCCAACCACCCCGGCCGGGCTGTTAATGGCGAAAAATATGCCTGGTTCAAGAATGGTCGCCGCGATCATCGCCATCAACGCGACGAAGCTTTCCAGCAACATGGCGCCATAACCTATCATGCGGATATCGCCTTCACTGGTGATCAGTTTTGGTGTGGTGCCACTGGCAATCAAGGCATGGAAACCTGAGATCGCCCCGCAAGCTATGGTGATAAATACAAAAGGGAATAATTTGCCGCCGAAAATAGGGCCAGTGCCATCAATAAAGGGCGTGATGGCCGGCATGCGGATATCCGGGCGCAACCATAAAATGGCAATCGCCAGCATCAATACCGTGCCAAGTTTCATAAAGGTGGACAAATAATCCCGTGGCGCTAACAGCAACCAAACCGGCAGCACTGCGGCAGCAAAACCATAAGCGATAACACTAAACGCCAGCGGTAATCCTTCATGATCAAACAAAGAAGCAAGCACAGGATGGTGATCGACCCAACCGCCCAATACCACTGACCCCAGCAACAAAACCACACCAAGTAACGATGCTTCCAGCACACGTCCTGGCCTCAGGTAGCGCATATAGACACCAACAATCATGGCAATCGGGATGGTTGCCGCGACGGTAGAGGTTCCCCATGGGCTGTGTTTCATGGCATTCACCACCACCAGGCCTAAAACGGCAATGAGGATAATCATGATCATAAAAGTGCCGAACATTGCAGCCATGCCACCTACCGCACCAATTTCGTCTCTAGCCATTTGTCCTAGGCTGCGGCCATTGCGCCTGGTGGAAAGAAACAGCGTTACCATGTCTTGCACTGCGCCACCCAACACGGCACCAATCAGGATCCACAGGGTGCCCGGCAAATAGCCGAATTGGGCAGCCAAGGTTGGGCCGACCAGTGGCCCAGGTCCGGCGATGGCCGCAAAGTGATGCCCGAACACCACCCAGCGGTTAGTCGGCACAAAATCACGGCCATTATTCAGGCGCTCGGCAGGTGTGGCGCGGGTCGCATCCAGGCTCAGGACACTTGCGGCGATCCAGGCAGCATAAAAACGATAGGCGATGACATAGACGCACACAGCTGCGGTGATGAGCCATAAAACATTCAGCGCCTCACCTCTCGACAATGCCACTTGCGCTACAGCAAACACCCCCAGCAATGTCAGCCCGGCCCAGCTGACGCGTCCCAATAAAACCTTCATCGTATTTGATTTCTTTCTAATTTTTAATAGTTTACCTGCAGTGTTAAAACGTCAGCAGCGATACGAGCGCTCGCGATTAGCAGCCTGGTGCAATTGCACTGCAACAGTGCGAACACCCGGCAGTACTTTCATGCCTTACGGCTGCCATGCCGGCAATATACCTTAACAATCATGCACTTACAATCAAAGGTTTAACTGGCATACAGATTGCTAATTCATGGTAAGCATTAAATTTATTTTACCTTTTGAAAAATGAGACCTACCACACCAAATATTTCAACATCAGCTGCTTTATCCCAACACGCCCTGTTGAGTCTGGAAGACCAAAAAGTAGTGGATTCTGCCCGTGATATTCTCATGCGTCAGCGCGCCTTAAATGAAGAAGAAGCTTATTCTTTACTTTCTGAAATGGCGGACAAGCGCAAAACAGGGATGGCAGATATTTCATTGCAATTAATTAACATCACCAAACGATTAACTGTTTGAATCTCTCCTGACTATAAGCGTCAAAGCTTTTTTGCCATCTACCTACTGTACGCGCAACTTTAAGTTACCTCCATGTTGCCGTCATTCGCCAGATTAAAAAACGCGCAGGCCCTCTTGCAAGAACAAAAGGGTTAGGTATAATGCGGCCTTCGTTACAAGGCACGGGTGCTTAGCTCAGTTGGTAGAGCGTCGCCCTTACAAGGCGAATGTCAGCGGTTCGACCCCGTTAGCACCCACCACTCCCCGGCCTTCGATCCACATCAATACTCAAATCAATCCCCGCTCGCTGAATGAAAATGTGTCCTGACCGGCCACAATAATGTGATCCAGCACTTTCACGTCCACGAGGCTTAACGATTCTTTCAAAGTATGGGTCAGCTGTTCATCGGCCCGACTGGGCATAGTGGAACCACCCGGGTGGTTATGACTAAGGATAACAGCGGCCGCATTGAGCTCCAACGCACGTTTGACTACCTCTCGCGGATACACACTGGTTTGCATGAGGCTGCCTTCAAACAAAGTTTCGTAAGCTATCAAACGGTTTTGCGCATCCAGAAACAGAATGCCGAATACTTCGCGCACCAAATGTGATAACTGTAATTGTAAATATGCCTTCACCTGTGCGGGAGAGTTAAAGCTATCCACCTGCTGTAATGTTTCAGCAAGCGCACGCTTACTCATTTCCAGCACCGCCTGTAACTGGCAATATTTACTTTCGCCCATGCCATGTACTTGCTGCATCTGGGCCATGCTGGCTGAGAAAATACCATTCAGGCTATGAAAGTGTTGCAGTAAGTCTCGCGCCAAATCGACGGCTGATTTACCAACCACCCCTACCCGTAAAAAGATGGCTAATAGCTCTGCGTCAGAAAGCGTCATGGCTCCTGCGCGCAATAACTTTTCGCGTGGACGTTCCTGCTCCGGCCAGTCAGTAATTGCCATGACTTATTCCTCGCATACGGTTATCTGGCCCAACCGATTTCTCTGGACGTTGGACGGCCAATGATGGTCTCGTCTAGATTTCTTGCCATACGCGCGCGGTTGGCGGAGAGCGGAATCTTCCCCGCCATAATTTCTGCTTTCTTTTGCGGATACAACGGTCGCATATAAGGCTCTGCATAGCCTTGCGGAAGCAAAGGCGCATTGGTATTCAAATCATATTTATCGGTCGCACTCAAGGTATGTAGTAATTCATGGGCGATTACCACCGTATTCCCGGCATGCTGGGCAGGCGCTGCAAACAGATTCACACGGCCAATCCGCCCTTTTTGTAGTGCTGTCGAATGTAATAAACGGGTATTGGTTTTCACATCGTGATACAACAGATACAGTTTGATATCGATAGGCACACCTAAGGATGGCTGATGCTGCCACGCATACCAGCGGAATTTAAGGCTCCACAAAATAATATCTAAACGATTGGCGTTGAGAGCAGGCGGTGCGGGCGGTATCTCTTTGATGGTGGGGCCAAGATGAAAAACAATGGGCCGGTGCAGTGGCAAGTGATACCTGAGTGCCTCGCGGGAAAAATATTGCCCAATGACTTCGAAATCTTTTTCATTCAAGGTCGCCATGTAAGCGTCAACGTCCATAGAGGCGTCTGCACTCACCCGATACAGCGCTACATGCAAAGGCTTACGCCATTGCAGACCCTGATACTCATCCCACACCTGCATTAGCGCGGTGAATACTACCGCTATCCAGAAAAAAATTCTTACTGTTCTCAGCATCTATTCAACCTTATGATTGCCATATCTTAACATGTTTAAAGATTTCACTAATCAGCTCGACTCCAAATGTACGCGCTTTACAGTTAAAATAAGGGAATGGATAGCACTCACTCACAGTCACACCACTTACTTTTAGGTGTCACCGGCGGCATCGCAGCCTATAAAAGTGCCGAGCTTATTCGCCTGCTGATCAAGCAAGGCCATACGGTACAAGTGGTCATGACAGAAGCAGCGACGCATTTCATCACCCCGACAACCTTGCAGGCACTCTCAGGCAATCCGGTATTTGTTGATAGCTGGGATGCCCGCATTGCAAACGGGATGCCACATATAGAACTGAGTCGACCAGCAGATGCCATTCTGATTGCACCCGCCAGCGCCGACTTTATCGCCAAACTGGCGCATGGGTTTGCGAACGACCTGCTCTCTACACTTTGCCTTGCACGTGAGTGCCCACTCATGATTGCGCCCGCCATGAACAGGCAAATGTGGGAGAACTCTAGCACGCAACGTAATATTGAGCAGTTAATACAAGACCGCATCACGATACTAGGGCCAGGCAGCGGCGAACAAGCCTGCGGCGAAGTTGGCCAGGGCAGGATGCTGGAACCTGACATGCTGCTTGAAGGCGTGCAAACGCACTTTACACCCAAGCTGCTGGCGGGCAAAAAAATACTGATCACCGCTGGCGCAACCATGGAAATGCTGGATCCGGTGCGTGGCATCACCAACATCAGCAGTGGAAAAATGGGCTTTGCATTAGCCAGAGTCGCCATGCAAATGGGCGCAGAAGTGACATTAATCCATGGTCATGCGACTGCGCAGCGACCCCAGGTCAGTCACACAACTTTTGCCGGCACGGCCAATGATATGTACAAAAGCGTCATGCAGCATATCGCGACTCAAGATGTCTTTATCGGTGTAGCCGCTGTGGCTGATTACAGTCCACTGGTTTCAGCCGAGCAGAAAATCAAAAAGAGTGAGGATACACTTACCATTCAGCTCAAAAGAAATAAGGATATTCTCGCTGATGTTGCTTCATTACCAAACCCACCCTACTGTGTCGGCTTCGCAGCTGAAACCGAACATGTGCTTGAGCATGCCAGACAAAAACGGCAGGACAAAAAAATCCCACTGATTGTGGCAAACCAGGCCAACCTGGCTTTAGGCAATGACAATAACAGTGTCACAATCATTGATACGAATGGTGAATACCCACTTGATACAGCCGATAAAAACACGATTGCGGTAAAAATTCTAACGCACCTTAAACATCAACTGAACTAATCCTCTGAAAATATACCGGCCCTCGGAATATTCATGAAAATACTGAGGAGTGCATCCTTACAAACAGCTTACAATCGCGCCATTTGATTCCCTTAAGTATTGAGTAATTTATGCGCGCTTTTGTATTCCGTTTAACGCCAGTTTGTATGGCAATCTCCTCCGCTTTTGGCGGTATATCATTGGCTGAAGCCGAAGAAGAAAAAACGTTGATTCTTTCGCCTGTGGTAGTCACTGCAACCCGCCAGGCACAAAACAGTTTTGACCTGCCGGTAGCGATTGATGTGGTGAATGAAAAAGACATTAAAGACGGTCAATTGCAAATGCAATTATCCGAAAGCCTGATTCGGGTACCCGGTATCACCGCGCAAAGTCGCACACAGCAAGCGCAAGACCCGCAAATTTCAAGTCGTGGCTTTGGTTCGCGCTCGGCTTTTGGGGTTAGAGGTATCCGTGTATATGTAGATGGCATTCCCTTAACCATGCCCGACGGTCAAGGCCAACCTGGCGTGATTGACCTCTCATCGATTAAAAGCATTGAAGTCATGCGAGGGCCATTCTCCTCACTCTATGGCAATTCTTCTGGCGGCGTGATTCAGATGTTCACCGCAGATGCTCCAGCCACCCCAACAATTGGTGCTACAACCATGTTTGGCAGCTATGATACAAAGCGAAATGTACTGGAGGCTGCCGGGCAATTGGAGGGCATGGAATATATGCTTAATGTCTCCAACTTTGAGTCGGATGGGTATCGTACTAACAGTGCCAGCAATAAACAAATGGCGACTGCAAAATTCAGATTCAATTTGAATGAAGATACCAAAGTCACTGCGCTGGTAAACTGGTTCGACCAAGAGGCACAAGATCCTCTTGGATTAGATAGAAGAAGAGCTTTCTCCAGTTCAAACAGGGATAAAGTTGTCCCTTCCGCATTATTTGCTAACACCAGTGTCAAGCGTGACCATACCCAAGTTGGTTTTAATATTGAACATGCACTCAATGAAAACAATAAAATAAGCTTCATCCCATACGTGGGCACTCGTAACAATGCCCAGATCCTTACAACTACTGCCCTTGCCACTGGGCTTGTTGGATCTTGTTTCGCAGGCAATCCTCCTCCTGGCACCTGTGCAAGATTGAGTGAAATAAATCGAGAGTTTTATGGTGCGGATACGCGTTGGGATAACAAAGGCAATTTAGGGGCGATGCCTTACAACATAAGTATAGGTATCACCTATGGAAAGTCTTCAGATAACAGATTAGACAGAAATACACTTCTGAACGGATTAGCTGCAAACGGCTTGAACAGGGATGAGAAAAACATCTCCACCAATTTTGATCAATATATACAAGGCAAATTAAGCTTAACGCCTACATTAGATGTTCATGCAGGCGCCAGACATACGAAGGTTAAACTGGAAGTCAAAGATAACTTCATCACTCCGGGTGCACCAGGTCAAGGTGACAACAGCGGCTCTGTGGAATATCAAAAAACAACTCCAGTGATTGGTGCAGTGTGGAAAGCTACGGAAGCACTCAACTTCTATGCAAACTTTGGCAAAGGTTTTGAGACTCCTACATTTATCGAAGCCGCTTTTGATAATGTTGCCGGTGGCGTGGCAAGCAGACCGAATCTTGGACTTAAAGCAGCGGAAAGCAATAACACCGAAATTGGTCTGAAATCATTTTTAACTGATAACACGCGCTTCAACCTCACTTTCTTCAACATCAAGACTAAAGATGAGATTGTCACAAATCAAACTTTATCAGGCAGATCAAGTTTTACGAATGCAAATGACACTAAACGTTATGGTGTCGAGATGTCACTTGATAGTAAATTCAATAACGGTGTGAGTACATTTGTTTCCTATACTTATTTAGATGCAAAGTTTGACTCTAGCTATACAACTACCAATGGTAACCTTATCGCTTCTGGTAATCGTATTCCCGGCACATACAAAAGTCAGCTGTATGCAGAACTGGCTTGGCAATATCAACCTCTAGGCTTTTTTAGCGCTTTAGAAGGTCGTTATAATGGAGATGTTTACGTTAATGACATCAATAGCGATAAAGCGCCTTCATATACAGTTTTTAATATACGGACGGGGCTAGAACAGAACCTGACTAACTGGAGATTTAAAGAATTTATCCGTCTGGAAAATATTACTGATAAAGAATATATCGGTTCAGTACGTGTCAATGATGGTAATAGTCTATTTTTTGAACCCGCAATTGGTCGTAACTACTTGGTTGGCGTTAGCGCACAGTACAAATTTTAAATTATCAAAATTAATCATAGCCAGCATTTGCTGGCTTTTTTATTATTGGCTAGTTATCACGTTAAGTGATTTTGCATCGCGTTTCATGCTTTAATAGCGCAATATTTTTGGAGCACGGCATGTCAATTACTGTAGACCTCAAAATCCTTGATCCACGCTTGCACCACATGATGCCAGCGTATGCGACACCTGGCTCTGCCGGCCTGGATTTACGCGCCTGTATCGAGCATACGCAAACCATACAGCCTGGTGAAACCATGATGATTCCGACCGGCATGGCGATTCATATTGATAATACCTACTATGCGGCGCTGATTCTTCCTCGCTCCGGCTTAGGCCATAAGCATGGGATCGTGCTCGGCAACCTGGTTGGACTGATTGATTCCGACTACCAAGGCCAGCTGTTAGTCTCATGCTGGAATCGGGGTAAAGAGGCATTTATTTTGAACCCGATGGAACGCATTGCACAGATGGTGATTGTGCCAGTGGTGCAGGCGGATTTTCATATTGTGGATGAATTCACAACCAGTGAACGCGGTGAAGGCGGCTTTGGCAGTACCGGTAAGCATTAATCAGTTAAAAATCATAACATTTGCTTGATTTAGAATTGCTTTTCATTCTATAATCTCGCTCTTTCTGAAAAAGATAAAGTATTTGGAGATAACCATGGCACGTGTATGTCAGGTAACAGGCAAAAAGCCTATGGTGGGTAACAATGTTTCTCACGCACAAAACAAAACAAAACGCCGCTTCTTGCCTAACTTGCAAAACCGTAAGTTTTGGGTTGAGAGCGAAAATCGCTGGGTAAAAATGCGTATTACCAACGCTGCTTTGCGTACTATCGACAAAAATGGTATCGACGCTGTGTTGGCTGATTTGCGTGCAGCTGGCGAAAAAATCTAACTCGCGACATTTAGTCTGCAAAGGATATTATCATGCGTGAAAAAATCAAATTGGAATCCAGTGCTGGTACAGGTCATTTCTATACCACTACTAAAAACAAACGTACCATGCCAGAGAAAATGGAAATCAAAAAATTTGATCCAGTTGCTCGCAAGCATGTAATGTACAAAGAAACTAAATTGAAATAATTTATTTCTTACCGCTTTAAATAAAAAAGCCTGCATATGCAGGCTTTTTTATTAGCTGAAATACCCTGTTTAATAATTTGTTTACGCATTAGCTTGAGGCGTATTTAACGCAGCCTGGTCTGAAATAATGCGCACCTCCTGCTGAGGGTATGGAATGTGGATATTATTCGCTTTAAAGCGCTGCCAGATCTCATAGTAAATGTCGCTTTGTAACCTTGCAGTCGCCTCTTCAGGATTCAGCACCCATACAGCCAACAACAAATCAATGCCGTATTGACCAAATGATTTGATGGTCACATCTACCGCATTATCATCCAGGATAGTCCTCTCATGCGTCTTACCAACCTCTTTTAATAATTGCATGGCCAGGTCGAGATCGCTTTGATACGAAATCTGGACTTGGACAGGCACCTTTGCCTTATGCGCAGCAGTAGTATGATTAATGACTACATCAGTAATCATCATTTCATTAGGCACAATAATTTCAGTGCCATCCTGTTTGCGCAAGACCATGTAACGGGAGCGTAACTCTTTGACTATACCGTAGTGACTACTGATGGTGATGATATCCCCCAGATGCAGTGATTTATCCATCAATATAATAAAGCCGCTAACATAATTGCTGGCAATTTTCTGCAAACCAAAACCTAGGCCGACCCCTAATGCGCCGCCAAATACCGACAACATGGTGACATCAATACCAACGGCCGCCATCGACATCAGCAAAGCAATCACAATCGCTACCATGCGCACCAGCTTGACCATAATGACACGCCAGTTGCTGTTGATATTGCTGGAAGCCATCAAGCGCAGCTCTATCATGCGGCTTAGCCACAATGCCACCAGCATGGTGACGACGATGGTCAGTGCGCCTTGCATTAACAAGAGGAGGTTGAGTTTTTGCTTGCCGACCTTGAACTGCACATCTTCCAGTATTTGCAATAGCGGATCAAGAAATCCACCGATATGCAATGCGACCAGCACCCAAACACTCCAGGAAATCACGCGCTCAAAAGAATGCAGCCAGGCACTGGGTGAAAAAACATAGCGTAATATATAGACGACACTCCGGATGATGATCATGGCCAGCAACATGCGGGCGGCCAAGCGCAACAAACCGACATGCATCCAGTGTTGCAGTGAATAACGTGCGATAACCAATAGCAGGAAAGCGACAAACGGGAAGAACAGGCGTTGAATGCCACCTAGCAACAACTTGTAAACAGTATTCACTTTGCCGGCAACAATTTGTTTGCGCAGATGCAGGTTAAGCAAACCGCTGATAGCCAAAACCGCACCGATGACCAGAAACTGCCACAGGGCAGCCACTGTGTTCAAATCTTGAACAATTTCTTTCCAGAGAAAATTGATATCGTTATCCATTATTTTATCTACAACAAGATGATTGTTGCCAATCCGAGAAATATAAGAAAACCACCGCTATCGGTAATCGCAGTAATCAGGACACTAGTACCCACAGCCGGATCGCGGCCCAACTTGTTCATGACTAACGGGATCATCACGCCATTAACTGCAGCTAATAGCAAGTTAAGCGTCATAGCCGCCATCATCACCAGGCCTAAGGCATAACTGCCATATAACATATCGGCAACCAGCCCCAACACACCGCCCCAGATCAGACCGTTAAGCAATGCGACACCCAGCTCTTTTTGTAGCAGGGATTTCATGTGATAGCTGGATATTTGCCCGAGTGCCAAACCACGCACAATCATGGTGGATGTTTGATTACCTGAGTTACCACCAATGCCAGCCACAATAGGCATCAGCGCTGCCAGTGCAACGATTTTCTCGATACTGTCCTCAAACAAACCAATTACACGTGATGCGACCAGTGCGGTGACCAGGTTAATCGCCAGCCAGGCCCAACGGTTTTGCACCGACTTCCAGATCGAGGCAAAAAAGTCTTCTTCTTCACGCAAGCCAGCCCAGGACAACATGTCAGCTTCCGCTTCTTCCCGGATAATATCCATCACCGTGTCGACCGTAATACGCCCTACCAGCTTGCGGTTATTATCCACTACCGGTGCCGTCACCAGGTCATAACGCTCAAATGCCATCGCCGCCTGGTCAGACATATCTTCGGGGTGAAACACCACCGCATCGGTAGACATGATGTCGCCCACCTCCGTTTCTGGATCATTCAGGATAATACGTTTTAACGGCAGCACGCCTTGCAGGATGTCGTCGCGATTAATCACGAACAACTTATCGGTATGGTCCGGAAATTTTGGCAGGCGGCGCAAGTAGCGTAGAACAACCTCCAAAGTGATATCGTCGCGAATGGTGACAATATCAAAATCCATAATCGCACCCACGGTGTCTTCAGGATACGAAAGCGCAGATTGCAAACGTTCGCGGTTTTGCGTATCCAGGCTGTACATCAAGTCCTGCAATACGTCTTTTGGCAGGTCAGGCGCCAAATCCGCCAACTCATCGGTATTCAGCTGTTCGGCAGCGGCAAGAAGCTCCTCGCTGTCCATGTCTGCGATCAGCGTCTGGCGAACCGCATCTGAAGCTTCAAGCAGAATTTCACCATCACGCTCTGCTTTGACCAGATCCCACACCATGAGACGGTCATCTAGCGGCAATGATTCCAGAATGTAGGCCACATCGGCTGGATGTAACTGATCCAGCTTATGTTGCAGAATATTCAGGTTTTGCTTGTGGACCAGGGATTCAACCAGATCATGTTTGGGCATATCCTGCTTGTGCACTACATGCTCTACCAGCTTGTGCTTGCCCAACAGGTTAATCACCTGCTGCAATGTTTCGCCAAGGCTCTCCTTGCTTTCAATCACCTTCTCATCATGTTCGCGAATATCAGTCATGCTTCTTCCAATGTTGAGCAGGGTTTATTTTTTACAGGTAATATTGTACAAAGCGTTGATGACACTACCTAGCGATTTATGCAGAAGCAATTGATTTTATACGGCACATTAGGCTGCCATTTATGTGAAGACGCAGAACGTGTTTTGCAGTCGCTGGCGCTTCCGTATAAAACAATCGATATTATTGAGGACAATAGGCTCCTGGAGAAGTTTGCGACTAGTATTCCGGTATTAGAAGGCGCCGGGCAAGCATACTTATATTGGCCATTTAGCAAAACTCAAGTGATCACTTGGCTTAAACTGCAGAGATGATTTTAGCAAAGATAAACCAAACAGTTTTTCTGAGAGAACCAGTATTATTTGCTAACAACAAAAGCAAAAAAGCCAGCAATGCTGGCTTTTTTGCTTGAAACACACAACAACAGGATTATTCTGCAGTTGCTGGTGCTTCAGCGACTTCTGGACGGTCAACCAACTCAACAAACGCCATAGGCGCATTGTCACCGTTACGGAAACCACATTTAAGAATTCGCAGGTAACCGCCATTACGTGCGTTGTAACGTGGGCCCAGTTCGCCGAACAGTTTGCCTACGATATCACGGTCACGCAAACGGCTGAATGCCAGGCGACGATTTGCCAAAGTCGGTGTTTTCCCTAAAGTGATCAAAGGCTCTGCATATTTACGCAGTTCTTTTGCTTTTGGCAAAGTAGTCTTGATGACTTCGTGACGCAGCAAAGAGGTCACCATGTTGCGGAACATAGCAGCGCGGTGGCTACTTGTTCTGTTCAATTTACGATTGCTATTACCGTGACGCATAGTAATTCCTTAAGTATTTATCTTATTAGAAATTAAGCTTTTTCCAAGCCAACAGGTGGCCAGTTTTCCAGCTTCATTCCAAGTGTTAAGCCTTTGGAGGCCAACACATCTTTAATTTCATTCAGTGATTTTCTGCCCAGGTTTGGAGCTTTCAATAGCTCGTTTTCTGTACGTTGAATCAAATCACCAATGTAAAAAATGTTTTCTGCTTTGAGGCAGTTTGCAGAACGTACTGTCAATTCCAGATCATCCACTGGACGTAACAAGATAGGATCAACTTGTGGGGCAGCTTTCACTTCGACATCGGCAGAAGCACCTTCCAGATTTGCAAATACTGACAACTGGCCAATCAGGATACGTGCTGCGTCGCGAATTGCTTGCTCTGGCTCGATGATACCGTTGGTTTCAACGTCCATAATCAATTTGTCCAGATCAGTACGCTGCTCAACACGGGCACTTTCAACATGGTAGCTCACCTTGTTGATCGGGCTGAAAGAAGCATCCACCATCATGAAGCCTAATACGCGATCTTCATCGTTGGCTTTCTGACGAGCTGGCACAGGTTGATAACCGCGACCCATTTCAATCTTCACTTCCAGATTCAACTTACCACCTTTAGTGATATGCGCAATCACGTGATTTGGATTCACAATTTCAGCGTCATGACCAACTTCGAAGTCGCCAGCAGTTACAATTCCTTCACCAGACTTGCTTAGCACAAGGATAGTTTCAGTTTTGTTGTGCAGTTTTAATGCAACACCTTTAAGGTTTAACAAGATATCAACTACGTCTTCTTGAACACCTTCAATTGTGGAGTACTCATGTACTACACCATCGATTTTTACTTCTGTAATGGCAAACCCTGGGATAGAAGATAATAAAACTCTTCTTAAAGCGTTACCCAATGTATAGCCGAAACCGCGCTCCATTGGTTCTAAAGTCACACGGGCGCGCAGAGGATTAATCACCTCAACGTCAACAACACGTGGCTTCAAATATTCTGTAGGGCTATTTTGCATATATTTCCTTGGAGTAATTGGGTATAAACAAATAAACCTTAGTCTGAACTAAGTGATTACTTAGAATACAACTCAACGATCAATGACTCATTGATAGTAACTGGCAACGCATCACGCTGAGGCTTAGCCTTGTACATACCACTCAATGCCTTGATGTTGACGTCCAACCACTCAGGAAAGCCGCGTTGCCCAGCCGCTTCAACTGCAGCTTTAATACGCAATTGCGATTTAGCTTTTTCTGAAACACTGATCAAATCACCTGCTTTAACCTGGTAAGAAGGGATGTTCACACGTTTGCCATTTACCAGAATGCTGTTATGACGTACAACCTGGCGAGCTTCAGAACGCGAACCTGCCAGCCCCATACGATAAGCGACATTGTCTAAACGTGATTCCAGCAATTGCAATAAACTTTCGCCGGTAATGCCTTTTTGACCATCTGCTTTAGCGTAATAAGCACGGAATTGGCCTTCCAATACTCCGTAAATACGACGCACTTTTTGTTTCTCACGCAACTGCACGCCATAGTCAGACATACGGGCTACGCGACGCTGGCCATGCTGACCAGGTGCGAAGTTACGCTTTTCAATTGCGCATTTATCTGTAAAGCATTTTTCAGCCTTCAGAAACAACTTCTCACCTTCTCGACGGCATTGGCGGCATTTAGGGTCTAGATTTCTAGCCAAAATATTCTCCGTTAATTAATTCTCTGATACTAAAATCAGTGAATTGAATTAAATTCTGCGTTTCTTTGGTGGGCGGCAACCGTTGTGCGGCACTGGTGTAACATCAGTAATGCTAGTAATTTTAAAACCAGCAGCATTCAATGCACGTACAGCAGATTCGCGACCTGGACCTGGGCCCTTGATGCGCACTTCCAGATTTTTAACGCCAGACTCTTGCGCCGCTTTACCAGCCACTTCTGAAGCTACCTGAGCTGCAAAAGGGGTACTCTTACGTGAGCCTTTAAAGCCTTGACCACCTGAAGTCGCCCATGACAAAGCATTACCTTGACGATCAGTAATCGTAATAATCGTGTTGTTAAAAGAAGCGTGCACGTGAGCGATACCCTCGGCAATGTTCTTTTTAACTTTTTTTCTAACGCGTACATTAGCTTTTGCCATGTTGTACTGTCCTTAATATCTAACTAATGTTCAAAAAGATTATTTAGCTTGTTTGATAGCCTTTACAGGACCTTTGCGCGTACGCGCATTGGTCTTGGTACGCTGTCCACGCACAGGCAGGCCACGACGATGACGGATACCGCGGTAACAACCCAGATCCATCAAACGCTTGATGTTCATAGTCACTTCACGACGCAAGTCACCTTCAACAGTGAACTTGGCAACTTCGTCACGCAGCTTTTCCACTTCTGAATCGCTCAGATCTTTCACTTTAGATGTCGTTTGTACACCTGCTGCTGCACAGATTTTTTGTGCAGTGTTACGGCCGATCCCGTAAATTGATGTCAAAGCGATTTCTGCATGTTTGTGGTTTGGGATATTTACCCCGGCAATACGAGCCATACTTAAACTCCAATAATCAATCGTTCATCACGATTAAACTTGTGCGTAGAAAAGAAAAGCCGCATATTATATCAGCCAATCCAGACCCTCACAAGAAATTGTTATACCAATTAACCTTGACGTTGTTTATGACGTGGGTCTGTACAAATTACACGAACAACACCGCGACGTCTTACCACTTTACAGTTACGGCATAATGCTTTAACTGATGCGCGAACTCTCATCTTATTTCCTTTAGTTAATTCACTTACTTTGTGCGGAATGTCATTCGCGCACGGGTTAAATCATAAGTTCATCTCTTTAGCAGATAATCCACCTGCCAGAGTACAAATTTAGCGACCTGATCCTTTGAAATTTGCCTTCTTCAGCAAACCTTCGTATTGTTGAGACATCAGGTGTGATTGCACTTGTGTCATGAAATCCATTGTCACAACAACGATAATCAACAAAGACGTACCACCAAAATAGAACGGTGTATTAAACTTCAAGACCAAAAACTCTGGCAGCAAACAAACCAGCGTGATATACAACGCGCCGATCAATGTTAAACGCCCCATGATCCTGTCAATATACTTTGCTGTTTGATCGCCAGGGCGAATACCAGGGACAAACGCACCACTCTTCTTAAGGTTATCCGCCGTCTCTTTAGGGTTGAACACTAAAGCGGTATAGAAGAACGCAAAGAATAATATCGCTGCTGCAAACAATAAAATATACAGTGGCTGACCTGGTGACAGTTTCGCACTGACATCTTTCAACCAATACATATGCTCACTACTTCCGAACCAACCAGCCAAGGTAGCAGGGAATAAAATAATACTTGAAGCAAAAATTGGTGGGATCACACCCGCCATATTCAACTTCAAAGGCAGGTGGGTTGATTGACCACCATAAATGCGGTTACCTACCTGACGCTTGGCATAATTCACAGTAATCTTGCGTTGTCCACGTTCAACAAACACTACTAAAGCGGTCACTAAAATCACTGCAACGAACAGGAACATCACTAATGGAATAGAGAATGCACCAGTTTTTGCCAAATCCAGGGTACTGCCAATGGCGTGCGGCAAACCAGCTACGATACCAGCGAAAATGATAATTGAAATACCATTACCAATACCGCGTTCAGTGATCTGCTCACCCAACCACATTAAAAACATAGTACCTGCAACCAGGGTTGTCACCGCAGTGATACGGAAACCTAAACCTGGATCAAGCACCAAACCAGCCTG
>NZ_DATHWZ010000089.1:0-121611 GCF_035460085.1 Methylophilus sp.
GCCAGCACGCGTACGCGTTTGTCGTTCGAAGCCGGTATGCAGCAACTGGGCGGTTCAGCCATTTACCTGAATACACGTGATTCCCAATTGGGCCGTGGCGAGCCGGTGGAAGATGCAGCTCAAGTGATTTCGCGCATGAGCGATATTGTGATGATCCGTACCTTTGAGCAGAGCATTATTGAGCGTTTTGCCCAGAACTCCCGCGTACCAGTCATCAATGGCCTGACCAATGAATATCATCCTTGCCAGATACTGGCAGATATTTTTACATTCATTGAGCACCGTGGGCCTATCCAGGGTAAAACAGTGACCTGGATCGGTGACAGTAACAATGTCTGTAATACCTGGCTACAAGCGGCTGAAGTACTGGATTTCAACGTACATGTGTCAACGCCGCCGGGATACGAAGTCGAGTTTGAACGTGCCAACCTGTATGGTACTGACCACTTCGAGTCTTTCGCTGATCCTATGGAAGCTGCGCGTGATGCCGATCTGGTGACCACCGATGTCTGGACCAGTATGGGTTTTGAAGCTGAAAATGAAGAGCGCCGTAAAGACTTTGCTGACTGGCAAGTGGATACCGATATGATGCGCGTAGCAAAACCGGATGCTGTATTTATGCACTGCCTGCCAGCCCATCGTGGCGAAGAGGTTGCTGCAGAAGTGATTGATGGTTCTCAAAGCGTGGTGTGGGATGAAGCTGAAAACCGGTTGCACACGCAGAAGGCACTCATGGAGTACCTTCTGCTAGGAAAAGTTCTTTAAGCGTAAGCTTCAATGTGCAAGCAGTTTCGGCGCTGGCTAACCTTCGGGTTAAGCATAGCGGCCGTAGCCAAAACAGGCTGCATACTCAAAAAGCGTTGATGGAATATTTATTATTAGGAAAAGTGGCTTGATTAAACAAGCCTGATGATTTCAGTTTGGGATTTATTTAAATGAGCGATATTAAAAAAGCGGTGCTGGCCTACTCCGGCGGGTTGGATACTTCCGTGATCTTGAAGTGGTTGCAAGACACCTATCAATGTGAAGTGGTGACATTTACCGCTGACCTGGGTCAGGGTGAGGAGCTGGAACCAGCGCGCGAGAAAGCGCAAAAGTTTGGCGTCAAGGAAATCTATATTGATGACCTGCGTGAAGAGTTTGTGCGTGACTTCGTGTTTCCGATGTTCCGTGCCAATACTGTGTATGAAGGCGAATACCTGCTTGGCACGTCTATCGCACGTCCATTGATTGCCAAGCGCCTGATTGAAATCGCCAATGAAACCAAAGCAGATGCGATTTCGCATGGTGCGACCGGTAAAGGCAACGACCAGGTACGTTTCGAACTGGGTGCTTATGCGCTTAACCCGAACATCCAGATCATCGCCCCTTGGCGTGAATGGGATTTGCTGTCACGTGAAAAACTGCTGGCCTATGCCGAGAAGCACAGCATCCCGGTTGAAATGAAGCACAAGCAGGGAGGTAGCCCATACTCCATGGATGCCAACCTGCTGCACATTTCTTATGAAGGCCGCCATCTGGAAGACCCGGCTGCGGAAGCTGAAGAAGATATGTGGCGCTGGACAGTGTCCCCGGAAAAAGCGCCGGATGCTGCAGAGTACCTTGATATCGAATTCAAGAACGGCGACATCGTTGCTTTAAATGGCAAAACTTTAAAAGCACATGAAATCCTGGCCGAATTAAACCGCATTGGCGGCAAACACGGGATTGGCCGTCTGGACCTGGTTGAAAACCGCTATGTTGGTATGAAATCGCGTGGCTGCTACGAAACCCCTGGTGGTACCATCATCCTGAAAGCGCACCGTGCGATTGAAAGCATTACGCTCGACCGCGAAGTAGCGCATCTCAAAGATGACCTGATGCCACGCTACGCCAGCCTGATCTACAACGGCTACTGGTGGAGCCCTGAGCGCCTCGCGCTACAAACATTGATCGACCACACGCAAGCGACAGTCAATGGCTGGGTGCGCGTGAAGCTGTATAAAGGCAATGTGATTGTGGTAGGCCGTGACAGTAAAACGGATTCATTGTTCGACTCTACCATCGCGACTTTTGAAGATGACAAAGGCGCTTACGACCAGAAAGATGCCGGCGGCTTTATCAAGCTGAATGCTTTGCGTATGCGTATTGCAGGGAATTTGCAATTACGAAAAAAATAACCCAGCGCAAAAAATGACCGCTAACAAATAACCCTTATGTCCAGGCAACGTGTGATTGCTTATGATTCAACCCTGCGCGATGGAGCCCAAGCGCAGGGTGTTTCGTTTTCAGTCGAGGATAAACTCAAAATCGTGCAACGCCTGGACCAGTTAGGCATAGGCTACATAGAAGCCGGCAACCCAGGTTCCAACCCAAAAGATTTAGAGTTTTTCGCGCGTGTCGGCGAGCTAAATTTACAACACGCCAAGATCATTGCTTTCGGCAGCACACGCCGCATAGGCATTACAGCGGCCGAAGATAAAAACCTGCAGTCTTTGTTATCAGCCAATACCCAGGCGGTCGCTATTTTTGGCAAGAGTTGGAATTATCAGGTTACCGACATCCTGCGCACTACGCTGGAAGAAAACCTGGCGATGATAGGCGATACGATCGCCTTTCTGAAATCAAAAGGCAAACATGTCGTGTTTGATGCCGAGCATTTCTATGATGGCTACAAAGCCAATGCCGAATATGCCTTGAACACTTTGCAAGCCGCAGCGGATGCTGGTGCTGATGTGCTGGCTTTGTGCGATACCAATGGCGGTACCTTTCCCAATGAGATTTTCGAAATCACGCAGGCTGTCGTCACGCGTTATCCATCATTAGAAATCGGTATTCATTGCCATAATGATTGCGAAATGGCAGTGGCGAACTCCGTCGCTGCAGTGCAGGCAGGCGCGGTGCAGGTGCAAGGCACCATCAATGGTATAGGTGAGCGTTGCGGCAATGCGAACCTGGTGTCTATCATCCCTAACGTCCAATTAAAACTAGGCCTGGAATGCATTTCTTCTGCGCAACTGGCTGAACTGACTGCTGCTGCGCGATTTGTCAGCGAAGTGGCTAACGTCACTTTCAATGATAAAGCGCCCTATGTCGGCCACGATGCGTTTGCGCATAAAGGCGGCATGCACATTGATGCAGTCAATAAAAATCCCAAGTCCTACGAGCATATCAGCCCGAATGTGGTCGGCAATGAACGACAGATTCTGGTGTCTGAGGTAGCTGGGCGGGGGGCGATTCTGAATAAACTGCAACAGATAGATCCTACGTTGACCAAGGAGTCTGACGCCGCCATCCAGATTCTTGAACATCTGAAGGCACTGGAACATGAGGGCTACCAGTTCGAAAGTGCGGAAAGCTCATTTGATTTACTGATGCAAAAGCTGCTTGGCAAGTTTCAGCCTTTCTTCCGTTTGAAACAATATAGCGTCTACATTCATGAACCATCAGTGAATGGCATCAACTCTTCGGTCACGATCAGTCTCTACGTGAATAACCAGGAATCTGAAGTGACCGCCTATGGAGACGGCCCCGTGTATGCCCTGGACAAGGCGATGCGTAAAGCTTTAGAACCTTTTTATCCCATCATCAAAGACATCAAACTGGTTGATTACAAGGTCAGGGTGCTGGATTCAAACCAGGCGACGGCTGCCAAGGTGCGGGTCATGATTGAATCGACTGACCAGCAAACAAACTGGACCACCATAGGCGTATCGTCTGACATTATTGAAGCCTCCTGGCTGGCATTGAAAGATGCCATTGAATACAAGCTTTTAAAAGCGCAAAAATTATCGGGGTTATTGCAGCCCAGGCTGTAACAGCACCAGTTTCAGCTGTTCCTGTTCGACTAAGCGTAAAGTGACCTGCTGAAATCGAATCAAGCCAGATTGAGGGTGTTGAAACTCACGCTGTCCGCCTTGCCTTTCCAGCACATCGTGCTGCTTCCAGAATCGGTCAAATTCAGGGCTGCTGGTGCTCAATTCATCGACTAATAGTTTCACTTCAGGCTCTTCCAGGCGCGATCTGCAATCGGCCCTGAATTCAGCTACCAAACGACGGCTGCGCATTTCCCAATTGACGACAAATTGCTTTGCAGCAGGGTTTGAAAATACAAAGCGGAGCAGATTTGGGTGCTGGTTTTCAGGCCAGGCGATATCCAGCAATCCAGTAAACAGGTTGGTAGCAGACTCATTCCAGGCAAGAATATCCCAGGTGCGGCCCATGATGTAGGCGGGCACTTGTATCTGGCTCAAGATACTCACTAATGTTTCTGGCGCAGTATCCACTTCGCTTTGATGCGCCTGCGGATCACGCCGGTCAGCCATATCAAATAAATAGCTGCGCTCGGTTTTGCTGAGTTTTAAAGCCGTCGCTAGTCTATCCAGGGCTTCTGACGATACATTGATTTCGCGTGCCTGCTCTATCCAGGTATACCAGGTGGCACTGATGCCGGCTAATTGCGCGACTTCTTCACGGCGTAAGCCCCGGGTGCGGCGGCGGGAACCAGTGGGAAACCCGAATTCTTCGGGGCTACCACGTTGGCGCATCGCTTGCAGAAATTCAGCCAGTTCCTGTCGTCTCGTATCCATTTGATTTTATTATCCTATTAGTGTCAATACTAGTATAAATCATCTTCTTGTAAGGGTATTAAAATTTAGGTATTCTGCGCGTGTTTTATCAATTTAGTATGATTTGATACGTAGGTATTTGAAAGGAATGGTCATGGCAGGCAAAACGCTGTACGACAAATTATGGGATTCACATGTGGTACGTGAGGAATCAGACGGCACCTGTCTGATTTATATTGATCGCCATCTGGTGCATGAAGTGACGAGCCCGCAAGCCTTTGAAGGGCTGCGTATCGCTGGCCGTAAACCGTGGCGCAACTCCTCCATTGTGGCCAACCCTGACCACAACACGCCTACCAAAGACTGGGATAAAGGCATTGAAGACCCAATCTCGCGCCTGCAGGTGGAGACATTGGATAGCAACATCAAGGAATTTGGTGCCCTGGTGTATTTTCCTTTCAAAAACAAGGATCAAGGCATTATCCATGTGATCGGGCCTGAGAACGGTACGACCCTGCCTGGCATGACAGTGGTCTGTGGCGATAGCCATACTTCTACGCATGGCGCATTTGGTGCATTGGCACATGGTATCGGCACTTCCGAAGTCGAGCATGTGATGGCCACGCAAACACTGGTAGCTAAAAAGTCCAAACGCATGCTGGTGAAAGTGGATGGTCAACTCGGCAAAGGCGTTACGGCTAAAGACGTCGCGCTGGCGATCATCGGCAAGATAGGTACCGCCGGCGGCACTGGTTATGCCATTGAGTTTGGCGGTGAAGTCATTCGCAGCCTATCCATGGAAGGCCGCATGACGCTGTGTAATATGGCGATCGAAGCCGGTGCACGTGCCGGTATCGTCGCGCCGGATGAGAAAACCGCTGCTTATCTTGAGGGCCGTCTGCACGCGCCAAAAGGTGAAAACTGGGCCAAAGCTGTGGCCTACTGGAAAACCCTGCAGTCTGATGCAGATGCACAATATGATGCAATGGTTGAACTGAAAGGTGCTGAAATCGCGCCACAAGTGACGTGGGGTACTTCGCCTGAGCAAGTACTCCCGATCGGATCGACTGTACCGGATCCGCAACAGGAAAGCGATGCCACCAAACGCACCAGCATTGAAAATGCGTTGAAGTACATGGGCCTGGATGCCAATACACCGCTTGATAAAATTCAGCTGGATAAGATATTTATTGGTTCCTGTACCAACTCACGTATAGAAGATCTGCGTGCAGCAGCAGGCGTTGCCAAAGGCAAAAAAGTCGCCGGCAATATCAAACTGGCGATGGTTGTGCCTGGTTCCGGCCAGGTGAAACGCCAAGCCGAGGCTGAAGGTCTGGATAAAGTATTTATTGATGCAGGTTTTGAATGGCGCGAACCAGGCTGTTCCATGTGCCTGGCGATGAATGCTGACCGTCTGGAGCCAGGTGAGCGTTGTGCTTCAACCTCTAACCGTAATTTCGAAGGCCGTCAGGGCCCTGGTGGACGTACGCATCTGGTCAGCCCGGAAATGGCCGCCGCCGCTGCGATCGCCGGTCATTTCGTTGACGTGCGCAGCGTATAAAGGAGAACACCGTATGAAAGCATTTACCACTATTAATGGTCTGGTTTGTCCTCTGGATCGCGCTAACGTCGATACCGATGCGATTATTCCCAAGCAATTCCTGAAGTCGATTAAACGTTCAGGCTTTGGCCCGTACCTGTTCGATGAGTGGCGCTATACCAACTATGGTGAGCCAGGTATGGATTGCAGCACGCGTCCTTTGAATAAGGACTTTGTTCTTAACCAGCCTCGCTATCAAGGTGCGCAAGTGTTGCTGGCACGCGATAACTTCGGCTGTGGCTCTTCACGTGAGCACGCGCCATGGGCGATAGAGGATCAGGGCTTTCGCGTGCTGATTGCGCCTAGCTTTGCCGATATTTTCTTTAATAACTGCTACAAGAACGGTATTTTGCCGATCGTGGCATCTGCCGAACAAGTGGATATCCTGTTCAAGGAGTGCCAGGCAAATGAGGGTTACTCGCTGGACGTCGATCTGGTTTCACAAACGGTGACTACGCCTTCTGGTCATTCATTCAGCTTTGAAATTACCCCAACCCGCAAGCACAACCTGCTTAATGGCTTGGACGAGATCGGCCTGACCTTGCAGCATGCGGATGAGATCAAGGCGTTTGAAGAGAAACATAAGCTGTCACAACCTTGGTTGTTTGCATAAAACCTTACGCAACTGATTGGCGTATTTACAACCGTTTTATTTGAGTGCGAGAAATCTTCATATCCTTAATGAGGATTCTGATGGCTTCTCACATCATTAAAATTACTAATTAGGATAACCCCTATGGCATTAAATATTGCAGTTTTACCCGGTGACGGCATCGGTCCTGAAATCGTTGCACAAGCATTGCGCGTGCTGGAAGTATTGAAAAAAGATGGTCTGGACATGACCTTTACCGAAGCGCCGTTGGGCGGTCAGGCTTATGACCAGTACGGTCACCCGTATCCTGAATTTACACAAAAAATCTGTAGGGCCGCGGATGCTGTGTTGCTGGGAGCTGTTGGTGGTCCGCAATATGACACGCTGGATCGCCCATTGCGTCCTGAGCGTGGCCTGCTGGCTATCCGTAAAGATTTGGGATTGTTTGCCAATTTGCGTCCGGCCGTGTTATTTCCTGAGCTGGCCAATGCATCAACATTAAAACCGGAAGTAGTTGCCGGCCTGGATATCATGATCGTGCGTGAACTGACCGGTGATGTCTATTTCGGCCAGCCACGTGGCATTCGCACTAATGAAGAAGGCGTGCGTGAAGGTTTCAACACCATGATCTACAGCGAGCCTGAAGTACGCCGTATTGCACACGTGGCTTTTGACATCGCCATGAAACGTGGCAAAAAACTGTGTTCAGTGGATAAAGCCAATGTACTGGAAACTACTGAGTTCTGGAAAGAAATCGTGATTGATGTCGCGAAAGAGTATCCGGAAGTGGAATTGAGCCATATGTACGTGGATAATGCAGCCATGCAGTTGATCCGCAATCCTAAACAGTTTGATGTGATGGTGACGGGCAATATCTTCGGCGATATCTTGTCTGATGAAGCTTCCATGTTGACCGGTTCGATTGGCATGCTGGCGTCTGCTTCGCTGAATGAGAGCAAGCAGGGCTTGTACGAGCCATCACACGGTTCTGCGCCGGATATCGCTGGTAAAAACCTGGCGAACCCGATTGCGACTATTTTGTCTGCCGCCATGATGTTGCGGTACAGCTTTGATAACGAAGCTGCGGCGACCCGCATTGAAAACGCAGTGAAGAAAGTATTGGCAGCAGGCTACCGTACCGGTGACATCTATGAAGAGGGCACCAAGCGTGTTTCCTGTTCTGAAATGGGTGACCAGATCGTGGCTGCGATGTAAACAGGCTGCGCGCGCCTTGCATTGCATCGCGCTCGCTCTGATTTCAGGTGTGATATAGTCGCGCTTTTATTGGCGACACATTGAAATTAATCAGGAATTTAAAAATGGCACAATTTGATCATGTCAGCGTTAAAAAGAAAGCAAATGTTTATTTTGATGGCAAGTGTGTGAGTCACACCGTGCTGTTCCCTAATGGCACGCGATGTACCGTGGGTGTGATTTTCCCCAGCACATTGACCTTTAATACCGGCTCGCCAGAATTGATGGAGATCAATGACGGTGTATGTAACGTGCGCTTGAAAGATGAAGATAACTGGAACACTTATAAAGCGGGTGAGAAATTCACTGTGCCGGGTAATTCGTCTTTTGACATCGAGGTCACTGAAACAGTAGACTACGTCTGCCATTTCGAGTAAAGCCAACCGAACTTGCTTGCTTGAGCGGCGTTATGCAAGCTTGTCGTACTCATATGTACTGCCTGCGCTTGCATGCCCTGCTTAAGCTGCGCAATTTCTAGTTGGAGTAGGAGAGAAAGTAGATGCCAAGTTTTGATATTACTTCTGAAGTTGATATGGTCAACTTAAAAAACTCGATTGATGCTTCAATTAAACAGATCACTAATCGTTACGATTTCAAAGGTACATCGGCCAAAGTTGAGTTTAACGAAAAAGACAAAGTCATTACCTTGTTTGGTGACAATGATTTTCAACTGGATCAGATAAAGGATATTTTACTTCCAGCGATGGAAAAAAAAGAACCGGAGTCTTCGAAGCGTCTGGAACACAAGGATGTACAAAAAGTCTCAGGTAATAAGGTGAAACAGGATCTGCGCGTGCAAGATGGTATCGATAGCGACCTGGCCAAGAAAATCACCAAGCTGATCAAAGACAGTGGAATGAAGGTGCAAGCCACTATTCAGGGCGATACAGTGCGGGTCAATGGTGCCAAACGCGATTTATTGCAGGAAGCCATTGCGTATGTTAAAAAGAATGTCACGGATTTTCCGTTGAAGTTTGGTAATTTCAGAGATTAATTTTTTAAGGAGAAAACAAATGTCAAAGTTGATGATGATGGTATTGGTAGCGATTGTATTGGCAGGTTGCAACACAATGAACGGGGTAGGCAAGGATATGGAAAAGGCTGGTGAAGCCGTGCAGAAAAAATCCTCCGAATAATGTTTTGATGCCGGGTTGGCCGGCGGGAATAACGAGATAGCATGTTAAAAGTAGGGTTTGTAGGCTGGCGCGGTATGGTGGGTTCTGTGCTCATGCAACGCATGATGCAAGAGAACGATTTCGCAGATATCGAGCCACAGTTTTTTACCACATCACAAACGGGTGGTGAGGCGCCGAAGGTAGGCAAGGATTCGCCTGCTTTAAAAGATGCCAAGAGTATTGCTGAGCTGCGCAAGATGGATGCGATTGTGTCTTGCCAGGGCGGTGATTACACCAGCGAGATTTTTCCGCAGTTGCGCAGCAGTGGCTGGAATGGCCACTGGATTGATGCCGCCTCTACTTTGCGCATGGAAAAAGAGGCTGTGGTGATCCTCGACCCGGTCAATATGCATCTGATCAAGGACGCATTGACCAATGGCGGAAAAAACTGGATTGGTGGTAACTGTACGGTTTCCCTGATGCTGATGGCTTTGAACGGTTTATTTAAAGCTGACTTAGTGGAATGGGCCACTTCCATGACTTACCAGGCAGCTTCAGGTGCCGGTGCGCAAAACATGCGCGAGTTGATTTCCCAGATGGGCGTGATTCATGCGTCAGCGTCGAATCTGTTGGCCGATCCTGCTTCAGCGATTCTCGAGATTGATAAAACTGTCGCTGACACTATTCGTAGCGCTGATTTACCTATCTCTAATTTTGGCGTACCTTTGGCTGGTAGCCTGATCCCATGGATTGATAAAGACCTGGGTAACGGCCAAAGTAAGGAAGAGTGGAAGGGTGGCGTAGAGACCAATAAGATTCTGGGCCGTGAAGCCGACCCGATTGTGATTGATGGTCTATGCGTGCGTATTGGCGCAATGCGTTGCCATTCACAAGCCCTGACCCTGAAGTTGCGCAAAGATGTTCCCCTGGACGAAATCAACCAGATGCTCGCAGAAGCTAACCAGTGGGCCAGAGTGATTCCTAATGAGCGCGAATTAAGTATGCGTGAATTAACCCCTGCAGCCGTGACTGGTACTTTAACGACCCCGGTAGGCCGCTTGCGCAAGCTGGCGATGGGCGGCGAATACCTGTCAGCTTTTACCGTTGGCGACCAGTTGCTCTGGGGGGCTGCGGAACCACTGCGTCGAATGTTACGTATTCTGGTTGAAGCTTAAGTAATTGATTAAATTGCAGCCCGTAAAGCCATGATTTGTTAATGAAATCGTGGTCTTTTCGGGCTTTTGTTTTGCATGCATTCAGGTTTAATGGATGATAGAGTCCGAGCAAGGTAAGTTTGCGGCGCGCAGCGGGGCAATTGGTGTGCTTGCGTGGCTTACTGATTGATGCTATGTTGACAATCGCCATGAATGACAAGGGTTAAACGGTGCCTAAATTTAAATTAAAAAAATTAGCCTTTACATTAAGTTTGGGATTGAGCCTAAGCGCAGCAATGGTTGTGCATGCTGCAGGTCTGGGAACCATGACCTCCAGTTCAAAACTGGGGGAGCCGCTGAATGCGGAAATCGAATTGCTGGCGGTTGCGCCAGGTGAGTTAAACACTATCCAGGCCGCGTTGGCCGCTGATCAGGTATATCAGGATCAGATGCTGGAAAAACCTGCTTCTTACCCATATATCCAGATTGAGGTTGGCAACAATAGCAAAGGTCAGCCGATCCTGAAACTCACCAGTTCACAGCCCATCACTGAAGCCTTCCTGGATATGCTTATACAGGTAGACTGGCCAACCGGGCGACTGGTCAAAGAGTACACATTGTTGCTGGATCCGCCGGGGTTCAATTCAAACTATGTGTCGGAGTCGTCTGGGTTGCCTGTGACCGGCCAGTCTCAAGCTGTTGAAACGCCTGGCGCGGAAACGCCAGTTATCGATGATATTGAACAGCCAGTCGCCAACAAACCTGCTTCAAAAAGATCAGCACCTAATCGTTCGACGGCTCCCAAGCCGACGCCTAAGCCAGAGCCTTCCGCCGATAGTATTGAGACGCCTGAACCGCTTACCACTGATCGTGGTGACACCCTTTATGCGATAGCAAGGCAAATGAAACCGGATAATGTCAGTGTAGAACAAATGCTGGCAGCGCTTTATCGATCGAACCAGGATGCGTTTGATGGTAAAAACATGAATCGTTTAAAGGTCGGCAAGATTATCCGCATGCCGGATCAAGCCGCTTTAAACGCCATCAGTAACCAGCAAGCTAAGAACCTGGTGGCCGAACATAATACAAACTGGCAGGCCTATAAAAATGCCTTATCAAACGTAGTGGAAAAATCTGCCGCCAGTGAAACCGGCGGTAACACCCAGCAATCCGCTGGCAAAATTGGTAGCGTAAAGGACAAGCCTGTTCCACAGGCACCAACTGGCAAAGATGTACTGAAATTATCAGCTGGCGATGAAAAGTCTGGTACGCAGACCGATAAAGCCGCAGCCAAGGCTTCGGAAAATGCGGCTAAAGAAGACGCCACCGCAAAAGAAAACGCTATTAAAGAAGAGCAATCCCGTGCCGCAGCGCTTGAAAAACAAGTCGCCGACATGAAAAAACTGGTGGAGATGAAAAATAACGCCATGGCGCAGGCAGAGAAAAACGCTGCGCAAGCCACGGCTCCTGAATCCAAAACTCCGGAAACTTCGGACAAGGTTGCAGAAGCACCAGCAGCGGTGCCCGAGAACAAGCCTGTCCCTAGTCTTGAGGAGCAGGCAAAGCCACCGGCAGAGCTCGCACCAGCGTTGCCAGAAACACCGGTAGAGGATACTGGAGCTCAGCCTGAGCAACCTTCATTTATGCAAGTGTTGCTGCAACGCCTGAAGAATATCAGTCCTGTATTGCCATGGGCTTTGATTGCGTTGCCTATCCTGATTTGTATCTGGGCGCTCATCCGTATTCGTCGCAAAAAAGAAATTGATACGTTTGAAGATGCAATCCTGACTTCACCAGCTACTGAGATGCAGAATAACACCGTGTTTGGTGATACGCAGGCTGCATCTGGCGACACGTCTTTCTTGACCGACTTTTCCCAGAGCGGCGTAGGCGGCATGATTGACTCGCATGATGTTGACCCTATTGCTGAAGCTGAAGTCTACATGGCTTACGGACGCGATGCCCAGGCAGAAGAGATTCTCAAGGATGCGATTCAAAAAGACCCGGAACGCCAGGAACTCAAGTTGAAATTGCTTGAAATTTACCAAAGCACAGCTAACAAGGGTGCGTTTGAATCATTGGCCGGGGAGATTTATGCCAATGTCGGCCCTGGTGACCAGACGTGGTCTAAAGTAGTGGCGATGGGTCAAAAGCTGGATCCGGAAAATTCACTTTACCAAATGCCGGCGCTTGATAATACCAGCACCGAAACGGCGGTAGCTGAAGATAATGCAGATCAGGGCTACCACTTCAATTTTGAAGCGCCAGCACTTGAGTTTGATTCCTCTGGTACTTCGGAGAAAAGTGATACTGATAAAGCAGGTGTAGAGGTTTTACCTGAACGGTCAACTACCGAAAACGCATTGACTGCCGCCTCGCTTGCTACTGCCTCACTTGTTGACAGTGAGCGGGAAAAATTTGCAGAGTTGCAAACAGACTTTGCTACTACAGATGCCGAACCGGTAAGTGCTTTGCCTGAATTGTCACAAATACCGTCCGAACAGCAAGTGATTGAGCCAGTTCAGCAAAAAGATATCCTGGCTAACGAAGAAAGAAACCAGTCAAAAGAAGAAGAGAAGCCATCACTGGAAACTGAACCCGATTTTGCAAAAGATTCATTCGATCAGACCCCAGAGTCAGATGTCGTGATTGATGCAGAGCTTACGCCGAGAGCGCTCGACTTGCCATCCCTGAATCTTGATGATGAGTCAACAAGCTCAGCCAACACTGATCCGGCCACGACACAGGCGACAGGTGAGCAGACCCTTTCAACCGATGACGCTGTGTTTGAGTCTTTGCCAGAACTTTCGCTTGAGCTTGGCGGGCCAAATGACATGACAAACAGCCAGACTGTTGAAGAGGGTGATGCACTTGATATCGAAGATATCAGATTGGACAATTCTGATGAAGAAGTACTCAGTCGTGTGCCTGCCGATACCCTCGGTACAGAGGCCGCTTTCCCGGAAATCTCACTGGATGTGGCAGAAAAACCTGAGGAAAGCCTGGCTGAGTTCGATGGCGAGCCGGAAGAGGTTAATACCAAGCTGGATTTGATCCAGGCTTATATTGACATGGAAGATATGATAGGTGCCAAAGAGTTGATTGAGGAAGTGCTTACCGAAGGCGGTGAACGCCAGCGGCTACGTGCGAGTGAGTTGCTTGCGAAAGTTGCATAAAACAAGGCCGGTTTTCCGGCCTTGTTCTTTGGTGGATGACTAGGCTTTAATTAAACGGATGTATAGCAATCGTTTAACAAAAAATGTAGATTTAACGGATGTCGTTATTAGGCGTTATGCCTGACAGCCCTTATACTATGCGCCATGAAAATTGCGATTGGCATTGAATATCATGGTGCTTATTTTCAGGGATGGCAAAGCCAGCCTAATGGCCGTGGTGTACAGGATGCGATTGAGCATGCCATTGCAATCGTGGGTGGTGAACCCGTAAGGCTGCATGCAGCTGGCCGGACCGATGCCGGTGTGCATGCATTGATGCAGGTTGCCCATTTTGAAACCACGGTACAACGACCCCAAAGTGCCTGGGTGCGGGGTACTAACGCAAACTTGCCATCATGGGTACGTGTCTTGTGGGCGCGTGAAGTTGCTGACGATTTTCATGCCAGATTTAGCGCGAAGGCGCGCAGTTACCAATATGTGCTTTATAACCATGCGGTGGCTCCAGCGAGCCAATACGGCCGGGTAGGCTGGTACCATAGACCGTTGAATATCGTACCAATGCAACTTGCTGCCGAATTGTTGCTGGGCGAACATGATTTCAGCGCTTTTCGAGCCAGCGAGTGCCAGGCAAGTTCTCCCATACGCACCATGTACCGTGCCGAACTAATCCAGCAAGGCAAAAATATAGTTTTCAGTTTTCAGGCGAATGCTTTCCTGCAACATCAGATACGTAATGTGGTGGGTGCATTAATCTATGTGGGCCAAGGTAAACTGACTGTCGCAGCTTTTGCTGAACTGCTTCAACTTAAAAATAGAACGCTTTCACCACCTACGTTTATGCCGGATGGCTTGTACTTTACGGGCGTGACTTATGATGCGCATTGGCAGTTGCCGCCCTGTGAAACAAAGTGGGATTAAATAAGGTCATCAGTAACATGCGAACCAGAGTCAAAATTTGCGGTATCACCCGTCAGGAAGATGCATGGGCGGCAATTGATGCAGGTGCCGATGCACTTGGCTTTGTGTTTTATGCCCCAAGCCCGCGTGCAGTGACTGCAACGCAGGTGCAGGCTATCGTTAAAACTTTGCCGCCTTACATCAGCAAGGTTGGTTTGTTTGTAAATGCATCAGCCGACGAGGTCAACCGTGTGATCGATGCCACTTTCCTGGATTGTCTGCAGTTTCATGGGGATGAGGTGGCAGACTATTGCGAGAAATTTAATCTGCCATATTACAAAGCAATCCGCGTCAAACCGGATGTAAGTTTGGTACAATGCGAGCTTGATTTTGTGTCGGCTTCCGCCTTGTTGCTGGATACTTTTTCAGAAAAAGCTGTCGGAGGGACAGGCCAGACATTTGACTGGGCATTGATTCCGGCTGGAATGAAAAAACCATTGATTCTGGCAGGTGGATTGTACCCGGATAATATCACTCAGGCATTACAGCAAGTCCAGCCTTATGCTGTGGATGTAAGCGGTGGGGTTGAGGCGCAAAAAGGGATTAAATCCCCAGAAAAGATAGCCGCATTTATGCAGCAGGTAACTCAATATGATGCAAGTCGCAATGCAGGTTGATGTTGGCGTGCGGGGCGGTTTGAATAACGGAATGATATACGGAGTAACGCATGCAAGTGTATGACATGCCAGATAAGCATGGCCATTTTGGCCCATTTGGAGGAGTTTTTGTCGCGGAAACTTTGGTGGAAGCCCTTGAAGAGCTGCGGGTGATGTATGAAAAATATCGTCACGACCCGGAGTTTTTAGCCGAGTTTGCTTACGATCTCAAACATTTCGTCGGTCGCCCGAGCCCGATTTACCACGCGAAACGGCTTTCCGATAAAATTGGTGGCGCACAGATCTACCTTAAGCGCGAAGATTTAAACCATACCGGCGCGCACAAAATCAATAATACCATTGGTCAGGCGTTGCTAGCCAAACGCATGGGCAAACCGCGTGTAATCGCTGAAACCGGTGCAGGACAGCATGGCGTGGCAACTGCAACCATCGCTGCACGTTTAGGCCTTGAGTGTGTCGTGTATATGGGCGCAGAAGATGTGAAACGCCAGGCGCCGAATGTGTTTCGTATGAAGCTGCTGGGTGCGACTGTCATCCCGGTAGAAAGCGGCTCTAAAACACTGAAAGACGCATTGAATGAAGCCATGCGTGATTGGGTGACCAATATCTCCAATACTTTTTACATCATTGGCACGGTTGCAGGCCCGCATCCTTACCCAATGATGGTGCGCGATTTTCAGGCGGTGATTGGTATTGAAGCCAAACAACAAATGCAGGAAATGATAGGTCGCCAACCTGATGCAGTGGTTGCCTGTGTTGGTGGAGGCTCCAATGCGATGGGTATTTTTTATCCTTATATCGACCAGCACAATGTACGCCTGATTGGCGTGGAAGCCGCCGGGCATGGCCTTGAAACTGGCCAGCACGCCGCACCTTTAACCGCTAACAGCCCGATAGGTGTGTTGCATGGTAACCGAACCTACCTGATGCAGGATGAAGACGGCAATATTGTTGAAACACACTCCATCTCCGCTGGCCTGGATTATCCAGGAGTCGGTCCGGAGCATGCGTGGTTAAAAGATATCAAGCGCGCCGAGTATGTCGCGATCACGGATGACGAAGCCATGAATGGCTTTCACCAACTCTGTCGTACAGAGGGTATCATTCCTGCGATGGAATCGAGTCATGCATTGGCTTATGCGGAAAAGCTGGCTAGAACGATGTCACCTGACCAAGCGGTCCTGGTGAATCTTTCAGGACGCGGTGACAAAGACATTAATACCGTAGCTAAGCTTTCTAACATCACGCTGTGATGTCGTCAGTTAGCTAGTCCAGACTATATAAATAGCCCGATACATTGAGAAAAAGAATTCTTTGCTATGTCACGCATTCAATCCGTTTTTGCTGAATTAAAAGCGCAAGGTAAAAAAGCGCTGATTCCTTACTTTACCGCTGGGGACCCCCATCCAGACCAAACAGTACCCTTATTGCATGCTCTAGTCGCTTCCGGAGCAGATGTGATTGAACTGGGTGTGCCTTTTTCTGACCCGATGGCGGATGGCCCGGTGATCCAACGTGCAAGTGAACGTGCTTTGATGCATAAGATGGGCTTGCGCAAAGTGCTGGCAATGGTAAAAAAATTCCGCGACACTAATCAGACAACACCAATTGTGTTGATGGGCTATGCTAACCCGATAGAGGCAATGGGCACGGAACAGTTCGTGGCCTTGGCCAAAGACGCCGGCGTCGATGGCGTATTGACTGTCGATTACCCCCCTGAGGAATGTGAAAGCTTCAATAAGCAACTGGCAACAGCGGGTATTGACAGTATTTTTCTGCTGTCTCCGACGACAGAGCCATCTCGCACAGAACTGATTGTAAAACAGGCTACAGGTTTCCTGTATTACGTGTCGCTTAAAGGCGTCACCGGTGCCGGCAACCTTGACATTGTTGAAGTAAAAAGACGTGTGACTGAAATCCGCAACAGTACAGACCTTCCGGTAGGTGTTGGCTTTGGCGTGAAAGACGCAGAGACCGCGCGCGAAGTGGCGGCGATTGCAGATGCGGTGGTAGTGGGTAGCCGTATGGTGCTGGCAATCGAGCAGTCAGATGAAAATAATCTGATTCAAAATGTTCAGGCCTTGATGAAAGAATTACGTACTGCGATTGACTCCGTTTAGGGTCATCTCATTATTTGAGCAGGAGATGCTATGAGCTGGTTAGACAAAATTCCTCAAAAAATCAAACGTGCGGTGAGCGGTGAGCGCCGGAATATGCCTGAAGGGCTTTGGCATAAATGTGATGCCTGCCAGACCGTGCTGTACCGTACTGATCTGGACGCCAATCTCGAAGTGTGTCCGCAATGTGCGCATCATCACAGGTTAGGTGCACGCGCGCGTTTGAATGTCTTTCTTGATGCTGAGAACCGGGTTGAAATCGGTGCTGATGTCACTCCAGTTGATGCCCTTAAATTCAAGGATAGCAAGACGTATGTAGAACGTATGCGCACAGCGCAGCGCGAGGTAAAAGAAAAAGATGCGTTGATTGTGATGCGCGGTACCGTCGAACGTGTACCAGTGGTGGTGGCTGCATTTGAGTTTAAATTTATGGGTGGTTCCATGGGTTCTGTCGTCGGCGAACGCTTTGTACGCGGCGTTCAGGCGGCTATTGAAAACAAATGTGCCTTTATCTGCGTCTCTGCCAGTGGCGGCGCGCGTATGCAGGAGGGCTTGCTGTCATTAATGCAGATGGCTAAAACCAGTGCGGCACTGACTAAACTTTCTGAAGCAGGTTTGCCCTATATATCAGTTTTAACTGATCCGACCATGGGGGGTGTATCTGCCAGCTTTGCCATGTTGGGGGATGTGATTGTGGCTGAGCCAAATGCACTGATCGGGTTTGCTGGTCCACGTGTCATTGAGCAAACAGTGCGGGAGACTTTACCTGAAGGCTTCCAGCGCGCAGAGTTCCTGTTAACCCATGGCGCGATTGACATGATTATTGACCGCCGGGAAATGCGTGCGAAATTAAGCCAGTTGCTGGCTGGTTTTATGAATATTGCTAAAGTGGCCTGATGTCGTCTCATTTGCCCGGGCTTCCTGTCACAGTCGAGGCTTGGCTTAGCTACATAGAGTCACTACATCCCAAATCCATTGAAATGGGATTGTCTCGGGTACAAGCCGTAGCTTCGAGACTGCAGCTGGAATTCCCCTTTACCGTGATCACCGTAGGTGGTACCAACGGAAAAGGGTCGACATGTGCGATGCTGGAGGGCATTTATGCCACAGCTGGCTATCGTGTCGGGTGTTATACCTCGCCGCATCTGGTGCAATATCAAGAGCGCGTCCGGTTAAGTGGCGCACTGATCGCTGATGATGTTTTATGCGCAGCATTCAAAGCGGTAGAAATAGCGCGCGAAGATATCGCCTTGACTTATTTTGAAATGGGCACCCTGGCTGCATTGTGGGCGTTTGAACAACAGCCTCTGGATATTGTAATTCTCGAAGTAGGGCTTGGTGGCAGGCTGGATGCCGTTAATATCGTTGATGCCGATTGCGCTATCGTGACCAATGTCGACCTGGATCATATGGAGTTTTTGGGGGATACCCGTGAATTGATCGGTCATGAAAAGGCAGGCATTTATCGTAAGGAACAGATTGCGATTTGTGGCGATGCGCATCCTCCGCTATCCCTCCTCAGTTATGCCGGGTCTCTGGGCGTGCCATTAAAACGCTATGGTGTGGATTACCGCATGGACATGGCGGATGCGGAATACAGTGACGCGGAAGGTTCCTTGGCGATTGATCCATTACAATTGTTTGGAGATTACCAGTGGCAAAATGCCGCCAATGTGATTTATGCGGTACGCGCACTGCAACCGCAATTACCTGTGACTGACGATGATTTGAGGCAAGGGTTGACTTCCACAGAAGTCGTTGGAAGGTTTCAATACTGGCAGCGTTCCCCTGACGTGATTCTGGATGTAGCACATAACCCGCATGCTGCGCGTGCCTTGCGTAGTAATCTGCAGCAATTGAGTGAAAAAGGTTGTAAGGTATTTGCGGTATTTTCGATGTTGTCAGATAAGGATATCGCTGGCGTGGTCGATATCCTGCATGATGTCATTGATGAATGGGAAGTCGCACCGATCCAGCATCCACGTGCTGCCAGCGTTGATTACCTGCGCCAGTGCCTAAGCCACAAGGTTTCTGAGCAGCGATTGCATACACATCCTGACCTGCCAGCAGCATTAAGAAGCTGTTATAAAAAAGCGGTAAAAAATGATAAAATTATTGTGTTCGGCTCATTCTTCACCGTGGCTGCCATCCTGGAAATAACACCTGAGCAATGGATTTCATCAATAGCTACTCGCTAGCTTGATATGAAATGATCTGAGTGAGAATTTAAGACAACATGGCAAGAGATAGTTTGACAGACAAAGAACTGATCCTGAAGAAAACAGCCCGCAGGCGGCTGGTGGGTGCAATCACCCTGGTTATTTTAATGTTGATTGTATTGCCTTTTGTACTGAAAGACAGGGTCGTCGAACCCGCACATGACGAAGTTGAAATTACCGTCGTCAACCAACAAGCCAACCGCGAACCAATACTTGAATTGCCGGATGAGGATGTTGAGCTTGAGGTAGAGGCTGCACCTGCTGCAAATGCCTCAGCTAACACAACTCCAACCGCGGAAACACCCGCAGCACATATCGAAGAAGTGCCTGTTGCACCTATAGCGCAAAACAAAGCGACTAAAGCAGAGGTTGCGCCTGAACCGTCAACCGGTAAAGCTGTTCCAGTAGTTGAACCCAAAGTTGAACCCAAAGTTGAACCCAAAGTTGCGGCGGCGAAACCTAAAGAAGAGTCTAATGCTTCCGATAAAGTACCAGGTAAATTCTATGTGCAGTTTGGTGTATTTTCTGACCCGAGTAACCTGGAAAACTTGCAAGGCAAATTGAAACAGGCCGGGTTTGAAGCGGCGACTGATAAAGTCGATGCCGCTGGTAATAAGTTGCGGTTGCGGTCGCGCACGTATGCGACACGTAATGAAGCGGCAGCAGCGCTGAAAAAACTTGAAGCTGCCGGTTTTAGCGGAATTGTGGCGAAATCCTGAATCAGGCAATGACCATATTTGATTATTTTGTACTAGGTATTATTGGCTTTTCCATCCTGGTTGGTTTAATGCGAGGTGCCATCCGTGAACTGTTCTCGGTGATTGGCTGGGTACTGGCATTTTATCTGGCCAACAAATTTAACAGCGAGGTCATCAGCTATATCCCGGAGCAAGTGCCTGGTGAAGCGGTGAAAGCGATTGCTGCATTCTTGCTAGTATTTTTATCAGTGCTGTTTTTATGTACCTTGCTAGCTTTATTACTGACCACACTGATCAAAGCAGTGGGTTTGGGTGGCCTCAATCGCGTGCTGGGCGGCCTTGCCGGTGCAGTTAAAGGCGTATTAATCGTCTGCATACTGGCGATGCTGGCTGCGATGACCGATATACCCAAAGATGCACGCTGGACCAACGCCATGTTGAGTGCTCCCGTTGAAGTGCTGGTCTTGAATTTGCTGCCATGGATACCATCTAGTATTGCTGAACATGTGCATTTGGAACATCAGCAGGCAGATGAGTCTCTCATTTAATTTGTAATCTAGTCTTGGATAGGATGTCGCTATGTGTGGAATTATCGGTATTGTAGGTAAAAACCCGGTGAACCAGTTGTTGTATGACGGGTTGCTGGTGCTACAGCATCGCGGTCAAGACGCTGCAGGGATCGTGACTTGCGATGGTAACACCTTCCATATGCATAAAAATAACGGGCTGGTAAAAGATGTATTTCATACCCGCCACATGCGCAATTTAGCTGGTAACGTCGGTATTGCGCATGTCCGCTATCCAACTGCTGGATCCTCCAGTGCAGCTGAAGCACAGCCGTTTTATGTCAACTCACCTTTCGGCATTGTGCTTGGACACAATGGCAACCTGACCAATTCTGAGCAACTGAAGTCTGAAATGTTCAGGCAAGACCTGCGTCATATCAATACCAGCTCCGACTCGGAAGTGTTATTGAATGTATTGGCGCACGAGATCGAAGGCACTTCCAAAAATGCCTTGTTGAACAGCGACATGGTATTTGATGCGGTTTCTGGTGTACACAGGCGCTGTAAAGGCGCTTATGCCGTAGTCGCCATGATTGCGAATTTCGGTTTGCTTGCTTTCCGTGACCCACATGGTATCCGCCCGTTAGTGATAGGCAAGCAGGAAACCAGCAAAGGCACTGAATATATCGTGGCTTCTGAAAGTGTTGCGCTGGATGTGCTGGGCTTTACCCTGTTACGTGATGTTGAGCCAGGCGAGGCAGTATTTATCGATATGGATGGCAATTTGTTCAGCCGTCAATGTGCGCAAAATCCTAAACTGACTTCCTGTATTTTTGAATATGTTTACCTAGCGCGCCCAGACTCAGTGATTGATGGTGTTTCTGTTTACCAGACCCGCCTGGATATGGGTACTTTGCTAGGCGAAAAAATCAAGCGCGAATGGGCCGACAAGCAGATTGATGTCGTGATTCCTATCCCTGATACCAGCCGCCCGAGTGCCTTGCAATTAGGGATTTCACTGGGCCTGGATTACCGTGAAGGGTTTATCAAAAACCGTTATATCGGCCGTACGTTTATTATGCCAGGCCAGGCATTACGTAAAAAATCAGTCCGCCAGAAACTGAACCCGATCGGCATTGAGTTCAAAGGTAAAAACGTCCTGCTGGTTGATGATTCTATTGTGCGTGGCACAACGTCACAGCAGATCGTGCAAATGGCGCGCGATGCCGGCGCTAACAAAGTGTATTTCGCTTCTGCCGCACCACCGGTACGTTACCCTAACGTGTACGGCATTGATATGCCTAGCCGTGACGAGTTGTTAGCGACTGACCGTACCGATGAAGAAATTTGTGCTGAAATTGGTGCCGATGCATTGATTTACCAAGACCTGGATGCCTTGAGAGAAAGCATTACCAAGTCTAACCCGCACCTGACAGAGTTCGATTGTAGCTGTTTTGATGGCAAGTACGTGACCGGTGATATCGATGCGGCTTACCTGAATCGTATTGAGGCGGCGCGTAGCGATTTCAACAAAAAACAACCGCCTCCGAATTCAACCACGCAGCTGGATTTGAATTTGTTATCAACAGATCTGGTAGGGGTGGATTAACTCTTGACAGGCTCCATTAGAAGGCGTCTAATGAAATTGCGCTGATTTGAGTGGCGAACTTTAAACGAAGCCGAACTCAGCTTGCGAGCGCATTATAAATCCTGCTAAAGCGAGAGCCCAAAAACCCGTTTTAGCGCAATGCTGAAGCGGGTTTTTTATTGTCTGCATGCATTGTCAAAGTTAAATGTGTCGTTAAAGATTAAAGATAGTTGGAAGATTAAAACAAAATGAGTGATCAATACCATTTGGAAACGCTGGCAGTACGTGCTGGCACGTTGACAACCGAGTTTGGTGAAAATTCTGAAGCTCTGTTCCTGAACTCCAGTTTCCGCTTTAAAAATGCAGCCCAGGCAGCGGCAAGATTTGGCGGCACTGAACCTGGCAACATTTACTCACGCTTTACTAACCCGACCGTGACTATGTTTCAAGATAAATTAGCCGCTTTGGAGGGCGCCGAGCAATGCGTGGCGACCGCCAGCGGGATGGCGGCAATTCTGGCCTGTATCATGGGAATTTGTAGTGCCGGCGACCACGTCGTAGCATCTCGCAGTGTGTTCGGCACTACGGTGCAATTATTCTCCAATATTCTCAAGCGTTGGGGCTTAGAAGTGACATTGGTGTCACTGACCGATGTGGATGCATGGAAAGCAGCGGTTAAACCGAATACCAAATTGTTTTTTGCCGAAACGCCGTCTAATCCGCTGACCGAAGTAGGTGATATCGCAAAGCTGGCTGAAGTCGCACATGCCGGAGGTGCTTACCTGGCAATTGATAATTGTTTCTGCACGCCGGCTTTGCAGCAGCCATTGAAACTGGGTGCCGATATTGTGATTCACTCTGCGACTAAATATATCGACGGCCAAGGCAGGGTATTAGGTGGTGCTGTGCTAGGCAATAAGACATTGATGGAGCCGGTCTATGGATTCTTGCGTACAGCAGGCGTCACCATGAGTGCATTCAATGCCTGGGTGTTTGTCAAAGGCATGGAAACATTGCAGATCCGTATGGAAGCACACGCGCAGCGTGCACTGGCAATTGCGCAGTGGCTGGAGCAACAGCCGAGGGTAGCGCGCGTGTATTACCCTGGTTTACCATCGCATCCACAATATGCGTTGGCACAACAGCAGCAAAGACTGGGTGGCGGCATCGTTACTTTTGAGGTTAAACCACGCTCGGGACAAAGCGCTCAAGAATCGGCCTGGGAGTTAATTGATGCCACCAAGCTAATTTCAATTACGGCCAATCTGGGAGATGCGAAATCGACCATCACTCACCCGGCAACCACTACGCATAGCCGTGTGACAGCGGAGGCCAGGGCAGAGGCTGGCATCAAAGATAACCTGGTGCGTATTGCAGTAGGGCTGGAGCATGTGGAAGATTTAAAAGCTGACTTGCAGTTGTTATCACAGTTACTCTAGACTTTATAACTAACGGTTTATCGTATCAGCCACTGGTGATGCGATAAACCGTTTTTGTTATGCGCAGTTTTTAATCATCGATACCCTGACAGATAAAACTCATCTATTTCATTTCTGCTTTTAAATCTAATTTTCACTTCTACAAGCCTGATCCACGCCATTTTAGCCCCGTTTTTAACAGCCAGAGTCTGCTAAATATGCTAAAATCGCGAGATAATTTTTAACTATAAAATGGGTCAAGAATGAGTCAGTCTCCCGATCAGTTTGCTAAAGAAACTCTGCCTATCAGCCTCGAAGACGAGATGCGCCGTAGTTACCTTGATTACGCCATGAGCGTAATTGTTGGTCGTGCTTTACCAGATGTGCGTGATGGTCTCAAACCAGTACACAGACGTGTATTGTTCGCCATGCACGAGCTGTCTAATGACTATAACAAACCATACAAAAAGTCCGCCCGTATTGTCGGTGATGTGATCGGTAAGTACCACCCGCACGGTGATACAGCAGTGTATGACACCATTGTGCGTATGGCGCAGCATTTCTCATTGCGCTACATGCTGGTTGATGGCCAGGGTAACTTTGGTTCTGTGGATGGTGATAACGCAGCGGCCATGCGGTATACGGAAATCCGTATGTCCAAGATTGCGCACGAACTACTGGCAGATATCGAGAAAGAAACTGTCGATTTCGGCCCTAACTATGACGGCAGCGAACAAGAGCCGTTGATCATGCCAACCCGTATTCCTAACCTGCTGATCAACGGCAGCTCGGGGATTGCGGTGGGCATGGCGACGAACATTCCGCCACATAACCTGAATGAAGTGCTCAACGGCTGTTTCGCATTACTGAAAAACCCGGAAATCACCATTGATGAACTGATTGAGTATATTCCTGCGCCGGATTTCCCAACCGCAGGTATTATTTACGGCACAGTCGGTGTCAAAGAGGGTTATCGTACCGGCCGTGGCCGTGTGGTGATGCGGGGCCGTACCCACTTTGAAGACCTGGATAAAGGCGGGCGCCAGTCCATCATTATTGATGAGCTGCCATATCAGGTGAATAAGAAAACCCTGATTGAAAAAATCGCCGAGCTGGTCAACGAGAAGAAAATTGAAGGTATTTCTGACTTGCGCGATGAGTCGGATAAGTCCGGTATGCGCGTGGTCATCGAGCTTAAGCGTGGCGAAGTGCCAGAAGTTATTCTGAATAATCTTTACAAGCAAACCCAGTTACAAGATACCTTCGGTATGAACATGGTGGCCTTGATGGATGGCCAGCCACGTTTGCTTAACCTCAAGCAAATGTTGGAAGCTTTCCTGCGTCACCGTCGCGAAGTTGTCACGCGGCGTACGGTATTTGAACTGCGTAAAGCGCGCGACCGCGGTCATGTGCTCGAAGGTCTGGCGGTCGCTCTGGCTAATGTGGACGAGATGATTGCTATCATCAAAGCTGCACCAACGCCACCTGAAGCGAAAAAAGAATTGATGGCACGTGACTGGCATTCTACTGTAGTTGAAGACATGCTCAAGCGCGCCGCCATGGAAGCATCACGTCCGGAAGGCCTGTCGGTTGACTTTGGTCTGACGCCACAGGGCTATCGTTTGTCAGATGTGCAGGCGCAGGAAATCCTGCAGATGCGCTTGCAACGCCTGACTGGCCTGGAACAAGACAAGATCGTTACGGAATACAAAGAAGTGATGGATATCATTGCCGATTTGCTGGATATTCTGGCGAAACCTGAGCGCGTCACTGCCATTATTGTGGAAGAGCTGAACGAGATTCAGCGACAGTTCGGCGACAAACGCAGATCCGAGATAGAGCATAATACGCAGGACTTGTCGCTGGAAGACCTGATCACACCACAAGATGTGGTGGTGACCCTGTCGCATACTGGCTATGTCAAATCACAGCCGCTGGATGAATACCGTGCCCAACGTCGTGGTGGCCGTGGCAAGCAGGCAGCAGCAACCAAGGAAGATGACTTTATCGACAAGATGTTCGTGGCAAACACGCACGATTACATCTTGTGCTTCAGTAGCCGCGGCCGTGTGTACTGGCTGAAAGTGTACGAAGTGCCGCAAGGCAGCCGCATCAGCCGTGGCAAGCCGATTGTGAACCTGTTCCCACTGGAAGAGGGCGAAAAAATCAACGCCATCCTGCCAGTGAAAGAATTCGACGAAAACCACTTCGTGTTTATGGCGACATCCATGGGTACGGTGAAGAAAACAGCGCTTACTGAATTCTCCAACCCGCGTAAATCCGGCATTATCGCGATCAACCTCGATGACAATGATTACCTGATTGGTGCTGAAGTCACCAATGGTAAGAATGATATTGTGCTGGTTTCCAACGGCGGTAAAGCGGTTTGGTTTACTGAAGATGATGTTCGCCCCATGGGCCGTGCAACGCGTGGTGTGCGCGGTATGAAACTGGCTGCCAAACAGCAAGTGCTTTCATTACTAATTGCAGAAAATGATCAGCAATCAGTATTGGTTGCCACCGAAAATGGGTATGGTAAACGTACTGTGTTGTCTGAATTCCGTCACTCCGGTCGCGGTACGCAAGGTGTGAAGGCGATTGCAATCAGCGAACGTAACGGCCTGGCGGTTGCAGCGAGATTAGTGACAGCAGATGACGAAATCATGCTGATTACTACCGGTGGTGTATTGATCCGTACCCGCGTGAAAGAAATTCGTGATATGGGTCGCGCTGCACAAGGCGTGACACTGATTAACCTCGGTGAAGGCGAGAAGTTGTCCGGTCTTGAAAAGATCGTTGAAACTGATGAAGACGAGAACGATAGCGAAGAATAGTTGGATTCATGACACAGATTTTTAATTTTTCAGCAGGTCCGGCAGTTTTACCAAAACCCGTTCTGGAGCGCGCGCAAGCTGAAATGCTTGATTGGCATGGCAGTGGCATGAGTGTGATGGAAATGTCACACCGCGGTAAGGAATTCACCAGTATCCTGGAGAAAACCGAAGCCGATTTTCGACAGTTGCTGGCTATTCCGTCCAATTACAAGGTGCTGTTTTTGCAAGGCGGCGCTATTGGTGAAAATGCCATCATCCCGATGAATTTGCTGAATGGAAAATCGGCGGATTATGTGGTCACAGGCTCCTGGAGCAAGCGCAGTGTGCAAGATGCCAAAGTCTATGGGCAGATCAATATTGCAGCCACCGCAGAAGCAGATAACTTCACGCATGTGCCGTCATTTTCAAAGTGGCAGCTGAATAAAGAGGCTGCCTACGTGCATTACTGCACCAATGAGACGATTAATGGTGTTGAGTTTGTGGATGTGCCTGAGACAAACGGCGTGCCTATCGTCGCTGATATGTCTTCGCATATTCTTTCGCGCCCGATTGATGTATCAAAATATGGCGTGATTTATGGTGGCGCACAAAAGAATATCGGCCCCGCGGGTTTATGCCTGGTGATTGTGCGCGAAGACTTACTCGAACAAGCTTCACCGTTGACGCCTGCCGTATTCCACTGGAAAACCCAGGCTGAAAACCAGAGCATGATCAATACGCCGCCGACGTATAGTATTTACATCGCCGGCCTCGTATTTGAGTGGTTACTGGCACAAGGTGGCGTTGAGGCGATTGAAAAAGTGAATATTACCAAAGCAAACTTGTTGTACGACTACGTCGATCAAACTGAGTTTTACTACAATCCGATTGAGCCTGCGTACCGTTCACGTATGAATATTCCGTTCCGTTTACGCGATGAAAGCTTGAATGATTCTTTCCTGAAGGAAGCGGATGTGCGTGGTTTGCTGCAATTAAAAGGTCACCGTTCAGTTGGCGGTATGCGTGCCAGTATTTACAATGCCATGCCGATAGAAGGTGTGAAAGCATTAGTTGCTTTTATGCAGGAATTCGAAAAAAATAATTCCTAATTTACATTAAGTATAATTCTTAAATGTCTGATTTATTAAAACAATTTAGAGATAAAATTGACGCTATCGATGCCCAGTTATTGGCATTGGTGAACGAGCGTGCAGCTTTGGCGCGTGAAATCGGGCATTTAAAAGATGATGGTGTGATTTACCGCCCGGAGCGCGAGGCGCAAGTCATACGCCGTTTGCAAGCCGAGAATCAAGGGCCGTTGTCACCTGAAGCCGTCAGCTATATTTTCCGTGCCGTGATGTCTAATTGCCGTGCGCTGGAAAAAGAATTATCAATCGCTTTTTTAGGCCCTTTAGGCACATACAGTGAAGAGGCTGCCCTCAAGCAGTTTGGAGAAGGGCGCCAGGCAGTCGTTTGCGCCAGCATAGATGAAGTTTTCCGCACGGTGGAAGCTGGCCAGGCAGATTACGGGATTGTGCCGGTAGAGAACTCAACCGAGGGTGCGGTTGGTATCACACTGGATTTACTGCTGGCGAGTGCATTACAAGTCGTTGGTGAAGTCACTCTGCCCGTGCATCACTGCCTGCTGTCAGCCCAACAGGATATTTCACAAATCTCGCATGTGTTCTCGCATGCGCAATCCTTATCGCAATGCCATGAGTGGTTGAATAAGGTGCTGCCCAGCGTAGAGCGTGAAGCGGTGACCAGCAATGCCCGCGCAGCGCAGATGATTCATGAACTGGTTGCGACGCAAGGTACGTTTGCTGCTGCGATTGCGAGCAAGCGGGCGGCTGAGCTATTTGATTTGCATATCCTTGCTGAAAATATTGAAGATGACCCAAAAAACACTACGCGTTTCCTTGTGATAGGTAATCATAGCGTTGCGCCATCAGGTCAAGACAAGACATCCCTGGTGATGAGTGCACACAATAAACCAGGCGCAGTTTTGCAGTTGCTGGAGCCATTGTCACGGCATGGGGTCAGTATGACCAAGCTTGAGTCCCGGCCTTCACGCCAGAATTTATGGAATTACGTATTTTTTGTCGATATCGAAGGGCATCAGCAGGCGCCTTCTGTGCAAGCGGCACTGAAAGAATTAACTGAACGCGCCACATTCCTCAAAGTGTTGGGTTCATACCCAACCGCGATTATTTAAACTGTTAAAAATATGTCTGATTCTTCAAAGCTTTCTTATTTGTCAGCATTGGCGCCAGCCAATATCCGTGCGATTGCCCCTTATCAAGGTGGAAAGCCTATCAGTGAGCTTGCTCGCGAAATGGGATTAAATGAAGCGGATATCGTGAAACTGGCCTCAAACGAAAACCCGCTAGGCATGAGCCCTAAAGCGCAAATGGCGCTTGAAGAGGCCATTTACGAAATCGCGCGTTATCCTGACGGTAATAGTTTTGCTTTACGTGATGCGGTGAGCCACAAATATCAAGTAAAACCGGATCAGATTGTATTTGGTAACGGATCTAATGACATACTGGAGTTGGCAGCACGTGCATTTCTAACCGCCGGTGATGAGGTGATTTATTCGCAGCATGCCTTTGCTGTGTATCCACTGGTGACGCAAGCGGCCGGTGCAACTGGAGTAATAGTCCCTGCAGTGGATTTTGGTCACGATTTAGTTGGCTTTTCAAAAGCCATTACACCAAAAACCAAACTGATTTTTGTCGCCAACCCGAATAATCCGACCGGCACATTGATTTCCAAAGCTGTATTAAAAGACTTTCTGCAAACAGTACCGAAAAATATTGTGGTTGTACTCGATGAAGCTTACGACGAATATCTGTCGGCTGCCGATAAGTCTGAAGCGATTGATTGGCTGGCGGCATTTGAAAACCTGATTATTTCACGCACGTTCTCGAAGGCTTATGGCCTGGCAGGCTTGCGGGTGGGTTTTGGGCTTATGCATGCAAGCTTGGCTGACCTGATGAATCGCGTACGCCAACCGTTTAATGTAAACAGCCTGGCCCAAGTGGCCGCCACTGTGTCTTTGCAGGATGAAGACTTTGTCGCGCGTAGTTATGCGGCCAATCAGGCCGGCATGACGCAAGTGACACAAGGCCTAACAAAACTAGGCCTGGAGTTTATTCCTTCTTTTGGCAACTTTGTCAGTTTTAAGGTGACCAATGCGAGCGCAGTCAATCAGGCTTTGTTGAAACAAGGCGTGATTGTGCGGCCGGTAGCCAATTATGAAATGCCGGATTATTTGCGCGTGAGTATTGGTTTGTATAGTGAAAATGCACGTTTCCTGGAAGTGCTGGAACAGATTTTGAAGTCATGAATACCTATGAAAAATTAGCCACCGACGATGTTCGGGTGCTCGAAGTTAAACCTCTGGTTAAACCGGCGGAGCTATTGTCACGCCTACAGGAAAGCAATACCACTACCCAGAATATCCTGCAAACGCGTACGGCGATTCATCATATTCTGCATCAAGGCGATGACCGCCTGGTGGTGATTGTCGGGCCGTGTTCGATTCATGACACGGATGCCGGCATGGAATACGCAAAACGCCTGCTTGAAGTGCGTAAGAGACTTGGCAATGAGCTAGTAATTGTAATGCGGGTATATTTTGAAAAACCGCGAACCACTGTCGGCTGGAAAGGGTTGATCAATGATCCGCACCTGGATGGCACTTATGACATTAACTTAGGGTTGGAAAAAGCACGTCGCTTTTTGCTGGAAGTGAATGAAATCGGCATGCCGGCTGCGACTGAATTCCTGGATGTGGTGTCGCCCCAATACACTGCCGATTTAGTCAGTTGGGGGGCCATTGGCGCACGCACAACAGAATCCCAGATTCACCGCGAACTGGCTTCAGGTCTATCCTGCCCGGTCGGATTCAAGAATGGTACTGATGGTGGCGCTAAAGTAGCGATCGACGCGATTAAAACAGCTGCAAGCCCGCATCATTTCTTGTCTGTGACCAAAGAGGGCGAGTCAGGAATTTTTGCGACCAAAGGTAATGAGGATTGCCATGTCATTTTACGTGGCGGCAAATTACCGAATTTCGATGCCCAGAGTATTGGTGAAGTCTGTGATCAATTAGCTGATGCTGGCCTCGCACCTGTGTTGATGGTGGATTGTAGTCATGGCAATAGCCAAAAGCAGTACAAAAATCAGATTGCAGTAGTTGATGATATCTCTGGCCAGATTGCCGGTGGGGACAGTCGTATTATTGGTGTGATGCTGGAGTCGCATCTTAACGAAGGCCGTCAGGATCACTCTCCAGGGTGCACGTTGAATTATGGACAATCCATTACCGATGCCTGTCTGGGTTGGGAGGACTCGGTAGCTGTACTCGAAAAATTGGCGATTGCAGTCAAGTTCAGACGCGAAAAATTGGCTGAAGAAGACTAATCCAGTTAGTCCTGCGCAAATTAAAAACCGCATTATTCAATGCGGTTTTTTTATTTTATAGCGCGCTATGACTGTGCTCATGAAAATCATGAGCAGGGAATCATTGTCAGTAGCAGGGTGAACTTGCAACGCATGCGTATGATGCGAGTCATACTTTACAGGCAAGAGTCATTGCTCATTGCCGCACGAAGAGTTATCTACGATGGTGAGTGAATTATTGTATGATGGCTTTCGTTACCTCAAAAATGATTAAAACAAGAAGCGATTTATGTATATACACGTGTTGGGTGCTGGTGCTGGCGGGGGTTTCCCGCAATGGAACTGTAACTGTGAAAACTGTGATGGCTTGCGCAAAGGCACGATTAAAGCCACGCGTCGTACACAGTCTTCTATTTGTGTGTCAAGTAATGGCGTCGATTGGGTGTTGTTCAATACTTCACCGGATATCTTGCAGCAAATCCAGGAGTTCCCACCTTTACAGCCAGGCCGTGCCATCCGTGATAGCGGTATCCAGGCCATTATTTTAATCGACGCCCAGATTGACCACACCACTGGCCTGTTCATGCTGCGTGAAGGCCAAGTCAAGCGTGAAATATACTGTACCAAAATGGTGTATGAAGACTTGACCAGTGGTAACCAGATTCTGAATATTCTTGGCCATTACTGCGGTGTTAATCATCATGAAATACCGATTGATGCGAATGATATCAGCCAAGCTAACAGTTTTGAGATACCAGGCGTGCCGAATTTGCGGTTTACCGCAGTGGCATTAAAAAGCGCTGCGCCGCCTTATTCACCGCATCGCAATGATCCGCATCCTGGCGACACTATCGGTGTCTTGATCGAAGAAATCAGCACTGGCAAGAAATGCTGGTATTCACCTGGTTTAGGTGAGATCGAGCCACATTTACCGGCATTGATGAACCAGGCGGATTGCATCATGGTAGATGGTACTTTCTGGACCAATACCGAAATGCTTGATATGGGGTTAATGACTAAAACCGCGCGTAGCATAGGCCATAATCCACAATCGGGCCCCGGTGGCATGATTGAAGAGCTCGACAAGTTCGGTTCAGATAAACCAGTACGCAAAGTGCTGATCCATATCAATAATACCAACCCGATTTTAAGGGAAGATTCTGCCGAGCGCGCCATCCTTAACGATCACAAGATCGAGGTGGCGTATGACGGTATGGATATCATTCTTTAGGAGAGCATCATGAATGCAGTGACTCAGGCACAATTGCCATGGACACGGGAAGAGTTCGAAGCCAGGCTACGTGAAAAAGGACAGGGTTACCATATCTATCATCCATTCCATGTGATGATGTATGAAGGCAAGCTGACTAAAGAGCAGTTGCAATGCTGGGTGGCCAACCGTTTTTATTACCAGATTGCGATCCCGATGAAGGATGCGGCCATCTTATCCAACTGTCCTGACAAGGAAGTGCGCAAGCAATGGATAGTCCGCATTACGGACCATGATGGTGTGGATGACCAGATTGGCGGTATTGAAGCATGGATCAAACTGGGCGAAGCTGTGGGATTGACGCGGGAGCAAGTAACCAGTCTTGAATTAGTCTCACCAGGTGTGCGTTTCGCGGTGGATGCTTACATCAATTTCGCCAAACAGCGCTCATGGCAAGAAAGTGTCTGCTCAAGCCTGACCGAGTTGTTTGCGCCGCATATTCATCAGCAACGTATCAGTTCCTGGCCGAGCATGTATCCGTGGGTGAAAGAAGAAGGCCTGATGTACTTTAAAAAGCGCCTGACCGAAGCTCGCCGCGATGTAGAACAAGGTTTGGGTGTGACCTTAGACTATTTCAGTACCTCGCGCGACATGCAATTAAAAGCGCTGGATATCCTGCAATTCAAGCTCAATGTACTCTGGGTGATTGCGGATTCAATTATGCTCGCTTCAACTGACATTAAAACCGAAGGTCGCGATTATGTACGCCAGCCGGTGATCAAGATTGAAAACTAAGTACTGGATTGGCTTGAGCATTTGAAAGTAGACAGATGGAAAACAATATTCAACATACAGATATTTATGCGATTGCATTACACCACCGCTTTCAGTGGGAAGAAGCCCAGCAGAGCTACGTCATCCTGTTTCCGGAAGGCATGGTGAAATTGCATGGTGGTGCCGGAGAAATTTTGAAGCGCTTGGATGGAAAAGCAAGTGTAGGCGACATTGTTACCGAATTAAAAGCTGCGTTTCCGGATGCAGAAGGTATTGAAGCCGATATTCTCGGCATGTTTGACCTGGCTGTAGGCAAAGCCTGGTTACGCAGGGTGAATTGATCCGCAAGGAGAGCATCATGGCACAATTGAATAATGGAGTTGCAGCAAATGTTACGCATAAACAGCCGCTATGGCTGTTGGCAGAGGTGACCTACCGTTGCCCGCTGCATTGTGCTTTTTGCTACAACCCGACTGATTATGACAAACACACCAAAAATGAATTAAGTACCGAACAATGGATCAGTGCCTTACGCGATGCGCGTAAAATGGGTGCGATCCAGTTAGGGATTTCGGGTGGTGAGCCTTTGTTGCGTGATGATATTGAAGAAATCGTCGCCGAAGCTCATAAACTTGGTTATTACAGCAACCTGATCACTTCAGGTGTCGGCCTGACTGAAAAACGCATCCAGGCATTTAAAGAGGGCGGCCTGGATCACATTCAGCTCTCCATGCATGATGTGACTGAAGACATCAGCAACTTTATCACTGACACCCGTACTTTCGAGTTGAAGAAAAAAGTCGCGGCCATGATCAAGGCACATGGTTATCCAATGGTGCTGAATGTGGTGATCCACCGCTACAACATTGACCAGGTAGGTAAAATCCTGGAAATGGCAGAAGCGCTAGGTGCCGACTATGTTGAGCTTGCCAATACCCAATACTATGGTTGGAGCCTGGTTAACCGTGACCAATTGATGCCAACACGCGAACAGTTAAACAACGCTGAAGCTGCGACCAATGCTTTCAGGGAGCGCGTCGGTAACAAAATGAAAGTGTTTTTTGTGGTGCCGGATTATTTTGCCGACCGGCCGAAAAAATGCATGAACGGCTGGGGCGAGGTCTTTATGATTGTCACTGCCAATGGCGATGTCCTGCCATGTCATTCTGCCCGCGTATTACCAGGGATGGAATTTCCCAATGTGCGTGAAAACGGCCTGGAATGGGCCTGGAAAGAGTCGCCAGCATTTACAAAGTATCGTGGTAAGGACTGGATGAAAGAGCCATGCCGTAGCTGCGATGAGCAGGATAATGATTTGGGTGGTTGCCGATGCCAGTCCTATATACTTAGTGGCGATGCGGAAATGGCTGACCCGGTATGTACCAAATCACCTAACCGTCATCTAATCGATGAAGCATTGTTAAGCTCGCAAAATCCGCTGGTCCGTGAGCAGCCGATCATTTTCCGCACCGACAAAAACTCCAAAAAATATGTGGAAGGCGATAAGGAAAGAATTGAACAGTTCCACGCTTTGCCCTAACGCGGCATCGAGCAAGTTCCTGCAATATGATTTATCATCTACAGGTGCCACACGGCACCTGTATTCTTTTTAAGAAAGCCACCTATTTTGATCTCACGCTCTTCCGTCCTGGTGCTGGTACTTGCCACACTGGCGGCACTTGCTCCATTTGCGATTGATACCTATCTGCCCGCTTTTCACATAATGGCTGCCGAGTTCGGTACCGATGGCCTGGCGATCCAGCAAAGCCTGACTTTTTATTTATTACCTTATGCGTTGATGACCTTATTTCATGGTGCGATTTCAGATGCGATAGGACGGATCAAAACCATCAAATGGGGCCTGGCTGTTTTTGTAATAGCCAGTATCGGCTGTGCTTTTGCACCGAACATACAAACACTATGGTTGTTCCGCGCCCTGCAAGGGGTGAGCGGTGGGGCTGGTAATACGGTTGCGCGTGCAATGGTGCGCGATCTTTTTTCCGGTGCTCAAGCACAAAAGGTCATGGCCACCGTGCAATTGCTATTCGGCATCGCACCGGCGGTCGCACCGATACTGGGAGGCATTTTGCTTGGGATACACTGGCAGGCGATTTTTGTATTCCTGGCGCTGTATGCTGCCATCGCGTTATGGGCTGCCACCCGCTATCTACCAGAAACCATGACTGCAGACAAACGGGTGCCACTTTCCTTCACCGGCATTAAAGACACTTACATGATCATGCTGAAAAATCGTATGTTTGTTGTGCTGATCACCTGCCTTGGACTTAATTTTTCTGCTTTTTTTATTTATGTGCTGGCCAGTCCGGTTTTCCTGGTCGAACACCTGCATTTAAGCAGCCAGCAGTTTGGGTTCCTCTTTATCCCTACAGTCACCGGTATGATGCTGGGTTCCTGGATTTCCCGGCATTCCGCAGGAAAAATATCCCCAGCCAATTTGCTGCGCTGGTCATTTATGTGGATGGTACTTATCGCCAGCGGCAATGTCGCTGTACAACTATGGGCCATGCATGCGATTCACCATGTTTGGTGGCTGGCCATTCTGCCTATCGCGCTGTTTAACATAGGCATGGCTGCCGCGATGCCGGTGCTTTCGATTGCTGCGCTGGATTGTTTCCCGAAAGTGCGCGGTACTGCTGCCTCAGCGCAGGCATTTATGCAAATGCTCTGTTCTACCATTAGCTCCGCGTTGATTGTCCCGCTGATGTGGGATTCACCGCTAAAACTGGCAGCAACTATGTTGTGCATGACCTTGCTTAGTGCCATTTCACTATTGATTGTGCGTCGCCAGTTGGCGCCAAGCGGCAATTAACCTGGCACAGTGAAACTGAAAGATATGGGGCATTCACTGATTTAATCGCTTATTTGAAATGTGGCAGCCTGTTTTATGATGGATTATAAATAGCTGACCATACGGCAGTAATAATCAGTAAAGCAGATGGGAGTCACAATGGAAATATCCAGAGAAGAAGAGGCACAAAAGGCTTATGTAAAACTGCTTACCGGCCAGGGCGTGAGCCAGCGCGTATTAATTCAGCGTGAATTCACCATCATCCGTTTAAGCGCGTTTTTAAAAGATACTCCCTGTACAGGCACTGATTACCGTCACGCGGTCGACCGTTTTATTGCGAGTATCGACACCGCAGAGATTCCAATGGTGTTACCTGTCATCCGTGACTTTTTCTCATTCTGGGTACGTGATATCAAGGCAATTGCTGCGATGAGCCAGGCTAAAGTATTCAACGGCAATGTGCCAGTAGCGACGGCGACGCAAGATGAATTGTTCAAGCATTGGTATGATTTGGACAAGACTTTGATGTCCAGTATTGAGAAGCATATATTGGAAGCTTTCCTCACAGACTCACAAGACAAAGGGTTTGACCCCGCAGCCTTTAAAGAACGCATGCGTATGGCAAAATGCCTGTTGCTCACGCTACGCACTGTTCCACACAAACAATCGCATAGCTATCGCCTGATGGTGGATAGAAACTTGCCATTATTCAATGCGCTGGGTAACCAGCATACTTTTTTAAGTGTAGCGCGTGAATTTTACTATTTCTGGCGTGGCGATATGTTGAAACCACAACAGACGCAAGTGCCCGTGAAGCCTAGACCTAAGACGCAAGAAATGGCCATGGCTGCTTAGTCAGTGCATCTGAAAGCTAAATTCAGTGAATTAGTTTAAGGATTAGTCAAAACGCCAGCCTTAGCGCTGGCGTATTTTTTGCAGAATCAGCGCAGAAAGCTCTTCAATCGAACGGCTGGTAGAGTCAGCCCAGGTGATGTTGTAGCGACGCATCATGTCCTCTGCCTTTTCAATCTCTTTGCGGCAGTTATCCAGCGAAGCATAAAAGCTGTCAGGGCGACGCTCACTACGTACCGAATGCAGGCGTTCTGGCTTGATGGTCAGCCCGAAGATCTTGTCTATATTCTTTTCTACCGCGGCAGGAAACGAGCCACGTTCGAAATCTTCCGGGATCAATGGGTAATTGGCGGCTTTGATACCAAATTGCATGGCCAGATAAATGCTGGTTGGCGTTTTACCACAGCGTGACACACCAATCAGAATCACTTCAGCTTCATCCAAGCCGGTATTGGTCATGCCATCATCATGGTTCAGGGTGAAGTTAATCGCTTCCATACGCTCGTGGTAGCTATTACCCATGGAGCTGTAGGCAATGCTGGCACCTGTGAGTGGCTCCTGGTTAAGCTCGGAACCAAGAGGGTAGATAAAGCGGTGGAACAGATCAATAAAGTAGGCATTGGCCTGTTTCAGACGATTTCTATGCTCCCCGTTACCGACTGACATAATTACAATCGGCCGGATACCATCCTGATCTGCTACCTTCTGGATATGCTCGAAACCAGCCTGTACCTTTTCATCATTATCGGTGAAAGGCAGGCGGGTGGTAGTGAATTTAGTATTGGGAAAGTGCTCCAGCAGCTTGCTTAAGGCCCCCGCAGTAATTCCCGTACCATCAGAAATAATAAAAACAGAACGGTAATTCATGCGATTGCCTTAAGTGTGTCACTATAAAATTATTTTTTAGTCAAACGCTGCCATGTTGCAACCACAGTATCCGGGTTAAGGGATACAGATTGAATGCCTTCGGCTACCAGCCATTCGGCAAAATCTTCGTGGTCAGATGGGCCTTGGCCGCAGATGCCGACATATTTACCTAAACGGTTACAGGTATTGATCGCCATCTTCAGTAACACTTTCACTGCATCATTGCGTTCATCAAAACCATCTGCCAGGATGCCTGAGTCCCGGTCCATACCAAGTGTCAGCTGTGTCAGGTCATTGGAACCGATAGAGAATCCATCGAAGTATTCAAGGAACTGTTCAGCCAGCAGGGCATTGGCTGGAATTTCGCACATCATAATCAGGCGCAAACCATTCTCGCCGCGTTTGAGGCCATTGGCTTCCATGATTTCAGTCACGGCACGTGCTTCTTCTAGTGTACGTACGAAAGGAATCATCAATTCCACGTTAACCAGTCCCATTTCGTCGCGGACTTTTTTCATGGCCTGACATTCCATGGCGAAACACTCTTTAAAGTCTTCAGCCATGTAACGTGCCGCACCACGGAAGCCGATCATCGGGTTTTCTTCATCTGGCTCGTAAATATCGCCGCCAACCAGTTTCTTGTATTCGTTAGACTTGAAGTCCGAAGTGCGAACAATCACTGGTTTTGGATAGAAGGCAGCAGCAATCGTAGCTACACCCTCTGCCACTTTATCAATATAGAACTGTTTCGGGCTGGCATATCCACGCGCACGATTCTGGATCGTGGTCTGGATAGCTTTTGGCATGGCTTCGAAGTTCAGGATCGCTTTAGGATGAATACCGACCATATTGTTGATCACGAATTCCAGACGCGCCAGGCCAACGCCATCATTTGGCGTTTGCGCAAACGTAAATGCCATATCCGGATTACCCACATTCATCATGATTTTGCATGGTGGTTTGGATAATGCGTTGTTTGCTTGGGTGTTTACTTCAAAATCCAATGCGCCGTGATACACAAATCCTGTTTCACCTTCTGCACACGACACCGTCACGATTTCACCATCACGCAGCAGGTCAGTGGCGTTGACTGAGCCGACGATTGCAGGGATACCTAATTCACGCGCAATAATCGCTGCGTGGCAGGTACGACCACCCCGGTTGGTGACCAATGCACTGGCACGTTTCATGACAGGCTCCCAGTTAGGGTCTGTCATGTCGGCAACTAATACGTCACCCGGTTGTACTTCATGCATGTCGGCTGGATCCAGTACGATACGCACTGGGCCAACGCCCACTTTTTGTGTCACGGCACGACCGGCAACCACTGGCACTGAAGCATGTTTTTGCAGTTTGAATGTTTCAGTAACATTCTTGGCTGCTTCCTGGGATTTCACGGTTTCCGGACGGGCTTGCAGGATATACAGTTTGTTATCCAAACCGTTTTTACCCCACTCGATGTCCATTGGGCAGCCGTAATGCTGTTCAATGGTGATCGCATAACCTGCTAATTCCAAGATATCCGCATCATTCAGAGAATAGCGATTAGACTCAGCTGCGTCGACTGGCACCGTATTGGTAGATTTACCAGCCTGGGTCGCGTCAGAAAACACCATTTTGATCAATTTTGAACCCATGGTGCGACGTACAATCGCCGGTTTTCCCTGGTTGAGCAACGGCTTGTGTACGTAGAATTCGTCAGGGTTGACCGCACCTTGCACCACTGTTTCGCCCAGGCCGTAGGAAGCCGTGATGAACGCAACATCTTTATGACCGGATTCTGTATCAATGGTAAACATGACGCCAGCACAGCCAATATCTGAACGCACCATCTGCTGTACGCCAGCTGACAGCGCAACATCTGCATGTACGAAGCCTTTATGTACGCGGTATGAAATCGCGCGGTCATTATATAGTGACGCGAATACTTCTTTAATGGCGTGGGTGATATTCTCCAGGCCATGGATATTCAAAAAGCTTTCTTGTTGACCTGCGAAAGAAGCATCAGGCAAATCTTCAGCAGTTGCGGATGAACGCACGGCGAAGGTGGTTCCAGTCGCTGATTTTTTAATGAGGGTTTCGTAATTTTCAGCGATTGCGGAATGCAGTGCCGGAGGAAACTCCGCTTCCATGATCCACTGGCGGATCTGGCTGCCGCATTTTGCTAATGCTTGCGTATCATCAGCATTTAGTTTATCGAGCAAGTCATTGATTTTTTTATCTAAGCCGTTCTGAGATAAAAATTCACGGTATGCATCAGCCGTTGTTGCAAAGCCTGTCGGCACGCGTACACCCTTGGCACTTAGCTGAGAAATCATTTCACCCAAAGAAGCATTCTTGCCACCGACTGACGGCACATCGCTATTTCTGAGATTCTCGAATGGAATAACATGACTTACCATATAAACCCTTAATTGTTTTAAATCAGATGATATCTATCGCCGATGAAATAACTCACCGAGAGCAATGGATCGAATTCGATAAAGTGAGGTTTACTCTTGAGCACAACCTGTTTCAAGGAATTACTTTTATCCAAGCATTATGCCAAAATCATGTTTTAATGTCACGTCAGCTTCGCTCTGACAACCTATATTTTTCAGCATCAGTATAATTTGCCGTTATGAATGCAGCGAACTCTCCGATCCGCGCGGTCAGCGTGACTACCTATGGTCGATTACATCTTGGCTTTTTTGATTTAAGTGGTCAAGTCCAGCGCCGTTTTGGTAGCGTAGGGGTGGCCATTGATGCTTACCAAACCGCGCTCACCATTTCAAGACAATCCCAACAAAGTGATATTGATCCATGGGCAGTCAATATTTTGCAACAGCATTTGAAATCTGTTGCTGCAGATAACCAGGATGATCAGCTTGATTTAAATATTCACCAGGCTATTCCCCGACACAGTGGCCTTGGTTCCGGTACGCAAATGGCGCTAGCGATTGGTACAGGAGTGAATACACTTCTGAATCAGCCAATATACAGCGCCAATATTGCTGCCATTCATCATCGTGGGGGGCGCTCAGGGATAGGCATCGCTACCTTTGACCATGGTGGATTAGTAGTCGATGGTGGTCGCGGCCCGGAAACCATCGTTCCGCCGTTGCTGGCACGCCATGCATTTCCTGCTGAATGGCATTTTTTATTGATTGTTGATCAAAGCCGTGATGGCTTGCATGGTAACGGTGAAAAAACTGCTTTCAAAGCGTTGCCACCACAAACACCAGCAGCCACAAAAGATATTCAGCATCAATTATTGATGCAAGGATTACCGGCATTAGCCGAACGGGATTTCCAGGCTTTTAGTGCGTTTGTAGGTGCGCTGCAACGTTATAACGCCGATTATTTTGCGCCTGCGCAAGGCGGGCCTTATGCGAGCCAGTCAGTCGCGAATATTTTAAATGGCTTTAAGCAGCAGGGTTTTCATGGCGTAGGGCAGACATCCTGGGGGCCTACCGGCTTCGTCTTGCTGCCTTCAAAAGAGGAAGCTATGCAGATACAGGCAGCATTGTTACAGCGATATGCGACAGATCCGCATTTATCATTTATTGTGACCGCTGCCATCAATAATCCAGCGCGGATTGAAGCAAAAATATAGAATAAGCTTTAAGTGATTATTAACCTTAAATAACATATTCGGGAAAAGTGTCTGTTTTTAAGGTCTGCTTTTGATTTTGAACATGTGCATCATTGTGTATATTGCTACGTAATACTATTTAGTAAATGGATTCCACAGGGGGAATAATGAAAAAAACCAGTATTATGCATTTGTTCACAGCCGCGAAAAATGCCAGCCCATTCGATGTGAATATGGCATTTGATGCAGGCTATGAAAAAATTATTTCCTATTCAGATGTGACTTTGAATGAAATTGTAGCCCTAACCCAGGATGCGATTTTTTCACGTAGTCCCAGTGGCCTTAAACAGCAGGCTTTGTTTTTTGGTGGCCGCGATATCCAGGTTGCACTTGAAATGCAGAAACAGGCACGCAGTGCCATGTTTAAACCTTTTGAATGTCATACCTTTTCTGACCCTTCCGGCGCTTTTACCACGGCTGCAGCGATGTTGGCAAAAGTCGATTTCTATTTGCAAAAAACCGGTAGTGGTTTAGGCAAAGAGAAAATCGCTATTTTTGGTGCAAGCGGCACCGTGGGTTCTACTGCTGCACTGATAGCCGCCCGCCAGGGTTCTACCGTTTTAATGGTGGCTCACGCTGGCGTAGACAGTATGCAGGCCTATGTAGACAAGTTATCCAGTAGTTACGATGTGCGTCTGCAAGTGGTGGATGGCAGTTCGGATGAAGCCAAAATTGCGATTTTAAACGAGGCGACAGTGGCTTTATGTGCCACGCCAGCGGGTATACGTGTACTGGAAACGCGCCAGTTTGCACATTCCAAATCATTAAAAGTGGTGGCTGATGTGAATGCGGTACCGCCGTCAGGCATTGAAGGTGTAGATACTTTCTCTAATGGTGGCCTGATCGAGGGTACCCAAGTGGCCGGTTTTGGCGCGCTGGCGATTGGTCAACTGAAGTATGTGACCCAAAACAAGTTGCTGGAACAAATGCTGCAAAGTGAATCCCCTATGCACATTGATTACCACCAGGCGTATGAGTATGCCTGCGCCCACGTAGAGTAATTGCATTTTTGAGGTTGGCAATTGTTTCGCAAAGCGCGCGTATATATTCGGAAATGGCGAAACGCGAAGGTTTTGAAGTCTTAGCGATCGATGCTTTTGCAGACGTTGATACGGTGGCTGCTGCAGATGAGGTATGGCGATTACCTGCACTATGTGAGCAACTTAGTGCTGCTGATTTAAAAGCATTGATAGATAAGCTGGATAGCTGGCAACCGGATTGTTTGCTGATAGGCTCTGGCCTGGAGGCAGATCTCGAAAGTTATGCAAGCCTCTGCCAGCGCTATACATTGTCAGGCAATGCGCCTGCAGTGATTGAACAAGTAAAAAATCCATTTTGGTTAAACACGCATTGTGCTCGCCATCACGTCATGACGCCACATGTGCAGTCACAACCTCCGCAGCAAGGACGCTGGTTGTACAAGACTGCCGGGCAAAGCGGTGGGGCGCATGTGCGTGATTGGAACAAAACTTCAGGTATCAATTCTATTGGGGATGGTTACTGGCAAGCATTTTTGGCTGGTCAGCCTGTAGGTGCGTTGTTTGTGGCAAATAAAAATTCAAGCATGTTGATTGGTGTGCATGCCCTGAAACAACGGCCGGGAATTTATACGTATGCAGGGGTTTCGCGTTTACATGATGCGAAATTAACGCATGCCATGCAGGAATTGCTGGATGCTGTCGTACCAGACTCCGGCCTGATTGGCATTAATAGCTTAGATGCGATCTGGCAAAAAGGCCGTCTGCATGTACTGGAAATCAACCCCAGGCTAAGTGCCAGTATGCGGTTGTATGCGGAGTCACCGTTGATACAGGCGCATCTTGCCAGTTGCCAGGGGAAAGGGATTCCCGAATTACATCCATACGCAATCCATGCCAGTCATTGCATTGTGTATGCAAAGCAAACGATAGAAATAAACCCGTCTGAGCTCCCGGCATGGTTGGAAGACCGGCCTGTTAATGGCACAATTGCTGGAGGCCAGCCAGTATGTAGCCTATATGCAGAAGCAAGCTCAAGGGATGCTGTACAACACATGTTGCAAGATAAAAAAACACAATTAGAGAAACTATGGGGTACTTATGTCTGTGAACACATCGAATTCAACATCCATTAGCGTACAGCAATACAGTGCACCACTGGTCGCACACCTGATTGCCAATGCAGCCGCGTTGGGCTGCCTGGTGACTACGCATGAAAGTGGTGCAACCATCATTGATGCTGGTATTCAATCGCCTGGTGGCCTGGAAGCAGGCCGTATCATCTCCGAGATCTGTATGGGTGGCCTGGGGAGCGTCACACTGCAGCAAGTACCGCAATTCGCCAACTGGCCGTTGAGTGTCGTGGTTACAGCCAGGCAACCAGTGATCGCCTGTTTAGGTAGTCAATATGCCGGTTGGGCATTGTCGCATGAGAAATTTTTCTCACTCGGTAGCGGGCCAGCGCGCGCCATTGCACAGCGCGAAGAGGTTTTTAAGGATATCAACTACAGCGATAAAGGTGAGCAATCGGTATTGGTGCTGGAAACCGATAAAGTCCCGCCAGTGGAAGTGATTGAGAAAGTTGCCAGGGACACTGGCCTGCCAGCCAATAAGCTAACGTTCATCCTTACCCCTACACGCAGTATTGCTGGTTCTTTGCAAGTCACCGCCCGCGTGCTTGAAGTCGCCTTGCATAAATGCCATACCCTGCATTTTGATCTGAATGCGATTGTCGATGGCTATGGTGTTGCGCCGGTGCCAGCGCCATCACCAGATTTTATGACCGGCATGGGGCGCACCAATGATGCGATTTTGTTCGGGGGCTTCGTCCAGTTATTTGTGAACGCTGAAGATGCTGCCGCTGAACAACTGGCGCAACAATTACCTTCTTCGGCTTCAAAAGATTATGGACGTCCTTTTGCTGAAGTGTTTAAAGCCGTGAATATGGATTTCTACCAGATTGACCCTATGCTGTTTTCACCGGCCAAAGTCAGTGTGACTAATCTGAAATCAGGCCGGACTTTCTTTGCCGGACAGTTCAATGAAGCACTACTCAACCAGTCTTTTGGTGGATAATTATCCATACTAATAATATAGATATGCAAGTGGCAGGGTGATGAAGGCTAGGTACGCAAACTTAATAGTTGCACTTAGTAATTAAAGTTTAAGAACCTTGCCGCATCCCTATTCATACGCTCAGTCTTTTCCCAGATTGCATGAAAGTTGTCCCGATCTTTACTGATGAAGTCGCCCAGGCGGGCGGCTGGCATGGGCAAGCGCTAGCACACGCTTTTGCCCGTCAGGGCTGGCAAGCGCATATGGTTTCCCTTGATAGTTGCCATGTCAGTATCGAAGATCAGAATGTGCAGGTGCATATTCCCGGCCTGGCTCAATCCTCACCGATTGCATTTGTACGTGGGGTTGCCGCCGGCTCTACGCAGCAAATCATCACCCGTATGAATATCTTGCATACCCTGCAACGGCAAGGGATGACCATCTACAACCATGCGCGTGCCATTGAAACGACTGTGGATAAAAGCCTGACCTCGCAATTGCTAGCTGAGCATGACATTGCCACGCCCAATACCTGGGTGTGCGAGTATCGGCAGGTAGCACATCCGTTGATGCAGCAAAAGCTGGATGCGGGTAAAACGCTGGTCATCAAGCCATTGTTTGGGTCACAAGGCAAAGGCGTGCGTTTAATTGAGCACGAGCAGCAGTTTGCCTTGCCGCAGGATATGTTTGTCGATGGCGTTTATTACTTGCAAGAAAAAATTGATTGCGGCGCTTATCAGCATGATTACCGTGTTTTCGTTGTCAATGGCGAGCCGGTGGCTGTCATGAAGCGGCAAGGCGATAACTGGCTGCATAATGTCGCGCGCGGGGCCAGGTGCAGCGCCTGTGATGAAATCGATGTGGCTGATATCGGCGTGGCGGCAGCTGCAGCCATTGGTATCAATTACGCCGGTGTGGATGTCATGCGAGATAAACACGGAAAACTGTGGGTCATTGAAGTCAATAGTATTCCCGCCTGGCGCGGCCTGCAAACCATTACCAGTATCAATATTGCGGATATATTAGTAGCAGACTTATTGCGTTTTGCCGACAAATAATGATACTGATTAAAACATGCCGCGCTTGCCCATGAAAGTACAGGAAGCTTATTTAAAAGCCTGCCTGGCAGAGCTGGAAGCGCTCAAGCCAGGCAATGTGCATATCTTCGCCGATGGTCATGGCATGCAGGTGCAACACTTTATCGATAGCGCCACCGTGTCAGCGCCGATCCTGTGTGACGATGCGCAATATGGAGATCGCAAGTTGGGTCAGCGTATCCTGGCGGCATTAGAGGCCACCTATGCCAAAGTCGCCTGCAATACTAACCTCGGTATTATTTTACTCGCCGCACCTATTGTGCAGGCTGACCTGCAATACCCGCATTTATCTTTAACGGCCGGATTAAAGCAAGTGCTCAGTGAAACGACACTTGAAGACGCAGAGTGGGCCTATGCAGGCATCCGCCTGGTGAATCCTGCAGGCATGGGGCAGCGCAATGAGCACGATGTATCACAACAACCCCTGATTACCCTGTTTGAAGCCATGCGTCTGGCAAGTACACACGATATGGTGGCACGCCAGTATGTCGAGAGTTACCAGCAACTGATTTTTCAAGCGGTACCGTTATATAAAACCTATATCGAGCGGTGGGAACGCCCGGCCTGGGCGCTCACCGCAGTCTATCTGTACTGGCTATCGTCAGCGCCGGATAGCCATATCAAGCGTAAATACGGCGAGACAGTCGCATTAAAGGTGCAACAATCAGCTTGTGAACATGCACAGGCATTTATGGCACTCGAAAATCCAAAACATTACATGGCGACGTTACTTCAGTGGGATCAATCACTGAAACAAGAGCGGTTAAATCCTGGCACCAGTGCCGACCTCACCGTGATTACAGCCATGCTGGCAATGCTCAGCGCAGCCTAGTTACCTAGACGATTCTAGTGGTCTCCTGTGATGGATATTCATGCAAATGACTGCGATGGCTCAGGTATACTGCCAGTTTAAATAATATCCATCCAAAGGAGAACGCTATGACTGAACAGGTGTTAACCGAGCAGGAAATCCAGCAATATTTTGCTGAATCATTGCCGCACTGGTTTTATGAAGAAGGCTGGATCCGCCGCAAATACAAAACCAATAGCTGGAAGGGTACGCTCATGGTGGTGAACACTGTCGGGCATTTGGCAGAAGCCGCCTGGCACCATCCGGATTTGACTGTTTCTTACGCGTTTGTGATTGTGAAGCTTTGCACCCATAGTGCCAAAGGCATCACCATGAAAGATATTGAACTGGCACGTAAAATTGAAGAGGTGATTCAATGGCAACCGCAATCGCAAGCCGGTTCAGCGCTTGAGGGTACCCCGCAAGATGACTTGCGCTTCAGTTATGTAAAATACGATAAATAAGCAGCTTTCCTAGAGCGGTTATTAAGTTATTGATTGTCATGATGAAGTTGTATGTCTTCACCTGTTAAAACTGGCCTGCCCTCTGCCATTTTCCTGATGGGGCCGACTGCAAGCGGCAAAACAGCAGCCACCATTGCCTTATACCAACAACTACCTGTAGAAATCATCAGTGTGGACTCTGCTCTGGTATATCGCGGCATGGATATCGGTACTGCCAAGCCTGATGCCGAAACAATACGTCAGGCCCCACATCATTTAATAGACTTGATTACTCCGCTAGAACAGTATTCTGCGGCACAGTTTGTTAAAGATGCACTTTCGCTCATGCAGGAAGCCACCGCGAAGGGACGTATCCCCGTGTTGGTAGGGGGCACCATGCTGTACTTTAATGCCTTGCAGCACGGCTTAAGTGAACTACCCGAGGCTGACCAGAATGTGCGGTCAGAAATCGAAAAAGAGGCAGAGCGGGTAGGTTGGCCAGCAATGCATGCGCAACTGGCAAGCATTGATCCGCCAGTCGCCGCCAAAATACAATCTACTGACTCTCAAAGGATTGAGCGGGCTTTGGAAGTCTATCGTATTAGCGGTCAGACAATGAGTGCGTTACGCGCGCAATCGAGCAAACCTGAGCTTCCATTTAACATTCTCAAGATTGGCCTCGTGCCTAGTGACCGTGCTGTTTTGCATCAGCGAATTGCAGAACGTTTTCAGCTTATGCTTAAACAAGGTTTTGTCGAGGAAGTGCAAAGTCTGCTCAGGCAGTATCCACAGCTGAAAGCTGAAAGTCCAAGCATGCGTTGCGTAGGTTACAGGCAGGCATTAGCCTACTTGAATGGTGAAATTGATTTAGAAACGCTAAGGGATCAAGGAGTTTTCGCTACACGGCAATTGGCTAAACGCCAGTTAACCTGGTTGCGGGGGATGGGTGATATAGAAATAGTTGATTGCTTGAAAGTTGACTGGTTAAATTCAGTATTGGCATTGATTCGTCAGCATACTAAAAAATAGCAAAGCCGGAAATTTCCGGCTTTGATTTAAAGCGTGTATCCAAATTAATAAGCGCTATCTTGGCCAACAGCGGTTAACCATACGGTTTTAGCAACAATCAGCATATCCAGGCGCGGGCTCCAGTTGCGTAGATATTCCAGATCATAATGCACACGCTGCTCCATTTTTTCCAGTGTGTCCGTTTCACCACGAAAACCGTTCACCTGCGCCCAACCGGTGATACCCGGCTTAACCTTGTGACGAACCATATAACCTTTAATCAGTTTACGGTACTCCTCATTATGTGCAACCGCATGAGGACGAGGGCCAACGACACTCATACGACCTTGCAATACATTGATGAACTGCGGCAATTCATCCAATGATGTTTTACGCAAGAAAGCACCCAATGGCGTGATGCGCTGGTCATTCTTTGTGGCCTGGGTTACCTTGCCACCATCTTCGGTCACAGTCATGGAGCGGAATTTATAGACCAGAATTTCCTGTCCATCAAGACCATATCGACGCTGCTTGAAAATCACAGCGCCAGGGGAGGTAAGTTTGATGCCAATGGCAATGATCAGCAAAATGGGTGAAATCAGAATCAGCACGAATAAAGAAAACAACACATCAGCCGTGCGCTTGGTGAAACCATCCATCCCGGTAAATGGGGTATCACATACTGAAACCACAGGAATCCCATTGACTTCAGAAACGCGGCCTTGGATCAGGTCGGTCACAAAAATGTCTGGTACAAAATAAATTGAAGTGGTGGTGTCTTTAAGGTCATCCAGCATTTTCAAAATACGCGGATGACTGGACATAGGTAAAGCAATATACAACTTATGAACGGTATGCAGGCGCAGATAAGTGCTTAATTCGTTCAAGCTACCAAGAACAGCATAATCAGACTCCTGATCGAGGCGCGCCGGCGAACGGTCTTCAAAAAAACCGAGCACATTAATACGCTGGTAATAATCTTCTTTTAGATTATCGGCTAATAAAATACCTTGTTCATTCAAGCCAACAATCAATGTATTTTGCGGCGGGCCTTGCCATTCAATCAACTTGGGACTTGCCAATTTTAATAGTTGTAATGCGGCAATTTGAGCAAGCGGCGTGATAATCAACCACGCTAGAATCATCTGCTCACTATAGAGGGTGATGTATCTGGTGACATAAGCAAAAATTAAAACAAAAAAAGCGATTAATAGCCATTGTGCGATGACATCCCTGCACATGGAAAAAAATGACTTGCGAATTTTGGCGCCGCTAGGGAAAGTAATCGAAAACAATACAATCGATACGATAAATATCGACATCGGGATTTGGTTTTCGGTGTAGATGAAAAGACCCCACAGCACAAAAACCATCACCAATGGTTCGACAATGGATTCTAAAAGGTACAACGGACTATTGGCACTAGCGGAAAGGCCTGAAAGCGTTCTGATAGGAGGTTTTTTAGTAGCCATAAATTTCTTGTATATTTCTTCAGGCAGAGTTTAACGCATCCGTTATGTTTACAGCAATTTTTGTTTAACTGATGCCCTATTCGGGTAGATGCAAGACGGACGCTAACATGATAATCTGTCAAAAAAATTCCTGCTATTCCTGCAACATTACATGTTTATAAATGCTTGTTCCAAGATAGCAGTTAATTAAGTCCGCTGTTATTCACTTTATAATAGTAGAATAAAGCAAAAGATTTATAAATCAGGGTGGCTTCATGCCTTTTAAGCATAATCGTAAACAGTTAATATCTTTCAAACATCAGCTTTTGTTGGGCTGCTTCTCCTTAAATTTGTCATCAATTATCGTCTGGGCAGATGAGTTAGACACATTGCAATTCCGAGCTTCTATTGATAGGGCCTATGATGATAATCTGTTCAGGAGGGCTAATAATGAGACTTCAGAGCAAATTACTCACTCGACCATAGGAGTTAAGTTTGATAAATCTTATTCTTTACAAAGAGTGATTTTGGATGTTTGGGTAATCGATAATAAATATCGTGAAAATGAGTATCTGGACTTTGTTGGTAAAAATTATAGTGCTGCTTACTTATGGACTCTAACCCCTAGTTTGACTGGTACCTTAAGTTCTCGCCAGACTGAAAGTATGAATAACTTTGGCGATTTTCTTAGCACCCAACAAAATGTACGAACATTTATTACTAATGAGTTTACTGCAAAATATTCGCCGCATAAGGTTTGGGGTTTAATATTGGGAGTGAGTCAGAATAAGTTGGAAAATAGTCAGACGTTTACAGCTATTACAGACTTTGATGCCAAAGGCGTAGACTACGGGGTTAGTTACGATTTTTCTTCAGGCGCATACCTGAAATTTTTGGCTCACAATAGAAGTGGTGGTTTGAGTCAGCGGCCACTGGATCCTGTGAATGCATTTGATAATGGCTATAAAGAAAATGAATATGAGATAGATTTATACATACCCGAAGAAGGAAAAAGTAGTTTGAGCGCAAAAGTGGGACATATTACTAAAGAGTATGACAATTTTTCTGTGCGTGATTACAAGGCTTTTGTAGGGAATGTAAATTACAATTTAATTTTAACCGGTAAACTTAAAAGCAACTTTGTCTTGTCACGCTCTGCATCTCCATTTGAAACCAGTAATTCAACATATTCAATCTCAGATACATTCACTACTCGCGTAACCTATGATCTTACTTCAAAAATAGAGGCTGGCTTAAATTTGCGTTATTCAGAACGTGATTTTGAAGGAAGAGAACGTTTTGATACTAGTGGTAGAAAAGATAAAGAACACTCTTACGGCGTAAATATTAACTGGAATCCTACTAAGAATGTTGGGTTGTCGCTGAGAAGTGTCAAATCATATCGTGACTCTACAGTAGCTCGATTCGATTATGACGATACTCTTACCACAATAAATTTAGAACTTAAGATTTAACTAATTATTATTTAGCTGCAAAGAACGATTTAGATTATTTGAATATAATCACTTTAATGCATTGTATGCCTTAAAAAATAACTACAATTCAAGTATTTCTGAATTCATCACTCCAAAAAATCGAAAGTTTCTTTATTAAATGTTTTGATGAAGATTTGGACAAACCTATTGAAGAGATAAAGTAAAGCTGACTCGAAAGAATGCTGTTTGAACCAGATATAAAAGCTTTTGTCACAAAAGAAATTTAAAATACATCCATAAAGCCTGTAGTGCAAATATTTTATTATTCAGCTTGGTGCTCGAAGGAGCTATTGTCGGAACTTCAAACCATGTTAGTCTTGCATATAGCCAGCTTAAATAGTTTTATTTTTAAAAATTTACAGAAGAGAACAAAGTATGTCCCGTTATATAAAATATTTATTGACTAGCTTTATCATTCTATTTAGTGCGCTAGCTCATGCTGACTATACATTAGGAGCAGGAGACTCTGTACGGATTATAGTCTATGGAGATGCTGACTTAACACGAGAGATAAGGGTTGCTGAGGATGGATTGATTACATTACCGCTTATTGGTGAAGTTACGGTAGGCGGATTAACTCCTATGCAGGCTGAAAAACGGATTGCCGAACAGCTTAAACGCGGAGGTTTTATTGCAAACCCTCAAGTTTCAGTATTAATTCTGGAATTCAAGAGCAAAATGGTTTCAGTCCTAGGCGGCGTCCTTAAACCTGGGCGCTACCCTGTCACACATCCAAGTGATGTTAAAGATATTATTGCGGAAGCAGGTGGGTTGACTGCAGATGCCTCAGAAATAATTACAGTGGTTCGCAATGACAAACGAAGCGAGTATGACTTAAATGAAGTTATTGAACGTCGTAATTTGAGTGCGCAAGATATTCGTTTAATTGGTGATGAAACTGTATATATCAGTGTTCGAGATGTGGCAGTTACAGGACAGGTGCAACGCCCTGGAAAATATGGTATTCAAGGTGGGACACGCAAGATAAGTGATTTTGTTGCGCTTGCAGGTGGCGCTAATGAAGCGGCGGGTGAATCTCTGTTTTTTACTACTTCGCGCTCTGGCTCGCCAGATACTAAAGAAATCAATATTGATGAGCTTTTCCGTTCCCCAGCAGCTGAATTCAATAAAGATCTGGTCCCAGGAGATGTGATTTATATTCCTAAAGCACCACAGGTTTACATTTATGGTGAGGTGCAGCGTCCAGGGATGTATAAGATAGATAAGAATATGACTGTCATGCAAGCAATTGCGAAAGCAGGGGGAATCACAATACGTGGTACTCAACGTTCCGTTAAGTTGCATCGGAAAGACGCGGATGGCAAGTTGGTAAAACAAACTCCAGAGCTAACAGGTACTTTGATGGATGAGGATGTCTTATTCATTGAAGAAAGTTTGCTTTAAATTTTAGGTTAAGTCATGAATTTCTCACAATTTTTTATCATCCTTACAGCACGAAAGAAAATTATCTTTATCGTCGCAATTTTGACCATGCTTACAGCTGTTATCGTGAGCATGCTGTGGCCAAAGAATTATCTTGCAACGACTAAAGTGCTTTTAAATTACAAAGGGGTCGATCCCGTTACCGGAACTACGATACCCGCACAATTGATGCCAGGCTTTCTTGGTACTCAGGCTGATATCATTCAGAGTAAAAGTGTAGGGATTGATGTAGTTAAAAAATTAAAACTCTCTGAAATTCCCTCGATCAGAGAAGATTTTGAAAAGTCCATAAAAAATAATAGTGTTGATATCGATCAGTGGTTGGCTGAAAGATTATTGAACAACTTAAGCGTTACACCCTCTAGGGAAAGCAGTGTTATCCTGATTGGTTACAAAGGTATTGAGCCGTCATTTGCTGCAACTATGGCGAATGCATTTGCAGACTCATACATCACGCTTACGCTTAAATTAAAAATGGATCCTGCGTTAAAGGCATCTCAATATCTTTCTGAGCAAACTAAAGTATTGCGTGAAAATCTACAAAAATCACAAGAGAAACTTTCTCAGTATCAACAAGATCATGGTTTAACAAGTATTCAAGAAGCTTACGATGTTGAAGGATCCAAGCTAAGAGATTTATCATCTCAATATGGCATGATGCAATCTCAGTCTATCGATGCTAATTCTAGAAGGAATGACGCAGCGAAAAATACCAGTGATTCGCCTGATGTGGCGCAAAATCCTGTGATTCAGAATTTACGCATGAGCCTAGTAAGCGCAGAATCAAAATTAGCAGAATTAGGTCAACGTTATAGCAAAAACCATCCTCAATATATTTCAACAGATGCTGAAGTTTCTAAATTAAGAAGTCAGTTGCAAACGGAGATTGATCGAACGGTAGTGAGTTTAAGTAACAGTGCAAGCATAAATTCACAAAGGTTGGGCGATGTAAGATCCCAACTCGAGAAGCAAAAACAAAAAGTTCTAGAATTAAATAGATCCCGCTCCGAGTTAATGATTCTAGAGAAAGATATCGAAATCGCACAAAACGCATTGGCATCTGTGAATAACAGATTCAGTCAAACAGCATTAGAGGGGCAATCAAACCAAGCAGATATTTCAATTCTGGAAGCGGCGACACCTCCTACATCTCCAAGCAATCCAAGATTGATTTTAATAGCGCCATTTTCACTGATCATTGGAATAATGCTGGGTTGCTTTTTTGCTCTGATTGCAGAGTTTATCGACCGACGAGTTCGGAGTAAAGATGACATTGTCGGTTTAGCAGAAATTCCAGTTTATGAATACAGCGTCATTAAAGCCTAAGTGTTTTTCTCTTTTTACATTATGAAGTAAGAGCCATTAAGTATGAACATTATAGAAACTGACACTAAAGCTCCGGTTAAAACTATCTCCTCAAGCATTGGTCATTTATTGCTTGATATGGGGAAAATCACTGACAAAGATGCTGAGCGTATCTTGAAATTTCAAAAAGAAAAATCCATGCGCTTTGGCGAGGCTGCTTTAGCCTTGGGTTTTGTCACAATGGAAGATATCAATAAGGCATTGTCATATCAGTTCGATTATCCTTATCTTACGCCTGACAAAGCCTCATTCAGCAGTAGCCTTGTGGCAGCTTTTGATCCATTTTCAAAACAGGTAGAGTCCCTAAGGTCTTTACGCACACAGTTAATGTTGCGCTGGTTTGAGCGTGGTCATAAAGCAATCGCCATTTCTTCCTCAAAAGAAATGGATGGTAACGACAGCCTTGCAGCAAACCTGGCAGTGGTTTTCTCGCAACTTGGGGAACGTACCTTATTGATAGATGCCAACTTGCGTGAACCATCGTTGCATAAAATTTTTAGATTAAATAATAATTCTGGATTGTCCGACATTTTGGTTGGCAGGGCTTCGATGGATGTCCTGGTCAGAATCCCATCCCTCTTGAATCTGAGTGTATTAACTGCAGGCACTACTCCACCGAATCCGCAAGAGCTTTTGAATAAAGAAGCGTTTGATCAATTACTGGCAGCGTTTTCTGAACAATATGATGTGATTATTGTGAATACCTCACCAATTTTACAGTCTTCAGATGCCCAGATATTGGCCAAGAAGATTGGTGGAGTTTTGATTGCAACTGAGCAACATAAAACGGCGCTTAAAGATACACAAGCAGCTATCGAAGCATGCCGTGCTCTCGGTATCGAGGTTCAAATTGCACTGAATATGGTCGCTTAGATGAGTTCGCAAGCTTTTTTTATGGGATCACAGCCGCAGCAAAAGATTTTGGGATATTTAGCACTATTGCTCTCAGTGTTGGTGTTGTTTGTTCCAGTCTTTTATGATCTTTTTGTCAATGTATGGAATAGCGATACGCAATCTCATGGTCCCATTGTTTTAGGGATTGCAATCTGGTTTTTTTACTTTAAAACAAATCAAATTTTAGAAAAGCGGCCCGTCATCAGACCGGCACCTTTAATAGGCTGGTCTTTTATTATATGCGGGGCTTTAATTTACCTGGTTGGTTACTCGCAAAGTGTTTATATTTTTTCTGTAATATCACTAGTAGCTATTCTCTGCGGTTTGATTTGTATTGTTTTCGGTGTTAAAACGGTTCTTAAATACTGGTTTGCCTTATTTTTCTTTGTATTTCTAATGCCTTGGCCTGCTTCAATCATTGATGCGATCACGCAGCCAATGAAAATCGCAGTTTCATTTGCATCAGAGCACTTGTTATATGCGCTCGATTACCCGATTGCTCGTTCTGGGGTGATTATTCAAATTGGGCAATATAAATTATTGGTGGCAGATGCATGTGCTGGCTTAAACTCTTTGTTTACGCTTGAAGCTATCGGCTTACTCTACATAAATGTGATTAATCATCAGGCATTTTGGCGTAACGTATTACTTGCTATCCTGATCGTACCCATCTCCTTTACTTCAAACGTACTACGTGTTTGTACACTCGCTCTCATTACCTATCATTTTGGTGATGAGGCAGGGCAGGGGTTCCTGCATAACTTCTCAGGAATGATTTTGTTTATGACGGCGCTTGTACTCATTATTGTAATAGATACACTCATTCAAAAGCTCGCTGAGCATTTTAAGATTAAACCATTGCTGAGCCAGGACTAATACAGGTTTTAAGATGAAAGACATGATTCATAAATTGCCTAATGTTCAGATGCGTCCGGCTATCGTTTTATTAGTCCTGAGTATATGTGTTTTGATTATTGCAATTGGGATGAAGCCGGTTACGAACTATGCTACCTATGCAAGTGATCTGGAAAATAATATACCTACAGAATTTGGTGATTGGAAAACAGTCCCTCAACAAGTTCAGCAAGTGAGTTTGGTCAGTGATAATAATGTGCAGAATCAGATTTATGATGATGTATTAATGCGTACTTATGTGAATAAGGAAGGCGCTAAGGTTATGTTAGCTCTAGCTTATGCGAAAGAGCAACGTCAAGATGTTAAAGTACACCAGCCAGATATTTGCTATCCGGCCCAAGGCTTTCAATTACTCAAGTCGCAATTAGCTACTTTCCGTATTGCTGCAAATGAATCTTCAATTATAGGCAAGAATCAACTTTACGCCAGTTCATCTCATTTAGAGGCTGTAAGTTATTGGATACGAGTTGGTGATGGTACTTTTTTATCTGGTCTGCAAATGCGTTTAAAAATTATCAAAGATGGATTGCTCAAGCAACGATTTGATGATGGCATGCTAGTCAGAGTTTCATCTGTAACTCAAAGCGATGTTGGCTCAGAGTCACTTTTCAAATTACATGAAAAATTCCTGAATGATTTAATTGAATCGGTCAGAGGCAATAGCCGAAAACTATTGGTGCCTGTAGCAATTTAAATGAATTTTTAAATTGATATCTCACTTAAAGCATAAAGATAATGTATGAGAGTCACTGTATATATACCTACAAAAAATCGTAAAGACGCACTTGCCAGAGCATTGGATTCGGTACTGAATCAAACTTATCAAGACTTGGAAGTAATTGTCGTAAGCGATGGTTCAACTGACGATACAGAAGCTTATTTAAAGCAAAAATCAGCAAGTGACAGCAGGTTGAAATTCTTTATCAAAGCTAAATCTGAAGGCGCGCCCGCAGCAAGAAACTTGGCAATTAAAAGCTCAAGTGGTGAATTTATTACTGGTTTGGATGATGACGATGAGTTTTTGCCCAATAGACTGGAGTTGTTTGTAGATTATTGGACATTTTTAAAAAACCATAACATCCACCCATCATGCTTATATACCCCAGACTTGATTTATAGAGATGGCGTCGAGATTAACCAATCCAAAAAGCTTGGACATGTAGGGCACGAGCAGATTTTTGAATTTAACCACATTGGGAATCAAATTTTTGCGCCTAAATCAGTATTCCTGGAAGCTGGGCTGTTTGATGAGGAAATGCCAGCATGGCAGGACATGGAGTTCTTTTATCGAGTATTGAAATTATTTGGCAAAGCATCCTTACTTGATATTCCAACTCAAATTATGGACGATACGCCGAGAACTGATAGGATTTCAATTAAAGCAAGAAATAAACTGAAAACAGCTTATCAACGGTTTACTTTCAAGCACTGTGCAGACTCTAAGCGCCAGAGTCAAATGCTGCAATTGCAAATGTTTTCTAGATATTACAATGTTCGTCCGGATATTTCGGACTGGGTTAGTTTTATAAAAAATGGCTTCTGGCTAAAAGGCTTAATCGTACTTATAGCGGCGACTTTCAGGTTAAAGTAATATTGTTCTCTCATTTGATCTTATTTTTCCCTTGCTTAATTATGGCGTACCAAAGTGTCCAAGCTAACTCAGAATAAATCCATCATATTTCTTTTTTTGATAGCAATTCTATCTGCTTTCTTTTTTGGGCTTGTTACATTTGCCCTCGTTAGTATGGTCGGCAAGCATTATATCTATCTAGTAGCACTCCCAGCAGCACTCTTGATCGGTTTGATCTTCTTCTTTAGCAGAACTCTTTTCCTTTTGATGGTGATGGTATTAAGACCATCTCTTGATGTAGCTTTTGAGTCAATTAAGATAGGAAGTATCGGACTGGGTGGGATATTAAATGTATTAATGATTGTTATTGCAATACTTGTTTATTTTGAAGGCAATCATCAATCGAAAGCCGATACCGATGGTATTAAGAAAGCTTGGTTAATTTTTATACTATTATGTTTCATATCAATTTTTTATACCCCAGTTTTTTCCATGGGGCTCAAAAATCTAATGACAATCTGCTCGTACGCAGCATTGTTCTTGATAGGTGTGTATTCAGTTAATACCGAGAATGATTTTAAAAAGTGGATTAAAGTAATTGCGTTTTCATCTTTGATCCCGGTTGTATATGGTTTAATCTCACTAATATTGGGCGGCGGCGGACTCAGATACAGTGTTGGTGAGGGGTATAGGCTCCAAAGTACTTTCCCCCATCCAAATCCATTTGCGCCTTATATGGTTTTGATGATTACTATTTGTTTTTATCTATATAAATCTAAAATTCTAGATACCGGAAGTATCATTCGAAAAACTTTACCGCTTTATATAATCGTAATGATCGGACTTTTGGTAATGACAAAAACTAGGTCTGCATGGGCGGCATGCTTCTTGTTATTCTTGACCTATGGTTTCTTTCTCGAGAGGAAGTTTCTGATTTTTGTTTTCTTGGCTCCGCTTCTCGCACTATTACATCCAGATATCCAGGAAAGACTCTTAGATCTTACGCAAGGTTCCGACTTCGGTGCGACTGGTTATGGCCGGTTAAACTCATATGCATGGCGTCTGAAAATATGGCATGACAGCATCAGTTGGATGAAACCATCTCATTATATTGGTGGATATGGATTAGCTGCTTTTATCCACCACTCAATGGACTTTGCCATGGCTAATGCTTTCCAAAAAGCCACCTATGAAATTAATGCCCACAATATCATTGTTCAAACGTTTTTTAATCTTGGTTTATTAGGCTTACTTTCTTTTCTCTACCTGATTTATACAACCAGCAAAGCTTTATATAAGTTCTATGCTCAAAATAAATTGTTGATATTGATCGTCTTTATTGCTTTTGCGCAATTCCTGCTACAAGGCTATTCAGATAATATATGGGATTATTTAATTTTTGAGTGGTATTTCTGGTTTTTTATTGGCATCACATTGTCTTATTGCGGAGTTTTAAAGCAAAAAATCAGTAAGTTATGACACAAAGATATCAGACACAAATATTTCGCTAAGAACAATAATTAAGGAGAAGTTATAGTTTCTGAGGATGTTAGCTAACCAATAGCGGAATTCAGCTGTTTGTTTTCAATTGAGAAATATGAATCGTGAATATATGCAATTACGATGAGATTTGTGGAAAGAAAACGATGCTCTGCAATTCAACAATACTTCAACCTATTTTCAGCAGAAAGATACTTCTGCACGCTGATTTAGATCTTTAATGAATAAAGGCAATAGCATAAGAATGCGAGTTAGTTATTTTACTAGTAGTTATCCGAGAGCAACAGACACATTTATTCAGCGAGAGGTCTTAGGTCTTCGAAATGAGGGTGTTGAAGTTTTCACAAGTGCGTTACGAAAACCTGAAGGTACCAATAATGTGAGTGAGTTAATACGCAGTGAACGTGAAAACACAACTTATTTTTTGCCATTCAAGATTTTTGATCTATTAAGGCTCAACCTACAATCTTTAGTTAAAGCCCCGTCTAAGTATTTTCAAACTTTGTACTTGTCTTTTAAAACGGGACGCCCAGGAATTAAAGGCAAGTTGTATCAACTATTTTATTTTCAAGAGGCTTTGTTACTTTCTAGCTATCTGATTGAAAATAAAATTCAGCATATACATAATCATTTCGGAGATAGTAGTGGAATGGTCACTATGCTGGCTAGTCAGCTTAGTGGAGTTGGATACAGTATCACGTTTCATGGACCGCACATTTTTTTTGAGCCGACCTTACTTGCACTTAGCGAAAAAGTGAAATATGCGAAGTTTATCGTGTGCATTAGTAATTATTGTAAGAGTCAGATCATGCTGTTTTCTGATAACAAAGACTGGCACAAACTGCACATCGTCCATTGTGGTGTGGATATAGACACTTACTCGGTCGCAGAACCCATCGCAAAAATTTTATCGAGTGAAGCTATTAAACTGCTCTATGTTGGCAGACTTGCTGCAGAAAAGGGCGTACCCGTCTTACTAAATAGCCTAATTTCGTTGAAGAGTGAAGGATTTGATTTTCACCTGACATTACTTGGGGATGGGCCTGAACGCATGGCGCTTGAGGCGAAAGTGAAGGAGCAGGGGCTCGAAAACAATGTGCATTTCGGCGGTTTCGCAAGTCAGGAAACAGTAAGAAAAACATTGCAGAATAGTGATGTTTTTATCCTGCCTAGCTTTGCCGAAGGTGTGCCGGTTTCACTCATGGAAGCAATGGCATGTGGGGTACCAGTCATAGGAACCAATGTAGGTGGTGTGACCGAACTCATTGAGCACGGCGTATCAGGATTGGTGGTTTCTCCTTCAGATGAAGTCTCGCTTAAACAGGCAATCTTAAGCTACATTGAGAATGAGCAATTACGTGAAAAAGTAAAGCGTGATGCAAGAAAAGTGATAGAAACTCAATTTAATTTAGATGTTGAGGTCACCAAGCTAGGAAAATTGATTCAGAAATATCAGGAAAGCTAAATGATTGGTTACCTTAAGGATGCTGATAAATCGGCTCTTGAAAGCTTCCCTATATGTATCATAGGCGCCGGTGCTGCTGGTATCAGTCTGGCAGCCAAACTTTCACGACAGGGTAAGCGTGTCTTGCTGATTGAAGGGGGAGGGTGGAACGAGACGCCCGATATTCTGGATGCTTACGTAGGTAAAGCAACTTCACCTCACCCGCAAACAACAGAGTTCAGGTATCAACGCTTTGGCGGAACGACGCATCTTTGGGGCGGGCGTTGCGTACCGTTCGATAATCATGACTTTCAACGAAGAGACCATGTGCCCGAAAGCGGGTGGCCTTCAGGTGCCGAGGATGTAGCGAGCTATTACCCCGAGGCACTGGATTTTTGTGACGCCGGCAATAATGATTTTTCAATTTCAGCATTTGGGCCTAAAACAAAACCGATATTCAGTGAGATTACACAGTTAACCCCGGATTTAAACGAATATATAGAACGCTATAGTTTACCTACGGATTTTGGTAAGAAGTTTCGTCAGGAATTGACAGCTTCCACACTTGTTCATGTGTTACTGCAAACAAGATGCATCAGCCTCAACTGTTTGCCAGATGAACCTGGGAGAATTGAATCGATCACTCTGCATGATGGTACCCAATCTTTAAAACTTAAAGTAAATCAAGTTGTGCTGGCGGGTGGATGTATAGATGTCACTCGCTTGATGCTTGTCAGCCGTCAAAAAAATCCCGCCTGGAGTTACATGGATGCCAGCCTGGGAAAGTATTACGCATGTCATTATGATTTGATATTTGGAGCATTGCGCTTTCAAGGTGAAAAGCCTGTCTTTGATTTTCAGAAAACCTTGGAAGGTGTCTATGCCAGACGAAAACTCCAGTTTTCCCCACAGCTTCAAGCAAAGCATGGTTTATTGAATGCAGCCTTTCGCTTGCACTTTCCTGCCTATGCAGATCCTTCTCATGGCAGCGGCGTGCTTTCAACCATTTATCTTGCTAAATCAATACTAAAACCCGAATACCAGACAATTTTGAATCATGGGACAAGTCAACCTGACCAAAATCGTCAACTGTTAAAGCATGTCAGAAATGTTTTTCTGGATATTGGCTCGGTTGCAGCATTTACATATCAGTGGTTATTCAAAATAAAATTAGCTAAAAGAAAGGTACCCTATACTTTAATTGCTAATAGAAATGGAACGTATCCCCTTGAATTTAATAGTGAACAGGTTCAAGACATCAATAACCGCATAGAGATACTGGATGAAGTAGACCGGTTCGGCATGCCCAGAGTGAGCATCCATTGGAAACTCACTGGCCTGGATATTGCTTCTGGAATTAAGTACTTTAATCTGCTTAAGGAATTATTTGAAAAAACCAAGTCTTGCAGACTTGAGTTTGATCAAAATGAGCTAGAAAAAAGTATGAAGAATGCTTTACCAGTAGGCGGCCATCACATGGGAACGACTAGGATGGGAAACAATCCAAGTGAAAGTGTGGTTGATGCGAATTGCAAAGTTCACGGTATTTCGAATTTACATATCGCTAGCTCCTCAGTCTTTACCACTAACAGTCATGCAAATCCTACCCTCACTATTGTTGCGTTGGCTTTGCGGCTTGCAGATCATTTAAATCGAACTGTTGCTCTAAAGGAGTAAATGATGACGGGATTAACAAAAGGGCGCTTTATGATTCCAGCGTTCTTCTTTTCTATTTTTCTATGCTTATCAATGGTTGCATTTGCCGGAGATCCAAATGTTAGAAGTGCTCCTGCCAAAAATTTAAATGCGAATGATCCAAATCGCTATACAAAACCATTTGAAGAAAACTCATTATGGAAAAGTCGTCCTGTATCTCCAACTTTTTCAGATTTTGTCATTCCACGCTCTGCATTTAATCCTAATATCCACCAAGGTACGCTTTCTTCGGGATGTTTCTTTGCTGATGAAAATAGTCCGCCTGTAACAGTGAAGCTTAATCCTGGGCAAAAAGGTGTTTATGATGCTGATGCAGAGGCTTTTTTGCCGCAAGTTGAAATACCTCATTGGCCAGCAGACGTAGTGCCAGCGCCGGGAGGAGACGGTCATGCTGATATTTTCGATGTGACAAATGGCGTCATACATTCATTCTGGAAGTTAAGAAACAATAATGGTGCTTGGACTGCGAATTTATATGCATGGTCTCCTATTAATGGCAGTGGTTGGCCTGATCCAGCTCATTACTACCATGGTGCCAGGGCTGTGGGTGTGCCTGCATGTGCCGGCATCATACGTAAACACGAGTTTCAAAGTTCCGATACGATTTATCCTCATGCGTTGGCAATGTCACTAGCGCAAAATGGCATGGGTCCAGGCTATGTTTTCCCTGCGACATCTGCAGACGTTTTCACTAAAACCAATAGAGGAAAAATTCCAGAAGGCTCATTAGTAATGTTGCCACCTGATTTTGATACATCAAAGTTAAAAACACCTGAGTTAGTGAAAATTGCTAATACCTTAAAAGTATATGGTGCATATATTATTGATAGAAACGACGGAACTCCATTTATTATTTATGTAGAGAATGGATCAGGACTTAATTTAAACAAAAATAATTACAGTCAGAATCTCCTGATAGCTAACGAACTTCATTCAATACGAGATTCTTTGCGCATGGTTAATTCGGTAAAGTCCTGGTTGAATGAGCAGGGTAAGCCATTCACACCGGAAAAGAACCTGAATATATTGTCGATGCGCGGACCTTGGTGCATTAACCGCGGCTCTGCATGCGTGAGAGATGATCCATCCATGGGTAAATTTGATACATGGAAACAAGCAGTTGTTTTTGCAAATACTAAGACCCCGGTCTCACAGTCAAATCCATCAGGTAGAGGTATCAGTCAAGTAGAGTGGGCCAAACCTAAAGCTGGAGAAAAGTTTAAGCTCACAGCAAAGACGAGTGGCGGAGGAAAGTTACGCTTTATCATACGTGACAAAAAATGGAATACTAAAATCGATAGTTATAATCTTGAAAATGACCAATCCATAACTTTCATATGGCCTAAAGAAGATGTTGTAACTTATCTATATGCTACAAGTGGTGTTGGTAAGAGTTCAAGTGTTAGTGGCACATTAGTTCGTGTTAAGTAGTTGAGGTTGGGCTACAATCCAATCTAATCTTTGTTAAGTTGAGTTTTATGATGATTGTAGCTGAAGTGCTCTATTGGGGATTGCTTGTTGTTTTGGCAATCCCAGTTTTAACGTTTTGTTTGCAAATTCTTATTGCTATTCTTCCTGGGTATCGCAATCAAAAGATAAACCTCCAATCTGCTTCAGTGGCATTGCTTATTCCGGCACATAATGAGTCTGCCGGAATAAGTGATACTCTAATCTCGATTAATAAGGCCGCAACAACAAATACCCGAATCATTGTGATTGCAGATAATTGCAGTGACAATACCGCAGAAATCGGTAGAAACTATGGTGCTGAGGTTATTGAAAGAACGCATGAAACATTGCGTGGTAAAGGATATGCTCTAGATTTCGGTATTCAGTATTTATTGAAGAATCCGCCAGAAGTCATGATTGTTTTTGATGCTGACTGTATAGTTCACCCTGATGCAATCAATGCGCTTGTGCAAGCGGTAGTAAGTGGTAAGCGTGCCGTACAAGCTTTATATCTTATACAAGCCAAACCTAACTCCCCAGTCAAAACTAGGCTGGCCGAGTTTGCTTACGTAGTAAAAAGCTGGACACGTCCGTTAGGTTTTTATCGCTTAGGCTTGCCTATGCAGTTAATGGGATCAGGCATGGCTTTTCCGTGGGAACATGTGAAAAATGCCAATCTTGCTAAGGGATATATTGTTGAAGATATGAAATTGGGTATTGATTTGGCGGAGCAAAGGTTAGCGCCTAAATTCTGCCCGGAAGCATATGTCACCAGTGAATTTCCCATGAATGATGAGGGAGCTTCATCCCAGCGTAAAAGGTGGGAGCATGGGCACATCGGCATGATTGTTCAGGAGGGCCTGCCTTTATTATTTAAAGGTATCCGTTCTGGGAGTGTGGAGATGATTTCAATGGCTCTGGATTTATGTGTGCCTCCAGTAGCGTTATTATTCCTGATCAGCGGAGTATTTGCATTTGTATCTTTATTACTGATGTTTGCAAATGAAACCTACTTTCCATGGGGATATGGTGTCATACAGTTTCTGCTACTATCTGTATTTGTCATGATTTCTTGGCTCAAACATGGCTCGAAAATATTACCATTCTTTGAATTAGTAACCTATGCGCCTGTGTATGCAGTTGGTAAAATCCAGTTATATGCAAAATTTTTTGTAAATCGGCAGAGCGAGTGGGTAAAGTCAAAAAGAGATTAAGGCGTTATTAGTCAATCTCGGAATCACAAGGGAATAATGAGTACAACTATAAAAAAAATTGATCAATTAGAAAGTCTACGTGGTGTCGCTGCTTTACTCGTTGTTCTTTACCATGTCCCTGCATGGAACCCATTAATACATAATATTTCCATCATCAGAAGCGGATTCATGATGGTGGACTTATTTTTTGTATTGTCAGGATTTGTCATATATACCGCTTATGCTCAGAGAATCACTACAGTTTATGATTTGGCCAAATTTCAGTTCCTGAGATTTGGTCGTTTGTATCCAGTACATTTACTTTTCCTGATATTGTTTCTTGGTGTAGAGATTCTTAAATACGTGCTCCAGCAGCACTTTGGTATTGCCAGCCTGAGCAAACAGCCATTTGACCAGAATAATTTTGCCGCATTTATGCGTGACATTTTTATGATTAAAGCTTTTTGGCCCAATGAACAGGCTATCACATTTAATAGTCCTGCCTGGTCGATCAGTGCCGAGTTTTATACCTATCTTATCTTTGGTTTGATTGTTCTGTTATCTGGCAAATTTAAAAATCATATATTTGCTTTGTTAGGATTAACAGCTACGGGAATATTAATGATATATCAGCCTGAACATTATGACTTTATGCTTAGGTGCACTGCGGGTTTTTTCATCGGATGCATGCTTGCGCTAAGTATTCGGCATCTGAAGGGTAAAGTCATCCTTAATCCTCTCTGGATTCCCATTTGTTTTGTTTTAATAGCGCTTTTCATGACTTTTACGCATGATGCAAAAGCGCTCAAAGTGTTAATCTATCCTTTGACATGCTTATTGATAGCTTCAATATTGCTTTCGAGGGAGCATTTCTGGAAGAATTTTTTGTCACACCCTGCGCTCGTCTGGTTAGGTACAGTTTCATTTTCTTTGTACATGTCTCATGGCCTAGTGCTTTGGTTCTACCAGCAAACCATTAGGGTGCTGTTTCATCGTCCAGAAATGATCATCAATGATCTATCCATCCCGCAATTCGAGTTTCCGCTGGCTCTGCTGTTAACAATAGGTTTATTAATAGCATGCCTGCTTGTTGCTCATATCACATATCTGTTGATTGAAAGTCCATTCAGGGACAAGTCTCGAAAACTGGTGAAAGTATGACCCGTCAGTCAAAGCTGATAACGTTGTTAATCTGGTAGAGCAAGAAATTCATTATGAAATATACACCGGAACTGGATGGTATCAGGGCATTATCAATACTGCTTGTAATGATTTCCCATGCTGGATTAGGACACATTGTTCCTGGTGGTTTTGGTGTAACCATTTTCTTTTTTATAAGTGGCTACCTGATTACTTCGCTGTTAATCGCTGAAGCAGATAAACATCAGCATATTGATTTAAAAAAGTTTTATATCCGCAGGTTCTGGCGCTTGCTGCCGCCAGCGATTTATTTCATTGGAATTTCCAGTCTGCTGATTGTCTACATTAACGGTGGAATCAATTACAACGAAATTCTGGCCGCTTTATTCTACTCTGCTAACTATTATAAAATTTTTATCCATTTCACCAATGTTGATGGCTTATTGTCGCCTTTCAATATCTTGTGGAGCTTAGCTATAGAAGAACATTTTTATATCCTGTTTGCACCTTTGCTGGCAATAACTTACCGTTCAAAACTGTATTTTCGTATCATAGTGTTATTTTTGGTGCTGCCACTATTAATCCGCCTTGGTTATGCTTTGATTTTCCCAGAGTTACTGCATGAAGGCGGCTATACCTACTCTGCGACCGAAGCCCGGATAGACTCAATCGCTTTCGGCTGCTTCATGGCCTACATTTTGCAAAAATCGTCTTCTAAAGAGAAGTTCAACAAACTCGTGTTAAAAACCTCATATTTTGTTTTTGGTGCCGGACTAATTGTAATATCCCTATTGTTCAGAGATATGTTTTTTAGAGAAACGATAAGGTATAGCTTGCAAAACATTGGACTATTCTTGATGCTGTCCAATGTGTTGTTCAATCAAGCTGGTTTTTATGCATATTTGAGGAAGTTTCTCAGTCTGCCAGTACTGACATTTACCGGCAAGCTGAGTTATTCATTATATTTACAGCATTGGTTCTCTTTGACCTTGGTCTCATATGTGCTGGGGGTAAATAAATTTTCTTTAGAATGGCAGTTGAGTTTCTGGTGCCTATCCTTGCTCACCACATTATTTTCCTACTACATTATTGAGCAACCTACGCTCGCGCTCAGAAGGAAATATGGCTCCAATGTATAAGTCTTGATGGCTCGATTAGCATCTATTCAATGCCATGCCCTCTATTTAATAGATGTCAGCATGACTACTAAGTATGTGACATGGTAGATTAATGTTGCTCGTGTTTAAACCATGCAACGCAATCGCAAAGGCTTTCCTGGTACGGAGTGAAGGTAAAGCCAATAGAACTGATTTTCTGCACATCCAAGAAAATATGCTGTTTGAATAACCTCACCAGTGACGGCGGTAAGGGTTCGGGTAAGTGTCTGGCAAGATTAGCCTTGCCAACCTTTTCCAGCAGCTTTTGCCCAATCTTAACGCAGGGGCTAAATGCTTTTGAATCCAGCTTTAGTTGGGTAGGGTGTATTCGTTTGACTGGAGTGGCATCTATCGCTTGCCCCAGATCAATGAAATATTGGTTCCAGCGAGGACTATCTGGCGCGGCCAGATTATAGTGTTGTATCTCACCTTCCCTCAATGGTAGGTTAATGCCCAGTTGTATGGCATTTACCACATCATCTACATGCACTAGATTGCTCCAACCATCACCGGCATCGCCCAGGTCGCCCAACCGGAAATTTCCCAAAAGGTTGGAAATTCGTTCTACCCATTGAGTACTGCCCGGGCCGTGGATGCAACCAGGCCTAAACACCACCACTTTACCTCCAGCATGCGCATAGGCTTGCATATGGTTTTCTGCTTCAACTTTTGCCGCGGCATACCAGTTGTAATCAGGGTCGAAAGGGGAGGTTTCGTTGATAACGCCTTCACTCGCACCATACACGGACATAGTACTTAAATGCACAATGAGAGGTTTGCCAGCTGCTAGAGCAGCTTGCGTCAGTATCTGTGCGCCAGTACCTATCGAATCTTTGCTTCCTGCGACACAATTCACAACAGCATCTACGTTTTGCAATTGCTTGGTAAGGTCTGAAAGATTCATGCTGTCAAGAATCACGTGATTAGAGAGGTCACTACGCATTCTTCCTCTTGAAGCTGCAATCGAAGTGATATTATGCTGTTGCAGTTGATTATGCAGGCGGCTACCTACATGACCAGTGGCTCCCAAAATCAAGACTTTCATGGACGTTCCTTAACTAAACTATTGAATATTAGACGATTGAGTGTGTAGATTTGCCAACACCCAGAGTTTCAGCTATGTGGTCTGCCAAACGCAGGCTGATAGCTGTAATGGTCAGGGTAGGGTTAGCCTGACTGCTGGTTGGAAATACCGCCGCACTGGCAATGTATAAATTATCTACCTGATGCAATTTGCAGTTTGCATCTACAACGGAAGTCTCGGGATCAGCACCCATTCTGGCTGTACCAATATGGTGTCCACCGTAAGCACCAAACCTTGTGAGATCCTCTTCAAGCAAGTCATCATTGTATTCAAAAGTCGCCAGACCACTTTGGTTGATTTCCTGGACAAAGACATTGAGTGAACGACGGATGGATTCAATATCCGCTGGCAGATACTTCCAATCCACTTTCACTTTGCGCATACCCAGGGCGTCAGTCGCTTCTATTAACGTAATGCGACTGTCAGGATTAGGGTATTGCTCGCCATGAATCTCAAAAGTGAACTGGTTACTTTTGTTATTGAGAATCACTGAGGGGAATTTACGTTTTGCCAACGTGCGTTTTGTTATCCAGTGATATAAAAACTTCGAAGTATCAATTGGATCCAGAATAATATTTGCAAAATGCTTTAAGTATGTACTCAGTTTTGCTTGTCCGTCTTTAAGACGTTTACCATATTCATAACTGATAAAATTTTGGGCCAGGAATAATCCGGATAGCACACCAATTCTATGAGATGGGTCCACAATTTTTGGGAAATGCAGCCTTGCTACCATGTTACCGGCTGATATTTCTTTTTGCTTTTCTGGAGTAAGTGCAAATCGACGTCGGCAATAAATACCTTCCGGTGATACCTCATAACCATGACGGACATTACTGGTTGGACCAAAGACTGTCAATTTACCGAGATTTCCTGCAATATGGCACTGATAATAACGTCCTACCAAGTCATGCTGGTTGCCAATACCCATGGGAAGCACATCATTGGAAGCCAGTAGTAACCTGGCTGTTTCGATCCCACCGGTTGCCAAAATGAATTTATGAGCATTTACCGAAGTTTTTATTCCTTGCAAGCTGGCTACATCCAGGTGAGTAACGTGGTTACCGTTGGCGTCAAGCCTGATGCCTGTGCAATTGGCACCCAGCAAGATTTCAACATCCTTGGCTAAAATGAGCCGCTGTTTATAGCGATCACCAAGATTGGTAGGGCACGAAAAACGTTCTAAATTATTGGTTTTGATAAAGTCACTTTGAAAGCCTTTAATCGCTGCCTGGTATTCAGCGTCGAACACTTTGTCAGCATCATATTCATAATCACCAGCTTCAAGTAGCCTGTTGGCAACAATGTAATAGGGTTTCAGGTCCTCATAACTAATTGGCCATCCGCTGTTAGGAACATAATCACGTTGCTCGAAATCGATAGGATCGAATGGCATACAACGGCCGCCCCAGATCGTCGTTGACCCACCGAACCGGCGTTGCCGGTATTTATCTGGAGGGCTGTGCAATTTCTCATCTACCACTTCACCCTGATATAAATTCTGGCTGGGATCGTCAGCCAGTTCAAAACCTGACTCCAGCAAGAGTATCTTTAAACCTCGGCCAGACAGCGACAGTGCCAGGGAAATACCTGCCGCGCCTGCACCAACTATGCATACATCCGCACTGATAATTGAACCGGAAGTCAGTTGATTTAGGTTACTAATCATATTTTTCTTGAATCACTTAAAAAAAATCACAAATACGCGTTATTATTGAGACTGTAGATGAGGTTTAAGCTGAGGCATGATTGCCAATAGGTTAAATATTTTATATCGCATAATCCTTATTGGGTTATACCATATCACACAGGTTCTTTTTTATTCACTTGCACTCGAAAATAACCATAAAAACTTTACGTAGATATACGTAATACTCACAATTAAAATTAATGTCGTTAAGTCTCAGGCTGTGTATGTCAAATAGCATAGAAATGTTTGGAATCACCATCCACAAGTTTTCAATGAATGGTGCATTAGATGTGTTGCAGGAGTGGTTGCAGTTTGGGAGCAATGACTGTAAATATGTCGTGACTCCTAATGTTGATCATATTGTACAGCTTGAAAATAACGCTGCGCTCAAACAAGCATATAACCATGCTGCCATGGTTGTTGCGGATGGTAAACCTGTAGTACTTGCATCTAGATTACTTGGCAAAGCTTTGCCCGAAACTATTCCTGGTAGTGATCTCGTACCCAATATCTTTACGCGCTTCCAGCAAAAAAAATTACCACTTAAAGTGTATCTGCTTGGAGCCATGCCAGGCGTCGGTGAGATTGCAGCTGCAAATATTAAAGCACAATGGCCAGTTGTGGACGTGGTTGGCATTTTAAGCCCTGATTTCGGATTTGAAAAAGATAGTGAGTATTGTGATCGCATCTGCAAGTCAATAGCAGATTCAAATGCCGATTTACTCGTCATTGGACTAGGTGCACCCAAACAAGAGATCTGGGTTGAAAAGCATGTGCACAAGTTACCCGTTAAGGTTGCTCTATGTGTGGGTGCGACCATTGACTTCCTGGCAGGCAATAAACCCAGGGCCCCGATGTGGATGCGTAAGGTAGGCTTGGAGTGGCTGCACAGGATGTGTTCTGAGCCCAAGCGGCTCGCCAGAAGATATATGGTCGGTGCAATTGTATTCCCTAAACTGCTCATAAAAGAGTGGTTGAAAGATTAGGCTGCATCGCTAAAAGATTAAGTTAAAAAATGAAGGAGCCTCTGTGAAAATTGCAATTGCTGGTACAGGTTATGTTGGATTGTCATTGGCCGTATTATTGGCTCAAAAAAACGAAGTAGTCGCACTGGATATCATTCCTGAAAAAGTAGCGTTACTTAATCAGAAAAAATCGCCGATTGTAGATCATGAAATAGAAGATTTTCTAGCAAACAAACAGCTAAATTTCAAGGCTACAACAGATAAGAGCGAAGCTTATAAGGATGCCGAATTTGTTGTAATTGCCACGCCCACAGATTACGATGCAGAAACCAATTACTTTAATACCAAATCAGTTGAGGCCGTTATAAAAGATGTAATGGCAATCAACCCTGATGCTGTAATGGTGATTAAATCGACTATCCCGGTGGGATATACTGAAAAAATCCGCGCAGAATTAAATTGCAAAAACCTGATTTTCTCCCCAGAATTTTTACGCGAAGGTAAAGCGCTTTACGATAACCTTTATCCATCACGTATCGTGGTGGGTGAGGTTTCTGAGCGCGCACAAACATTTGCCAATCTGCTCAAGGATAATTGTCTTAAGCCGGATGTCGCGGTACTGTTAACCAATAGTTCAGAAGCGGAAGCCATCAAGCTTTTTGCAAATACTTTCCTTGCGATGCGTGTTGCTTATTTTAACGAGCTGGATACTTATGCAGAGGCACATGGATTAAATTCACGCCAGATTATTGAAGGTGTCTGTATGGATCCGCGCATTGGGAATCATTACAACAACCCTTCATTCGGTTATGGCGGTTATTGCTTGCCAAAAGACACCAAACAGCTATTGGCTAATTATTCGCAAGTACCTCAAAACTTGATTAACGCGATCGTGGATGCAAATACCACACGTAAAGATTTTGTGGCAATGAGCGTGATTAAGAAAAACCCTAAGGTAGTCGGAATCTTCCGTTTGATTATGAAAGCAGGATCAGACAATTTCAGGGCATCTTCAATTCAGGGCATTATGAAGCGGATCAAAGCACGCGGAATTGAAGTGGTAGTTTATGAACCGGTATTGCAAGAGTCGGAATTTTTTAATTCTAAAGTGATTAATGATATTGAACAGTTCAAAAAAATGTCGGATGTCATTATTGCCAACAGGCAGGCAAAGGAGTTAACGGATGTAGCCGATAAAGTTTACACTCGTGACTTGTTTGGAAGTGACTGATTTTTGAGTGGCGCGCATGGATCACTCTAACTTAATAAATAAATTATGGTAAATAAAGAAAAACTGCCTGCATTGGATGGACTGAGAGGCTGGATGGCGTTATGGGTTTTTGTAACCCACGTCGTGACGATGGCAACCTTGCCTTTAGTCAAAACTCAAGGCTTGGGTATTGTACTGGCTAATGGTCAATATGCAGTTTGCGTATTTATACTGTTAAGTGGATTTGTCATTAGCAATTCTGCAACGAGTCATACCTGGCGGAATTTTATTATCCGTCGAGGCTTTAGGCTATTTCCAGCATATCTTGTTTGTTTATTAGGTAGTGTAGTTACTTTAGACCTGTCAATAGATTTGATTCAATCAACGCCATGGCACATGGAACGAACGGCCGATAGGTTGAAATATCTCTTGGATAGCAAAGAAAATTTCTGGACCCACTTAGGTCTGCACGTATTTCTTCTGCATGGTTTAGTTCCCGATAAGTTATTGAGTTCAACATCTTATGCTTTTATGGGGCAAGCCTGGAGTCTTTCACTTGAATGGCAATACTATTTGATAGTTGGCTTATTGATGATGTTTTCACTTAAAAGTAAAAATATCATTTTTGAATTACTTATACTGGGATTTTTAATTTTTATAGCAAAATTTCAAACACAACCTTCTTTCATTCTGATGTATCTGTGGTTGTTTTTTGTGGGCCATTTATTTTGGAAGCATTTTGATGAAAAACAGTTTTGGAGATGGCCATTATATTTGGGCCTGTCATTATTAATGCGTGATAAATCATATCCAATCATTTTGTTTGCCGGGGTCGTTTATTCTTCATATTATAAAGGTGCTTTCAGTCAGTGGTTCGAGTCCAAGCTGTCGCTTTTCTTAGGTCAAATTTCATATGGATTTTATTGTGTGCATATGTTGAGTATATTTGTCACTGGATATTGCCTGTTACATGTTTTTAATGTTGAATCAAGGTGGCTTTATTGTGGCTTACTGATCATATCTAGTCTCGCATTAGCAATCACTCTTTCAATGTTGTTAAACAAGTACATTGAATTACCTATGATTCGATATGCAAAAAAAATCACTTCTAAGTCCAAAGATTAAATGATCAGGCAGTATTTCTAATGAGTTCGGATTTAGTTAAAAGCTCCAAGTCAGGTTTGTTGTCCTTGATGACAGGGCAAGTGGTAAGGTTTTCAATTCAAATATTGAGTGTCGTATTGATGGCCCGACTACTCTCTCCAAAAGATTATGGTCTTACTGCAATTGTAATTTCCGTCATAGCTTTGGGAGAAGTTGTGCGCGATTTCGGTTTGTCTACTTCCGCCATTCAGGCCGACCATTTATCCGCTGATGAAAAGTCCAATCTTTTCTGGATGAATTCTGTAATTGGATTAGGTTTGGGTTTGCTGTTATTTTCGTTAGCCTCACCAATAGCACATTTTTATAAAGATGATCGATTAGTTGAAATCGCTCAGGTATTAAGCCTAACTTTTTTAATTAACGGTTTGTCTACTCAATATAAAGCAGGCCTGAACAGGGAGATGAAGTTCAAGGCCATAGCTATGAGTGATTCACTGGCAGCCATATTAAGTACAACATTCGGTATTACTTCAGCTTTTTATGGATTTGCGTATTGGGCAATCGTAGTCCAATATCTTTCTAATTATTTATTGGCTTTTACTTTCTATATCCTGGCATACAAATGGCTACCATCATTGCCAAGCTTTTCAACGGATATGAGCCGATTCACCAGATTTGGTATGCATTTAATGGCTTCCCAGATTTTAGGGCAACTAGCAAGATCTGTTGATACATTAATTATCGGTCAACGATTCAGTACTGAGTTACTTGGATTTTATAATCGGGCTCAGCAAATCGTAATCATGGGGCTTAATCAAATAAATACTCCTTCCACCACGCTTGCGATACCAGTGCTATCGAAGTTGAAAAATGATGAGGTTGAGTACCAGAAATTCTTAAAATTTGGTCAGGCAATACTGATTCATACAGTATGTTTGTTTTTTGGTCTTTTAGCAGTTAATGCCAATCTTGTCGTCAATATACTGTTGGGGCCTAAATGGTCAGCCACTATTCCACTCGTTCAGATTTTATGTGGTGGTGCAATGTTTCAGATTGCGAATTATTCAAGCTCCTGGATTTTCATTTCAAAAGGGTTAACCAAAGAGCAATTGAAGTTTACTCTGACCTCTCGTCCATTTGTAATTGCGATGATTTTTATAGGATCATTTTGGAGTATGGAGTTTGTAGCTGTAGGATATTCTGCAGGCTTATTATTTTTATGGATTTATTGTTTTTACTTTCTTAAAAAGCAAAATATCAAAGTAGACGAACTGTTTAAAAGCTCGATTGTGATTTGTTCTACATATGTAGCTGCCACTTACTCATCCATATTTTTAAGCCGTTACCTTAACTTAAACTTGATAGTAGACACTTTTTTCAAGAATATTATCTACATAACAGTGATCATGCTTAGTTATGCAATTTTCAGTCGGTTTAAAGAGACATTCAACTTGCTTTTTAAGCTAAACTTTTTCCATATCCTTAAGCGAAAATAGAAGGTCACTCATTGAAGCTCGATAAAAATAAAGTATTCTGGTGGAGTCCCAAGCCTCTCTGGGGTCTGAAGGTTTTTCAAAAAGAAAATGTTGGTGATTTACTAGGACCATTGCTGGTTCAGAAAATACTCGATACACGATCATTAATTATCGAGGACATTCAAAAAAATAAATTACTTACGATCGGGTCTGTCATGCACTTTGCTAATGACCAAGATACCGTGTGGGGAACAGGCATAAATGGTAAGGTTGATGTTTCCTACCATAAATTCAATGACTTGGATGTGCGCGCAGTAAGAGGGCCTCTGACCGCTGATTTCTTGCAAAAAAGAGGCATTACAGTGCCAGCTATTTATGGTGATCCTGGCATATTGGTTTCGGATTTCTGGCCCCGCTCAGAGACAGTTCAAAAAGGTAAAGTTGTTTATATACCTCACATGCGTGAGAAAGAGCAATACCAACGAGGGATGAAAACGCTTTCACCTTTGGTCTCATTGCAGGAGTTCATCAAAGAGATTCAAACGGCAGAGAAAGTTGTATCTAGTTCATTGCATGGCGTAATTATTGCTGAATCTTATGGAGTTCCAGCCTGTTTATATGAAAGTAAAAGTGGCGAAACTCCTTTCAAATATGAAGATTATTACAGTGGAACTGGAAGAAGTTCTTTCAAAATGTTTGACGACATTTCACTCGCTCGCCATTATGAGCCAGAAATTCCGGATTTGTCTCCTGTTAAATCTAAGTTGCTGTCTGCATTCCCTTGGGATATTTGGGGTAAGTCTTGAAACAATTGAATATATTATTTTGTCCTGACTTTGACCAGAACCAATATGTAGAGAATATTTACAAGATCATTGAAAGCATTGATTCGGTTGAATTGACCAAGGTCAAGCACATAGTTCCCAAGATGATAAAGTCAGGGATTAATCATTATGATGTAAGCATAGTGCACTGGTTGGAGAACTGGCTGGTGAACGATATAAATGACAAACGCCTCACTTTGCGCTCCACAATGAGATTCTTATTAAGGCTTTTTGTACTTAAAATAATCTCAAAAAAAGTGATATATGTCAGACACAATATATATCCGCATTCACTCAACAGCAAAGATGGAAAAATTGCTAAATGGTTAACGGATTTTGCCTGTAAGTTTTCAGATATTTGTATTACCCATTCTGGCCATTTGGATAAAGGCTATACATATGTTCCTCATCCACTTTATAAGTTTAAGTGTAAGGCGGCAATTGAACCCGCTTCTGTGCAAAAAAGCTTTATAGTGTTTGGCCGGATTGTTGAATATAAAGCAATCGATAAGCTTTTAAATATTTGGCCTGATACGCCATTGTTGATTGCTGGATCAGTAGGGTCTAAATCTTATGTCGATCAGTTAACTACAATTCAAGAGCGCAGAAAATTAACCAATGTTGATATTGATGCAAGATTTTTATCAAATGAAGAAGCGCAATCTCTTGTTTCAAATTCAAAAGGTCTGATTCTTGCGCATTGTGAAGACGATATGATCGTCAGTGGTAGTTTTTTCTTTGCAGCAAGCCTGGGCGTACCAGTGCATGCCATTAAAACGCCATTTATGAACTGGTTGAAAGCAGAGTTCAATTATCAAGGACTACATGTTTATAATAACTTGTCTGAAATGGTGAATGCACTTAGTTCTGATAAGCTTCACGAATTCGACAAAGAATATATTTTTCTGGAAGCACAAAAACTATTTGGCGATCAGGCCATAAAAAAGAAATTTGAAAGAATTCTTTTGAACTAGACTTGGGAATTGTATTCACTTTCACAAAGATTTAATTGACAGGATCTTGTTTAATTTCATGCGTATTCTAGTGGTTGGAGGAGCCGGCTATATTGGCTCACATATGGTAAAAATGTTACTTGGTGCAGGCCATGATGTAATTACGCTTGATAACCTGTCGAGTGGTCATCGTGATGCTGTGCTAGGTGGAGTATTTGTTGAAGGTGATTTGGCTGACGCTGGTTGTTTGAAGCAAGTTTTTGAGACACACCAGCCTGAAGCTGTGATGCATTTTGCTTCATATATTCAGGTTGGTGAGTCTGTGCGCAAGCCGGATATTTATTATCGTAATAATGTGACGAATACCTTGAATTTACTCGACACCATGCTTGAGTTTGATGTGAAAAAATTCATTTTCTCATCCACGGCAGCAGTGTTCGGCGAGCCGGATTATGTGCCTATTGACGAAGTACACCCTAATCGCCCTTTGAATCCTTACGGGCGTTCAAAATGGATGATCGAACAGGTATTGGCGGATTATGACAAGGCATTCGATTTACGGTCAGTATGTCTACGCTATTTTAATGCCGCCGGTGCCGACCCTGAAGGTCAATTGGGTGAACGCCATGACCCGGAAACGCATTTGATTCCCCTGATCTTACAGGCCGCATCTGGCCGCCGTGAAAATATACAAGTGTTTGGGCGAGATTACGATACGCCTGATGGTACCTGTATCAGAGATTATATTCATATAGTGGATTTATGTTCCGCACATTTAGCAGCTCTTGAGTACCTTAACAAAGGTGGAAGTAGTGACCGCTTTAATCTCGGCAATGGTGCAGGTTTCTCTGTGCAGGAAGTGATCGAAGCCGTTGAGAAGGTGTCTGGAAAGCATGTAAAGGTCATAAATGGACCAAGACGAGAAGGTGACCCGGCAAGGCTTGTCGCAGACGCAACGCGTGCGAAAAGCCTTCTGGCTTGGAATCCTGAGTACACTTCGCTTGAAACGATAGTGCGCCATGCATGGCAGTGGGAAAGCAAGCAGTTAAGTTAACGAATTCGAAATGTTGGCATAAGGTTGATAAAAATGAAAATTGTTCCTGTTATTTTATCTGGTGGTTCTGGCACAAGATTATGGCCATTGTCACGTGCAGTGTTGCCTAAGCAACTGTTACCTTTGGTAACGGATAACACTATGTTGCAAGAAACCTTAACGAGATTGTCCAGCTGGGCTGATGTTGGTAATCCCATAGTGGTATGCGGTAATGATCACAGATTTTTGGTTGCTGAACAATTGCGCCAAATCAACCTGAATCCAGAAGCGATTTTGCTGGAACCGGTAGCCCGTAACACTGCACCAGCAATTGCTGCAGCCGCTATTGCTTTAAAAGATAAAGATGTGCTGATGCTGGTATTGCCTGCGGATCATGTCATTACTGATGTGATTGCATTTGAAGCTGCAGTCAGTCGCGCTAGTGTGGCGGCAGAACAGGGCAAGCTGGTGACCTTTGGTATTGAGCCAACGCACCCGGAAACTGGTTATGGCTATATCCAATCTGGTCACTCTACGAATGCTGCTGAAGGTTGTTTTGAGGTGGCTCGCTTTGTTGAAAAACCAGATGCAACAACAGCTCAGCAATATGTGGATGCTGGTAATTTTTACTGGAACAGCGGTATGTTCTTATTCAAACCATCTGTCTTCCTCTCTGAGTTGCAGAAATATGCTCCGGAAATGGTGAGTGCGGTAACGCAAGCCGTGTCGCAAAGTTATAAAGACCTGGATTTTGTGCGTTTGCATGAGGCTTCATTTGCTGAGTCGCCTTCTGATTCAATTGACTATGCAGTCATGGAAAAAACCAAGCTGGCGGCAGTTGTTCCCGCCAGTATGGGTTGGAATGATGTTGGCTCATGGACAGCGCTGAAAGAAGTGCAAACGCAGGATGCCAATGGCAATGCTGTACGTGGCGATGTCTACCTCAAAGATGTAAACAACACACTGGTACGCGCTGAAAATCGTTTTGTAGCTGCTGTTGGCGTCAAAGATTTATTGATTGTGGAAACCAGTGATGCGGTGCTGGTGGCCCATCGAGATTGCGCGCAAGATGTAAAAAATATTGTTGACCATTTAAAAGCCAGTGGACGTTCTGAACACAAAATGCATCCGCGCGTATATCGCCCTTGGGGTTGGTATGAAGGAATTGATGTGGGCGAGCGTTTCCAGGTCAAGCGTATCATGGTGAAGCCTGGCGAAAAGTTGTCGCTGCAAATGCATCACCACCGTGCTGAACATTGGGTGGTGGTGAGCGGTTCAGCCATGATCACTGTGGATGATGTGACTAAACTATTCACTGAAAACGAGTCTACCTATATCCCGATTGGCTCAACCCATCGCTTGGAAAACCCTGGCAAGTTGCCGTTGCATCTGATTGAAGTGCAATCAGGTAGCTATCTGGGCGAAGATGATATCGTGCGCTACGAAGATACTTATGGCCGTAGTTAAGGGGCCAGATATGCCAGTGTTACAAAAAGTGATGCAGCAAAGTGGTGTGGCTTTTGGCACCAGTGGTGCGCGTGGACTGGTTGCGTCAATGACCGATGATGTCTGTGCAGCCTATACCCAAGCTTTTATCACGACAGTGCAGCAGGCGTTTGCCTTTAAGCAGGTTGCCATCGCGATTGATTTGCGCCCAAGTAGCCCCCGCATCGCAGAAGCTTGCGCCAAAATGCTGCGGCAACTCGGGCTTGAAGTCATTTTTTGTGGGGCTATCCCTACACCAGCGTTGGCACTCTTTGCCCAAACACATAATATTCCAGGGATTATGGTGACAGGTAGCCATATCCCGTTTGATCGTAATGGCCTCAAGTTTTATCGTCCCGATGGTGAAATCACCAAATCCGATGAAGGCGTCATGTTGTCATGCGAGTTGCAAACCTTAGCTGAAACAGCCAGCAGTTTGCCAGCCGAGGATCCTCAGGCCAGGACAGATTACATTCAACGGTACAAAGACTTATTGGGTGATCAAGCACTCACAGGATTAAAGCTGGCGGTATATCAACACTCCAGCGTGGCGCGAGATGTATTGCATAAGCTATTAAGTGATTTGGGTGCTGAAGTCATTTGCCTGGAACGTTCAGATACATTCGTACCTATTGATACCGAAGCTGTTTCATTTGAAGATACCCAACGAGGATTGGACTGGGCTGCAAAATATAAAGTGGATGCAATTATCTCTACCGACGGAGATGGGGACAGGCCATTAATCAGTGATGAAAAAGGTCACTGGCTAAGAGGTGACATCGTCGGTTTGTTAACAGCCAAGGCATTGCAGATTTCTCATTTAGCCATCCCCGTCAGCTGTAATACCGCCGTTGAGGCCAGTGGCTATTTTAAACAAGTTTTGCGAACCCGCATTGGCTCGCCGTACGTGATTGCAGGTATGGAAGCATTACAAAAAGAAGGTGCAGCCAGTGTGGCAGGGTTTGAAGCAAATGGCGGATTTTTGCTGGGTAGCCATATACCTCAAGCATCGACATTGCAACCATTGCCAACCCGTGATGCCATCTTGCCTGTAGTGACCTTATTGGCGCAGGTAAAAACACAAGGCAAACCCCTTTCACAACTCGTGGCAGCATTGCCACAACGCTTCACTGCCAGTGACCGCCTGCAAGATTTTCCTACCGAAAAAAGCAAGGCATTACTGTCTGGCTGGACTGATGCGCCTGCCGAAATGCTGAGCTCATTGCAGCTCGAAGAGCAAATTTCACAGGTTGATACCACTGATGGACTAAGGGCAATGTTGCAATCGGGAAAAGTCGTACATCTACGTCCATCGGGCAATGCACCTGAGTTCAGGTGTTATGTAGAAGAGACTAGCCAGGCGGCGGCACAATCTTTACTCAGCAGTATCATGGCGCAGCTGAGGAAGTTTGCATAAAAACCGGCATTAAAGCCGACCAGGTTTGAAGTTAATATTCATTTCAAAATTGTTCTCATCGCAAAAACGTTTTAATATGCCTTTTTGGTATCTGAACATACATAAAGGTTATTGATTACATGATTTTTGTCACTGGGGGAGCCGGGTTTATCGGCAGCAATTTTGTATTGGACTGGCTGCAACAATCAGATGAGCCTGTGGTGAATCTGGATAAACTGACCTATGCGGGTAATCTGGATAACCTTACATCAATAAAAGACGACCCGCGCCATATTTTTATCAAGGGTGATATTGGTGATTTTGAATTAGTCAGGCGCTTGCTGGCTGAATACCAGCCGCGAGCGATATTGAATTTTGCAGCTGAATCCCACGTTGATCGCTCTATCCATGGCCCGGAAGACTTTATCCAAACCAATGTAGTCGGCACTTTTCACCTGCTTGAGGCGGTGCGCGCTTACTGGAGCGCATTAGAGGGCGATGAAAAAAGCGATTTCAGGTTTCTGCACGTGTCTACTGATGAAGTGTATGGTTCTCTAGACAACAATGACGCACCTTTCAGCGAGCAACATCGTTACGAGCCTAACAGTCCATATTCGGCATCCAAAGCAGCTTCTGATCATCTGGTGCGCGCTTATCACCATACTTATGGCTTGCCGGTGCTCACTACTAATTGCTCCAATAATTATGGACCGTACCACTTCCCTGAGAAGCTGATCCCGTTAGTCATTCACAACGCACTCAATGGCAAGCCATTGCCGATCTATGGGGATGGCCAGCAAATTCGTGACTGGTTATATGTGAAAGATCACTGCATCGCGATTCGTCGCGTATTAACCGCCGGGCAGGTCGGTGACACTTACAACGTGGGCGGATGGAATGAGAAACCCAATATCGAGGTTGTGCATACTATCTGCACGATATTAGATGCGTTGAAACCACGAGCTGATGGGGTCTCTTTTAGTGCACAGATCACCTATGTTAAAGATCGCCCCGGTCATGACAGGCGCTATGCGATCGATGCCACCAAACTGGAAAAGGAGCTGGGTTGGAAACCAGCCGAGACCTTTGAAACCGGTATACGCAAAACCGTAGAGTGGTATCTGGATAACGCATCGTGGGTTGAAAACATTACCAGTGGTCAATACCGGCAGTGGGTAGAAAAACAGTATCAATGAGGCTATTACTTACGGGATGCACTGGGCAAGTGGGTTTTGAGCTGCAACGCAGCTTGGCACCGCTGGCTGAGGTGATTGCCATTAGCAGGGGGGATTGTGACTTATCTGATGAATCCGCACTACGCGGGCTTATCAGGGAGATTGCGCCTGACGGGATTATTAACCCTGCCGCTTACACTGCGGTGGATAAAGCTGAATCAGACGCTGGATCTGCAAGGAAAATAAACTGCGATGCACCCCGAATCATGGGTGAAGAGGCGTCAGCATGTGGTGCTTTTGTTTTTCACTATTCGACTGATTATGTGTTTGAAGGTGTGGGCAACCAGTTTTATAAAGAAACCGATGCGACAAACCCGCAAAATGTATATGGGCAAACCAAACTGGATGGTGAGCGGGCTTTACTTTCTACTTGTGAACGTAGTTTGATCATGAGAACAAGCTGGGTGGTCGGCGCACATGGTGCAAATTTTGCAAAAACCATGCTAAAACTAGCCAGTGAACGAGACTCTTTAAGTGTGGTTGCCGATCAGTTTGGAGCACCCACATCTGCCGCGCTGCTAGCAGATGTGACTGCACAATTAATTGGCCGCATTCAACGCCAGGACGATGAGACATTTCCTTATGGCTTGTATCATGTGACCGCCAATGGTGTGACGAACTGGTATGAGTACGCACGGTTCGTAATTGCAGAAGCCATTAGAGCAGGTAAGTCCATGAAGGTGTTACCAGAAATGGTCAACCCCATTACAACAGCAGACTATCCGGTACCGGCCAGACGACCGGCGAACTCAAGACTGGATACTCGTCAGTTTCAAGATGCTTTTGATTTACGTCTGCCTGACTGGCAGCATGGCGTCTCCCATGTGTTGCAGCAAATCTTATAGGGTACATTATGGCAAATAATAGAAAAGGGATTGTGTTAGCGGGGGGCTCTGGAACGCGCTTATATCCTGCCACGCAGGCGGTTTCAAAACAACTGATCCCTGTGTATGACAAACCGATGGTGTATTACCCTTTAACGACACTTATGTTATCCGGCATCAAGAATATTTTGCTGATTTCGACGCCAGTGGATACCCCAAGGTTTGAACAACTGTTGGGTGATGGCTCGCAGTGGGGCATCAATATTCAATATGCTGTACAGTCTTCGCCGGATGGTCTGGCACAAGCTTTTATTATCGGCCAACCTTTTATTGGTCACTCGCAAAGTGCCCTCGTACTAGGCGACAATATTTTTTATGGACACGATCTGGCTACCTCATTGCAACAGGCAAATAATTCAGGCAGTGGTGCTACAGTATTTGCTTACCCGGTCAATGATCCTGAACGTTACGGGGTAGTGGAGTTTGACGACCAGGGAAAAGCCATCAGCCTGGAAGAAAAGCCAACGCAACCTAAATCGCGCTACGCGGTGACCGGACTCTATTTTTATGACAATCAGGTGATTGAGATAGCCAAAAACTTGAAGCCCTCTCCACGAGGCGAGCTAGAGATCACGGATGTGAATAAACAATACCTGACACAAGAGCAGCTGAATGTAGAAGTGATGGGAAGAGGGCATGCCTGGCTGGATACAGGCACGCATGAGTCTTTACTAGAGGCTTCATTGTTTATTCAAACGATAGAAAACCGACAAGGCCTGAAAATAGCGTGCCCGGAAGAAATTGCATACCGGATGGGGTATATTTCCGCCGAAGCACTTTTAAAACAAGCCGAAACCTACAAGAAAAACAGTTACGGACAATATTTATCACAGATTGTGAATGAGAAGGTATTTTAGTGATTGCGCATCAAACCAGTATTCCAGATGTATGGATTTTTGAGCCAAAGGTATTTGGCGACGACCGTGGTTTTTTTTATGAAAGCTTTAACGAAAATATATTTGCTGAATCCACCGGATTACGTCCCCGATTCGTACAGGATAATCATTCCAGATCCGCAAAAAATGTATTGAGAGGTTTGCATTACCAGATTCAACAACCTCAGGGAAAACTAGTCCGCGTGACCCAGGGTGCGGTCTTTGATGTGGCGGTAGATTTACGTTCAGCGTCACCCACTTTTGGCAAATGGGTAGGTGAAGTTTTGAGCGATGAAAATAAAAAAATGCTTTGGGTTCCTGAAGGATTTGCTCACGGATTTCTAGTACTTTCAGAGTCGGCAGAGTTTTTATACAAAACTACAAACTTTTATGCGCCTGAATACGAGCGCTGTATTATCTGGAATGACCTGACCTTAAATGTTGAGTGGCCTATTGCCCAAAAGCCATCCTTATCTACGAAAGATGCGCTTGGTCTTAGCTTCGCTGAGGCCGATAAGTTCTAGCACAGATCGTCTTTATCTAACTCCAGAATAAATCCACTTAAATCATGCATTTTGCGTTTGACAAAACCTATAGTTAAATGTAACAAAAAATTCACAATAAACCATTTTTTATGTGTAAAATGCAAATCGTTTAGTGCACATAAGTGGTGCATGCGCATCACCTGTGCAGCAGACTTGTAGACTTTTTGCATTTAATCCAGCACTTAAGCAATCAATCTTTAAAATAATCAAATTAAATCAATGGGTTAGATTGTTTTAAAACTGGAACGTTTTTTGCATTCATTAATTTTAGAAATAAATAGCGCGATAATGATTTTGGAATAGCCCGAACGGGTAATGTCGCAAGATAAAATATTAAGTTATTGTTAGCAAAAGAGGAGAATTAAAAGGAAACGCTCAATCGGCGTATTGTTGGGTGAATGCGGCATTGAATGTCTGGCAATACCAACAAACCTTTAATCTCCCGATTTATCTGGATGTCTCAGCTCCATGTAGTGATGTTTCTGGTATTAACTTAGTCTGCTATGTTTAGTTTGCGTGCTTTAAGTTTGCCCTTTGTAATTAGTATGTTTTTTTAGTTATTTCTTTTAATTTTCTTAAGGATCTATATGTTAAATATAAAAAAATCTTTGGCAGTATTAGCAGTTGGTTCGGCAATGCTTTTGCCTATGACATCTTCTGCTACAACCGTAACCTATAATCTTGGTAATGTGACTGATATTGCAGCACCTGTGGGTGGTGATTTCAGCGCATTCGCAGTTTTCGGTAGCGTAATTGATGGCGGTGAAATTTATAATTTCAGTTTATCTAGTACATCTGACCTTTCAATCAGCATTTCCGAATTATTCGGCGCTAGCATCGGAAACACTTATTTCAGCCTGAAACAAGGTGCAACTGAGATTCAACAAATCGCACTTGCTCCATTGACGCTTTTAAGTTCAAATACTTACACATTTGATGACCTGACTAGTGGTAACTACTCTTTGACGCTGGTTCCATCAACCATCTTTACATTGCGTTTCGGTGGTAATGTTGCTATTTCTGCAGCTTCTGTTGTTCCTGTTCCAGAACCAGAAACTAATGCGTTGATGTTCCTGGGCTTGGGCATTATCGGTATGATCGCTCGTAGAAAATTTGCTTAATTTTCACTAGCAATAAAAAAAGCCGGATGCATATGCATCCGGCTTTTTTATTTTCTGGAATGGGTTTATTTGAGGAGTTCTTTTATTCTTTGCGCAGTCATGATTGCCTCTTCTGGTGAGGCCACCAAAGCCATGCGAATAAAACCTTTTCCTGGATTGCATCCATGAGCCTCTCGAGCCAGGAAAGAGCCGGGGAGTACGGTAATGTTTAGTTCCTGGTAAAGCTGTCTGGCAACCAGGGTATCATCCTGTTGCGTGTCTATCCATAAATAGAAAGCGGCATCAGGAAGCTGTGTTTTTGACCATACTTGCTTGAGTATGGGGGTTACCGACTGGAATTTCTCGTTGTACAGTTTCCGGTTTCGGATCACATGTGTCTCATCATCCCAAGCCACGATACTGGCAGCTTGTACAGCAGGATTCATTGCGCATCCATGATACGTACGGTACAAGGCAAACTTTTCAATAATAGTAGCATCACCAGCTACAAAGCCGGAACGCATTCCTGGGACATTTGAACGTTTGGATAGCGAACTGAACATGACGACGCGACTAAAATCGCGGCCTAACCTGTGGGCGGCTTCCAGAGCACCCACTGGTGGATTTGCTTCGTCAAAGTAGATTTCGGAATAGCATTCATCTGAAGCGATGACAAAACCATACTGGTCAGACAATTCAAACAGGGTTTTCCATGCTGGTAAATCAATGACCTTGCCTGAAGGGTTTCCCGGACTACAGACATACACTAATTGCGTACGCTTAAGAATATCAGCCGGTACCTGTGTCAGGTCCATGACATAATCATTCTCTTGAGTGGTATTGATAAAGTAAGGCGTGGCGCCAGCAAGGAAAGCAGCGCCTTCATAAATCTGGTAGAACGGGTTTGGCGAGATCACAACGGGTTGCTGCGGCACGCTGGTATCAATGACTGCTTGTGCAAAGGCAAACAAGGCTTCACGACTACCATTCACCGGCAAAATGGCTTTGTCGATATTGAGGGCCGGGATTTTGTAGCGACGTTGCAGCCATTGATTAATGGCTTCGCGCAAGGCTGGCACACCGGCTGTGGTAGGATAGCTGGCCAATCCGGACAAGTTGGCTGCCAAGGCCTCAGTAATAATGCCTGGCGTCTCGTGCTTGGGCTCCCCGATCGATAAATTGATAGGGCTGAAATCCGGATTAGGTGTCAAACCATGAAACAAATCGCGTAACCGTTGAAACGGGTAGGGCTGGAGTAAGTTTAAATGTGGATTCATAGGGTTGTATTATAAGTGAGCCTTGCGCATAAACAAAAAGCCCATCAGCAAAAATATTTTGCGTTGGCAGCATTGATCTACGGTGCAATTTCCTGGGGGCTGATCTGGTATCCCTACCGACTGCTGAATGATAGTGGCATTTCTGGTGTGCATTCCAGCCTGATGAGTTATGGGCTGGCGCTATTGTTTGGCGGAATGATATTCTGGCGCCGCTACCCTCACATAGCCAAAGTACCTAAGTCTGCTTATTGGCTGAGCCTGGTGGCAGGCTGGACCAATCTTGCCTATGTGCTAGCTGTGATAGATGGCGAAGTCATGCGCGTCATGCTGCTGTTTTACATGTCTCCCCTGTGGACATTGTTACTGGCAAGAATCTGGCTGCATGAGCAGTGGCATCGCCCTCAATTATTAGCCATAGCCCTTTCATTGTTAGGGGCAGACCTCATGCTGACAGATGGTCGATTGGCATGGCCAATGCCGCAATCACCTTCGGATTGGCTAGCGTTATCAGCTGGCATCGGCTTTTCAATCACAAATGTCATCACGCGTTTTTCCACTCACCTCACTATAGCGGCCAAAGGGATGCTGGTTTGGTTAGGTGTGTTTGGTCTGTCGTTGGTGCTGATGCTCTGGCAAGGAGGATTGCCTGATCCAGCCGTAGCCAGCACATTGACTTCGAGCAGTATTTTATTACTGCTGCTGATCGCGTGCATGCTCATTTCTGCAACCTTGCTGGTGCAATATGGCATCACAAAAACACCCGCGATTCAGGCCTCGGTATTATTCATGTTTGAGCTGATTGTAGCTGCTGTGGCGGCTTATTTTCTGGCAAACGAGACCATGTCTGCGATTGAAATGATAGGCGGGGTTTGTATTGTCGCCGCAGGCCTGTTGTCGGTTTACTACAGCGAAGGCAGTGAAGGCAGTGAAAAAAGTACCGATAGGTAAGCTTGATTACAAAAGCGCGCGATAAACCTGCTCTAGATGACGGCAGAAAGTTAAGGGTTCAAATAACACCCGTGCTTGTTCTTTCACCTTTTGTCTCAGCGCCTGCAATGCGGCAGGATTATTTGCGAGTGTAACCGCCTTTTTTTCTAAGCTCTCCCAATCGCTGCAGATACATTCTTCCAATCCGCTACGCGTAAGCAAACTCGCACTCACGCGCGCGGGGAATGTATCACCTTGCACCGTCAACAGAGGAACGCCTTGCCACAAAGCATCACTAGCCGTGGTATGGGCATTGTAGGGAGTGGTATCCAGCATTAAATCAGCATGCTGTTGCCTGGCAATATGCAGCTCAGCGCTAGTGCGCGGTGCGAATATCAGTCGATCCGGATGAATGCCTGCCTGTTGCGCGGTTTGCTGCAGGTTTTTAGTCGCCCATTGATTACATTCCTGCAACCACAAGACACTTTCGGGGACTTGTTGAAGTATCCGTAACCAGCAGGCAAACACATCGGCTGTGATTTTAAAACTTTGGTTAAAACTGCAAAACACAAATCCGCTTTCGGGTAAACCATGCTGGGCCTTGCTACCGGCATTGGCTTGTGGCCTCTGGGCATTATTCGGTTGATAACAAGGTAATGCTATCGGGCGTTCAGCCAAGGAGTCACTTTTAACAGTGCTATCCACCAGAATGACATCAAATAAAGGCCGGTCGTTCACCCTGCCCATGCTGCCGGGATAGCCAAGCCAGTTGATATGGCTGCGTGCCGGACGATACGCTGCCACACCGCTGCGGCTGTTTTGGGTATATCCGGTCAAATCGATCAGGCAATCGATACCCGCATCCCGCATATGCGCAGCGGCTTCTGCATCGGTGAGTGTCGCAATCTCTATCCAATGATCTGCAGCAGTGATGAACGCATTTCTTTCTGCTGACTGATCATCTTTCGCCTGGTTGTATAAACTCACTTCAAAGTGATTGCGGTCATGAGAGGCAATGACATCGGTGACCAGGTAGGCCAGCGGATGCTTGCGAAAATCAGAGGAAATATAAGCTAACCTTATTTTCTGACTTGCAGGCCTGACGGATGGCGCTGTTAATGGTTGAACATGGCCATAGTGCTGCTGTGCCCATAAGCTTGCACAGTGCAGTTGTTCTGCTTCACTGGTCCCTGGCATGGCGAGAAATGCAAAAGGCGAGATCTGCGCTGTTGGCTGTCGATTCAGGGCATTGCGAACTGCATGAATAGCCTCATTTAAGCCTTGCCAGTCCGCCATATGCTGTTTCTGGTGTATCCAGTGGACTTTCGCATGTAGCAATTGCGGATCGTGTTTGAGCGCCTGTTCATAGGCAAGCACGGCTAAATCCAGTTGGCCGCTTTCACGATAGGCATTTCCCAGGTTGTTATGCGTTTCTGCGTCCGCCGGGTTGATGAATAGCGCCTGTTGGTAATGCTTGATCGCTTCTGCATAGTGGCCGAGCTTACGCAGGCTGTTGGCTAAATTGAAATGAACATCCGCTTGTTGAGCATCTTGTTGCAATGACCTTCTGAAAGCCTCTGCAGCACGCAACTCATCGCCTTGCCGGCTGGCCACATTGCCCAATTGCATTAAAATTTGTGGATGATCAGGTGCTAGAAGCAATGCGTCAGAAAAGGATTTAAGGGCCAGATCTAATTGTTTCTGCGCCAGGTAGCATCGGCCTAACTCGTAATGCAGGCCGGGATCGTCTGGCATCTTGACTAGTTGCCTCTGCAAATCGGTTATTTCTTGAGTCATACTGCCACCTTGAATGGCTTTAATAGTTTTTTCCAGCCTAGTTGTTTAAATAGCAGGCGCTGTGGATGCAGGCCATTCCAGAAACTATCTTCGGTCAACTGTGGCAAGGCTATTGAAAAATCCTTCAACAGCCGTCTGGCCATTACAGCGGCGCAATAGGGCGCCGTCATCAAGCCTTTGCTGCCATGTGCAACATGGATATACAAGCCTTGTGGCGGAGGCAAATCTTCAAAATCGGTAATGCTGATTGCGGTGGGTGTGAGTTTGTCTGTCGGCAGCAAAGGCCCCACATAAGGTAAATAATCCGGTGAACCGCAGCGCATTGAGGCCCTGGCATAGGTGATGTCTGCTGAAGAGGCTTCATTAAATTGCGGACTTAAGTTGCTGATCATATTCAGGTTACTGGCATTATCCTCTTCACGTACGCGCGTATCTAAATCCCCATGTGCAAAAGTGGCACCCATCGCATGCATGCCATCCTGCAAAGGGGTCAAATAGCCTATGCCGCACAGGATCATTTTTAAATCTCGCATAGCGGTTTGCCCGGCAATCATACCCATTTGCCCGCGCACCGGGTTCAGCCACATGCTACTGTCTGGTAACAATTCGCCAGCATCGGCAGCATTCGCTACGATCACTGCATCAAATCCCTCATGAGAACCAGCATTAGATTGTAATTGCCAGTCATCCTGTTTGGATAATGCAATGATATTCTGCTGCAGATGCACTTGAATGTTCACATGTTTAAGCATGGCAATACAGGCTTCGTGAGGATTAACCCATGCCGCGTCAGCAAAATACAGGCAATCTGATGTCAAGGTCACGCCTGCGAGTTCTGTGGCTTCAGTGGCATCCACTTGCTGCACTAATCCTAAATGGGCATAGCGCGCTGCGACTTTATGTACGCGCTTCTGTTCGCGCGCAGCACCACCTAATTGCAATAAGCCATTGTGTTTAAAGGCATCCTCACCCAGGCGAAGGTTGGCAAAGTGGCGCAGGCTAAAGCTATAGCTGCGCAAGGCTAATTCATCATTCAGGAGCTCTTCGGTATTTAAGCGTGGATACAGCATGCCGCGTGGATTACCGGATGCGCCGCTGGCAATCGCCTCCGCCCGCTCAAATACATGCACTTTGCAGCCCATAGAGGCTAAGAACCAGGCAGTGCTGCAACCGGCGATTCCCGCACCAATCACCGCTACTCTGGGAAGTGTGGTGGGAATAGTATTTTCTGCTACTGGCCATTCCCCTGATAGCATTTCACGCTTTAAACCATAGCCAGCGGTTTTGTTAACGTTAAAACCAGTTTCTTTTAACTGGCGGCGGACAAAGCCGGCACATGTAAACGTGGCAAAAGTGGTGCCTGCTTTAGCGCATCTGGACATGCATTGAAATAAGGGTGCTTGCCACATATCAGGATTTTTTGACGGCGCGAAACCATCCAGAAACCAGGCATCTGCTTTCAGATCCAATCCAGGCAACACACTGGCAGCATCAGCGATATGCAAAGTCAGGCTGGTAGAAAAATCCGACAACTCTAATTGATTGATACCGGGTTGCAGAAAGCGATATTGCTTGCATAAGGCTAGGCTGGCCTCAGCTAATTCTGGGAAGTGTGCATGCGCCTGCTGCAAGTCGTGCAAGGAAAATGGTGCAATCTCGATACTGACAAAATGCAGATGTGCTGACTGTGGCGCTACCTCACGCCACAATTTCAGGCTTGCCAGAAAATTCAGGCCGCTACCGAAACCAGTTTCAACAATCACAAAGTGACTGGGTTTATCAATAGGAAGATTTTGCCATCGTTGTTGCAGTTGATTGTGTTGTAAAAACACGTGGCGCGTTTCAGCCAGCCCATGCTGCGGATTGTCTGGGCTGACAGAAAAGTAGGTATCATCAAACTCGGTGGAGTAGGGCAAACCATCGCGCCACTCCAGTGCTGCATGGGTAGTCATAGGCTGGCAAGTGTATCATGCCTGATTTGCCGCTTACACCCGTTTGAGGCCTCGGTAACCCGGTTTTGCTAGCAATAAATGTACATCGCCCAGCGCACATTCGGCAAAGCCGCCTTCGCAATAGCTCAGGTAAAAATCCCACATACGAATAAAGGTATCGCTGTAGCCCAGCTGCTTTACTTTATCAAGATTGGCGAAGAAGTTTTCGCGCCATAATCGCAAAGTTGTGGCGTAATCCTGGCCGATATCCTGCAGATCCACCAGGCGTAAATCACTGGCGCGCGTGATGCTGCTTAACATGGCGGTATTCGAGGGGATATTCGAACCCGGGAATATATAACGCTGGATAAAATCCACCGAGTGAATGGCGCTTTTATAACGTTGATCAGCAATAGTGATGGCCTGAATCAGTGCAACCCCGTCCGGTTTAAGCAAATGACTCACTTTATTGAAGTAGGTGTCGTAGTATTGGTACCCGACTGCTTCTATCATTTCGATAGAAACAAGCTTGTCGTATTGACCTTGCAAATGCCGGTAATCCTGCTTGAGTAAAACGATTTTATCCTGCAGGCCTTCAGCCGCCACGCGCGTTTGTGCCAATGTAAATTGCTGCTGCGAAATCGTCGTGCTAGTGACACGACAACCATAATGTTTCGCAGCGTAAATGGCGAAACCACCCCAGCCGGTGCCTATTTCAATCACATGATCAGCCGGAGACAGCTGCAATTTGTCACAAATCACTTTTAACTTACGCTCGGAAGCCGCCTGCAAGTTGCTGATCTCCGGGGTAGCGTTTTCTGTAGTATCAAACATGGCTGATGAATACATCATGGTGGGGTCCAGAAACAACTGGAACAAGTCATTACCCAGGTCATAATGCGCCGCTATGTTTTTCTGGCTGCCCGCTTCGCTGTTGCTGTTTAACCAGTGAAAAGCCTTGAGTATCGGTTTACTTAAATACTGGTAACCACCTTCAAGCGTATCCATCACAGACTGATTGAGCACCATCAGCCGCACTACATTGGTTAACGAGTCGGCCTGCCAATAGCCTAGCATGTAGGCTTCACCTGCACCAATGCTGCCGCCAAACGCGATTTCGCCATAAAAGCGTTGATCATAAATGGTGATGGTAGCCTGGATCACCTGTATATGGTTTTGACTATTGGGATTGCCAAAAATGTATCTCTCGTTACCGTCAACAACAGTCAGCTGACCGACTTTCAACCCAGACAACCGTTTGAGCACCTGGGTCTTTGCCAGCTTCGCGACCCATCTGGCGCGGCTTTTAGACTTCAAAGGTTTGGTCAGCTTGTCAGCGGAAAGAGCGTTTGTAGGCATTGAGTCCATGATTAATCACCAAGGTTGGAGTGTTGTTTTGGGTGAGAATAGAAAGGGATTCTTTTGAGCCATAGCCGCAGGGCTTGCCAGTAAATAGCTGCGATGACTTTGAGTGTCATCCACGGGTAGCTCAATAACATGCTATTCAGCGCACTGGCTTGCCAGGGCTGCCTTTGGAGTTTCAAGGTAGCAAAAAACGTAGCTTGCTCATGGTGCCAGTTCTGCATATGCACACTGATGTCCTCTCCCGGTGCTGAAAATTGCCATTGGTAATCGATGTCCATGGGCATAAATGGCGAGACATGGAAATCTTTTTCAAGTTTGAAGAGCATGGATGTGGCCTGTTTTACTTCATGCACATAAGCGAACTGCTCTTTCCAGGGGGTATTGGTAATATGGCTGATGATTGCCTGTAACTGGTCTTTAGTGTCGTAACAATAATAAAAGCTGACAGGGTTAAAGCAGACGCCCCAATAACGGCAATGGGTTAGCAGACCTATTCTGCCTAGAGGGCGTTGGCCGGTGTTCTTTTCAACCAGGTCACGCACAGATTGATCTAAAGGTTGATCTGGTGGGCCAAGGTAGTCTTCGCGCTTAAAATAAGCAAGATTGGGTTTAAGATAAGACCACAAGCGATTGTTTTTAAATAATAAAGGCAGTTCATCTAAATCCAGATACAACATAAAAAGCTGGTAACGGAAGCCATGTGCTTTCGGTTGCAATCGCTGATGGCTGATCCAGCCGGTGTAAATGGCGCTATGCAACGCACTCTTGTTTGGTGAGGCACCTACACTCATGACATGGCTGCCTCAAAATGTTTGATAGCGGTTAGCGCGCTGACCACACCATCCTCGTGGAAACCATTCTTCCAGTAAGCGCCAGCATAGCCTGTGCGATGGTGACCGCTGATGTCAGCATGCTGTAACTGGGCCTGGGCGCCGGCCAGGGTATAAAGCGGATGGCGATATTGCAGTTTCTTAATCACTTTCGCCGGATTGATCGCATTGGTATAGTTAAGCGTAACCAGCAAAGGCTCTGCTGAGCGTATGCCTTGCAGGATATTCATGTTGTAAGTGACCTGCACTTTGTCGCTGGGCTGCGCGGCGACGTGATAATTCCAGGCTGCCCACGCCAGTTTGCGTTTGGGCATCAAGTTGACGTCAGTGTGCAAAAAGACCGTATTGTCCTGATAGGGAATGGCACCGAGTACTTGACGTTCATTATCCGTTGCTTCAGTGCCAAGAATGTTTAACGCTTCGTCACTATGGCAGGCAAAAAATACATAATCGAATCGCTGAGGTTGCCTGCTGGTAAATTTCAGGGTCACACCACTGCCGTCTCTTTCTATGGCTTCGACGGTGGTATTCAGGTGAATTCGATCGCGATATCCAGCAGTGACCTTTTCGATATAACTCGCTGAGCCACCGATAATCGTGCGCCATTGTGGCCTGTCATCGATACTCAACATGCCATGATGATGAAAGAAGCGCACAAAAAAGCGGGCAGGGAACTGGAGCATTTGCTCTGCATCTGTAGACCAGATCGCTGCGCCCATAGGCACGATATAGTCACGTATAAACTGTGGCGAGTAACCATTTAACGACAAGTATTCGCCTAAGGCTATTTCATTGCCTTCTGCCAGCAAGGCCAAAGATTGCTTGTTGAAGCGCAGAATATCGCGAATCATACGGTAAAACTTTGGCGATAACAGGTTACGCCGCTGCGCAAACAGGCTATTAAGAGAAGTGCCGTTGTATTCAAGATGCGTGACTTCATTACGCACGCTAAAGCTCATGTCGCTGTTGCGCCAGGCCACCCCTGCTTCAATCAATATGCGTTCAAATTCAGGGTAAGTTTTATCGTTGAACACAATAAAACCGGTGTCAACCGCATGCGTTTCTCCGCCAACCTCTACCTGATGAGTATGGGTATGGCCGCCAATGTAATTATTTGCTTCAAACAGGGTGATCTGATGCTGTTTATGCAGATGATAGGCGAGCGTATTACCAGCGATACCACTGCCGATGATGGCAATATTCAAGCCCATCGTCATAGGCCTTTCACAGTATTCTGATTGCGTACCTCTAAAGGCACCTTTTTAAGATTCCAGATCAGCCCGAATGCAGCCAGCACTTTAAGTCCGTAATAGGTAAAGTCAATTTCCCACCAGTAAAAGCCCTGTTTTGCAGAACCAGGATAATGATGATGGTTGTTATGCCAACCCTCGCCAAGCGTTAACAGTGCAAGCAACCAGTTATTACGGCTGTGGTCATGTGTGGCATACCTGCGGCTGCCCCATACATGCGCTAGTGAATTAATACAAAACGTAGCGTGATAAAGCACAATAGTAGAAACAACAAAGCCCCAAACCAGCAATTGCCAGCCATTGGTGTGCAAATGTGGTGCGTAGACATGGAGTAACTCGCCCAAAGCAAAAATTGCTATCGCGAGTGCAATGGGGATGAAACTATCAAAACGATCAAGCCAGCATAACTCGCGAAAGCGGGTGAGTTCACGTACGCGATCAAACTGTGTTTTGAAGTTAGCGTGACTCAGGAACCAACCCAAATGGCTCCATAAAAAACCTTGATGATAGGGCGAATGCGTATCCTGCGGTTGATCGGCGTGCACATGGTGGTTACGGTGATGCGCGGCCCACCATAGCGGACCGCGCTGGACGGCAGTAGCCCCGATGAGGGCAAATATAAATTGCGCTATACGAGAAGTTTGAAAGGTTTTATGCGCGAAATAGCGGTGATAAAAACCGGTAATCGCAAACATCCGTAACAGATACATGAAAACAGCGAAGACAACTGCAAATGGACTCCAGCCAACCCAGAATAAAGCGATCAACGCCAGATGTAATGCCACAAATGGCACAACCCGCCACCAATCGATACTATGAGCGCTGAGATTAGCTGGCGGTTGGTAACGCTGGTTATCTAACCATCCGACCAATCTGCCCAACAATCCCCAAATGCGGTATTGCATGATACTTCCTTTTAAATCGCAAACCCGCTGAACTAAAGGGGCTGCTTGGATGGTGCTTTTGCATTCAAGTGCGGGAAAATTTCCAGCTTATTGATGTCGTAACCCAAAGCCTTGGTTTTTTCGACCAGTTGGTTAAAGGTCGCCTGGTCTATTACAGGTTTACGCGACATTAGCCAAACGTAATCACGTTTATTTCTGGCAACGATGGTGTGCTGGTAATCGTCACTCAAGTAAGCAATCAGATATTCAGATTTAAATGGCCAGAGAAACTGCATCTTCCACTCTGCATTACCACTATCCGGGACCACAAAACCAGTAGGATGATAAACTTTCAATTTGCCATCCAGCGCGCCTTGGTTGTAAGTAAAAGTGGTGGCAATAGTGCCATCCGGATTTTTTTCATAATGTTCGACCGGATTATAAGGATCACGCTCCATGATGGTGGGGATAGCCGCAATGACATACCAATCCCCCATAAAACGATCGACATCCACTTGCCCAACCGTTTTAATGGGTGGTAAATTTTGACATGCACTCAGTCCGAATATACTCATTATACAAATCACTTTAATTAGATTATTTAACATATTGATTATTTATTTCTTCAAACAAGTTTATAAACAATTCTGTACCCCTCTGGCGTCACAGATTCCAAGGCAACCCATTCTTGTTGCTGGTCATACCACAGGGTAATTTTTAATTTGTCTTTGCCTTGCAGGCGACCATTCAGGCGATATTGTCGGGTCTGTAGGTTTTCGCCTTTCACCAGGATTGTTTTAGCGCCTTCATCTGTGACTGTGACGTCCAGGTATTCTGCATTTTGCGGATTGAGTAATCGTGACTGTTTGAGAATTTCTGCGTTCCAATAAGCAAAGGTCATGATGCATGCAGGCAAAGTCTGACTATCACTTTTTTTAGCGCTGCGCTTTTCGGTAACAAATTGCTTGTCTTGCAATTGCCCATTCACATCGGTGACTACTTTATTTTCTTCTGTATGCGCCTTCAAATTGGCAAGGCAAGCACCTTGCCATGTCTCATCTGCTTGATGCTGATAGCGATAGGCGTTAATGAATAACACTTTTACATTGAAATCAGCACGGCTTTGCAACCGGTTGTTGTTAAGGGAGAAAGTGTGGGTACCAATTTTTTGCTTATCCAGCCAAACATCGAAAGCCCAGTCTTTAGCATGCGCCACTGGCAACACGCTTAAGCAGAACGCATTGAATGCTATAAACAGTTTTGCAACAGGGATTAATTTCTTCATGCTTTTACTCACTTTTGGGGATACCGGGAATGAAAGCATTGGTATTTTTGACGTAAGCGGCATAGCCGGGGCGACGACTATGGATGGTTTTTTCCATCAAACTGACACCACTGACTTTTAATAACAATAAAGTCATAATAATGGGCGATAACCACACCCATGGATTGCCAGTAGCGGCACCAAACAAACCGAATCCCCACCAGATCAGGCTTTCACCAAAGTAGTTAGGGTGGCGGCTATAGCGCCAGAGCCCGGTATCTAATACAGCATTTTGATTTCCGGCTTGATTGCGAAAGCGCATTAACTGGATATCGGAAACTACTTCCCAGTAAAAGCCAATGATGAATAATGCAGTCCCGGCGTAATCCAGCCAGTGCAAAGGCGCTTGATCATTAACCGCTGCATACAAGGGATAAGAAATGATCCAGGCCAGCACTGCCTGGAATGCAAAAATGATATAAACGCTTTTAAACCAGAAGTGGGGCTCGTTATTTTTACGGATAGTCTCATAGCGGTGATCTTCCTTACCCCAGTTACGCCAAGTGAGAAAGATGCTCAATCTAAGCGCCCACAGCGTCACGGCTACCAAAACCAGACAGCCGCGCGCAGATAAATCATAAGTAAAAATAGCAGTGATAAAAGCCGTGATTGCCATAAACAGGCTCCACATGCTATCGACATGGCTGTAATGGCTTGTAGCGAAGCTTAATAGCCAACCGCTCAGGGCAAACAACAGGATCGCAATCAATGCATACATATAAATCATGCCGATCTCCCGAGAACGGTTTGGTTGAACTGACGGCGTATCCAAAGCAATAATGGCATGGCGATGGCCCATTCGAATGCTACCCACGCCAGGCTGAAAGCGGGAGAGGGTAGTTGTATCACGTGCAACTGTGCTGAACCTAGATAAGCCAGGGGGCCAAAAATACCGCCCAATATGGCAGCGAGCAGAGGTTTATGCTGTAACCAGCGCATGCTGACATTCAAGGTGCTGGCAAATGCCAGCCACAATGCAATCATCCAGAGTGGAATATAACTTACCCAGAATTCCTGGTGTTCAAAGCTGATCAATCCCATGGTGTAACCGATCTGATCCAGCAAACAGCCTATCAGAGCGGTAATGAGCAAGGGTAAAGCTTGCTGCCAATCTTCAACCCACTCTAAATGGGCTAAAGTAAATATGATGACCAGCAGTAAAACAGCGAATCCCAATCCTGGTTCAGCTGAAAGCACACATGCCCACCATAGTAATTGGAAAGAAATAAAATTAAATATAATCAATTTATTAGAGTTCATATTTAATGTTTTATCTCTCATTTTTTTGAGAAAAGGTAATGACTAACCCACCAGGTTTGTCCATGGTGATAACCAAATAATTCAGCACACGCCATATAAAATATCCGCCAGCGCTGTCGCCAGAGTTCAGCGTCATTCGTACCATAGATGGAGTGCAACACAGGGGTAAGGGCAGCGTGGTTCTTATCCATGTTTTCCAGCCAGGCATTGGCGGTTTTTTCGTAATGAGTACCGTCCCAGCGCCATTTTTCGATAATTTTCAAGTCATCCTGGAAGTAGAGCGGCAGATCGTCACTCGGCATCATGCCACCACTGAAGAAGTACTGACTCATCCAGTCATCATCTGCTTTCACATCAAATGTATATGGCGCGTGGCGATGCACAAAAATATGCTTGAAAAATAGTCCATCCGCTTTCAGCCAGCGTGCTACTTTGGCATAGAGAATCTGGTAATTTCTCATATGTTCAAACATCTCAACCGATACGATGCGGTCAAACGTCTGCTCAATATCGAACACATTCATATCCGCAGTAATGATGTTGATATTAGAAAGCCCGCGCAGGTTGGCCTGCTGCAGAATGTATTCTCGTTGTGAAGCGGAATTAGAAACGCCGGTGATTTGGGCATTCGGATAATGGCTGGCCATCCATAACGTTAATGACCCCCAGCCGCAACCCAATTCCAGTATATGTTGACCGTCTTGCAGCAGCGCATGGGCACAGGTTTGTGACAATGCCAGCTGCTCGGCTTCGTCCAGGGTTTTGGTCTCCGGCAACCAGTAACAGCTGCTGTATTTACGGTTAACCCCCAGGCAATAGCTGTAAAATGTAGCCGGGATTTCATAATGTTGCGCATTGGCTTTTTCAGGTAACGGGGCGATCTCCGAGCTTTGCATCTGCTCGACGAACCTGATCAATGCCGATTGCGCGAGCTCGCAATTTTCATCATTGATTTCGATTAACCTGTCCTTGCATAGCTTTTGTATGCCCTTACGAATAAGTGCATCAGGTATTAAGCCTTTTTCGGCCAGTTTTAGCGCTGTCGCAGCAGTTGAATTCATAATTATTATCGCACTAGCCAAATCATTGTTCTTATGTCCATCATAAACTGTGTTTAGTTTCATCATGCAAGAAATTTTTAAATGATGAGCATTGAATAACGTGACGGTCTACAAAGATAATAGATAAATGCTTTTAAACTTATCTCTTTATAGATCTATTTAGCATGTATACTGATCTGTATATTTCATTAAATACTTTGAGATGAATACCTCTATGACGCATACACTTTACCGTTATATCTTTATAGTTTTTGTCATGGCTCTATCGGCTTGTACGCAGGTCTCCAAGCCCACTTCAGGCAATAATACAGGCAATGTTGATTGGCCAAGTTACGGCTTAGACCTGCAATCGCAACGGTTTTCAAACCTGTCGCAGATTAATCAGCAAAACGTGGCTCAATTAAAAACGGCATGGTCGGTTGAAACTGGTGTCAAAGCAACTTTTCAGGCTACACCTATCGTGGTTAATGGTGTCATGTATGTCAGTCTGCCTTTTAATCATGTGTTAGCGCTTGATGCGGCGACAGGTAAACAACTATGGAAATATTCACATGTCCGCAAAGCAGACTGGGCGATGTGTTGCGGCCCTGCCAATCGGGGAGTTGCAGTGTCTCAAGGCAAGGTATTTATTGGTACTGTAGATGCAAGGCTGATTGCGCTGGATGCTAAAACCGGACAAAAGCTTTGGGATATTGATGTCGCAGCCAGCCAGGTGACTACTGAGCAGCAAGGCACATTAAATAATAGTGACCCTAATAAAACCCGGAAAATCACCGGTGGTACTGGTGTTGGCATAGCCATGGCGCCGGTGGTGTTTAACAACAAAGTCATCATTGGCATTACCGGTGTGGGCTATGGATTACATATTGATAATCCCCGTAGCGATGCACCCTTGGGAGCTGTGATAGGCGTCACTGGCCGATATGGCCGCCCGGGTTTCCTGGCTGCATTTGATGCGAATGACGGTCACCGGGTCTGGCAGTTTGATACTATTCCGACCAAAGGATGGGAAGGTGATTTTACGACCGACACTGCGGATGGCAGCCATTTTGAACGCGATCTTGCAGAAGAAAAAACAGCCCTGAAGAAATATCCGGATGCAGCGACATTTGGGGGAGGTTCAGCCTGGAGCACACCAGCGATCGATGCCAGTACCAATACCTTGTATTTCGGCACTGGCAATCCTTCCCCACAAATGAATGATGTCTCAAGGCCGGGAGATAATTTATATACCGTTTCATTAGTCGCGCTGGATACCGAGACCGGTAAATATAAGTGGCATTACCAGCAAGTGCCGCATGACTTGTGGGGTTACGATTTGGCCAGCCCTCCCATCCTTTTTCAATATAAACATCAAGGTAAAGACATTGCCGCCGTTGGGCAAGCCAGCAAAACCGGTTGGTTTTATATTCACAATCGGAGCACTGGTGAATTTCTAGCCAAATCGGAGGCTTTTGTTCCGCAGCATAACCTGTTTAAAAAACCTGGCGTCGAAGGGACGATTGTTTATCCAGGGATTCTTGGCGGCTCAAACTGGTCACCTGCCAGCGTAGATGAACAGCAACGAAAGGTTTTTGTTGCTGCCATGCATAGCCCGATTAAATACACTATCCACGAAACAGACAGCGACGATGGCAAGCATTCCATGCGCTACACATCCAGCGAACCTACGGATGATGCACGCTGGGGCTTGCTAAGCGCTATAGATTTAAATTCCGGAAAGATCGCCTGGCAGCAAAAAACGCCGCAGCCTTTGGTTGGCGGGGTGTTGTCTACCGCGGGAGGCTTATTATTTTGCGGTGAAGGCAATGGTAAATTCACGGCTTATGCGAGCCAAACCGGTAAAGCCTTATGGCATCACCAATCGCAATATGGAGTGAATGCACCGCCTATCACTTACCAGGTGAATGGCGAACAGTATATTGCAGTAGTCAGTGGCGGAAACTCGTTGTTTGGGTTTAAACAAGGAGATAGCGTACTGACATTTAAGCTGCCAAAAAACTAAATGCCTTTCGCCTCAAATGTTAATAAAATTTGCTGTACCTCGTTAAATACACTATGAAAGGATGTATTTTAAATTAGTTATCGGAATAATTAATTTAAGTAAAAATAATAATTGACATGTAAATCCAGTCCGCATAAATTAGCGTAAATGTGTTTTGTTGCGCATCTGTTTGAGCACTTGATTGCATTTGCAAAAAAGTGCTCGATTATTTTGTGAAATCAAAAACTTATGAATAAGTGCTGGTAATTGAACGTTGCGGAAATGTGACCGTCAAATAACAAAATAAAAGCAATACAGACTTATCCTTGATATTAAAAACAAGATAGGAATCGCAATGCTTAGTGGGGTAGTACCGGGGAATTCCAAACGCAAAGAGCTATGGGCTTTAGAATCTATTATTATTTATGGATTCATCAGCTTTTTTACGCTATTAGTTATCCTGGGCATCACCAGCATCATTTATTTGCAACGATTTTCTGAAACCAATCGCTGGATCACCCATACCAATCAAGTCATTTCCAAACTAGACAGGGGCTTGGGCCTTTTTAATCAGCTTGAGGTTTCCCAGCGTGGGTTTCTTCTCACAGGCGATACCAGCGCTATCAATCGCCGTGACCTGGCACTGGCTGAACTGCAAAAAGACATTACCGAGCTATCGGTTCTGACTAAAGACAACAGTTTCCAGCAAAAACAAATCACCTTGTTGAGACGCTTAATCGATAGTCGACTGGTGTACTTTAACCAGATTGTCAATATGGCCCGAACCACTTCTGCTGAACAATTGAATGCGTTCTTGCGCAAAGACTCCATACGCAGGGAGGATATGCTGGAAATCCGTGGTGTGTTCAGCGCCATGTCATTGGAGGAACAGAACCTGCTGGCTGACCGAACAGAGCTGGAACAGGACCATACGAAAGACTTGCTGACGCTGTTTGTAGTGATGTCAGTCGCTATCCTGATCTTTTTCCCTATGCTGATCTGGCGCATACAGCGCGACCTTAAAATCCGTAAACAAGCCTCTCTCGAACAAAAACGGCTCACGGACATACTGGACGCATCGCCAGACCTGATCGCCAATGCCAATCTGCAAGGCGATTATTTCTACCTGAATAGAGGAGGGCGCAAATTGCTGGGGATAGGGGAAGACGAAGATATCACTTCTCAGCCTATTTCCCGGATGCGCCCCGCCTGGGCGATCGACATCATTCATAACAAAGCCATTCCTTCAGCGATCACTACCGGTATGTGGAGCGGGGAAACGGCTTTTATCAACCGTGGCGGGATCACTATTCCGGTCTCTCAGGTAGTGGTGGTGCATAAAGATGCGAATGGCGTTGCTTCACACTTGTCTACAGTGGCGCGTAACGTCAGTGACTTCAAGAAAATTGCACATGACCTCAAACATGCTGCCGTTTATGACCAAACCCACAGTGAGGTGTTAAGGCTGTTCAATGCCAATTATGACCGCTCGCATATCCTGCCCGGCATGCTGGATATCCTGGCCAGGAATCATCCATTCCCGGTGTCTGCCATTTACACCTATGACGAATGGAGTGGTATTTATAAACTGGAAAGTACACATGCGGTGCCGACGAACATCCTGACTGAATTCAAACTCGGGCATGGCGTGATAGGGGAGGCGATCCAAAACAATCAGACACTGGTCTTGAGCGATGTTGAAGAATTCCCTTCCTTAACCATCGAGACCGGGCTACTTTCCATCCAGCCGGCCGGTATTATGATCTGCCCGGTCATTTACCAGGAAAAACCGCTTGCTGTACTTGTGCTTGCGGCCAGCCAGACTATCACAGAGCGAGACCAGACCTTTATTGAGCGTTTGTCAGCGCAATTGGGTGTCGCACTGCACAATATCCAGCAATATGGTGACCTCAAACTTCTGGCGGACCAGTTACACCTGCGTAGTGAGGAGATCGGCCTGAAAAATGCGCAGTTGCTCGAAGCAGATAAAATGAAATCTGAGTTCCTGGCCACCATGTCACATGAGCTGCGCACGCCGTTAAATGCCATTATTGGTTTTTCGGAGATACTCAAAGACGGGTTGATCGGACCTTTAGAAGATAAACAGAGAGTATATGTCACTGACATTTTTGAGAGTGGGCAACACCTGCTTTCTCTGATTAACGATGTGCTTGATTTATCTAAAATTGAAGCAGGGCGCATGGAGCTTGAAGGGGAAGTCATTGATATCCAGGGCCTGCTACAGAACAGCCTGTCGATTATCAAGGAGAAAGCCTCTGCGCAGCGCATTAAACTGCAAGCGGATCTTTCAGAGTCACTAGACAGAGCCTGGCTGGATGCACGCAAAGTGAAACAGATTGTTTACAACCTGCTATCCAACGCAGTCAAGTTTACGCCTGAAGGTGGACAGGTGACTTTACAAGCCAGCCTGGTTACGCGTGAGGAAGTCCTAAAGCAAACAAAAAATATCCTGCAAAACCATTATGCAGGGATTGGTAATGCCGAACAATTCATTCAAATCGCTGTGACAGACACTGGGATAGGGATCGAAGCTGACGATATTGCTCGGCTTTTCCAGCCATTCGTACAAGTGGAAAGTACCCTTTCGCGTCGTTTTGAAGGTACCGGGCTAGGCCTGGCACTAGTGCGTAAACTCGCTGAGTTGCATAGCGGGGCAGTAGCGGTGAAAAGTACGCCCGGCAAAGGCAGCACGTTTACTGTTTGGCTGCAATACAAAAGCAACCTGATTGATGCCGCCTTGGCGACCACATCATCGGGCGAAAGTATCAGGCAACTGGTGCAGAATGAAAACCCGCATGTATTGGTGCTGGAAGACGATGACCGGGCTGCGGATTTGATCAGACTACAGCTGGAATCAGACAAATGCAGGGTCACGAGAGCGGCCACCGCCGAAATAGCGCTTGCCATCCTGGCGGATGGTATCCCTCCAGATCTGATCACGCTGGATATTCTGTTGCCTGGCATGGATGGCTGGGAGTTCCTGACCAAATTAAAAACCAATCCCAAGTTGGCGCATATCCCGGTGGTGATTATTTCTATTGTCGCCGATAGCAACAAAGGCTTGTCACTGGGTGCTGCGCAGGTATTACAAAAACCTGTCTCCGCCGATGATTTGCAAAATGCATTAGCAAAGCTTGGCTTTACCAAGCCTTCAAACAACCAGCCAGGCGCAAAAGTGTTGGTGGTGGATGATGACCCCAAAGCAGTGGAAATCATTTCTTCATACCTTGAACATACCAAGCACACAGTGTTACGTGCTTATGGCGGCAACGAAGCCACCAACATTGCGAAATTACAGCAGCCGGATTTGATTGTGCTGGATCTGATGATGCCGGAGATCAATGGTTTTGAAGTGGTAGAAGAACTGCGAAAAGACTCACGTACGGCAAAGATCCCTATCATTATTGTGACTTCAAAATTCCTGACACCGCCTGAACAGCAAGTGTTGAAAGGGCATGTACTCGCGGTGCTAGAGAAGTCGGAATTTAATCACGGCAATTTCCTTAGCGAAGTACATCGCGCCTTGGCTGGTAAAGTTAAACGCACCTCTGAACCGAAAGCTTAGAGGCAACTATGGCAAAAATCCTGATCGTTGAAGATAACCCAATTAATATGAAACTGGCACAACTACTTCTTGAAACCTCAGGACATGAGGTATTGCAGGCTGTGAATGCACTCGATGGGCTGGATATTGCGCGTACCCAGTTACCCGAAGTGATATTGATGGACATACAGTTGCCCGGTATGGATGGGCTGACTGCTGCTCGCTTGCTTAAAGATGACAGTAAGACCCGTGACATCAAGATTATTGCGTTGACGGCATTTGCAATGAAAGGTGATGAAGAAAAAATGCGTAATGCCGGTTGTGATGGCTATATTGCCAAACCTATCCGCTACAAAGAGTTCTTGGAAACGGTCGATGGCCTGCTATAGGAAAACACCAGGGGGCTTTAAGGCAGGGTTAAGCAACCTGATGGCAAATTCAAGCATTGAAATCAGCTTGTGGGGGTTCTAAACAACATGGATATGAAAGTCACTCGCAAAACCATTCTCATCGCAGATGATGAAGAAAAAAACCGTACTTACCTGGAAGCCATCCTTAGCGCTGAAGGCTATGCCACACTGCAAGCCTATGATGGAAAAATGGCGTTTGAGCTGATTAAAGAACATCAGCCTGATCTGATTCTTCTAGACGCCATGATGCCAGAGCTCAATGGGTTTGAATTGGCCGAACAGTTGAAAAGTAATGAAGCGACGAAAGTGATCCCTATCATCATGATCACAGCACTGGTTGACCGGGACTCCAGGATGCGCGCTTTACAATGTGGGGTAGAGGAGTTTGTCACCAAGCCGGTTGACCGGGCTGAGCTCTGGATACGCGTCCGGAATTTATTGCGGCTTAAGGAATATAACGACTTTTTAACCAACTACAGCCGTACGCTTGAAGTACAAGTCGAGGAACGCACAGAACAACTGCTGACTAGTTATTTTGATTCTATGTTCAGCATACTGCGGGCAGCGGAATTCCGTGATAAAGAAACAGGTGACCATATTCACCGGATTGCATTTTTCTGTAAAGAGCTGTCTGCATATATTGGCATGGGTTCAGAGTTCAGCGACACCATTTACCATGCCAGCCCCTTACACGATGTTGGCAAAATAGGCATTCCTGATCGCATTTTGCTAAAACCGGGCCCTCACACCCCTGATGAATGGGAAATCATGAAAACCCATGCCGCTTTAGGACACAGCATTCTGGGTAACGGGAAGAGCACATCGCCATTCACCATGATGGGCGCCGAAATTGCCCTGAATCATCATGAACGCTGGAATGGGACTGGTTACCCGAATGGGATAAAAGGGGAGGCTATCCCACTATCTGCACGGATTATGGTGATTAGTGATGTATATGATGCTTTGCGCAGCAGGCGTCCATACAAACCAGCGTTTACGCATGAGCACGCATTGCAGATCATGCTGAAAGGTGACGGACGCACACGTCCAGAACATTTCGACCCGATGTTACTCAGCGCATTCGAAAAGCTGGCTGAGCGCTTCAGGGAAATATTTGAAGAGCACGCTGACTTGCCTTAATAATTAGTGCTTCAAGTTTTAATTTGAAATGGATACGGATTAATATTTACGGTTTTTCTTAGTCTGCATCACTAACGTGGTCGCACTTTCGCTAGTAGGCATAAATTAAGTTATCCGCATCGCTCTTACATTATCTGTAGATGCATGTGATGCGGATACTCAAGGGTATCCGCAATTATATTTAGCCCGTTTTCACACTCATCTCTGCTGATGGGGCCTCCCAAGCAAATTCTGACTGCTTCGGGAGGGTTATTATCAGTACTGAATGCTGAACTTGCTACTACACTTATTCCTTGAGATCTGAGGTGCATGGCGAGTTCTGAAGAGCGCCAACCAGTGGTATTAGGGATTGGCAGCCAGATATGAAATCCTTCTGGATGCGACATGAATGGCCACATATCCAAAACTTTAGAAGCAATTTTAACGCGTGCAACAGACTCTAACTTAATGGCTTTAAGCATGTCATCAATCAAGCCACTCCTAATCCAATTAGATACTAGTAAATTTGTAATAGGGCTGGACATTACCGATGTTGCTCTTAAAGAGCCGGCTAATCTTTGAGTTTGTCTTGGAGAGGGTGCTGCTACAAAGGCTGTCCTCAAGCCTGCACCAAAGCATTTAGAGAAACCACTGATATACCAGGTTATCTCTGGGGCAATACTCGCTATGGTATCCAACTTGTCTGTTGGTAGCATTCCATAGGCATCATCTTCGATAATTGCTATGTTGTAACGCATGGCTATATCGGCAATCGCTTCTCTTCTGTGTTTAGTAATGGTTAATGTACTTGGATTCTGAATGGTCGGGTTGCAATAGAACGCTTTCACACGGCTGGTTTTGCAAGCATCTTCTAGCGCAGAAACAATTGGGCCATCCTTATCACTAGGGATTGATAAAAGTGCGATATTCAACTGTGCTGCAATCGCTTTGATACCCGGATATACAAGATCCTCAACACAAATCGTTTCGCCAGGTCTTGCAAGGTTTGTCATAAGTGCAAGTAGCACTGAATGGATACCAGAACATATTAAGGTGTTTTCAGCTTTGCAGTTAGGCACATAAGTACTTAGCCAGGCTGCAGCAATTTCTCTATCTTCAGGAGTGCCCCCAAAATCCTGATATCTCAATAAATCATAAATATCTGAATTGGAAATAATACGAGCAGCATCATCCTTAATTTTCTGAGCTACAGATGCCGGCTCGGGAGGCATATTCATAGTCATGGCGATGCTACTGCCATCTCTGAGTTTAATTGCAGGAGGCTTACCTTTTATATAAGTGCCTGAACCAGCCTGGGAGTCAATTAATCCTCTTCGCTTCGCTTCATTGTAGGCTCTAGAGACGGTTGTGTAATTCAACCCCAGGAATTGAGACAGCTCCCTTAATGTTGGTAACTGGTCTCGTGGACGAAGCCGTTCATTACTGATGTCTTCTTCAATCAGGTCTGCAACAAGCAGGTAAGCAGGCTTCTTGCTTTCGCTCAACCGTTTAATCCAGTGATGAATGTTCTGCGTCATTAACTACCCCCAAGCTTTTAACCAAGCACTATTTTGTAGCATTGAAATTGGACAAATTGCACCTAATTGATTCAAAGCTTGGTGCACTGCAAAGGCGTAAACAATCTCTACGCATGCTTTGAAAAAACTACAAATTACTAACAGCGATAATATATCAATATGATTGCATATTGATTGCTTTTTAATTAATTAATTATGGCATAACAGTTGCAGAAGTTGGTCAGCGTAATAAGTTTTGCGCATGTTTTTAAACCAACTCAGGGAGAGTTATGCATATGAAAAATGAAATGTTAGGTCTAAAGTTCAAGCTAAACGTAATTGGTGCATTAGTATTGGGTGGAATGTTTTCCAGTAATGCTCTGGCGGGCGCTACGATCAGTTTTGGAGAAGACAAGTTTGTACATCTTGGCTTTGGATTGAGAGCAGCATACACATCCGCTGAAGATGGGGCAGCAAATGGTAGATCGCGCGCAAATGACTTTGATGTTTACAGTGCCCGTGTCTATACAAATGCCCAACTAAACAAAGTGATTAAAGGAACGTTTAACTTCGAGGGCGTTCACGGTTCAGAAAGCACCACGAATGGTGCTGAAAGCTTTGAGGTCTATGAAGCGATCGCACAGTTTGAATTTATGCCAGAATTGAACATATGGGCTGGTCGCATGCTAACGCCCAGTGACCGCTCCAATTTGGATGGTCCATACTTTTTATCATCCTGGCTATATCCTGGACTAGTCGCTCAATACCCCAGCCAGTTGGCTGGCCGGGATACTGGTGTGACTGCCTGGGGCAAATTAATTGATCAACACCTGATCTATTCTTTTGGTGCTTACGAAGGGCACAACAATTACAGTCAGGCATCCAGCCAAGATGACAATTTACTTTATGCGGGCAGGATCCAATATGACTTTTGGGGACAGGGCATGACGCCTGCTTATTACACAGCGAGCACCTTCTATGGCAAGGAGTATTTGTCTGTAGGCTTGGCGACTCAATACCAAAAGAATGGCGTGGGTAGTATGAATGCCAAAGGGGATTACCTTGGATACAGTGCTGACATTCTATTTGAGAAAGATGTTGGTATTGGGTATCTTGATATCGAGGTAGGTTTGTACAAGTTCGATACAGATGGGAAATCGGATGTGTCTACAGGCTTACTGGTATCTACACCTAACCTAACCGCCAATGTAGGGGGTATCAGACAAGGCAAGGCATATCTCTTTTCTTCCGCGGTTTTATTTCCACAACAAGTTGGCTGGGGAAAGTTGCAACCTTATTTCAGGTATCAAAAGTTTGATGCTGATTCCACAAGCGGTGATGGCGGACTGTTATCTGTAGATGTACTTTCAAGTGAATCGAAGCAGTATGATTACGGTGTTCACTATGTAATTGATGGGCACAATGCACGTTTGAGTGCTACTTATACCAAAAATGAATTTTCAAATGCTGCCGACCAGGACAAATTAACGGTAGGCGTGCAATTGCAATTCTAAATAAAGTCAACTTTTAACCCCTCTCTCTTTGCCCGATTCGTCGGGCTTTTTTTTGTTTGATGCACTTATTTCTTGCACTGTTTGCATTCCTTACTGGTGCATATTGAATCAATTTGGTGCGCTAAGTGAATGCCAAAAAAGAGCACTTCAAGCATTTCAAAAAACTTAAAAAAATCATGTAGCGATCAATCGTATATTTTATCGTATTGATTGCATATTGATTGCATTATTATAAATTATTGATGGCATATAGATTGCTATATTTGACTTGAAGAGAAAATGAGTTCTTTTCATTTCAGACAATATTTATGGAGAAATATATGCCAGCGATCACTGCCCCCAAACATCAAGACGGTGAATTTTTTGTAGATTACGAAGAGAAGGTTTTTGAAGATGTTCAAGCCACTCCTGGACAGAAAGCATTAGTGACTTTCCACACCGTAGCTTTCGAGGGGTCAATCGGCTTTGTGAATATGTTGCAAGCGACCAGACTTCAACGCAAAGGTTTTGAAACATCCATTCTCCTATATGGCCCAGGCGTTACTCTTGGTGTTCAACGTGGTTTCCCTAAGTTAGGTGATGAAGCCTTTCCTGGACATCTTAACTTTAATCGCCAACTGACCAAGTTCATGTCAGAAGGCGGCAAAGTTTTCGCATGTCGTTTTGCACTCCAAGCTTTGTACGGTCATGGCGAACCAGCATTAATCGAAGGTATCCGTCCAATCAATCCATTAGATGTGCTTGATCTCAAACTGCTCCACATTCGTGACAACGCAGTGATTATTGATACATGGACTGTGTAATTAATTAAAGGATAGGTATCACGATGTCAGACAAGCGAATCATAAAAGCGGCAGCCGTTCAAATCTCCCCGGATCTTGAATCGCATGATGGAACCCTGAAAAAGGTATGTAACGTCATTGATGAGGCGGGGGCTCAGGGTGTGCAGATTATTGTATTCCCGGAAACCTTTGTTCCATATTACCCATACTTCTCGTTTATTACGCCTCCTGTCATTGCTGGCGCAGAGCATTTGAAGCTTTATGAAAAGAGTGTCGTGATACCTGGATCTGTGACACAGGCCATTGCAGAGAGAGCAAGGGTGAATCAGATGGTTGTCGTGCTTGGTGTGAATGAACGCGATAACGGTAGTTTGTATAACACTCAATTGATTTTTGATACCAATGGCGAGCTTCTGCTTAAACGCAGAAAAATCACGCCTACTTACCATGAGCGAATGATTTGGGGCCAAGGCGATGCTTCAGGATTAAAAGTAGTTGAAACCAGCATTGCCCGTGTAGGTGCTCTGGCTTGTTGGGAGCATTACAACCCGTTGGCCAGATATTCATTAATGACCCAACACGAAGAAATACATTGTGCTCAATTCCCTGGCTCAATGGTCGGGCAAATATTTGCTGACCAGATGGAGGTCACTATTCGCCATCACGCATTGGAATCTGGTTGTTTTGTTATTAACGCGACCGGATGGTTAACAGAGGATCAGATCAAGTCAATTACAGACGATCCCAAAATGCAGAAAGCACTAAGAGGTGGCTGTAATACCGCAATTATTTCTCCGGAAGGCCAGCATCTAGCCGAGCCGCTAAGAGAAGGTGAGGGGATGGTGATTGCCGATCTTGATATGTCTTTAATCACTAAAAGAAAAAGAATGATGGATTCCGTTGGTCATTATTCAAGACCCGAGCTCTTAAGCTTGGCCATTAATGACACTCCTGCGACCACCAAATTTTCAATGAATGAAGGGCGATCTCCGTCAGAGCAATTTCATATCGCAGAGGAGTTGAAACATGAAGACAAGCTTGGCAATTGAATCAAAACAAAGGCTAATCACTGAACTCCAGTCTACAGGACTAAGGCTGGAGCAACCTAATGTCGGCGCAGCGAGTCGTCGTGGTGGTGCGGGTCCTTCTGATCATAAAGCGGTCAGTATTGATGGAGTTACTGTGATGATTCCCGTACATACCAACACCGCTTGGAACTCTTCTTTCAAGGCAGACACACCTGATGAGAAAGGGATAAGCAAATTATTGAAAGGGCTAATTCCAATAGCTGACATCAGTTTTCCAAAAGCGCCAAAGTTCTACGACCTAGAGACTGCCGATGGAATCCCTTATTCACATATTGCAACCCTGCATAGTTCAGATGTCTTGGCCACAACAGTTTTGCAAACATGCATTCGATATGAAAGTAAGAAACAAGCATGTAAGTTTTGTTCAATCGGTCAATCTTTAGCCGCCGGACGAACTATTCCATTTAAAACGCCAGAGCAATTAGCTGAGGTGGCTAGTGCGGCAGTTAAATTGGATGGTGTTAAGCACATGATTCTTACTACCGGTACACCGGCGACGGATGATAGAGGTGCCAAAATACTCTGCGAGAGTGTGAAAGCAATCAAGAAAGCAGTTGATTTACCAGTTCAGGTGCAATGTGAGCCACCAGAAGATATGGACTGGTTCATGCGCATGAAAGATGTTGGCGTGGACTCAGTCGGGCTGCATTTAGAAGCAGTCACACAAGAGGTGCGCGAAAAAATAATGCCAGGTAAGGCAATGGTGTCTTTGGACAAATACTTTGAAGCCTTCAAGGTTGCAGTCTCAGTGTTTGGACGCGGCCAGGTCAATACATATATTCTTGCCGGGCTAGGTGACACCAAGGAAGCTATTCTGGAGATTTCCGAGAAACTAATTGAGATTGGCGTTTACCCGTTCGTAGTGCCATTTGTGCCAATTACTGGTACACCTCTTGAAGATCATCCAGCACCTAGTCCCGACTTTATGCGTTCGGTTTTAGAACCCCTGGGTGGCATGCTCAAACGTGCCCAGATGCGTTCAGCAGACATTAAAGCTGGCTGCGGAAAGTGTGGTGCCTGTTCTTCACTCTCAGCTTACGAGGTGGAATATGCTTGAATCTCCCTTAATTAATCCTAGCGTTTTTGACTACACACAATATTCGGAATTTCCAAAGTATCAGCCGGTTGAGTACCTAGTTAAGTGGGCAACTCAACCTTGGGAAATTGCACAAGCAATGCAAATCCGCAAAGACGTATTTTGTGAAGAACAGGGCATTTTTGACGGCAATGATAAAGATTCCATTGATGACAAAGCTCAACTGATTGTCGCAATTTCGTGCGAAGCCGGACATCCTGACAACGTCGTGGGTACAGTTCGTATTCATCAGGAAGAGCCAGGGATCTGGTTCGGATCTCGGTTAGCAGTCCATCAGAAATACAGATCGCAGGGCAAGCTTGGTGCTTCTTTAATCAAACTGGCTGTAAGCAGTGCCAATTGGGTGGGATGCCATACATTCTTGGCACATGTTCAAAGCCAAAATGTACCTCTGTTCAGACGTCTGCATTGGGAGATATTACAACAAGAAACACTCCTTAATAGATCTCATCACTTAATGCAGGCAAGGTTGGATAAATATCCACCTTTTCAAACACCACTTAACGGATTTGTAATCCAGACCAAGGGCTAAATATGGCGTTAAGTGAAATCGTAAAAATGCTTCGCTCCAGTCGTTTCTTTCAACATAAACACGACATTGCCGATGTGCTTGGCTATATGAACAAAGTGATGCCTGTGAGCGTCGATGACAACGTCCTGATCGGAGACGACTGTGCTGCCATACCGGATGCCGATGGCTATCTTTTATTCGCTATTGAAGGATTGGTCGGAGAGTTCGTTCGTGAGATGCCGTGGTTCGCAGGATATTGCGGGGTGATGGTAAACATCAGTGATATTTATGCAATGGGAGGAAGACCCATCGCTGTCGTCAACGCGCTATGGAGTGAAGGTGCAATCAACGCAGAGAAAATCGTTGAAGGCATGGCGAAAGCTTCAAAAGTCTATGGGGTACCAATTGTCGGCGGTCATTCTAATGTGAGGTCGAATCAAGGGCAATTAGCCGTGGCCATTATCGGAAAAGCTAAAAAACTGTTATCCAGCTTTAATGCCAGACCTGGTGACAAATTACTCATGGCAATTGATATGCGCGGGAAATTTGAAGGCGACTATCCATACTGGAATGCATCCTCTAAAGCATCTTCGGAACGTCTCAGAGGCGACTTGGAATTACTTCCTGAGATTGCTGAGGAAGGTCTTTGCGCTGCTGCAAAAGACATCAGCATGGCAGGACTTATCGGTACTTCCATCATGCTCATGGAGTGCTCCAAGGTTGGCGCCAATATTAATCTGGATCAAGTGCCAATTCCTCCAGTTGTACCGATGTTGAGATGGCTTTCTGCATTTCCGAGTTTTGGATTCATTTTGTCAGTAAAGCCAGAGCAAGCCGATGCAGTCATAGCCAAATTCAAAGACAGGTTCATAGCATGTCAGGAAATTGGCGTCATTAATGACTCAAATAAAGTCACCCTGGAATATCAGGGTAAAACAGAAACAGTCTGGGATTTAAATACCAGTAATTTCATCTTGCCTTCTGCACAAGAAAATTAGCAGGGCAGGGCACTAAAATTTTAGGAGAGAGAGATGCCAAGTGTCTATTTCAATGTGGTGTGGCCGGACGAAAGTCGGTCTCAATGTTACTCACCTTCAACAATCATCAAACAGTTTTTGGTGGAAGGCGAATCGTATGAAGTTCAACAGTTTCTGACAAAGGTGAGAGAAGGGTTGGGCGAGGCATCAGAGCGTGTGCGGGCAAAATATGGCTATAGCTGCTCGGCAGCCGCAGATCAATTAAAAACGATTGAAGAGTTAGTTGCCAAGGGTAATTTCCCTCCAGGGTCTACGGTACTTGTAAGACGCATTACCGAAAATGATCTTTAACTCTCCAGATACAAACAAGGAATAAATTATGAGTACTTCAAATCAGACAGCTTTAAGCGCTAGCAAAACACATTTTTCAGTCATTATTGTTGGCGGTGGCCAGGCAGGCCTGTCATTGAGTTATTACCTGCAGCAGTCAAATACCGATCATTTGGTCATTGAAAAATATTCTGCTGCGCATGCATGGCGTACACAACGCTGGGACACGTTTTGCTTGGTAACACCTAATTGGCAATGCAATTTACCTGGATACTCCTACAGCGGAAGTGATCCTCATGGCTTCATGGTGAAAGATGAAATCATCGCATTTCTGGACGGTTTCATTAAGCATGTAAACCCACCAATTAAAGAAGGGGTGGAGGTAAAGCAAGTTAAAGCAAACCCTCTGGGTGGCTTCAGTGTTTCCACATCATCAGGTGAATACACAGCTGGTCAAGTCGTCGTAGCATCTGGTGGTTACCATGTGCCGATTATTCCAAGAATGGCTGAAAGAATCCCTTCTTCAATTAAGCAAATCCATTCCGAGCAATACAGAAATCCAGCATCACTGCCTGCAGGAAACGTACTGGTTGTCGGTTCTGGCCAGTCAGGAGCACAAATTGCTGAAGACTTACATTTGGCGGGGAAAAAAGTATTCCTCGCAGTTGGTGACGCGCCAAGATGTGCTCGCTTCTACCGTGGAAGGGATGTCGTAGATTGGTTAGCAGACATGAATTATTACGATCTGCCAGTTGATAAACATCCTCTGCGTGAAGGTGTTCGTGACAATACTAATCACTATGTCACTGGCAGAGATGGTGGTAGGGATATCGACCTGCGAAAATTTGCCAGTGAAGGTATGGAGCTATTTGGCTACCTGAATGAATTAAGAGACGGAAAACTTCAATTCAGCGGCAATCTTGGTGAAATGCTGGATCAGGCAGATGCAGTCTATAACCGCATTAATGCTTCGATTGATAAACACATCGCAGAAAACAACATTGATGCACCAGCCTCCTCAACCTATGACCCACTATGGAAGCCTGATCAAGAGAAACTGGAACTGGACTTGATCGCTGCCGGCATTACCAGCATTGTTTGGTGTATTGGTTTCAGACCTGACTTTAGCTGGATTGACCCACCCATTTTTAACGGCCGTGGTTACCCAGCACATGTACGAGGGGTGACATCTCAGAAAGGGCTCTATTTCCTGGGGCTGCCCTGGTTATATACATGGGGTTCAGGCCGTTTTTCTGGCATTGATCGCGATGCGCAATACATTTCTGATGTCATCAGTTTAACAAAGGCTGATGTTGAGAAAACCATGATTGCGGCTTAAATATGAGCATGCTTGAAGAGGTCTACATAGCTGGAATGCCACACCTTTCTTACCAAGGATTGTCTGAAAATTGGTTATTAAAAGAGTGTGGCCATAGACATTGGCTTGCTTTAGCAGAACTGAATAATCAGTCGCTGCCAGACTTCCATGATGTTTCAGGTAACAAAGCATATGCTGCATTTACTGCAGTAAAGATTACCTCTAAATCGCTGAATAAAATTGAAGAAAACCAGTCATTTTCAATGCGCTCAGAAGTCACTAGAGTGGGTGCTGCTCGATACTATGGGGAGCACTCTGTTTTATCTAGAAGTTTTAATGCAGCTCAGATATCCATGCTCTCGACATTTGTCTATAGAAGAGAGCATGGCAATAACCAATCTATTACCAGAGCCAACTTTGTAAATGAACCAAAAGAATTTAATGGCGACCGTGAAGAGTTAAATGATTGGATTACTTTTGCAAAAGCAGCCCGGAGTAATAACTGGGTTGAACATCTAGGTATTCAAAGATATTACTCAGGTGAGAAGAAAAGCATCACCTTTAATCCATCGCCATATTCTGATTTTAATGGCGCTTATTTTTTGTACTTCGCTAATTTCCAGAACTTTATTGATAAAGCTGAGTGGGAATGGTTTGCAAGGGATTCGCTTTGGGCATTGGACCAGAGGGAATTATATTTCTACGGAAACATTAATGTTGGAGATCCATTGATAGTCACGCTTGGATCGGTCCTGGAATCAAAAAATGAATTGAAGCATTGGTGTGAGGTATTCAATCAGCACAACGTAAAAATTGCTGACGTATTTACCAATAAAAGAAAGGCTTGATATGCAGTCGAAATTGGATGATGAAACTATTCACGATTTATCTATCACGCCCGAACGTGATGTGACAATCAAGCCTATTTATACTACTGAGGACCTTGCTGGCATTGATCATTTAAATACTATGCCTGGTCAACCGCCTTATCTCAGAGGGGCTTATGCAACTATGTATACCGAAAGGCCATGGACTATTCGGCAGTATGCTGGGTTCGGCGATGCGCAGACTACTAACAAGTTATATCTTGAGGCCATCCAAAATGGAGCCACAGGGCTTTCAGTCGCTTTTGATTTACCAACGCACAGAGGAATTGATTCAGATAGTGCATTTGCAGAAGGTGATGTGGGAAAGGCTGGAGTAGCAATAGATAGTGTCGAAGACATGAAGATATTATTTGCAGGTGTCCCCCTGAATAAAGTGTCAGTTTCCATGACCATGAATGGAGCCGTACTTCCGGTCATGGCGTCTTTTTTAGTAGCTGCTGAGGAAATGGGATATCGATTTGAGGATCTGAATGGCACTATCCAGAATGATATCCTTAAAGAATTCATGGTTAGAAACACATATATATACTCACCTCAATTTTCACTACGAGTCGCTGGAGATGTAGTGGAATTCAACTCCCAACACGTGCCCAAGTTTAATTCAATGTCTATCTCCGGCTATCATTTCCAGGAGGCTGGAGCCGGACCGGTGTTGGAATTAGCATTAACTTTATCCAATGCCAAAACATACATAAACTACGCAATCACAAAAGGCATCGACATCAATAAGTATTGTGAAAGCCTCTCATTTTTCTTCTGTGTGGGCTCCAATTTTTATTTAGAGATAGCAAAACTAAGAGCGGCCAGGGTCTTGTGGTCAGAAATGCTGAAAAATCTCGGCGTTTCGAGCACTAAAGCTAAGGCATTAAGGATGCATTGCCAGACATCCGGATGGTCATTAGTTGCCGGTGACCCACTTAACAACATAGCTAGAACCACTGCACAAGCGATGGCAGCTGCGTTTGGTGGGACGCAATCGTTACACACTAATTCTTATGATGAGGCCTACTCACTTCCAACAACTGAATCTTCTAAAGTCGCTAGGGATACTCAAAGAATCCTACAGTCTGAAACCGGAATTTGTGATGTGATTGATCCCTGGGCTGGCTCTTATATGATGGAAAAGCTGACATCAGATGTGATAGTTGAAGTGAAGAAAATTTTTGCTGAAATTGATTCGATGGGTGGCATGATTAAAGCACTTGATGCTAAATGGGTGCAAACCATCATTCAGGAAAAATCAGCAGAAACGCAGGCTAAGATTGATTCAGGAGTTAAGCCAATTATTGGTAGTCAAAGTAAACCTGAGAGCTCAACTAGTCTGGATGTAGATTCATATGCCTTACGAGCAGCCCAAACAAATAAGTTGAAGGTTTTAAAGTTAACCAGGAATGCCCTGGACGTTAAGCGAGCGCTTAGGCATATATCTCACATAGGTCAGTCTGGAGAAGGCAATTTATTGGCAGCCACAATTGAAGCTATTAAATGTAGAGCCACGATTCAAGAGTGTACTGAAGCATTGGCAAAGGCGAATTTAAGATTTACTCAGGCTCCAGTACTGACTAAGCAAGTCTATGGAGAGGTGATGTGTGATAGTGCTGGATGGACACATTGTAAAAACATTGTGTTGGAAGCTAGTAAATTGCTTCATCGTCCTCCAAGAATCTTGGTCACTAAAATTGGACAAGATGGTCACGACAGAGGATTAAATGTGATATCTACAATTCTCACGGACTCTGGCTGCATTGTTAAACAGGCTCCGCTTTTCACAGATATCAAAACAATGATTGAGCTAGCAATTGAGTTTGATGCAGATTTAATTGCTGTATCGTCATTGGCAAACTCGCACAATATTCTCATACCCAAACTAATGATAGAAGTTAACAAAAAAGGTTTAAGCACGCCGATAGCGTTGGGTGGGATCATTCCCACTAACCACCACCAAGCACTACTTGAAGTAGGTCTTTCTTATGTTATGGCACCAGGGGAAAGTATCTTAGGGGCTATTCCAATTCTTATTAACCTTATTACAGCGCATCGGTTACTCAGTAACGAGAAATTGCAAAAAGCTTAAATAATATTTTACTTCCTAACGTTAGAAAGACCCAGGTATTGGCTGAGCCGGAAAATCAGTTATCTTTTTCTTTCATCTAAAATTTAACATAATATACATTATGCGAATAATAAGATGGGCGATATTCATATTGATAATAATACAAATAATTAGTAGGTATTTCCTGCACTCATTCGACATTTATTATCGCATTATCCCTGTAGCATCTTAACTCTACATTGGGAGATACCAAATGCAGTTGTTATCGACAACAGACATGGTGAAAAAGATTTCTGAGTCATGGTCATTTGTGAGCGGTACAGCTTTCGCGTTTAAGGAAAGCAACCATCGCTCTACCATAGATGACCACCAGGGCCTGATGGCTGTGATTTTGCCTATGTATATTGATAGCCTGCCTCAGCGGGAATCAATCGCGATTGGCTTGATATTGGATGACGCTGAAGCAATTAAAGTGGCCTCACATATGTTTGGGCTTGACCCTGAAACGCTTTCAGCGGCAGATATACAGGATGCAAAAAAAGAGACCTGTAACATCCTCGGCGGTAATCTGGTTGTGGGTGAAAATAGCAAATTAGGACTGCCCAAAGAAATTCCATTAACTGAATTTCTTGATCTACAAAAAAATGCGACATTCAGTATGCTGTTTGTCAGTGATAAGCCGAACGAGGACCTGGTTAATCTGGTGATCTTCGACGTCAATAATGAATCTTCCGGGGAATTTTTATCATGAGTACAGTGAAAGGCGGCGCAGCCAAATTTTTGATTGTCGATGACAGTCGAGCTATCCAGAGCATTATCAAAAGAGTCATTGAGTCTTGTAATTATCCCAACCTGGAAATTCGAAGTGCGAATGATGCAGAAGTTGCGATGGAAATTCTGGAAAAATATACGCCGGACTTAATCATTACTGACTGGCATATGCCAAAGATTAGCGGCCTGGAATTTTGCCAGCATGTGTGCCAAACCTATGGCAATCGTATCCCTATCGGCTTTATTACTACCGAATCTAATATGGATAAAATAGAATCTGCTTATAAAAGTGGTGCGAAATTCGTCATCAACAAACCATTTCAAGATGTTGATTTGAAAACATATTTAAAAAAGTTTGTGCCCTTTTCTTCTGATGAATCAGCGGCCGACAAGGTCGGCGAGGAGTTGGCAAGTGTCATGACTTTGCTTTCCAGCATGCTCAAAGGCCAGGCATTCACGCTTGAGCCCTGCCCTGAATTAAAGCTGGCAGATTACAGCGAAAATAATCTGATCGGCCTGTTTGGTGAAAACGGGAAAACACCGCCGGTGAATGCACTGGCCATTATGGAAATGAGTGCTGTCGGCATCCTGTGGGCACTCAATAATGACCAACCGGCCATGGTGCCTTCTTTCATAAAAAACGGCTCCGCTTCAAATGATCAATTGGATGAAGCACGTAAATTTATGGATGAGTTCGGCGCAGGCATGTCAATCAGCAAAAAAAATGGCCCACTTAAGCTGGCACGCTCAAGCATCGTGAGCAGACAGTTTCCCCGCCTGGAAATGTCATTGAAGACCAATGAAGGCCGGGCTGACTATAAATTGAATGTACCAGGCGTTGGCACGGGTTATATCACCTATATCAAACTGATCTAGGAGCATTTATGGCTTATACCTTTAATGAAATATTTGGCAGCATCGCACTGTTGATCAGCTGCGGCGCAGCCTTTTTGCTTGTCAGGTTGTTATTAAGTAACACCATGCAGCAGGAGAAATTTTTCAATTCATTGGGAAGGTGTCATGCAGAATTGCAAAATTCATCAAAGAATCTTGAAACGCTATGCGCGATACTGGATCGACGTTTCTCCAACATGGAAGAAAATTCAAAACAGCCGGATCCATTACTAATCAACACCTTGCAGAGATTTGATAAAGTATCTAAAGAAATTCATGAGCGACTGGATGAAATGTTTATCACCAGTTCTTTAGGGAATAGCGAAAAACAAGGCAATGATATGCCTAGCGAAGCTGTGGTCAGTGAAATCAGCAAATTGCAAAGCAGCATGGCAGAGATCGCCAACCAGCTACGCAAAAGTAATTACCTCTCTATGGATGAGAACGCTGAGCTTGGCGCTATGCGTAAACGCATAGAGAGCTACCAATCCATGGTCATGAAAGCGCGTTCAGAAGCCAAAGACTCAGAATCCATGATGTCTGAACTTAGGCTTGAGATAAAACAATTACAGAATGCCAAAAAGCCCAATCCGGCTGCCGAAGCCAGTGCTGAAAATCAGCGTTTGCAGGACCAATTGGAAGATGCAGAGCGCGAGAAAAAGGTATTAGAAGAGAAAATCAAAGTGCTGGACAATGAGATGCAACGCAACAACATTGAAAAGAAATTTATCGAAGACCGGTTTATCGAACTTTCATGACGCATTCATCATGATCATACGTCTAACCGGCCATCATTCATATGGCCGCTTTTTTACTTCAATAAAGGTTTTTTTCTTTCTATCTGTTTAAGCTTGTTTGAGGCAGCCAATTGTTGTCGCTGCGATTCTTTTAGCTGCCCTTTTATCACACCAACATTCTCACGCAATTCATTGACCAGCTTTTGATTTTTGGCAGACTGGCTCTTGGTAACTGCGTGTTCTTTGAGTAAAGATTTTTTCAATTCGCTGATTTCAGACTCCAGCTTGTAGGCCCGCTGCCGCTCACGATCAACTTCCAAAAATGACTTCGCTTCCAGCTTTCTGAACTTGTCTTCAGATAACTTCAATGCGGCATGCAGTTTATTGAATTCAGCAGAAAATTCATTGTTGATACTCTTTAACGAACCCTCCAGTGCAGACTTTTCATTTTGCAGCATCTTGACAGTTTCTTTCTGTGTTGCAGAAACTTGGTGGTCGATGAGGAATCTTTTTTCACTTTCCTGCAGCTGTTTTCTGATAATCACGAGTTCTGAATGCTGCTCTGCATTCAGGTTTTCGAGTTTTTTCAACTGAGTCTTGAGGTTTTCCAACTCAAGCTTGTTACTGCTTTCCAGGTTATTGATCACCGAATGTTTTTCTTTAACATTCTGCTTGGCCACCTCAAGCGCAGATTTCCATAAGGTACTGAGCGCTTCGCCAGCGAATTCGCGCAGTGTATCCGGCAAGCCCGAATGCTCTACATCCACCCTATTTTTAAGCCTGAGTTCATTCCAAAAATTATTTACCGTTTGCGCTGGCGTGGACATGGTGCCTTTTCGAACAAGCTGATACAGCTTATTTGCGGTTGGCTGTATCCCATAGCGAAAGAACATCAATCGGCATACTTCACGATACAAATCTTTTACTTGTGGAAACTGGCTGCGAAGCACTTCAACATCCTGGACTAGCTTGGCTTCATTGATATGAGTAGAGGTCATGTTTCGAATAATCAGATTGCTTAGTTTGTTTTGTGACAAAAATATGTACTAAATAGTTTGCACGAATTTTTATTCAGCCGATTTTTGGTCGTCCAACATACATAATGACTCATGTTATTGGCATCATTTCATTTTCACGTTAAATGATTGATTTAAATTGGTATTTTTCATGATTAATTCATATTTATGTTAAGCATCAGACAAAAAGCCTGAATTATTTTTAACAAGTTTTTCACTAATGTTAATATTTTGCTGCAGATTTATCTGCAGTTCAGGAGGGAGGCCATGAATAATAAAAACAAAATAAAAAAATTGCATACGCAATGTTTATTAAACTGGAGTTTAAAAGTGGGTGATCAATTAGGTACGTTGAGCAAACCTAAAGCAATCAAGCTAGCCAATGTGAAACCGGCAGTATTTCATCGCTGGAAATCAGGTAAATTGGCAGCACCAAGCTGTAAACTGAATCGCATAAAACACCATGCATTTGCTACATTAAGGATCAGGCATCGAAAAAAACTGAACCTGTGCCTTGCTGTTGGACTGGATGAAGAAATGATCAGAGCGCAATTTCTTTGGAAGAATATGATTTTTGATCAGTTAAGCATGGTAGCCAAACGCAGATTTTTTACCGGTTTAAAAAAACGCTATCGTTAACTAGTGATTTTATAAAAAACTAGAAACGTTATAAAGCCACTCACTATGAGTGGCTTTTTTTATTTAACTTTTGATAAAAATAGGATAAATATCTCAACTTGATCCCACGTGAAGTGCATAAAAAAAGCCAGCATCTTGCAATGCTGGCTTTTAAACTTGCTATTGACTACATTGAATTTGGTGGAGCTGGGGGGAATCGAACCCCCGTCCGCAAGCCCTCCACAGACAGTTCTACATACTTAGCCTTGTTGTTTAATTTAATCTATACCTCACCAACAGACAAGCAGTGTATAGACGAGTTACCTAAAGGTTAATGAAGTGCTAAGTAACCCAGCACAACACGTATCCCGTGTATATGACACTGCGTATGGGTTACCCCAATCCAACCCACGGGAGAGCTGGTACAGCGTCCAGCAGAACTAAGCTGCTAGAGAGTAAGTTTCGTCGTTTGCGACTATACTTGTTTCAGTTGTATTTACGAGGTAGCTGAGCCTCGGTATGCCCTGCACTGCTTTGTAACCCACGTCGAAACCTGGTCATCCCCAAAACAGA
>NZ_DATHWZ010000090.1:0-86178 GCF_035460085.1 Methylophilus sp.
GGTTTGTTGCTGCTTTCACTGGCTATAGGGATGGCGGGCTACATGCATTATGAGCAGCTCGCGTGGCGTGATGCCTTTTTAAACTCGGCAATGCTGATGGGTGGCATGGGGCCTGTGGATGCGCCAAAAACAGATGATGGAAAAGTCTTTGCCGGCCTGTATGCATTATATGCGGGGCTTGTTTTTATAGTCACTGTTGGTTTGGTACTTACGCCAATTGTGCATCGAATAATGCACAAGTTTCACTGGCAGCAAGATAGCAAGGCTTAATCAAAAACCAAAACATCAGTATTAAACTGCCCCAAAAGATGACTACCTCTAAACCTGCTCAGCCAAATAATCCCTTACATGGTGTCACGCTTGAAAGTATCGTGACGAGGCTTGTTGACCACTACGGCTGGCATAAACTTGGGGATAAAATCAATATCAATTGTTTCAAGAATGATCCATCAGTGAAATCCAGCCTCAAGTTTTTGCGCAAAACACCTTGGGCCAGGGAGCAGGTGGAAAATCTATATCTGTCTACCTTCTAATACTTGGCAACAACTTTAATGCTTTCTTATAAAGGCTGCAATCGTATCTAACATACGTTTGTCGCGCAGGGGTTTTGCCAATTTGGCAGCCATATCGACATGGCCATACCCAGCAAACTCGGCGACCTCTACCGGCCCGCCTGCGGACTTGATTTTGGCGGCCAGGTTGTAAGTGTTTCTGGGCCAGACGGTGCCGTCTTTAGTACCTACCATTAGCAACATGGGTGGATTGTTGCCGGTGACAAAATTGATCGGTTGCGATTTCGCCTGTTGGTCTTCCGGGCCAAAAATGGTTTTCAATCGATTACTTTTCAGCGGCAGAAAATCATACGGGCCAGCCAGTCCTATCATGCCGGCGAAGTCTTGTGGTTTGCTGTTCTGTTTTGCGAGAAATTCAGGGTCTAATACCAGCATGGCGGCAATATGCGCACCAGCGGAATGCCCTGCCAGGAAAATACGATCCGGGTCGCCACCGAACTCTGCTGCATGCTGCTTCACCCATTTAGCCGCTCTGGCGGGATCTTCCATAAAGCCGGGGAAGCATACTTCAGGATAGACGCGATAGTCGGCGATCACGGTGATGAAACCCTGTGAAGTCATGGCTTCGCCTATGAATTTATAGCTCTCGCGATTGCCGGAATCCCAGCTGCCGCCGTAAAAAAACACCATGACAGGCAGACGTTTGCTTTTGGTGGGATTGGCAGGTGCAGCACTGCGGGCATCTGCCTGTTCGCTGCTTGCCAGCAGATGACTTTCAGGAGTATAGATATCTAATTTTTGTCGCGGTAGGTCGCCATAGGTCACACCCTTGTTCAATCGATATCCTTTATCGGAAATCACTGCATTGAGGAGATTGACCGGTGAACAGGAGCTGGTTAGCAAGCCCATGAATACGAGTAAGGTAGTGTATAAACTGGCAGAGGGTTTCGCGGAAGAATTTGGCATAAAGTATGAGTATGGGGAATCGGCATCATCTGGCTAATGATTATCGTGCAAATAATCACATATATGAGCCTTCATTGCTGAAAAAATTCATTTCAGGTCGAACCCAGCTTCCACAGCGCTGAGACACAACCAGTGTCACTTATGCGCTCAACTGTTGTTCTGTAACCGTGTGTTGCGAAACGGCTGCTTGCCCTTCCAGCCATGCCACGAACTGTTCAAATGGCAAAGGTCTGGAATAGTAATAACCTTGTATTTTCTCGCATTGCAATGCCTCGATAATCGCCAGGCAATCTGCATCTTCCACCCCTTCTGCCACCACTTTCTTACCTAGGCCATGCGCCATGGTAATAATGCCTTGCACGATAGCCCTATCCTGCGCGGAATGCGCGACACCACGCACAAAGGACTGGTCAATCTTAACCAGGTCTATCGGCAGGTTACGCAACCGTGACATTGAGGAATAGCCAGTGCCGAAGTCATCCAGCGCCATGCGGCAACCCATGTCGGTGAACGCATGCATGATTTCGACCGCCGCTTCTTCATCGACCAATAATCCGTTTTCGGTGATCTCGAGCGTGAACATGCTGGCCTCTACATTCCATAGTTTCAAGGCCTGGGCCAGCAGGTAAGGTAGCTCGCGATTAATCAGGTCTTCTGCGGTCAGGTTGATAGAAAGAAACATCTGCTGGGTACTTTTCTGTTTGAGAGCACTCGCTAAACGACAGGAAGTATTGATCAGCCAGCGGATAAACATATGGCCCAAGCCTTGCTGGTACAACACCTCTATCACCACCGGCGGCGGGATAAACTCACCGTTTCCTTTACGGCATCTCAGTAATGCCTCTGCGCCCATGCATGTGCCTGTATTGCTATCGATAATGGGCTGGAGATATAAAGCCATGCGGTCATTCTCGAAGGCGTCCAGTACGTCCTGGCGCAATTGTGCGTTGTCATCTGCTTGTTTGCTTAACGCCTCAGAATAAGTTGCGAATGCTTGATAGGTGTTATCGGCGTGTTCAAGCGCAAGCCTGGCTTGTGCCAGCATGTCGTCGGCCTTTTTATGTAAGGCATCACGACAGACACCACCAATCACAGGGCTCACTGAAAAAGGCTGGTGGTTGGCGTGTACAGTGAACTCAAACGGCTGGCGCAGTTTAGCCGAAAGCAAATCCAGCTTGACGGCATGGTCCAGTTGCGGTGAAAGCACGGCAAATTCATAGGCATCCAGGTGGAACAGGGTATGGTCTTTGGGCAGGCTGAGTTGCAGGCGTTTGATGATTTCAACGGCCACCTCAGGCATGCGGTGACGGTGGCCATCCATCATGGTGGAAGTCAATTTGAAGTTAATCAGTAGCAAGCCCGCCTGTGCCTGGCTAAATACCAATATCTGCTGCAACTGCTCTTTTAGCAATCGCCCGTTAGGCAACTGGCTATGCTGATGATGTCGCCTGGCAAACTCGAGGGCAGTATGGTCATACCTGGCTGCCGACTCCAGAAACAATTGAGAAAGGCAGCGCTGGAATGCCAGCGTTTTAGTGTTTGAAAAGTATCGCGGTATCACTATTGCACTTAACAGCGCATCGATGGCCGTCAGAGGCACGCCTGCAGCGTATAAATCTACCCACTTTGCAGCCAGATGGTTGATTACCTCAACCAGCGTCGCCCAGCCATGTCGCTGGCAGAGTGTAGACAAGGCCTGCTGATATTGTTGTACGAGTACCTCAGGCGCTTCTTCTGCTAATTGGGGAATCTGCGAACGTGGCGTTTGATTTAGCTTAATGGGTTGACGGGTTAACGCATTTGGGTTTAAGCCGAATCGCATCAAACGGGTTAACAATGCATCGGGCAACAGCGGCTGATATCGCCTGAATGCGGGTTTTAAGTGAGAACTGCCGTCCTCAATATGCACGGGATTAATCTGCTGCATTTCTGGCACCGTTAATCATAATAATGCGCCGGGTTGAGCCCGTAGGAATCAGGTGGTAATCCACGCACAATCCGGTAGGCTTCACCGGCAGGCGTGAGCGGCCCGTGGATCAGGTCCAGCGTTACCGGCGAGGTCATGCGTTGTTTTTGCGTATCCAGCAATATCATGACGCGAGGTTGCAGGCGCCGGATCTGGTTCTGCTGGATCACCACCGCGACTTCGCCACTGTTAAGCTCCACCAGTGAACTGACCGGGTAAATACCAAAAAACTGGATCAGTTGGTCGATTAAGGATTCGCTGAATTTTTCATTCTTGGTCGTATACAGGGTTTCAAGCACCTGATGGCTAAACATCCCCTTTGCATAAGGCTTGTCACTGGTCATCGCACAGTAAGTATCCATGATGCCGGCAATCTGCCCCAGTAATGAAATATCGGCGCCTTTCAGGCCGTTCGGGTATCCGCTGCCATCAAAACGCTCATGATGCTCTCCGACAATCTGCATGACATCATGGCTGATATCGGTGTTGGAGCGCAGGGTTTGCAGACTGGCTTCCACGTGCTGCATCACCAATTCAAATTCGCTTTCTTCCAGACGACTTGGTTTTTGCAATATCTGAGCAGGAATCTGGATTTTGCCTAAATCCTGGAGCAGGCCCGCCATGCCCAGATCTTTGACCTGCTTTCTTGGTAAAGACAAAAAGTGACCGAATGCCATCATATTGATGCTGACATACAAGGCTTTGTTGTAAGCATAATCATCGGTTTGCCGAAGGCGGGACAGCCATAACAGCGCATCCGGGTTGCGTTCAATGCTTTGCAACATGTTATCCAGCGACTGGCTGACATGCACGAGATCAACATTGTTACCCAATGCGATTTTCTCGAAGACATCGCGGGTATCGGCCTCGGTTTTGGCAAATTGGGGATAGACCTCCACGATTTCCAACTCTACCGGTATGGTTGCTGCCTCTTCAGCGTGGACTTGCGCTGCGGTTTGATGCAGTTTGACCAGGTCGCTATCATTGTGTTTTCTGGGCTGCGCTTTAAAGCCATATAGCCAGCCACAGAGACGGTTCCAGAATGAGTCTGTGGCGTGCTGGTAGTGCTTTTTCTCAAACGCTTGTCTGGACAACGTTATTGTTTGCCCAGATGCGAATGCGGATTCAGTTGCATTTGAAGCAACCTGTGCAACATTGACAGCGGCTGGTGCCTGACCGTCGCGCAAAGCATGCATGACTTTCAGAAAACTATTATTCAACGGGCTGCCATTTTTTGGCGTTATCGATGAAAATACATTAGTGTTAGCTACTAAAGTGCGACGCGCAGTGTTGGAGAGTTTTTCTCTCACGGGCGCTGCAAAATACTCGCCGGTGGACATCTGTTTATCCACCACCACTTCGCGGCATAGCGTACGCAACTCGCTGAGTTGCGTGTCATTTTCGATGAGGAATCCTTGTAGGATGAACGGACTCTCCAGCCATGGGATATCCAGCTCAGCAACGAACATGCCCACCGCAAGCTCTCCTGTGCGCATTCGTTGCAACGTACTTATTGTCATTGCTCTGTCACCTGTTTTATTAGTGTTATCAATAGGCGTACTTATACTTTAGCCGCATATTGTTTTAACGGTGGTAGTGGCAATTAGTGAAGCACGACCTGCGCAAAGGTATGTTAATTATTTGCGCGAGAATTAAATAATCGCTGCATGATTGCGATGAAGATAGCTTGGGCTCACGATGTCAAGGCGTGGGATAAGGCTAAAGCGGTGGAGATTAACCAAAGATGCAGTTATTAGACGAGTTAAGGTGGTCAGTAACTTTACGACAGCAATGGTCTCATATTAACAATGTGCCGCACGTTATTCAGTCTCATCGAGATCGGGTGGTGTAGTATCGGGAATCCTGAATTTCTCCGTGGCCCAATCCCCTAAATCCATCAACTTGCAGCGTTCGCTACAAAACGGCCGGTATGCATTTGTTGGCGAATACTCCGTCATTTCGCCACAGCCCGGGCAGGCTACCTTACGTGGTTTTGCCGCTGCTTGCATCAATTATGCCCCGGCCCGGTAAAGTTGCAGATAATCATCTTAAAGGGGATATCTTGCTCGCAGGCTTTAGGCCGTTGTACAAAATCCAGTTTCTGGAAACGGATATTGATCGCGTATTTATTGGCACTCACCTCAGGAAAACACTCATCATGGCCAATCTCGATCCGCAAGAGTTGCGCAGGCTTATGCCCGGATAGTTGCTGCTGGTATGCGCCTTTATGTGCCACCAGAGACAGTACCTGGCCACTGCCACGTAATAATTGCAGGATCATGCGTATGGCTTCATACATAGGCATCAGCCGAGCCAGCCATTGCGAGAAGTCGGTTTTGCGGCGGTCTACACTCAAGTACAGCCAATGCCGGTAAGAAGGCAGGTCAAACTCGCATACGCCACCCGGTATGCCGGCACGCTGTTTCACACTCATCAACCAGTCATTATCACGTAGCGATTGACCTAGTTTCTGGTGATCTGATCTTAATGACGTAGCGCAACGATCCAGGCTGGCCAGGGTATCGCTTAACGCATATTGATCGATATTGGGATTGTTCTGCAAGAATGAGAGCTGGACCTTATGCCTGTCCAGTTCTTGTAGCAAATCTACTTTTAAATCGCCACGATCAATTAAATCCAGGATCTGTAACAGCGTTAGCAGCGCCACATGATGATTCACCTCATGGCCTACTTCAATGTGATGCAGCATCTTTACAAACAAATCTTCCAGGCGGAGATAAGTTCTGATGCGCTCATTAAATGGAAACTCGTAGCTCGACACGGCAGCCTTTTCTGTCAGCTGATACTTGAAAAGTATGCAATAAAAGCCTGATTATGAAACCCTTTTTAATCAGTGGCAAGTTTTTGAGAAAATTTGATGAAAGTTAAGCACTTTTTCACGTAAATCTTCCAGGCTTTGGTTATTCTCAATCACTGAATCTGCGATTGCCAACCGCGCTTCGCGGCTGCTTTGTGCGGCGATAATAGCCTTGGCCATGTCTTCGGATAAAGCGCTACGCTGCATGACGCGTGCAAATTGTATCTCCTCACTGCAATCGATCACCAGCACATGATTTATCATGGTCCAGTCATCACGGCTTTCGACCAATAAGGGAATGGCTAGGATCACATAAGGCTGGGAGGAGGAGTGCGCAATCTGTTGCGCGGCTTCTTCACGAATGGCAGGGTGCATGATGTGATTTAACTGATCCAGCGCATCGGGATTTGAAAATACCAGTTCGCGCAAGTTAGCGCGATCTAGCTGGCCACTTGTATCAAACATCGCATCACCAAATGCTTCGCGCACTGCTTGCATGGCGACACTACCCGGTGCGCTCATTGCTCGGGCGATTTCATCAAGATCAACCACTGGTACACCAAGCTCAATAAAGGTTTTACAAACCTCGCTTTTGCCACTGCCTATGCCGCCGGTAACGGCTACTACTTTAGTCATTAATAATCTACTTAGGTGCTAAAAAGAAATTAAGGGACCAGGTAAAAAGCGGCCAATGTTTGCCCATAAAACAGGGCAGCAATGCCACCTAGTGCCAGAAATGGCCCGAACGGAATGGCTGTCTGGCGGGTTTTACCTTTAAATAAAATCAGCCCTATGCCAATCACGCTGCCGACAATAGAACTGAGCAGTATCACTGCTGGCAGCAATTGCCAGCCAAACCAGGCGCCAATGGCAGCAAGTAATTTAAAATCACCATAGCCCATGCCTTCTTTACCAGTCACCAGCTTAAACAGCCAGTAGACTGCCCATAGCACAAGGTAACCCGCCATCGCACCCGCTACTGCAGAAGTGATATCCGTGAATCCATGATTTAAATTGAGTAACAATCCCAGCCATAACAATGGCAGTGTGATGTCGTCCGGCAATAATTGGGTATCAAAATCAATAAAGGTCAATGCGATCAACGCAAACACGAATATCAAGGCAAATAGCGTCAGATGGCTATAACCATATTGCACAGCAACGCCCAGCGACAGTGCCCCGGTCAGTGCTTCTACCAATGGATAGCGTACTGAAATAGAGGTTTTGCAGGCTTTGCATCGTCCGCGCAAAAACAGGTAACTGAGGACAGGGACATTTTCCAGCGCGCCTATCATGTGTCCACAATTTGGACACGCGGAACGCGGCACTACCAGGTTATATTTAGGCTGATCTGGTAAAGGTTGACCTTGTAAATCCAGGCAGTTGGCATGCCATTCATGCTCCATCATTTTAGGCAAACGATGTATGACGACATTAAGAAAGCTGCCTACCAGCAAGCCGAAGACAAGACAGATGAATTGCAGAAAATGCGGTTGGGTTCTCAACAAGCTTAAAACAGGCTCAAGGAATTCTGTCATGATACCGATAACACTATTAAGGTTGCTGCATCATCTCATCGTTGATACAAGTAAGCAAGACCAAAGCCGCTAACGCAAGGTAAAGCCTGTTCGAAAGCGGAAATTATTGCCTTGAAAACAGATTGAATGTCACCATTTATGTGTAAGATGAGAATGACACTCCAGCCGAGTGACTTCGCATCTGAATCTTACGGATCTGAATCTTAATAGTGAAGGAAGTTGCCTATGTCTGATCAAATCAAATTCACGCCCCCAACCGATGTCGAACTAGACCAGGTAGAACATCCTGCCTGGGATGAACCGGTGATTTGCCGTGTTGAAGTCGACTTACCAGGATGGTTGGCAAACCTGACCGGACAATCACACTGGGAAGTCTACAGTGAAGAGGAAGAAGAAAATTGTGTCAGCTTCGCCATGCGCGCTTCGCATAAACATGGGCTGCACACAATCGCCAGCCGTGCAGACAATCCATTGCAGGCAGAAGTAACGCTATATCACAATGGCTATGCGGTTGTGGATGTCAATGGCGAATCGTTATTTGATGGTGCCTTGACCAATGCAACCAATGAATGCGCCAGGCTCAGTTACTACCATGCCAGTGGGGAACCAATCGCGCTTAACTAACTTTCTTCAGAACTGACTTTGCTCAGCGCCTTGTTCAGTCATTAATTGCAGCATGCGTTGAAAAATGCATGCTGTCTACCCTACTGCTGGCGACTGACTGAAAACCTGGCTAAATCCAGCATTGCCTGTTTGGCCGCACTTGTTTCAAAAATATCTAACGCCTCACAGGCGAGCTGCGCTTCTTTTTGTGCAACCGAACGCACATAATCAAATGCTTTTACCGCATGCAGGATTTCCAGCACTTGCTCCAGGTGGGTTACCTGCCCTTCCAATAAAGCGTGTTTCACCAGTTCTGCTTGCGCTGTTGGCGCTTGTTTAATCGCATATAGCATAGGCAATGTGACTTTGCCTTCAGCCAGGTCATTCCCTAGTGTTTTTCCAATTTTCTCACTGTCGCCCGTCAGATCCAGCACATCATCAATTAACTGGAATGCCGTGCCTAAATGCATGCCATAGATTGCCAGCGCTTCCTCGCGCTCCATACTTGATTGGCATTGCACGGCACCAAGGCGGGTGGCCGCCTCAAACAATTTGGCTGTTTTAAAATGGATGACTTGCAGGTAATCCTGCTCACTGACGCCTATATTACGCACATTGAGCAACTGCAAGACTTCACCTTCAGAAATGATATTAGTAGCGTCTGCGAGTATTTCCATCACGCGCATATTCTGCAGCTTCACCATCATCTGGAAAGAACGGGAATATAAAAAATCACCAACCAGCACACTGGCCGGGTTGCCATACACGTGATTCGCAGTGGTTTTCCCACGGCGTAAATCAGAAGCATCTACCACATCGTCATGCAGCAAGGTCGCTGTGTGGATAAACTCAATGATGACTGCCAGTTGGTGATGTGCCGGCGTCACTCCACCAGCCAAATCTCCCGACATCAACACCAATGCCGGACGCAGGCGTTTGCCTCCACTATGAATGATGTATTCTGAGATTTGATTAATGAGCGGAACTTGAGACGACAAAGACTGGCGAATAACGACATCCACCTGCTGCATATCGTCTGCAATCCGCGCCAAACAGGCGTTTAAAGACACTAAAATACCAATAAAAAAACAAAGCTAAAGCATATCATATCTGATGCGGCTCTCGCTATGCAGGAATATGATTGGGCCATGAGCATACATTGATACCGGCAGTTTTTTATTAGTCTTTACATCGACACCGGTGGTAACAAAAAGTCGTTTTTCGAAAGAGAGTTTCGATGAGCCAGTAAGCATCAAACAATTACTTTGGAAAACGCATGTTACTGAGGCGATCAAGACTTGAGAATAGTCAGCAATAGAAAGAAAAAAGCCTTGTTTCGTTAGAAACAAGGCTTTTATTTTTGGCGCGCCCGGAGCGATTCGAACGCCCGACCCTTTGGTTCGTAGCCAAATACTCTATCCAACTGAGCTACGGGCGCCAAGGTGTTACAACTACGTTGCAACAAGAGCAGCATTATAACACAAGTTTTTTAAATTTTTTGGCGGTGAGCGAGGGATTCGAACCCTCGATACAGGTTTAAGCCCATATGCTTCCTTAGCAGGGAAGTGCCTTCGACCACTCGGCCAGCTCACCGTTTTAAACTTATATATATTACTGCTCGATGCAGTATTGCTACTGCATCGAAGGGCGCCATAGTACGCGAAAACCCTTCGTAAATCAACGCAAAATTAAAGAATGTTTTTGGTCAGATTATGCATCGTCTAGTGCGAAAGCTTTGTGCAATACACGCACTGCCAATTCCATATATTTCTCTTCAATCACAACGGCAATCTTAATCTCACTGGTAGAAATCATTTGGATATTGATGCCCTCTTCAGCCAGGGTGCGGAACATCTGGCTGGCGATGCCGACGTGTGAACGCATGCCCACACCAACTACTGACACTTTGGCAATTTTATCGTCGCCAGAGATTTCACGTGCCTGTATATGGCCCTGGACTTTATCGCGCAAAATACCTAGCGCCTTGTTCATTTCGTTCTTGTGTACGGTGAACGTAAAGTCGGTGGTGCCATCCGCGCCTACGTTTTGAATAATCATGTCCACATCAATATTGGCATCTGCCACCGGGCCCAGAATTTGATAAGCAATACCAGGTTTATCTGGGACGCCAGCCACCGTCACTTTCGCCTCATCGCGGTTAAATGCAATGCCGGAGATGATTGGATTTTCCATGTTTTCCTCATTTTCTTCAAACGTAATCAATGTGCCATCGCCTTCTTCTTCAAAGCTGGAAAGCACACGCAGTTTCACTTTATATTTACCGGCAAATTCAACGGAGCGAATCTGCAATACTTTGGAGCCCTGTGATGCCAGTTCCAACATTTCTTCAAAGGTAATTCTTTCCAGGCGGCGCGCTTCAGGTACCACGCGTGGATCGGTGGTGTACACACCATCCACATCGGTATATATCTGGCATTCATCGGCACCTAAAGCAGCAGCCAACGCGACGCCGGTGGTGTCAGAACCTCCACGACCCAGCGTGGTGATATTGCCGTTAGCGTCCACACCCTGGAATCCAGCCACCACACAGACATAGCCATCGTCCAGGTCTTTTTTCAGGTTGTGCTGATCAATATCCAGAATGCGTGCTTTGGTGTGCGCATCATCGGTCAGGATTCTGACCTGCGTGCCGGTATAGCTTTTGGCTTTAATGCCCAACTCTGTCAATGCCAGTGCCGTCATGCCTATCGTGACCTGCTCACCGGTAGACAGCATCACATCCAATTCACGCGGATCAGGATCCGGCATGATTTCTTTGGCCAGCGCAATCAGGCGATTGGTTTCGCCGGACATGGCTGACACCACGACTACGACCTGGTGGCCCATCGCTTTATAACGGGCGACGCGCCTGGCCACATTGCGGATACGCTCAGGATTTGCCACTGAGGTACCACCATATTTTTGTACTATTAATGCCATTATTAAGCTCTAATTATCAAATAAATTAATGTAATTTTTGTTTTACCCACTCAGGCACACTACTCAGTGCCTGCGGCAATTTGCTAGCGTCTGTACCACCTGCCATCGCCATATCCGGCTTACCGCCGCCTTTACCGCCTACCTGGCCGGCAACATGATTAACCAACTCGCCGGCTTTAAGCTTGCCAATCAAATCTGCGGTTACACCTGCCGCCAGACTGACTTTGCCTGCAGACACACTTGCCAGCACAATTACGGCCGATTTGAGCTTATCTTTCAGTTTATCCATGGTTTCACGCAGGGCGTTGGCATCAGCACCTTCCAGAGTCGCTGCCAGTACGTTAACGCCATCGACATTCTGCACCTGGTTCATCAGGTCATCACCTTGCGCGCTCGCCAATTTCGATTTCAGGCGCGCTAATTCTTTTTCTAAAGTCCTGACGTTATCTAGCACCTGGGAGATTTTGTTCGATAATTCGTGTGCCGGCGCTTTTAATTCACCCGCCAGTTTGTTGATCATGGCCTGTTGCGCTTGCACCAGCTTGAGTGCGCCTTCGCCGGTAGTCGCTTCAATCCGGCGTACGCCGGCAGCTACACCACTTTCAGAGATGATTTTAAACAAGCCGATATCACCGGTACGGCTGACGTGCGTACCACCGCATAACTCTCTTGAAGACCCAATATCCAGCACGCGCACTTCATCGCCATACTTCTCGCCAAACAGCATCATGGCGCCGGTCTGCTGAGCCGATTCAATATCCATCAATTTCGCCAGCGTGTCGGTATTGGTCAAAACCTCTGCATTGACTAGCGCTTCCACTTTGGCAATTTGTGCATCTGTCACAGGTGCATTATGCACAAAGTCAAAACGGGTTTTCTCAGTATCTACCAGGCTGCCTTTTTGCTGAACGTGATCACCCAGCACTTCACGTAAAGCTTTATGCATCAGATGGGTAGCAGAGTGATTGCGCATGGTGGCGTGGCGCGCTTGCAGGTTGACCTTGGCAGTCAACGCGTCGCCCACAGATAAAGTACCGGTTGCCAGTACACCATGGTGACCAAACACCGACGCCTGGATTTTCTGGGTGTCTTCCACTGCAAAAATGCCATCAGCAGACTTTAGTTCGCCACTATCGCCGATCTGGCCGCCAGATTCGGCATAAAAAGGTGTGTCATCAAGCACGACAATACCGAGATCACCTTCACTCAGGGATTTAACCAGGCTACCATCTTTGTAGAGCGCCAATACTCGGGCTGGCGTTTCCAGCTTTTCATAACCATGAAAACTCGTGGCCTGGCCTTCGTATTCCAGGTTAAGTGCCATCTTGAATTTACCCGCAGCACGCGCCTGCTCTTTCTGGCGCGCCATGGCAGCATCGAAACCAGATGTATCGACGGTCACGCCACGTTCGCGACAAATGTCAGCCGTTAAATCGAGTGGGAAGCCGAAAGTATCGTGCAGTTTAAATGCCAAATCGCCATTGAATATCGCAGGCTTGGTCGCCAATTCGGTTTCCAGAATCTGCATGCCATTCTCAATGGTTTCGAAAAACCGGTCCTCTTCCTGTTTGAGCACATCAGTAATACGTGCCTGGCTGCTGACCAACTCTGGATAGGCTTCACCCATCTCAAGCACCAGATCTGCCACCAGTTTGTGGAAAAATGCTGTGCGACAGCCCAGTTTGTAACCATGCCGAATCGCTCGGCGGATGATACGCCGCAGCACATAACCACGGCCTTCATTACCCGCAATCACGCCATCAGCAATCAGGAAGGAACAGGCGCGGATATGATCAGCCAGCACCTTCAGGCTGGGGCTATCTAAATCAACGGTGCTGGTTTCGCGGCCAGCAGCTTTGATTAATGCCTGGAATAGATCAATTTCATAGTTGGCATGCACGCCTTGCAACACCGCAGAAATACGTTCCAGGCCCATCCCTGTATCAACTGATGGCTTAGGCAAAGGATGCATCATCCCCGCTTCATCGCGGTTGAACTGCATGAAAACGTTGTTCCAGATTTCGATAAAACGGTCACCGTCTTCATCCGGACTGCCTGGAGGGCCTCCAGGAATATGTGCACCATGATCGTAGAAAATCTCGGTACACGGGCCGCAAGGGCCGGTATCGCCCATCATCCAGAAATTGTCTGATGCATAACGCGCACCCTTGTTGTCACCAATACGTACAATTTTGTCGGCAGGTATGCCAACTTCCTTGTGCCAGATATCGTAAGCCTCGTCATCTTCTGAGTACACAGTCACCATCAGGCGCTCTTTAGGCAATGCATAAACTTCAGTCAGCAACTCCCAGGCAAAGGTAATCGCATCACGCTTAAAATAATCGCCAAAACTGAAGTTACCCAGCATCTCGAAAAATGTATGGTGCCGGGCGGTGTAGCCTACATTTTCCAGATCATTGTGCTTGCCGCCGGCACGTACACATTTTTGAGAGCTGACTGCACGCGTGTATGGACGTTTGTCAAAGCCCAGGAACACATCCTTGAACTGGTTCATGCCAGCATTGGTGAATAGCAAGGTAGGATCGCCATGTGGTACCAGCGAGCTGGAAGCAACCACTTGATGGCCTTTAGAAGCAAAAAAATCCAGGAATGCCTGGCGGATTTGCTTGCTGGAAGGTTTACTTCCGTAACTAACTGTAGTCTTCTGGACTGTCATCTTCTGCGTGTCTATTCAAAATATTCTTAATTACATCAAACGTAAAACCACGACTTTGTAAAAAACGGGCTTGTTTCGCCCATTCTTCGCGTGTTGCCGGGGCCGCTTTAAACTTTTTGCGCCAGATTTCTCCGGCGCGTTCGACTTCATTTACCTGTAACTTAGCTACTGCCTCGGCCACCAGAGAATCGTCAATGCCCTTTTCCCTTAACTCATTGGCAACCCGCGCTATGCCAAATTTCGCCTGGCGGGCATGCACCATTTGCTCGGTGTAGCGTGCATCACTTAACCAGCCACGCGTTTTGAAGTCTGCAATCAATGCTGCAATATCATCAGTTTCACTGGCGTACGCTTTGAGTTTTTGCGCCAACTCAACGGCAGAATATTCACGTTTACTTAGATACTCCAGCGCGCGCTGGCGCAGCGACTTCTCAGGCTGCTGACGCAAGTTATTTAATCATCCTCAGTCCTGGCAGCAGTCATGCCATCTGCCAGGATGTTGGAATTGGCACGAATCTGCGCTTCGATTTCAGCAGCAATGGCTGGATTTTCGCGCAGGAATTCCTTGGCATTTTCTTTACCCTGGCCGATTTTCTCGCCTTTATAGCTGTACCAGGCGCCTGACTTCTCTACCAGTTTGGCGTTAGAGCCCAACTCGATCACTTCACCCAAACGGGAGATACCTTCGCCATACATGATGTCGAATTCAGCCTGCTTAAACGGAGGTGCCACTTTGTTTTTGATGACTTTCACCCGGGTCTCGGAACCAGTGACTTCGTCACCTTTCTTGATTGCACCGGTACGGCGGATATCCAGGCGCACAGAAGCGTAAAACTTCAATGCATTACCGCCGGTAGTGGTTTCAGGGTTACCGAACATGACGCCGATTTTCATACGGATCTGGTTAATGAAAATCACCAGTGTGTTGGTACGTTTGATATTACCCGTCAGTTTACGCAAGGCCTGTGACATCAGGCGTGCTTGCAGGCCCATGTGGCTATCACCCATTTCGCCCTCAATTTCGGCACGTGGTGTCAGTGCTGCCACAGAGTCGACCACCACGATATCCACAGAACCGGAACGCACCAGCATATCGGCGATTTCCAGGGCTTGCTCGCCGGTATCAGGTTGGGAGATCAACAAATCAGGCACATTCACGCCCAGCTTGGCCGCATACTGTGGGTCCAGCGCATGTTCCGCATCGATAAATGCAGCAACACCGCCTAGCTTTTGCATTTCGGCAATCACGGACAAGGTCAAGGTGGTTTTGCCTGAAGATTCAGGACCGTAAATTTCGACAATACGTCCACGCGGTAAACCACCAACGCCAAGGGCAATATCCAGGCCTAACGAGCCGGTTGATACTACTTGTAAATCTTCACCGATATCAGCATCGCCCATGCGCATAATGGAGCCTTTGCCAAATTGTTTTTCAATCTGGGAAAGTGCGGCGGCGAGTGCTTTGCTTTTATTGTCATCCATGCTTGTTGCCTTTTGTGTGTGAGGGAAAAGCGTTTTTCATTTAAACGCTATATAATCAGATAAATAACTGCTAATTATTTCATAAATCGACCATCAGTGATATGGCATTCGAACGATTAGTGTAGTGAATTGTCAACCGTAATAAGGCATACACGTTTAATAGCCATCATGCTTTGATCGTTTTCCGTGAGAGGAGCCTTTATGAAGATCGCCAAATATATTTTAGGGATTGCGTTAAGCAGCATTGCCGCATTATCCGCCCACGCTGATAACAACTGGTCGGTAGGTGTTGTGGTAGGCAATCCATATGCGCCACCACCCGTTTACTATGCACCGCCACCGGTGTATTACGCCCCACCGCCAGTGGTGATTTACCGTCACCCGCACAGCAGTTATTACGGTGCGCCAGCGGTAGGATATGCGCCACCAGCGCCCGGTTTTATCCAGTTTGGTTATAACAACGGTGGCTACCGTGGTTTTGACAGAGGCCCGAGAGGCCCGCGTGGTGGCTGGGGACGTGGTCACGATCATGATCACCGCCATCACCACTAAGCAGTATGTTTGATCAGGTTCAGCAAGCCTGCCAGCGCATGACTGGCAGCTTGCTGGCGGATTTCAGTCCTGCTCCCTTCGTAATAGCAAGTTTCTACCAGCATTTTTTTCGCTTGCTGACCTTTTTGGGTGTTAGCTGCCCAACTGAAACACACCATTCCTATCGGCTTTTCTACAGAACCGCCTCCAGGCCCGGCAATGCCTGTGATTGACGCACTGATTTGGGCACGGCTATGCTGTAACGCGCCAATCGCCATCGCTTCTGCGACCGCTTCACTGACAGCACCATGGATCTCAATCAATGATCTAGGCACACCCAGCATATCGGTTTTGGCTTCATTGCTGTAAGTCACAAAGCCGCGATCAAACCAGGCTGAACTGCCAGCAATCGCAGTCACTACCTGCGCAACCATACCACCGGTACATGATTCAGCGAGAGCCAACTGCCAGCCTTGGGCTTGTAGGGCCAGCCCAACGTCCTGGCTTAACGCTTCAATATCTTCCATCACAGCCACCATTGAAACAGTTGCAATACCAGGATCGCCATGACTGCCGCCATTGCATCATCCAGCATGACGCCCAGCCCCCCTTTGATGTGCCTGTCTGCCCAGCTGATGGGAAACGGTTTCCAGATATCGAATAGGCGGAATAATATAAACGCTGACAACCCCCAGCCCCAGGTGAATGGCACGGTGATCAATATCGCCGCCATCGCGACTATTTCGTCCCAGACGATGGCGCCATGATCGCTCACACCTAATGCACGGCCGGTGAATGCACTGCACCAGACGCCAAATAAGAATAGCAACGATACAGCCAGCCACTGTTGCCAATGCGGCAAGGACATAAGGGCCCAGAATAATGGGAAGCCCAATACAGTTCCTGCCGTCCCGGGTGCTTTAGGGAACAGTCCCGTGCCCAGCCCAAAGCTAAGGAAATGCAAGGGATGCGAGAAAAGCAGCGCCAGGTCTGGTTCGGTGATCCGCTGACGGTTATTAGCCAAAGTGCTCATAGCCTTTCTTTGATAATTCAATCTGAGTTTCGCGATCTTGTACAGTCAGTCCTGGAGCTTCAGTGATACACCCTATGCGCGTTAAAGGCACATCCAGCGCTTCTGAGAATGCGATGACTTCATCACGTCGTTGCGGAGATACGGTAAAACATAATTCATATTCATCACCTCCACCGAGCACCGCCTGCTCTAGAACAGACTGGGAGACCTCTGTAAGCAATTGAGGTTTAGGTAATAACGCCCAATCAAGCCGGGCACCTTTACTGGAAGCTTTAAGAATATGATTCAAATCGGCCAGCAAGCCATCTGAGATATCGAGTGCAGCATGCGCGATTTCCCGCAACGCCAGCCCCAAGGCCACACGAGGTTGCGGTTGATGCATGGCAGATGCGAAATCAGCGACATCATCAGCATGCAAATCCAGCTTACCCAGCTTGTTTTGCAGCCATAAAGCGGCTTTCCCGAGCGTCCCGCTGACCCAGATATCATCGCCCGCCTGCGCTCCACCCCGCTTGATCGCTTTATGTAGTGGCACCTCACCAAAAATATTAATGGCAATATTTAATGGCCCACGCGTGGTATCTCCACCAATCACCGAAACGCCATAGGCATCGGCGCAGGCGAACAAACCCTGGCTAAAGCCTTGCAGCCAGTCTTCTTTAATTTCTGGTAAAGCAATCGATAATGTTGCCCATTTAGGGTTTGCGCCCATCGCAGCCATATCACTGACGTTCACTGCCATGGCTTTCCATCCGATCGAGTAAGGATCAGCCTCTGCAAAAAAATGCGTCCCGGATACCGACATATCGGCAGAGATGGCCAGTTGATAGCCTGGTGTTACAGTGATTAGCGCTGCATCATCCCCTATACCCAGATCGGCTGTATTGAAACCAGCTTTACCAGGCCTGGTAAAATATTGAGCGATAAGATCAAACTCTGCCATGCCGCTTTTTCCACCAGCTTTCCAGTAAAATAAACACAAACCAGGCTAAAGCTATTCCCACCAGATCGGCAAACCAATCATAGACGCTGGGTTGGCGCGTCGTCGTCAGGACACCTTGCAACACTTCCATCAAGCCTCCAAACACCGTCAATCCAAGCAGCATAGCGCGTTTATGCATAGGGAAAGCCATCAATCCCCAAAACATCACGCCGCCAAAAGCAATGATATGTTCTATTTTATCTTTGTATATTGAGCCATCGTTAGACGGCGGCATTTCTATGAGTAATAAATAGGTCAGGATGGTGAAACAAGCTATGAAAATCAGGGTGGGAATCTTTTTGTAATTCATCATTCATTCGTTTTTTGACGTTGGGCAGATTTGGGTCTGAAAGACTTGACAATACTTTCTGCTGTTTGGATATACGGCATAGGGTTTGTGGCTGTGGCCAATAAATCCAGGCAATAAGGCACCGCAGCAAAAATCCCCGGTACCAAGATATTACCTTCTGCATCTTTTAATCCTTCCAGTGTTTCCTGGATGGATTTTGGTTGCCCTGGCAAGTTGATTATCAGACATTGTTTGCGAATCACCGCCACCTGGCGTGACAAGATGGCCGTGGGGACAAAGCGCAAGCTGATTTGCCGCATTTGTTCTCCAAAACCTGGCATCTCTCTGTCCGCAATCGCCAGCGTCGCTTCTGGTGTCACATCTCTGAGCGCAGGTCCCGTGCCGCCCGTGGTGAGAACCAAATGACATTGTTCATCATCTACTAATTGCTTGAGCGTGCCAGAAATGGTCGCCTGCTCATCGGCAATCAAGCGTGTAACGATTTCAAAGGGAGAGGTAAGGGTTTTTTCAAGCCAGGAAGACAGTGCGGGAATCCCCTTGTCCTCATAAACACCTTGCGATGCGCGATCACTGATGGATACCAACCCGATGCGCGTGAATTGTTGTTGCATAACTTGAGGTCTATGTTAAGTTGGTCGGTATTAATATGGTGTGTTAATGTACCAGCACATCATAACATCACCCGGCACATCAGTAAGCTTAAAGGTGTCATGCATCATGGAGAATCAGATGAAAGTTTTATACAAAGTAGCGCATTTCACAGGTAGATTCACCTCGCCCAGCCAGTGGTTGTTCATATTGCCTGCGCTAGTCATCATTACCTTATTCACTTTCTCGAAAACAGTATCGGCAGATGACAACCCATACGCCAGCAATTACCAGGCGCAGAATCAGGGTAATCTGCATTCACTGCAAAGCAAACCCGAACCACAATTACTCAGCGGCACCCGTCGTGATGATGACAATATCAACATGCTGGAAAACGGTTATGACCTGATGGGCCTGAGCGCATTTGAAGCGGGAGACATCTCACCCGAACAGGCGATTAGCCATGGCCGTAGCATCCAGGCAGATATGATCCTGGTATATGTTAAAAAATCCGGTAACGCTACACCAGCCTCAAAAATGGAAGTCATTAAAGAAGCCGTCAAAAAAGGCCAAGCGCTCACCGAAAAAGATATGGCTATCGACCCGGGCAAATATCGCTACTACGCTACATACTGGGCAAAATTGCCACCACCGGTACTAGGGGTGCATGTGGTTAAGCTGGTCGCCCGCAAATCCTCACAAGAAGATGAACAACCACAAGTGACCGATGCCAGTGAAGGCGTCAGGGTAATTGCCGTGATACATGGTTCTGCCGCCGAGCAGGCCGGGGTATTACGCGGCGACCAGTTACTGAGCATCAACCAGGAAAAAGTGAACGATGCTGCGGCTTTATCGAGCCTGGTCAGGCGCTTCAAGGGCAATACGGTCACTATCAATATCCAAAGACAATCTGAACCGCTTTCGTTAAAGGTCACCCTGTAACAGCAAGCCGCTCTGAATTATCGACCTCATTAATAGAAAGTGTTTCACATGTTTCAAGTTACGTTCGAGCATCAGGCAGCCCGCATAGCGTCTGGTCATATCGACGATATCCAGTTTTTACGTGCGCTGCTTGATGATATCCGTCCTCGTCAATCAACCGATACTGAGAGTGCCAGCAAGTCAATTCAGGCGCTTTGTTTCCTGCTACAGCAGCAACCTTCATTTGCGCTGGAATTGCGAAACAGTATCCTGCGTCTCTTGAATGAAAAAAGTGTGATTTCACTGTATTCCGAGCATGGCATTCAGTCTGATTTAGGATTTTTTACTGAAACCTACCGGCGCTTTTCCCACAAATTACTGCCCGAAGTCCCTGATCCCAGATACCTGAAAGATGTATTTGGTCAGGTTTTTCACCACACTAATGATGCTAACTGGGTAACCGGCGTGCCGAACACTGTATGGTGTGATTTCATACATACTCTGGCATTGAGCGAGGGTAATGATTTGCAGCAGGAAAGCTGCATTCAAGAATTGAAGGATGCACTACAGGTGCTCTCTTTCCGCCTATCCGCTTCAGGACTCGACCCGGAGCTTATTTTGCAGCATGAAGACCTGGAAAATAATGCCTCGCCATTCATTACACAGAATATTGAAATCCAGAAATTCCTGGCACTCTCGGTCACTACTGCAGACGATATACAACATATTTATGATGTATTGAAACGTTGCCAGAAACTCAATGATGAAATCCGTAAGGCGAACGCCAAGACAGGGACCAGCATTTCGCTAACCGCCCTGATGCAAAGAATGCAGCAGCAGATTCATCGTATGCAATTATTGGTGGATATTCTGCATGGTCTGTTACTCAAGCATGATGTGAATGATGCGATTACGCGCTTGTTCAAGCAACTGGTTTATGCCGAGTGTAAAAAGAACAACCTTTCAGAATATTGGCGCCATAACACTGAGTTACTGGCTTTGCGGGTGACTGAAAATGCCAGTCACACCGGCGAGCATTACATCGCCCAGCATAGGCAGGAGTATTTGAAGCTGATGGGGTCTGCCATGGGCGCCGGGGTGATTATTGCATTTATGGCTATGTTTAAAATCATCATCGCCAGCTACCACTTCGCGCCTCTGGCTGAAGCCATTTTCTTTAGCCTGAATTATGGGTTGGGGTTTGTTCTGATTCATTTACTGCATTTCACAGTCGCCACCAAACAGCCGGCGATGACCGCAGCGACAATAGCGGCCGCCATTGATGATGATGGGCACGATAGCAAAAACATTCACAGCCTGGTCAAGATTGTCGCGCAGACCACCAGCAGCCAGACAATCGCCATTCTGGGTAATGTCATTGTCGTGATTCCGATGGCGATGTTTATTGACTGGCTGGTAGTGCAGTATAGCGGCCACCACTTTATCGGCGAGGCTAAAGCCAATATCCTGCTTGACTCAAACAACCCGTTGATCAGCCTTAGTGCCCTATATGCTGCGGTGGCGGGGGTTTGCTTGTTCCTTTCCGGCTTAATTGCTGGTTATCATGACAACCTGGCAGCTTATAACCGCATTCCCGAACGTATCGCCCACCTGCCCCTTTTACAACGCTTCTTGGGTAAAGAGCGCCTGCTACGTATTTCAGAATACATCCGCCATAATCTGGGCGCGCTGGCCGGTAACTTCTATTTTGGCTGCTTGCTTGGGTTTGCATCCGGGCTGGGCGTGATGCTTGGTTTACCATTGGATATCCGCCATGTCACCTTTGTAGCAGCATTCTCCGGCTATGCATTCTCTGCACTGGATTTCCAGGTGAGCTATTACATACTTGGAACGGCCTTACTCGGCATTTTTGTGGTGGCGACCATCAACTTGCTGACCAGCTTCGGTTTAGCTATTTTTGTTGCTATGAAATCAAGGCAAGTGCGCTACCGTCACTGGAAAGCTTTTGCGCTGGAATTACTGACTTTGCTCTATCGTCAACCGTGGAAATTCGTACTTCCACCTAAAAAAACTGAAATTGAGTCAAGACTTGAAAGAACTAAGCACTAAACACAATGACGCTCGCAGGCAACTTAGCATCTAAACTGTTTTATGTTTAATTGAACTGCTTTGTTGCCTATGCAGGGCGGAGTCTTTCAAGAAGTTTTTTCTATCAAAAAGTGAAATACCCCGTCTTCCTTTTTAAAAGACAGTAAGTTGACCGGATGATTGGTAATCAAGGTACGGATATTTTGCTCGCTGCCAAGTGCGGTCGTTTTCACCAGGATAATCTGGCCCGGTGACAGCTTATCTATGGCTTCTTTGGTTTTCAACATCGGCTCAGGACTCTGCAATCCTGTTAAATCCAGTTCTAAATCAATATTTTGCATCACGATAACCCCTCAATCACCAGTACTGCGCTTGCAAGCTCCTGGCCATGTTTTTTAATTGTACTGATTGGTTGACAGCAATTGTTTAACACTCGTATTCTATCTATGCGCACCTTATTAAACTTGATCGAATAACCAGCCCGCAACAAATAAAAGTCTAGCCGCCCAATTTAACGGCCTTGCCTTAAACCCTACTCTGTATCTTCATCAGTTGCATTGTGAGTGCTTTCCGCCAAATCCCGTATCATTTTGAACAACTCACGGCTGCTCTTGGGCGGTTTGTTGGCTGCTAACTCTTTTTGCGCATTACGAATCAATGTACGCATCTGCTGCACATCAGTACTTGGATACTCCACAAGAAACGCTTCAAATGCCTTTGGATCTTCAATCAAGCGGGTACGCCAACGCTCCATCTGATGAAAGCGGGCATTTTCTTCCACATGCTTGCCTTCCCATTTTTGCAATTGCTCGACGATCGGCGCCAGATCAATGTCGCGCATCAGACGGCCAATATATTGCAATTGACGGCGAATAGCGCCATTGGCAGTAAGTCGCTTGGCCTCGACAATCGCGTCACTTAAGGCTTCATCCAGTTGTAGCTTCTTTAATCTGTCTTTTGGCAGTTCAAGTAATTGACGACCAATTTCCTGCGCAGCATCAGCTTCTGCTTTTAATTTAGTTTTACTTGGTTGGGAGTCTTCCATGGGCTTAGCTATCATTCGCGGTTCTGCAGTGATGGTAAAAGCAATCTCTGCCAAATCACGGTATGATACCAGCTTTAATTGCCAAGCAAAAAACTAGCGCTCACAGCATGCAACTGGAACAACTCAAACAAATCTCTGAAGACATTATTCAATTGGCGAAACTGGCAGGCGCAAGCAGTGCAGAAGCAGAAGTCAGTTTTGGCACCGGGCAGAATGTCTCGGTTCGCCAGGGCGAGACTGAAAATATCGAATATAACCGTGACAAAGGTTGCTCGGTTACGGTGTATTTTGGGCAGAGAAAAGGCTATGCCAGCACTTCTGACCTGAGTTTGCAGGCGCTTAAAGACACTGTTGAAGCCGCCTGTAATATTGCGAAATATACTGCGGAAGATCCTTTTTGCGGCCTGGCCGATGCTGAGCGTATGGCAACAGAATTCCCGGATTTGTCATTGCATCATCCGTGGGCTATCGATGTCGATCAGGCGCTGGCATTAGCCAAGCGATGTGAGTCTGCAGCTCTCGCGGTTGACACGCGTATCAGCAATAGCGAAGGGGCAAGCGTTTACAGTCAAAGCGGCGCGTTTGTGTATGCGAATAGCCACGGCTTTGTTGGCGGTTACCCAAGTTCACGCCATAGCATCAGCTGTTCGGTCATTGCCGAGTCTAACAATCAGATGCAACGCGATTACTGGTATAGCAGTGCGCGCGATGCGCTGGATTTAGAGTCACCCGAACAAGTGGGCCACATTGCCGGTTCACGCACGGTCAAGAGATTAGACGCTCGTCCGATCAAGACCGGCCAATACCCGGTCATGTTCGAAGCACCATTGGCGAGTGGCCTGATAGGTACGCTGTTGAGTGCAATTTCAGGAGGCAATTTATACAGAAAGTCGTCATTCCTGCTTGATAGCCTGGGGCAAACAATTGCCAGCCCTACATTGCATATCGATGAAGACCCCTTCATCCTCAAAGGGGCGGGTAGCAGTCCGTTTGATAATGAAGGCGTAGCTTGCCAGAAGCGCACTCTGGTAGAAAATGGTGTATTACAAGGCTATTTACTAGGCAGTTATTCTGCGCGCAAACTGGGCATGCAATCGAGCGGTAATGCCGGCGGCGCCCATAACATCCTGGTGCGCTCTACCGGCCACAATTTAGAGCAATTATTACATACCATGGGTACTGGCCTGCTGGTAACAGAGTTGCTCGGTCATGGCATGAATATGATCACTGGAGATTACTCACGTGGTGCGGCTGGTTACTGGGTGGAAAACGGGGTAATCACCCATCCGGTAGAAGAGATCACGATTGCCAGCAATATGCTGGAAATGCTGAAAGGCATAGTGGCGATCGGCAACGACATCATCCCGAATAATTCCAAGCTGACCGGCTCTATATTAATTGATCGTATGACCATCGCCTCGGCTGATTAGTCCGTTGGATGCGATGCAAAATTAAAAAGGCTTTGCAATGATTGCAAAGCCTTTTTTGTAGCGCTTACCACTAATCGCCAGGTAATACTCAATACCTAAATTGATTAATATCCGATCATTTAGCTTCCAGCGTTAGCAAGGTTTCATCTATACCCGCGACGACTTCAGTCTTCGCACTTTCCATGGCAGCCGGTTCTTCTGCAGCAGCAGGTTGTTGGCTCACTTGATCAAGCAATGATGGCAAGGCCTCCTCTGGTACAGCTTCAACGGCCGGAGTTTCAGTCAGATCAGCAGCAATATCAGGCGTGGCTTGCTCAGCAGACAGAGTTAATTCCTCTACAGCAGTCTGCTGAGACTCTACTGTTGCCGCATCTGTAGCGACCATATCTGCATGCTCTTCAATCGGTGCATCTGATTGCAACACCACCGTTTCAGAAGCCTCTGGCTCAGTTGCTGCACCTTTTGCAGCTGGTTCATCTTCTGGCTCAAAGTCATCCTGCAATAACTCTGCCGGTACAATGCCATCCTGAACCTGGCTTGCACGGCGTTGCAGATAAGCATCACGCATGAAAGCATATGGATCGATAGAAGCATCATCCACCAGATCTTTGGCATCCAGCAGTTGCGTACGCCTGTCTATAAACTGCACTAAACGTACCTGGTTGTGCGCGCGGATCTGGCCAGTGTTGTGCAGGTATGTAATCGGATCAGAAGTCACTGTATCAAATGCCAAGCCGCCCGCATCACGTACAGTGCTAGGGCCCAAGATCGGCAATACCAGATAAGGGCCTGAACCCACTCCCCAGTGACCTAAAGTCTGACCGAAGTCTTCCTGATGTTTTGGGATATTGTCTTTACTGGCGACGTCGATAATGCCCGCAATACCAAAGGTGGTATTGATCACGAAGCGCCCGGCATCGGTAAATGCCTGTGCAAATTTGAGTTGCAATAAATCGTTAACAACGGTGGTCAAAGTACCCAGGTTATTGAAGAAGTTGCTGATGCCCGTGCGTACCGGTGTTGGTGTCACGGCCTTATACGCCTTCGCAACCGGCTTCATGGCATACTTATCGACCACGTCGTTAAATTTGTAAATCCCGCGGTTAACCCCTTCCAGCGGATCTTTATTGGTGGTCGCACACCCTGAAAGGCCAACAAGTACGGCAATCAATAAAACGGCTTTTAGTTTTTTCATATTTGTCATTATATTTAAATCAAGCGCTTCAATAGCATTAAAAAATTAGCTTAGTGCGTAACAAGCTTTATCACTTGCAAACACCCTGCAATCACTTTTATCGGCGCCGGTTTCAAAAATTGAAGGGCAACAACGCTATCGCGATCTACAACGGAATCCTTACTACTACCTTACCAACTGCAGAATAAAACGAGTTTATTCTACATCAAATGTCATTTTTGCTTCACATTATTTTTGTATAGCAATAATGCCTGCTGCCTTTGTAGGGCGTGGTCTACAATCGCCATCGGGTAGTCTATTTGCGGCATACTTACAAACAAATCCTTTTTGCTTGAAACACCCTCCCATGGGGCATGAATCTTATGGTCATCAAGCCCCGACAACTCAGGGACATATTTACGGATAAACTGCCCTTTTGCATCAAATTTCTCCGACTGTGACTGCGGATTAAAAATCCTGAAATAAGGTTGCGCGTCACATCCGGTGGAGGCTGCCCACTGCCAGCCGCCATTATTGGCGGCAAAATCAAAATCAATCAATTTCTCAGCGAAATACTGTTCGCCCCAACGCCAGTCAATCAACAGATCCTTGACGAGAAAACTGGCTACTACCATACGCAAGCGGTTATGCATGTAGCCGGTCTGATTCAACTGCCGCATCGCCGCATCCACAACCGGGAAGCCGGTACGTCCTTCACACCACGCAGCAAACCAGTCGCTGCTATTAGAGTAAGGCAGTTGGTCATATTCCAGCCTGTATGCGCGCTTTTGCAGTTGCAGATCCGGTCGGTGATAACACACCTGAAAGTAAAAGTCGCGCCAGATCAACTCACTTAACCAGGTGGCTGCACCTTCATTCCCCGCCAGTGACAATTGCCAGGCTGCAAGCGCCAACTGGCGAATCGAGATAGTGCCAAAGCGCAAATGCACCGACAAATAAGAGACACCTTTGATGGCAGGATAGTTGCGCGCTTCATGATAATCTTCAATGCGCTGTAAAAAGTCATCAAACAACTGTTGTGCGCCTGTAATACCCGTTGGCAAGCGCATCGTTTTTAAATTGGTACGGGAAAACCCAACGCTCTCCAGCGAGGGCATACTTTCAGCCTTGCAACTGGCCAACGACTTCAGGTAGCGTTGTACAGGATATGCCTTTAAGTAAAATGGATTCAGTTTGGCCAGATGCGCACGTTTATAAGGCGTAAATACACCATAAGGCTTGCCTGTCTGGGTAAGGATTTCGTCCTGCTCAAATAGCACCTGATCTTTGAATAAATGCAAGGTTTTGTCTAGGTGCAATAAAGCCTGCGCAACTTGCTCATCTCGAGCAATGGCCAGCGGCTCATAATCACGATTGGCGTACACTGCGGCCACTTCAAGCTGCTGCGCCAACTTGGGGATTTCTGCAACAGCTTTGCCATGGCGGATTAAAAGGTCGCCCTCCTTTTGCTGCAGCGCCTGTTTAAGCGCATTGAGACTTTCCCAGATAAACTCAACCCGCCGGTCGCACTTATCAGACAAGGCATCGAGGATGTCGGTATCAAACACAAACGCCACGTACACTTGCTCGTGACGCTTTAAGGCGTGATACAAGGCGGCATGATCATCAATGCGCAGGTCGCGACGCAACCAGACCAAAGCTTTAGACATGATTATTCCCGGTGATAAGGATGACCACTTAGGACCGTATGCGCACGATAGAGTTGCTCGGCCAGCATTACACGCACCATGCCATGTGGCATGGTTAACTTCGAAAGGCTGAATAACCATTCTGCCTGTACCTTCAATTGCGCGTGTAAACCATCTGCCCCGCCAACCACCAGCGACACATCGCGGCCCATTTCCTGCCAACTTTTTAACTTTTCTGCCAATTGCAATGTGGTCACAGCCTGACCACGTTCATCCAGCGCCACCAGGTAATCTTTACCAGCAACTTCAAGGATACGTTTGGCCTCAGCTTCTTGTACCACTTCACTGTTTTTACCAGCGGCACGCTTGTCTGGCTTGATTTCGATGATGCGGGTTTCAAGCTCGCGCGGCATGCGCTTTAAATACTCGGCACAGGCGGACTCAACCCAGTCGGGCATTTTATGTCCCACCGAGATGATATTCAGCTTCATGCAGGGATGATGAGAAAGGTGATGCGGGAGAAATTAATATTTGTACTCACACTCAAAACCTTTGTGCAAAAACAAGCTCACTCTGGTGTTGGTGCCTGGTGCAATTTGCACTTTGTTCTGCGCAGACATAGTGAATTGCAAGCAGCTTAAATTAAGCAGCAGAAGCTGCGCGACGCGATTGCGACTCGCTCCATAACTGCTCGAGGTTATAGTAGGCACGGGTGGCGGGCACCATGACATGGATGACAATCTCGTCCAGATCAACCAATACCCATTCACCGTCTTTTTCACCTTCGATGCCACGTGCGTCTACGCCTTTTTCTTTCAGCTTCTCGCGGACATTGTCGGCAATCGCCTTGCATTGGCGTGTGGAATTACCGCTCGCAACAATCATGTAGCTGGTGAGCGTCGTCATTTTATGCACATCCATGACTGTAATATCAAAGGCTTTAATATCTTCAAGCGCGTCAACGACGGCCAGTTTCATCTCTTCAAGGGAGATACTTTTATCTATAGGTTGTTGCATACGCACACTCAATGGGATTTAGGCAGCTTGCGCCGGGATATGGTCTTTTTGCTCGACGATACGATTCTGCGCATCGACATAGACCAGTTGTGGATGGTAGTTGGCTAATTCAGCTTCAGTATATTGTGAGTAAGAAGCGATAATGATCAGGTCATCCGGATCTGCTTTATGCGCAGCGGCACCATTGACGGAGATCACACCTGAGTGACGCTCGGCGCGAATCGCGTACGTCGTAAACCGCTCGCCATTGTTGATGTTGTAAATCTGGATCTGCTCATATTCACGGATATTTGCAGCTTCCAGCAAGGCTTCATCGATGGCGCAACTACCCTCGTAGTGCAGCTCGCTGTGCGTCACCCGCACCCGATGCAGCTTTGATTTCAACATGGTTCTTTGCATTGCATCCCTTCGGTTAATTTCCCGCTAACGCGGAAAAGGTCGTAATTATAAAGTTATCAATAGCTTAGCGCAAAATAATTTTCATAAAAACGTGCCGATTTATCCTACAGGTTGACTTCACAATTATCAATCAGACGGGTACTCCCTAATTTGGCCGCCGCCAGTATGACGAGTTCAGTTTCATCTTCTGATGGCTCACTCAAATCTAATTGGGACCGTATCTCTACATAATCAACCTGCCAGCCCTGTTGTTTCAGCACGGAAATGCTTCCCTGGCAAAGCGCTATGTAATCACGCCTGCCATGCTGCAAGGCAGTTCGCATACCTTGTAATTGCGCATATAACTGGGCGGCCTGATTTTTTTGTTGTGCCGTTAAATAGCCATTGCGGGAGCTCATCGCCAGCCCTGAGGGTTCGCGCATCGTGTCCATGCCAAGAATCTCAATACCAAAATTAAGCTGGCGTACCAGTGAACGTATCACCATCAGTTGCTGGTAATCTTTTTTACCAAATACCGCCAGGTCAGGTTTGACCATATGAAACAACTTTGTGACTACCGTGGCGACACCTGCAAAATGGCCTGGCCGGCTGGCTCCGCACAATATATCAGCCAAAGAGGATGGTTGTACAATCACCTGCTGCATTAAATCCTGCCCATTGAAATCAGGGTACACTTCATCAACCCCAGGCGCAAAAACAACATCTGCACCTACCGCGCGTAATTGCTCAACATCGGCTTGCAATGTACGCGGATAGCTGCCGAAATCTTCATTAGCACCAAACTGCAGTGGATTGACAAAAATACTGACTACCACAATATCCGTGCGGTTTTTAGCCTGGCTCACCAGTTGGCAATGCCCGGCATGCAAGTTACCCATGGTCGGCACAAAACCGATACGATTGCCTGCACAACCATCAAGGAAAGCGCGCAACTCGCGCAAAGTATGGAACAACTGCATGATAGTGCCACCCTTTGAAGGCTTAAGATCGCAGCAATATAACACAGCGCTGTCTGGCATTCGATGCTGTCAGCCATTTGACAAGCGGGCGAACCAACGCCTATAGTCGGTCATGCAATCTTGTATAAATAACAATTAAAGGAGTGTGAAGTTATGAGTGTGGCATCCGAATTCAAACAATTTGCGTTAAAAGGCAACGTCATGGATCTGGCAGTCGGTGTAATCATCGGCGGTGCGTTTGGCAAAATCGTGGATTCTTTAGTCAACGATATCATCATGCCGGTGATCGGCAAGATTTTCGGCGGCTTTGATTTCAGCAATATGTATTTCCCGCTTAACGGCCAATCTGCCGACCTGGCTTTGGTAGAAGCAAAAAAACTGGGTGCCGTGCTGGCTTATGGTAATTTTATAACCATCGTGCTCAACTTCATTATCCTGGCTTTTATCATCTTCCAGATGGTGAAATTCATGAATAGTCTGAAACAAGCTGAACCCGCGCCAGCACCAGCAGCAACGCCGGAAGATATTGTGTTGTTACGTGAAATTCGCGACAGCCTGAAGAAAAAATAACCGTTTCAGACATGCATCAACAATAAAGGGCGCTCAAGCGCCCTTTATTTAAACCTCAATTTTTAAGGCGTTGGTTGTATTTCATAAGTCTGACCCGATGTCGCATCTGAGCCATCATTATTTAAAAAAACAATCACGCTCACCTGGTCATCAATCAGGTCTAGCTCCGTGGTCGGGTAATAAGCGCCATGCGGATCTTTATTGATGTTGTGGTAATGCCAAATAGAAGCCACTACACGGCCACTGTCCTTTAGTTTGACATCTTCGGCGCGTGCGGGCTCACCCAGCAACGCAATAATCTCAGAGCGTTTAAGCTTGCCAATGGCAGTGACAAAGCCCTGCTCGTCTTCCGGGAATTTTTCAGTTGTATTGCCCGCCAGGGCGGTGCTGCTTAAAGTAATCAGCGCCAACGTTGCCAAGCTGGTAAACCAAGATTGTGTTTTCATTTTAACGCTCCTTTTCAGATAATCAGGCAATCAAAACAACGATTGGTTCTCACCAGCACGGCTCTCAGATAAGAGCGTTAAACAGATTCTATCGGATAAACTTCTTCTGGCAACTGCTCCATCATAAGCACATGTACCCGACGGCTATCTGCATGCACCACAGTAACACTCAGGTTACCTATGCGGATCTGCTCGCCGCGTTTTGGTAAATGGCCGAAATGATTAACCACCAGGCCACCTACGGTAGAAAACTCTTCGTCACTGAACTCAGTGCCAATCGTCTCATTCAGCTCGCCAATTTCCGTCAGCGCCTTGACACGATATTTGCCCGCGTCTTGCAGGATAATATTGCCCTCATCCTCGTCGTCGTCATATTCATCTTCAATATCGCCGACAATTTGCTCGAGCACATCTTCAATGGTGACCATCCCTGCTACGCCACCATATTCATCCACCACAATGGCGATATGGTTGCGGTTGCTGCGAAACTCTTTCAACAGCACATTCAAGCGTTTGGATTCAGGAATAAATACAGCCGGACGCAACATGTCGCGTAATTCAAAGGTTTGATTGGCATAATAACGCAGCAAATCCTTGGCTAGAAGAATCCCGATGACATCATTTTTATCATCTTCGATCACGGGAAAACGTGAGTGGGCGGTTTCGATGACATATGGCAGAAAGGTCTCGGCTGGTTGCGCAATATCGATCACATCCATTTGTGAGCGCGGGATCATGACATCCCTGACTTGCATCTCGCTAACCTGCAGGACACCCTCAATCATGGCGAGGGAATCGCCATCCATCAAGTGGTTTTCATAAGCCCCATGCAGCAACTCAACCAGTTGCTCGCGATCTTCTGGCTCGCGCAGAAGAAAATGACTTAATCGTTCTAATAAAGAGGGTTTATGGGACAACTTTTCCGGCTCAGAAGCCATATGTACTGCTGAAAACAGCATCCTGTATAAAGAGATGATTTAAGCATACATTAAAAACGATGAATATGTCACCTCCGGCCAGTGCCCTGTCAATGGTTTATGCCAGATTTAAGGTGGTTATTGGCACTTTTCGGCACAAATCTGCTAAATTAGCTCACTATGTTAAATCGCTTTTTCCTCCTGCTGGCTGCGCTGCGTGCATCGCTTATTTTAAAAGTTGTTGCCGGATTACTTATTTTCTATTTTTTGTTCGCCTGGCTAGCCATTAACCCTCTGGCGAAATGGCTGCTCCCTCAAATCGCCGATACACAATTGGCGAGTAAAGCCACCGTTGAAAAAGTCACTTTTGACCCTTTCCGCCTGATAGCGAAGATAGAACACCTGACACTGACTGAGAAAAACGGCGCACCGTTAGCGTCTTTTGACAAACTGGTGATAGATATGGAGTTCAGCGGCCTTTTTAGCTGGGCCTGGAAAATGAGACATATCGAATTAACCGCACCCAAAGTTAACGTCCATATCTCCAAGCAGGGAAAACTCAACTGGTCAGACCTGATTGCCAAACTTAACGAAGAGCCGTCTCCGCCTGAAAAAAACCTGCCGCGTGTGATTATTGAAAACATTAATATTCGCAAAGGCGATATTGAATATCTGGATGCAAAGCATTCAACACCCTTGCAAGCCTCTTTAAAACCGCTGGACTTCGAACTGGATGGCTTCTCGACCTTGCCGGAAGACCGCGGTGATTACCTGATTGCCGCCAGACTGCCTTACCAGGGTGGGACTTTGAAATGGAAAGGTAACTTTGGTGTTAATCCACTGGCATCGCAAGGCTCACTTGCAATAGAAGGTTTGAAAATTGCGAAGCTAGTGCAATGGGTTAACACTGAAAGATGGCCGTTTCAACCAGATGCAGGCAACTTTTCCAGTCAATTAAACTATGATTTCTCACTACCTGACCAACACCCTGAACTGTCAGTGTCCAATGCGACAATTGCGATTGATACATTGGCAGGAAAGCTAGTGCAAGGTGATCGAGTAGCATTGAACCAGATCAAGCTGCTGATCAAGAAATTCGCGTTTGCACAGCCATCGCACACCACAATTGCGACGCAAGATATTACCGTTAATCTTGATCAACTCAAGTTACAAAAACCGCAAGCAGAATTCACAATGGCTTCGGCCAATGCCACCTTACCCAGGTTTGAATTTACTGATAAGGACCATCTACAGCTCACTTTCGAAAACCTCAACTTGCAATTTGCGCAACTGCTCTTGCAGCACCAACAAAAAAGTCTTTTCCAGCTACCTGCCTTATCTGTTGAGCATGTGAGCCTGAATCTGGCCGAACGCCAGGCAGCTATCGGCAAAATATTGCTAGCGGATGGCAAATTTTCTGCAAGTCGTCACGCCGATGGCACGCTGGATTGGCAGCAGGCCTTAGCCACCGCAAGCTCATCAAAAACAGAAGAAAAGCTGCCTGAAAATCAGCAAACATCCGAGGATAAGCAAAAACCGGATGCTCCTTTCCATTTCAATATAGGCGAAGTTGCGCTAGAACATTGGCAACTCGCATACCTTGACCAGCAGTTTGCGAAACCATTGGAAGCCAATATCGCCGACTTTAATCTTCATCTGGCGCTAGATCAGCAAACAGACTTAAAAATTAAACAAATCAAGGCCGAAGCCAAGCAGCTCAGCGTGCAATCGGACAAGAAACCCGTCGCGCAACTGGCCAGTCTCGCGCTCAGTGATAGCAGCGTGGCATTGGCCCAACAAAAAATCAACCTGGGCGCACTTCAACTCACCGGCCTCAAAACCAGCGTGATCAGGCAAACTGACCAGCAACTAAACTGGCAGGTATTACTTGCCCCGGCAAAAAGCGAAAACAAAGGTGGCCCTCCTTCCCAGGTGAGCAACACCTCAGCGCCTGGCAAGCCTGAGGCGACCACGTCTTCCGCTTCGAAAAAATCTGCATGGGCATTTGGCTTAAACCATTTTGCTTTGCAGCACGCCGATATTCATATTGAAGACAATACCACCTCTACCCCGGTGATATTAGATGTTGCAGACGGCAGCGTTGAGGTCGCTGGCCTGAGCCAACAGATGACACGCGCGTTACCGGTGAAAGCTACTTTCAAGGTAAAACAGGGCGGGCAGTTCAGCGCCCAGGGCAAATTATCTCCTTCACCCTTTAAAACCGACTTGCAATTATCGCTGGTCGATTTATCACTCAAACCATTTGCCCCCTATATCCAGCAAGTCGCCTTGCTCAACTTGCAAGATGGCAGTGCCAGCATACAGGGAAGACTACAGCAGAGCAGCAGCGGTGCGACCACATTTGATGGTGGTTTCAATGTCAAAAATTGGTCACTGCTGGAAGAATCCAGCCAGCAACCTTTTCTACGTTGGGAATCATTACAGGGTGATGGCCTTGCGCTTTCGCTTGCACCTAACCGTCTGCAATTAAACACGTTGACACTGAATAATCCACAAACAAAATTCATCATTTATGCTGACCGTAGCCTGAATATTTCCAAGGTGATGCGAACCTCGCCAACTGCAACCAGCAGTCAACCAGCAGCCAAACAAACAGAATCCAAACCAACCGGCAGCAATACGCCCCTCGCAGTTGACAATAAGCAAGCTCACGCAAATAACAACCCAGGAGACTTTCCTGTCAGTGTGGATACAGTGCGTATCAATGGCGCCAAGCTTGAATTTGCAGACTTGTCATTGCCACAACCGTTTGGTACCAACATCCACTCACTAGGCGGAGTAATCAACGGTATTTCAACTAATCCTGTTGCAACAGCCCAGGTAGAGCTTGATGGCAAGGTCGATGAATATGGGGCCGCGCGTATCCATGGCTCTTTGCAACCATTCAAAGCGACTGAGTTTACCGATATCAAACTGGCCTTTACCAATCTTGATATGAACCGGCTCACACCCTACTCCGGCAAATTCGCCGGGCGCAAAATTGAATCCGGCAAACTATCTGTGGACCTCGAGTACAAGATCAAACAGCGCCAGTTGACTGGTGAAAACAAATTTGTGCTCAAGAAACTGACGTTAGGTGAAAAAATAGACAGCAAAGATGCGCCTGACCTGCCACTTGATCTTGCTATCGCGATCCTGGAAGACAGTGACGGTGTGATTGACCTGGATTTACCGATCAGCGGCAGCCTGGATGACCCTAAATTCAGCTATGGCGGCATTATGTGGAAAGCCTTTACCAATGTGCTGACTAAAATTGTGACCGCCCCATTCAGTGCATTGGGCAAACTGTTTGGCAGTAGCGAAAAACTGGAGGCTATCGTGTTTGAAGCAGGAAAAGCTGTTATTTCGCCTCCGGAATTGGAAAAGCTGCACGCAGTCAGCAAAGCGCTGGAAAAACGCCAGCAATTGAAATTAGGCATTGTTCCTGGTTATGACTCGTCGGCGGATACCCGTGCCATCCAGGAAATGACGCTGCGCAAACAAGTCGCTGAAGAGATGGGTATACGTCTTGAAGCGGGGCAATCGGCTGGCCCGATAGACTTGAACAACCCAAAAGTACAATCAGCCTTAAAAGCTTTACACGACCGCCTGACCAATAAAGGCCTGCTCAAGCGCCTCGCAGCTAAACTGGAAAAGATACCCGAAGGTTTTTACACACAGGCGCAAGAAGCATTAACCACTAGCATTCAGGTCTCAGAAACCGACTTGCAGAATCTGGCCAAATCACGCGCAGATTCTATTCAGAAGGTATTGCAAGAGGCGGGAGTCACTACGCAAAGGGTTACGTCAGCGACGCCCGTCACGGTCAAAGGGGATAGAAACCAGGTGCCAAGTAAATTGACACTGGATGTGATAAAAAATTAGCTGATGCTTCCGGATCGAGGTCATGAGAGTGCCCTTGATTGATTCGGGAGAAGAAGAGTCTACATCACCAGCACAGTCAGTAGCTGCTGGAAAAACCTCAATAACGGTGACAGGATCATACTTAATACCCCGGTAAATAACAGCGCAATCAAGATCAGCATACCGTAACGCTCTACCTTGGAAAATGCGATAGCTGCTCGCATTGGTAACAGACTGACTGCAATCCTGCCGCCATCCAGCGGGGGTAATGGCAATAAATTCAGCACTAACAACACCAGGTTAATCTGAATGCCGGCAATACTCATTTGTGAAAGAAAATCCTGCGCTGAGAGTGGAAAAAGCTCAATGCGCGCAAGAATCAAACCCCAGCCTATCGCCATCACAAAATTGGAGGCAGGCCCTGCCAAAGCGACCCACAGCATATCTTTTTTCGGATGGCGCAAGTTTGCGAAATTAACCGGTACTGGCTTAGCCCAGCCAAACAACACACCACCCAGCATGACGCTCAAGGCTGGTAATAAAATAGTGCCGAAAGGATCAATATGCTTAAAAGGATTCAGCGTAATCCGCCCCATGCGCTCGGCTGTTAAATCCCCAAAATATTTAGCGGCATAGCCGTGTGCCGCTTCATGCACGGTAATCGCAAACAGGATGGGTAATGCATAAGCTGCGATTTTTTGTATGACGGTTAATTCCATTTGATTTCAAATTCCATTAATTCCTGACATTAGTTAAGGCCAGGGAGCAACACCTGCGCGAACGAGTTCTGGTGGGTCCTGGGTCAAGTCCAGCACTGTCGTTGCGCCGACATGCGCAATATCGCTGTCTATCACTGCATCGACCTGGTGCTCCAGTGTCTCGCGTATTTCCCAGCCTACCGACATCGGCACGTCATCGCCAGGCAGTTGCAAGGTCATGCTTATTAAAGGCATGTTCAACGACTCAAGCAATGCCTGCGTTACGATATGCCTGGGTACGCGCAATCCTATGGTGCTACGTTTAGGGTGCTGCAGTCGGCGAGGCACTTCGCGGCTGGCTTCCAGCAAAAAGGTATAAGCGCCGGGAGTTAAGGCTTTTAGTAACCGGAATTGGCTGTTATTTACTTTGGCATAGGTGCCTATCTCGGCCAGGTCGCGGCAGATTAAAGTAAACGGATGGTCATCATCCACGCCGCGCATCCGACGGATACGCGTTTGTGCATCCTTAAACTCCATCGAGCAGACCAGTGCATAACTGGAATCTGTAGGGCAGGCAATCACACCGCCCTGCTGTATTAACTGGGCTGCCTGTTGGATTAATCTGGTCTGCGGATTTTCCGCATGAATAATGAAATATTGTGCCATCGTAGTTATTGCAGCAGGCTTGCTTCCGGCCAATCCTGCCAGACAGGCACGCAGCCGGCTGGCAAATCCGGCAAGCGCCCCATTTCCATGTAGGACATACCAGGCCCATGGTAATCAGACCCTTGCGAAGCTTTCAGGTCAAAACGGTGCGCAAGTTTGGCAAATTGTGCATATTGTGGTGGCTGATGGCTACCAGTGACCACTTCCAGCGCCACCCCCCCCTGATCCCTGAACTCATTCAATAGCAAATGCATATTGACGAAGCCCAGGTCATATCTGCCGGGATGCGCCAGCACCGCTTGCCCACCGCTGTCTTTGATCAGCGTCAGCGCCTCTTGGAGGCTCATCCACTCATAATTCACATAACCGGGCTTGCCTTTAACCATGTATTTTTTAAACACGGATTTAATGTTTTTTGCGTACCCCTGTTTCACCAGGAACTGGGCAAAATGGCTACGCGTCATCACGCTATCGCCGGAAATTTCCCGCGCGCCTTCATAGGCATTGGCAATACCGGCCTTCGCTAGTCCCTCGGCTATCTGGCGGGCACGCGCATCGCGTCCCTCCCGCACTTTGGCAAAAGCGTTCAGCAGTGCAGGATGCTGAGGATTAACGCGCAAACCGACAATATGCAAAGTTCGCTTTTTCCAGGTGGCTGAAATCTCAACGCCATCAATCAAATGAATGCCATGCAGCTCGGCGGCCACACGTGCACGTGCCAGCCCACTCACTTCATCATGATCGGTCAATGCCAGCACACGTACACCTTTACTGGCGGCGTGCGCTACAAGCTCCTCAGGCGAGAGCAAACCATCGGACATGGTTGAGTGGCAATGCAAATCGATGGGTACTGTCATGATTGATGATAATGCCGATTCGGTAATTGGGAGGAAACTTCGCCTGTTCTGACCTTTTTAAGGAAACGAACTTTGCAATTCGACAGAAATCATAGCAAAATAGTGCCCTCACAGATAGCAGGAATTCAGTCACCTGATCCCACATGCAAGTCATTATCGATTTATTGCCAGTCATCCTCTTTTTCATTGCCTATAAAAAAGCAGGTATTTTTGTGGCTACTTCAGTTGCCATTGTAAGCACTTTGGTACTGATGTTGATCGTATGGATCAAGCGCGGAAAGATTGACAAGATGCTGATGATTAATGGCGCAGTCATCACGGTGCTAGGTGGCATCACCTTATTACTGCACGACAAAACCTATATCATGTGGAAACCAACCGTGATTTACTGGATAGGCGCATTGGCACTTTTATCCAGTCGCTATGTTTTCCGGAACAACCTGATTGCCCGCATGCTTGGCAAAATCATTGCCCCGCCAAACAATGTATGGGATAAGTTAAACCTGTGCTGGGTACTATTTTTAGTAGGGTTGGGCAGTTTAAATCTGTATGTGGCTTTTCATTATGATGAGAATGCCTGGGTCAACTTTAAACTGTTTGGCACTACCAGCATCATGTTCATATTTATTATTTCGCAGGTTTTTTTGCTGAAAGATTACTGGATAGAACATCCACCGGCTGCCTGAGAAAACTAACGGATATACCTTATGTTATACATGATTTATGCTCAGGATAATGCCAACAGCCTGCCCCTTCGCCTGCAACACAGGCCTGCCCACCTGGAGCGCTTGCAACAGCTGCAATCTGAAGGGCGGTTAATATTGGCAGGCCCCTTGCCTTCCGTAGACAATATAGACCCGGGCGAAGCAGGTTACAGTGGCAGCCTGATCGTGGCTGAATTCGAGTCATTAGAGGCGGCTACCGAGTGGGCTGACAGCGACCCGTTCAAGCATGCTGGTGTCTATGCCAACATTCAAGTGAACCCTTTCCGCAAGACGTTGCCATAATGCTGCAAACTGAAATTACGCAACGTCTGCAGGCACTCCAGCCCGAGCAACTCGACATCGAAGACGACAGTGCTTTGCACAAGGGACACGCAGGAAACACGGGCGGCGGACACTTTACCATCACGGTGAAAAGCTCGCTATTTTCAGGAAAATCACAGATAATGCGCCATCGCATGGTATATCAATGCTTGCAAGACTTGATGCCTCATCGCATACATGCACTCAGTATCAACGCATTATCTACTGATGAGTCATCTGATTGAAACAATTCTGTTTTTTAATATTGCACCATTTCGTTTTTTAAGGATATTGCATGAAATTTTTGAAAATGATGTTGGCGATTGCATGCTTTAGCGCATTGCCACATGCTTACGCAGCTGATGCTGATGCCATTGCTACAGTCAACGGCAAACCGATCAAGAAAACCTGGGTTGAATTCATCTTAAGGGATGCGGAAGCACGTACTGGACAAAAAGCAAACGATGGCATGAAAGCCGCTGTTGTAAATGAGCTGGTAGGTTCTGAACTGGCTTACCAGGAAGCGCAAAAAGCGGGTATTGATAAACAGCCTGACTTTGTTGCGAGCGAAGAGCTGGCACGTCGTAAACTGTTAGTGAATGCTTTCCTGGCTGATTTCATCAGAAAAAATCCAGTGACTGAAGCCGAGAAAAAAGAAGGCTATGAGCAGTACAAAAAAGAACTGGGTGACAAAGAATACAATGCGCGCCATATCCTGGTGAAAACAGATGCCGAAGCAAAAGCGATTATCGCAGACCTGAAAAAAGGTACCGACTTTGCGAAAGTTGCCAAAGAAAAATCACTCGACCCTGGTTCTAAGGAAAAAGGTGGCGACCTTGGCTGGTTCTCTCCGGCCGGGATGGTTAAACCATTTGCAGATGCATTGTTAGTCTTGAAAAAAGGCGAAACGACACCTGAGCCGGTCCAGTCTCAATTCGGCTGGCATGTGATCAAACTGGTGGATACACGCGCATTGCAAGTACCTCCGTTTGACAAAGTTAAAGAAGGCATCGAGCGTACCATTCAGCAACGCAAGCTGGAAAAATACATGTTGAGCCTGAAAGACAAAGCGAAAATTGAAGTAACAGGTGTTGAGAAAAAAACACCTTAATCACCTCAGTGTTGATCAGTTAAAAGCCAGCTTATGCTGGCTTTTACTTTTTATTCACCCCGAAATTGCTGTAATCGCCATTTAAGGTTTTACTCACCTCTTGATTCTGCGATAAAATCAAGAATTGTTCTCATTTGCAGCTTTGCTTCGCATCTATGCAACTCAACGCACTCAAACCCGGTGAATCCGCCCTCATCGAGGGCATCCAGGCTGAACAGGCACTGGTACAACGCCTGCATGCGTTAGGATTTCGCCCCGGAAAGCAGGTGCAAGTTGTTCGCCAAGCCGCCTTCAATGGGCCATTACATATCCGTATTGGCTCAACAGACGTAGTGATTCGCCTGCAAGATGCGCAGGCCATTCATTTAGCTAACCCTTCATCTGAATCCCTGTCCGTATGAAACGTGTTGCTTTACTAGGCATGCCCAACACGGGCAAATCTACCCTGTTCAATCGATTAAGCGGGGCATCGGCACGCGTCGGCAACTGGCCAGGAATGACGGTAGACTTGCTGAGCGCAAAAATTTTACTCGGGGGCCATATTGCCGAATTAATTGATTTGCCTGGCCTGTATGACTTGAATGGGTTTTCAGATGATGAAGAGGTCGTCAGACACTTTCTCAGCAATCATCCGATTGATCTGGCATTGATTATCCTCAATAGCGCACAAATTGACAGGCAACTATCCTTGGCATTGCAACTTCGTGCATTGGGTTTGCCAACCATCTTGCTTTTAAACATGGAAGATGAAGCGAAACGTGCTGGTATCACCATAGACACCAAGCAGATGAGCGAAGAACTGGGCATGCCAGTGATGACGATCAGTGCAAAATACGGAAATGGCTGCCCGCAAGCGTTGCAATTGGCCGCCAGAGTGCTGGAGAAAAAAGTACCCGCCAGTGACCCACAGTTGATGGCAGCCCAACTGCAAGCTGATAATGCCGTAGAAGAGGAAATGCAACGCATTATTGACCGTTCTGTGCAAATGCCTTTGCAGTTGAATACATCGACAACTGATCGCATTGACCGTGTATTGCTACACCCCTGGCTAGGCTTACCGTTATTTTTTCTGGCCATCTTCCTTTTATTCCAGTTCATCTTCACGATTGGTGCTCCACTACAAGAAGCGACTGCCTGGATTTTCGACACCGTGCGCAGTGAATTACTGGATCCCGCATTGTCAGGACTGCCAACCTGGCTGAACGGATTATTGCTGGATGGCCTTTACACAGGCTTGAGTACGGTCGCAGCTTTTGTGCCCATCATTGTGCTGTTCTTCCTGGTCATGAGTATGGTTGAAGATAGCGGTTATTTATCACGTGCCGCTTTCCTGATGGATACTTTGATGGCAAAAATGGGGATGGATGGCCGCGGGTTTGTCATGGTACTGATGGGGTTTGGCTGTAACGTACCTGCGCTGATGGGCACCCGTGTCATGCGTAGCCGCCCCATGCGTTTGCTGACCATGCTGACGATACCATTATCACTGTGCTCGGCACGCTTGCAGGTGTTCCTGTTTATGATCGCTATCCTATTCCCTCCTTCTCAGGCGGCAATGGCACTGTTCTCGCTATACATGGTGAGTTTTTTCACTATTTTTTTTACTGCTATCCTGTTCAAGCAGAAATTCGCCAGCAGTGAGCCATTTGTACTGGAACTACCACCGTATCGTTTCCCCACCCCGAATCAAATCTGGATGCGTGGCTGGCAAGAAGTGAAACATTTCCTCTATCGTGCAACCAAATTCATCGTCATCGGGGTGTTGATGGTCTGGCTGTTAACGCATTTGCCTACGACGGCAATACCCGCCAGTTCAGAAACGTGGGCGGGCAGCATAGGCCGCTTTTTTGCACCTGTGCTGGACCCGATCGGTATTGATAACCACCTGGCGATTGCCTTGATTTTCGGCTTTGTCGCCAAAGAAATTGTGGTCGGTTCGCTGGCCGTGATTTATGGTTTGCAGGGGGATGCGCTTAGCCATCAGATCGCCGCCAATATTGACTGGGTACAAGGCATGAGTTTTATGCTGTTTACGCTCATTTATACGCCTTGCCTGTCCACGATTGCCACCTTGCGGTCAGAAAGCAAAAGTCGCGCATTTATGTGGCTTTCGCTGGCTTGGTCACTCGGCCTGGCCTGGCTAATCAGCCTGGCCTTCTATCAAAGTGCGCGCGCGCTCGGCTATTAACCAGCCAGAACCTGAATTCAAGCGCTGATTAGCCTAAACCATTTAACGGCCACTGACTGCGGGTTGTATTTTATCCAGCGCTTGTTTTTGACACTGCGGGACTGTCCGCTTTCTGCTAAAATAGCGGTTTGAATTTTCACCGAAAAATCCAATCGCCTCATGTCTAATCAAGCGCAATTTTTAAGCCTGCGCGGCAGTGCCGCACTCTCCCAGTTCCGTCTCGATAAACTCTACAGCACACTCAAAGCCAGCGCCCCTAATATTGCGCATATCACCACAGAGTTTGTGCATTTTGCTTTTAGCGAAATCGCATTAAGTGCGGCAGAGCAAGATACCTTGCAGCAGATCTTGACCTATGGCCCGAAAACCAAAGCCGAAACCACTGCCGGCGAACTGTTATTGGTGATTCCACGTATAGGCACGATTTCACCATGGGCTTCACGTGCAACAGATATTGCGTATAACTGTGGCTTGCATTTATTACGCCTTGAACGCGGCATTGCCTATTACGTCACCACCCATAATGGTCAGCCCCTGACTGATGCTGAAAAACAGGCTTTGCGTGCAGTGATACAAGACCGTATGACTGAAACTGTCATTTACAGCGTGGCGAATGCCGAAAAGCTGTATCACCATGCCGACCCGAAACCATTAGCTAGCATTGATATCTTGGCCGGTGGTAAAACAGCACTCGAAGCCGCCAATAATGAAATGGGCCTGGCGCTGTCTCCGGACGAAGTAGATTACCTGCTTGAGAATTACCTTAAAATGGGCCGCAACCCGACCGATGTCGAGCTGATGATGTTTGCGCAGGCCAACTCCGAGCATTGCCGCCATAAAATCTTTAATGCCGACTGGGTGATCGACGGTGTACAACAAGAGTTGTCGCTATTTAATATGATCCGCAACACGCATAAGCTGAATCCAGGCACAACCGTGGTCGCTTATTCGGATAACAGCTCGATTGTGCAAGGCCAGAAAACCAAACGTTTTTACCCATCTGCCGACCAAAGCTACCAGTTCGTTGAAGATGACATGCACTACCTGATGAAGGTAGAAACGCACAACCACCCAACCGCCATTTCGCCCTTTGCGGGTGCAGCCACTGGCGCAGGTGGCGAGATCCGAGATGAAGGCGCTACCGGTATCGGCTCCAAACCCAAAGCGGGCCTGACTGGATTTTCGGTCTCTAACCTGAACCTGCCTGACTTTGAGCAGCCCTGGGAAAATTACTATAAGCAATCGAACTACGGTAAACCTGGCCGTATTGCCAGCCCGTTGCAAATCATGATCGACGGCCCACTAGGTGGTGCTGCGTACAACAACGAATTTGGCCGCCCTAACATTGCCGGTTACTTCCGCACCTTTGAACTTGAAGCTCGTGGGGTCGATGGGCAACCTGAAGTACGTGGTTACCACAAACCAATCATGCTGGCCGGTGGTGTCGGTAATATTTCCGGCAGTCACAGCCATAAACATAGCATTCCTGCGGGTGCAGCACTTATCCAACTTGGTGGTCCAGCCATGCTGATCGGCCTTGGCGGCGGGGCGGCTTCGAGTATGGATACTGGTGCTAACACTGAAAACCTTGACTTTGATTCAGTGCAACGGGGCAACCCTGAGTTGCAACGCCGCGCCCAAGAGGTGATAGACCGTTGCTGGCAGTTAGGCGACAAAAACCCGATTGTCAGCATTCACGATGTCGGTGCCGGTGGCATCTCCAACGCTTTCCCTGAGCTGGTTAACGATGCCAAAGTCGGTGCGATATTCCAGTTACGCGATGTGCATAACGAAGAACCAGGCATGGCTCCACGTGAATTATGGAGTAACGAAGCGCAGGAACGTTACGTACTGGCGGTAACCCAGGATCAGTTGCCATTATTTGAAGAAATCTGTGCCCGCGAACGCTGCCCGTTTGCGGTGGTGGGAATTGCTACCGCTGAGCGTCATTTGACCGTTGAAGACAGCCACTTTGCCAACAAACCGGTCGATATGGATTTATCCGTTTTACTCGGCAAACCGCCAAAAATGTTGCGCGACGTAAAGTCCACCAAAAAAGCCCTGACCACATTCGATACCAGCAAGATTGACTTACAAGATGCGGTCGCCCGCGTATTGCGTTTGCCAGGCGTGGCCGATAAAACTTTTTTGATTACCATAGGCGATCGCACGGTAACCGGCCTGATTGCGCGTGACCAGATGGTCGGACCGTGGCAAGTGCCGGTCAGCAATGTGGCAGTGACTTGTGCCGGTTATGAAACCAACGAAGGTGAAGCGTTTGCCATTGGCGAAAAAGCACCTTTAGCTTTGCTGGATGCACCGGCTTCCGGCCGTATGGCAATCGGTGAAGCGATTACCAATATTGCCGCCGCTGTGATCAGCGAGATAAGCAATTTGAAACTGTCGGCAAACTGGATGGCCCCAGCGGGCCATCCCGGTGAGGATGCTGCTTTATACGAAACGGTCAAAACCGTGGGTATGGAGCTATGTCCTGCACTTGGTATCAGCATCCCGGTGGGTAAAGATTCCATGAGCATGAAAACCGTGTGGAATGACGACGGCCAGAACAAAGCCGTCACATCACCAATTTCACTGGTGATTTCAGCCTTTGCGAATACCCCGGATGTTCGCAAAACACTCACGCCACAATTGCGTACTGATCTTGGCGAAAGTGAGTTGATCCTGATTGACCTGGGCAATGGCAAAAACCGCATGGGCGGCTCGTCACTGGCGCAAGTGTATAGCCAGTTAGGTGACACAGTGCCGGATGTCGATCAACCGGCACAACTGAAAGCATTTTTTGCTGCCATCCAGCAACTGAATTCAGATGGCAAACTGTTGGCTTACCACGACCGTTCTGATGGCGGCCTGTATGTGACCCTGGTCGAGATGGCTTTTGCCGGCCATTGTGGGTTGACTGTTGATCTGGGTAGCATTCCGGGGGACAGTATCAGCGTATTGTTCAATGAAGAACTGGGTGCCGTTCTGCAAGTACGTGCATCTGAAGCAGCCGCGATTAGCAACGTCTTGCACCAATCACTGGGCAACAGCGTTCACCGGATCGGCAACGTTAACCATGGTCATGACATTGTCATTAACCATGGCGCAACGCATTACCAGGCCTCCCGTATAGATCTGCATCGCATGTGGTCTGAAACCACTTATCGTATGCAAAGCCTGCGTGATAACCCGGCCTGTGCGCAGCAAGAATATGACCGCATCCTGAATGCCGATGATATTGGCCTGCACGCAAAATTAACATTTGATATCAACGACAATATTGCCACTCCCTATATCAATACCGGCAAACGCCCGAACATGGCGATCTTGCGCGAGCAAGGCGTTAATGGCCAGACCGAAATGGCCGCTGCATTTGACCGTGCCGGCTTTAATAGCGTGGACGTGCATATGAGCGACGTGATCAGTGGTCGCGTATCACTCATGGACTTCGCTGGCCTGGTGGCTTGTGGAGGTTTCTCGTATGGCGACGTGCTGGGTGCCGGTGAAGGCTGGGCCAAATCCATCCTGTTCAACAACCGTGCACGCGATGAATTCAGCAACTTCTTTAACCGTGCTGATACGTTTGCTTTAGGCGTGTGTAACGGTTGCCAGATGATGAGCAACCTGCATAGCATTATTCCCGGTGCCGACCTATGGCCACATTTTGTGCGCAACAAATCCGAACAATTCGAGGCACGCTTTGCGCTGGTAGAGATTTTAAGCTCGCCATCGATCTTTTTTGATGGCATGGCAGGCAGCCGTATGCCTATCGCTGTCGCCCATGGTGAAGGATTTACGGAATTTCCTGATGCTAACGCTGTCACAAGTGTGCTAAAACAACAGTTGGCAAGTGTCCGTTTTGTGGACCATGCGTCAACGCCTACGGAAGTGTATCCGTTTAACCCTAACGGTTCTGCCCAGGGGTTAACCGGCTTCACCACACCAGATGGCCGATTCAGCATCATGATGCCACATCCGGAACGTGTGTTCAGGACGGTTCAGAACTCGTGGCATCCGGATGACTGGCAAGAAGATAGCCCATGGATGCGTATGTTCCGCAATGCACGCAAGTTTGTCTCTTAAGCAGTTGTTTAGCTCAAGATAGAAAGTAAAAGTAATAAAGCAAAGTAGTTAATTTTAAAAAATGAAAATCAGGTGTTTGGAGAAATTATGAAATCAATTAAATGTTTACTGGCCTTAGTCGCACTGTCATTTTCACTGCAGGCATTCGCATTGTCTGACGAAGATTACATGGCATTCACCGAGGCTTTAACCGGTGGTAATGTGAAAGTGGTTAAAAAATTCGTGGAGTCAGATCCGACGTTAATCAACCAGAAATTTTTTGCTTGGGAACCTTTGCAAATGGCTGCTTCCAAGGGTCAAATGGAGGTGGTGAAATACCTGATTTCAAAAGGTGCTGATAAAGACTATGTTCATCCAGCCAGCCAGAACACCGCTTTTCATATGGCTGCTTTTATTGGTGACGAAAAATTAATGAGATATCTGGCCGCGCAAGGGGCTGATGTGAATAAAAAACTGAAAGGTGATGTTTCACTGATCCGTTATTTCAGAGAAGAACACAACGAAAAAATGGTTGCGTTACTCACAGAGCTTGGCACTAAAGATGACGGCTGTAAGGAAGAAAAGTGCTTTTAATGCTTGATAAATACCATCATTAAATAAAAAACGGTCATGTTTTCATGGCCGTTTTTTTTGCATTCAATCCCCGTCATTCAGCTATGTAATGTTGAGTAAGATGATTCTCTAATGTAACCTGAGTCACGCACATCCCTGCTTTGACTTTAGAATAATATAAAACAAGAATAATGAAACCAGTCTTTGGGGGAATGATGAAACGATTGCAACTTAGTATTGCACTATCTTGTTGCTGGATGTGGATAGCATCTTTTTCACTTTATGCTGAAGAAAATAATGCACAAAAAAATATCTCTCACGCGACAACGACGTTAGCTGCCTCTTGTGCTGCTTGCCATGGGCCGCAAGGCAACAGTTTGGGGGGAACGCCCACCCTCGCGGCGCTGAATAAGGAATATTTTATTCAACGCATGCAGGGTTTTAAAAATGGGGCAATCTCATCTACCGTGATGCATCATCATGCCAAGGGGCTCAAGGATGAGGAAATCACCGCATTGGCAAGTTACTTTGCTACCCAGCAAAGACACACGCCCACAGTAGCGCCACACCAGCCTTTTGAGGGAGCACAATAATGCGACTGAACAAACACCTCACTTCCGCCCATGACCTGTCATCCCGCAGACAATTCGTACGCTCAGTCATCTATGGCGGCCTCGCTTTTTATGGCATGCCGGCTTTTGCACGTGCCAGTAAACCGCCACTGGGACATGTCGTTATCGTAGGCGCCGGATTTGCCGGGCTGACAGCCGCCAAATATTTGCGCGAATGGAGTATGGGCAATATCAAGGTCAGTATTGTTGAGCCGAATCCACAATTTATTTCCTGCCCGCAAAGTAACCTGGTGTTAGGTGGCAGCCGCACGCTGGATGAATTAAGTTTTTCCTATGATTTGGCACGCAAGCGGCATGGCCTGCAATGGATTAAAGATACGGTCACTGCGGTAGATATCGCAAACAAACAGGTCACCTTGTCACGCGGAAATTTACGTTATGACCGCCTGGTGCTGGCGCCAGGTGTAGATTTTGATTACAGCCGAATCCCTGGAATGTCTTCACCGGTTGATGATGTTCCACATGCCTGGAAAGCGGGCAGGCAAACCTTGCAATTACACCAGCAACTTGAAAGCATGCCGGATGGCGGCGTGTTTGTGATGACGATTCCGGCGGCCCCCTACCGTTGCCCCCCCGGGCCTTATGAACGCGCTTGCCAGGTCGCACATTATTTAAAACAAAACAAGCCACGTAGTAAAGTGATTATCCTGGATGCCAATGCTGATATCACCTCTAAAAAAGGCTTGTTTCTGCAGAGCTTTCAAGGCGCCTATCAGGGCATCATTGAATACCATAACAACAGTAGCATCCTGCAATTAGATACCGCCAGTAAAACTATCAAGACAGACTTTGAGACAGTCAAAGCGGATGTCTTAAATGTTATTCCGCCGCAATTAGCAGGCAAAGTGGCTCAAACTGCGGGGTTGGCAAATGTGGATCAGCGCTGGTGTGAAGTAGACTTTACGACCTATGCTTCAAACGTAAACCCGGATATACATATCATTGGTGACAGTATTTCGGCAGGTTTGCCGAAATCTGCCCATATGGCCACTTCGCAAGCCAAAATCTGCGCCGCCGCTATAGTCGATATTCAGTCCGGTATCCCGCCGAATCCGCTGCCGGTATTTGCCAACACCTGCTACAGTTTTGTCGACGATAAACAGGCTATGCATGTGGCCAATGTCTACCGTTATGATCCCGCCAAAAAATCCATGGTATCCGCCGAAGGCGGTGGCGTATCCACCAAGGCCTCAGTACAGGAGGGTGACTATGCACAAGCCTGGGCGCAGAACATCTGGGCAGACACGTTGACATAATGGCTGAGCGCTTGAATTTTGACATCGCAATTAAACTATCAAAACGCCTGCTGTCGGGCATTTTCGGATTATGTAGTTTCATCGCTATAGCTATTACGCAAACCCAGGCTTTTGCACAGTCCGAGATCACGGCTCAAAAACAAACGACAACACCAGTTTCGCTGAAACAAGACCCAAAAGTGCAAACGGCGTTGTCCAGATTAACAATAGCAAATGGTCTAAAAATCGAACTTTTCAGTGATGTAAGCCAATGGGGCTCGCCTCGCATGATGGCTCTGGACAAGCAGGGACGCTTGCTGGTGAGCATGACTGATCAAGGTCGCATTATTCGATTGAACCGGCAGGCAGAAGTTGAAATGATTGCCCAGGGACTGGATACGCCGCATGGCATCGCGCTGCTGGGCGAGGATTTGTTGATTGCCGAGCAGACAGGCGTGGTGAAACTGGCGAAACAAGGTGATCACTGGGGCTCACCGCAGCCGTTCATCCGCAACCTGCCAGGCGGCGGGCACAGCGCGAAAACGGTAAAAGTATCTCCTGATGGTTTTATCTATATCAATGTCGGTTCCAGCTGCAATGTATGCCTTGAAGAGAATGCCATGCGGGCCACCTTACTCAGGTTTACTGCAGATGGCCGGCCGGCTGGGGCTTTGCAAACGGTTGGCTGGCATAAACAAGGTGCCATCTGGGCTACCGGGCTGCGCAACACGCAAGGGTTTGCCTGGCAGCCTGAGACAGGCGACCTGTTTGCTACCAATAATGGCGCCGATAACAGGAGTAGCTCAAAAAATGGTCCCGTGAATGATGATTTGCCGCCCGAGCATGTCAACCTCATAGAACCAGGTAAACACTATGGCTGGCCGCATTGCTGGGCAGATCCGAAAAATGCCGGGCAAATGTTTAAAGACCCAAACTTTGGGGGCGAAACCGATATTTGCAAGCAATCGCAAGCACCTGCCATGACCTTGCCGGCACATAGCACACCCATAGGGATCACATTTTTACACCAGAGTCGTTTGCCGGAAACCATGAAAGAAGATGCAATTGTCGCTTTGCACGGCTCATGGAATCGAAAGCAACCGAGTGGATATGCTTTATACCGTGTAAACTTCAGGAACCATCAGCCTGTCGCCACCGTCCCATTCATTGAAGGTTGGTTGCAAGGCAACCAGTCGTGGGGAAGGCCAGTGGATGTGATTGTTGGCGCTGACGGCTGGTTATATGTCAGTGATGATCAAACTGGCTGGATTTATCGTATTCGAAGCGACTGAATCAGGTTGCAATCTCTAAGCGGAATCCCCACTTGGGAAATAGAATCAGCCTAGCAGCTGATATTAAGAGGAGCAAGACATGAAACAAATTTTAATCGCTGCTGGTGGCTTGATTTGTGCAAGCTGGATCAGTCTCTCAAGCGCGGCTACCACCCCGGCTTTGGTTATTCAGGTACCGGATACGTTTTACCAGCACCCGGTACGTTTATTAAACCCTTATGCCAATTACTGGCATAACCGTGGAGAATCGGCAGATAAAGTGAGCGCATCTGCTTTTCAGTCACAGCATTACACAACCTCCAGTTGCAAAGCAGATGCGAATGGCCAGGCGTTGGTGGTGATTGAGCCAAATATGTTTTACAACCCGCAAATGGGCGTATTTCATAGCCAGATCACTGCCCGTGTTTACACCAAAGCCAGCGCAGAGAGCGCCTTGGGCAAACCATTATTGACTGCCAAAGGCGAAGGCCAGTCGCGAGGCTGGATTACCTACAATGTTGAAAACTTTGCCCAGAAATCTTACCAGCAGGCATTCAACCAGGTAATCGAGAAATTACAGAAAGATCCTGTCTTCAAACAATCGGTAGAGCAGGGTTCTGTACAGAATTTTGAAGCACTATGCGATAGTATCAATACCATTACTCAACCAAAACTATTCTTTTAGGAGCAACCATGTTGTCTGGCTATCGTCACCGTGTTATTTCAAGCCTGTTTGCAGCAACGCTTTTTTCCCTAGCCAGCCATAGCTATGCTCATGGGTTAGACCCGGTTAACGGATTATTGACACCTGAATCAGTCATCCAGGCAGCAGATGGCAAGCTCTATGTATCAGAAATCAACGAGTTTGGTAAAGATGGTGATGGCCAGATTCGCGTGATTGATCATGGCAAATCCAGCGTGCTGGTGCAGGGGCTGGATGACCCAAAAGGATTGACTATCATCGGCAGTGACCTGTTTGTAGCTGATAAAAGCAGAATCTGGCGTGTGCCTCTCAACCAATCCCCAGTCAAAGCGGAAGTGCATATTGCAGCGACTGAGTTTCCTCAAGTGCCGCAATTCTTGAATGACCTGGCTGCAGATGCAAATGGCAACCTCTATGTTAGTGACAGTGGCGATATCATGGGTACGGGCAAAGGCGGTGCTATTTATAAAATCACTCCGCAACGCAAACTCACCTTGGTGATTGATGGCAAAGCAGATCCGCGTGTCCTGGCACCAAACGGTTTGTTGGCCGATGCCAAAGGCGAGCACCTGTTAATCGTGGATTTCACCTCCGGTATTCTTTACAACTATGACTTGGCTGGACGCAAGTTACAGGAAATCGCCAGTGGTTTTGGCGGGGCCGATGGCATCGTTCGCCAGGCAAACGGCACGATTTATGTAAGTGACTGGAAAAACGGCAAAGTTTACCGTGTTGATAACGACAAGGCTGTGTTGCTTAAAGAAGGCTATCAATCAGCTGCGGATATCGCATTGAGCCAGGATGACCACCACTTGCTGGTGCCGGACATGAAAGCTGGCGCACTGGATGTTATCCGCCTGAAATAGCGACTCTGTCACTCGCAGGCAAAAAAAACCACGCTTGCGCGTGGTTAAAGTGAGAGGATACACACGAAACCGCTAATTGCCTCAGCTATACCGCAGGGAATACAGCTAGCCTTGGCAACATCACAGTGACTTGCTTTGCGCAGTTTTTTTGTCAACCTCCTTTTGGGGATTGACCACTGGCTGCGCACCAGCGTGTTTGGCAGACCTGAGATGCTTGTTCATCTCGACTTGTTCTTGAGGAGTCGGGTTGGTTCTCGCAGTACAGGCAATCGAAACCAGCAAGCCCAGCATTACGATTGAACGCTTCCTCATCATCGCTCCTTACATATGTTCCAATGGCGCTTTTTTTAATGTTTTCATCGCACGGCGACATGTATTCCGTGTCATCACGATTGCAGAATACGCCCCTCCCCTTACAGCCAACTTACAAACCAAAAAGACAGATAATTTGGAGTACACTGCACTCGTTCATATTGATTGGCAGACATAATGCGCTTATTAATTGTTGAGGATGATCTGGTCATTGCAAATGGGTTGGTACGTGTACTGACGCAGGCAGAATACGCAGTGGATCATGTAGCAGATGGCAAGCAGGCAATCCGTGCGATTCAGGATGGCGTTTATGACCTCGTCATCCTGGACCTGGGATTGCCGACCATGGACGGCACGCAGGTATTATCACATTTGCGACAACAGGCGAATCCGGTGGCGGTGCTGATACTGACAGCCCGGGAAGATATGGCTACACGAGTACAGGCGCTGGATCTCGGTGCCGATGACTTCCTCACCAAACCGTTCCACCTTGAAGAACTTGAAGCGCGCGTGCGTGCGCTCATAAGGCGCAGTAAACTTGGCAACAACCTACCGCTTCAATGCGGCAACCTGAAGCTTGATGTGCCTAACAAGTTAGCCAGTATCAATGAGCAACCCATCACCTTGTCCGCCCGCGAACTCCACCTGCTGGAAACCCTGATGATGCGCATGGGCAAGATTATTGCAAAAGAGCAGATCATGGAATCACTGTGTAATTGGGATGAGTCGCTCGGTGACAACGCGATTGAGGTCTATATCCACCGCCTGCGCAAAAAGATAGAACCCAGTGGTGCGCATATCCGCACCGTGCGTGGACTGGGTTATATGCTGGAAGCTGAACATCCTAATCCATGATGGCACCGCCTCGCTCACTTAAAAACCAGTTAAGGTTATGGTTGCTGCTCACCATGCTGGTTGTTTTGGGTATATCAGCTGCCATTTCATACTCGCGTGCCTTGCATTATGCGACCCAAGCTTATGACCAGGCACTGCTGCGGACCGTGCTGGCGCTTTCCGATGAGGTGATCGTCGATGAGCATAACCAGGTCAAGATCGAACTGCCCGAAATCGCCAGCCATTTATTGAGTTATAACGAAGGCGATCATATCTATATCCGCATCACCGCCCCTGATGGGAAACTGGTGTTTGGCGAAGCTCACCTGCCCCTGCCTTCACATCCGGTGATTGGCAATCAAGAGGTGTATTACAACAGCACGTATAAAGACGAGCCCATCCGCGTCGTTACCTTTGCGTTACCGGTCAGCCCAGACGCCAACGCGCGCAATATCCTGATCAGCATGGCAGAAACGACGGCAAAACGTGATGCCATGGTGGCGGAAATGGTAGAGGAAATGCTACTGCCACAGGTATTGATGATGATTCTGGCGGCGATTGTCATCGAGTTAGGCATTTTCTTCGCACTCAAGCCGATGCAGGATTTGAAAGATGCACTCCATGAGCGTTCTCACCGCGACCTGAGTTCACTGGATACTGACTCTACCCCGCTAGAGCTGCAACCTTTAGTGCAAGCGATGAATGCATTATTAAGCCGTGTCAAAGCCGGCTTACAGCAGCAGCAGCAATTTATTGCCGACGCTTCGCACCAGTTGCGTACCCCGATTGCCGGTTTGCAGGCACAAGCCGAGCTGGCGCTGCGCAGCGATCCACCTGAATCTGTGAAAGAACCTCTCAATTTCATCCTGCGCAGTACCACACGGCTGTCCCATTTGATCCAGCGCCTGCTCAGCATGGCCAGGACGGATGCAGCCACCACACAACTGAAATTCCAGCCAGTATCGCTGACTGATATTATTTATGAAGAATGCGCACGCTGGATTGGCCCCGCCAGTGACAAAGGTCTGGAACTTGAAGTATTGATTGAGACACAGCAGGACCATGTCTGGGGAGATGCCTTGATGCTCTCGGAAATGCTGAATAACCTGCTGGAAAATGCCGTTCTTTACACGCCTACACAAGGCTTGGTACAGATCCGGCTGTGGCATGCAGGAAAACATGTCTTCCTCCAAGTGATGGATAGCGGGATTGGTATTCCGCCAGAACACAAAGCATTGATATTCGAACGTTTTCATCGACTGAATCCCAATCAAGGGAACGGCTGCGGCCTGGGATTAGCCATTGTTGCCGAAGTCGCCGAACATCATAACGCCACCATTACCCTCAGCACAGGGCTCGAACACCCGGTCACCCACGACACCGGCAGCCAATTCACGGTAAAATTCACGTGCTATGACACCCTGCCTCAGAACACACGCGCTGCAAGCACTGACCCTAAGTGACCCGCAATTGAAATGCACACTGGTGCATAGGCTATGGGAAGACTTTAGTGCGGGCAAGCTGCCATTAAATCCATCAGCACGATTAGCTGCTGACGCAACAATCCCGGGAAGACCTGCCCGCCCGGCACTGGTTGCACCCAGGCTGCTTAAACGCCGTGCCATGAATACCATTGAAGGGCGTGCTGCCTTGATCCATGCGCTCGCACATATCGAATTCAATGCCGTCAACCTCGCGCTTGATGCTGTCTGGCGCTTTAGCGAAATGCCGGTGGTCTATTACAGCGACTGGCTACAAGTGGCCAAAGAAGAGGCTTATCACTTTACGCTGTTGCAAAACCACCTACATACGCTTGGATTTACATATGGTGATTTTGATGGCCATAACAGTTTGTGGGAAATGGTCGAAAAAACGCAATCTGATGTACTGGCACGCATGGCGCTTGTTCCGCGCACGCTGGAAGCGCGAGGCTTGGACGCCAGCCCGCCGTTAAAACAAAAACTGGCACAAGCAGGTGACCATGCTGCCGCCGCCATACTGGATATTATTCTGCATGACGAAATCGGCCATGTTGGCATTGGTAACCGCTGGTATCACTGGCTATGTGATCAGCGTGGCCTGGATGCACTGAAGACTTTTGACCAGTTATGCCAGGCGTTCAAAGCGCCGCAACTAAAACCGCCTTTTAACATGGATGCGCGTAAAAAAGCCGGATTTACCGAACAGGAATTAGCTTATCTGAATGGCGAGTTTACTTAAGCTCACGGTTTATGACAGCCTCAATACTTATCAGGTGAGAGCATCCGCATCACCCGTCCAACCTGTCCAGTCACTTCGGGATCACATCTCCGCAGCCTTGCACTTGCAACCGTCTATTTTTAGTCTCGATACCCGGCAAATCTTTGGTTTTAAAAGAATAAACTGCAAATTGATAGAAGAACTATCTTCTGTTTACTCAATCGTAATGTGCATGGGTTAGTTACAATGAGAGTTCATATTTAACCTGCCAAAGATGACCGTCAGGTGTTTTAAATGATACAACAAGGAACTAAGTGAAATGAATTGCGGCAAGTGTAATCCCCAGCAACTGGGAATCGATTTCTCAATGGCTTTCCAGCCGATTGTTGCATTCAATGAAAAGCGCACCTGGGGGTATGAGACCTTGGTTCGTGGGGTCAACAATGAGCCCGCCTCTTTCATTCTGGACCAGGTTAACGAATCAAAAGTGCACAGTTTTGACCAGATCATCAGGTCACGTTCGATCAGGCTTGCCCATTCGCTGCAATTTGACCAGATTCTCTCTATCAACTTCTTGCCTAATGCTGTCTATAAACCTGAAAACTGTATTCAGTCGACCCTGAAGGTGTGTGATGAATTGGGTTTTGATAAAAAACGCATTATGTTCGAGGTGACAGAAATAGAAAAAATCACTGACCATGCCCATTTAAAGAATATTTTTACCGAATACAAAAAACACCAGTTCCTGACGGCGATTGATGACTTTGGCGCAGGTTATTCCGGACTGAACCTGCTGGCTGAGTGGCAACCGGATATTATTAAACTGGACATGAATTTGATTCGCGATATTGATCAGAATAAAACCAAGCAATTAATCGTGAAAAGTATTTTAGATGTATGTAATGGCCTGAATATCAAAGTAATTTCGGAAGGCATAGAAACGGTGGGGGAATTGTCAGTGATGGTGGATTTTGGCGTGGATCTTTTCCAGGGCTATTATTTCGCCAAACCTCTTTTTGAGAATTTACCTGTCGTTCCTGAAGCATGTTTTACCCTGCACGCTTAACCGCTGGTTGATCAAAAAAAAGCAACTTAAAAATGTCTTCTCACTTTAGATCTTGAGCGATTTTAGCTATTTATCTAATACGTTTTATCTAATCCGCTACATTTAAAATTTACGGCCATCAAGAATGTGGACTACCTGAGGCTTCTATTTCTTGTTAAGCCAACCATTGCGCCACTGCGCCCACCACACCGCTCACCACAATGACAATAGCCACATTCAGGCGATATTTGAGCACCGCCGCCAATACAAAGATACTGAGCACAACAGAAAACCATTCTATACCATTCGCCAACCCCTGCGGCCAGTAGATATGCCAGGCAAAAAATAAAGCCAGATTGAAAATAACGCCCACCACGGCGGCAGTCACGGCAGTTAAGGGTGCGGTAAACTTGAGATTTCCATGAGTGGTTTCAATCAAGGGGCCACCAAGGAAAATAAAAATCAGGCTGGGTAAAAAAGTAAAGAACGTCACTATGGTTGCCGCCACAAAGCCTGACAAACCGGCATGGCCAACACCTAGCACTTCGGTGTTCCAGCCACTGACATAAGCAACAAATGTCACTACCATGATCAATGGGCCAGGCGTAGTTTCGCCGAGTGCCAGCGCATCCATCATCTGGTCTGCTGTTAACCACTGATAGTGCTCAACAGCCCCTTGATAAACATAAGGCAATACCGCATAAGCGCCACCAAATGTGAACAGCGCTGCCTTGGTAAAAAACCAGCCCATCTGCGTGAAAGCGCCTTGCCAGCCATACAGGCCAACCAGTATCAGCATAGCTGTTGCCCACAGGCTAATGCCCCATGAGATCACGTGCCGGAAACGCTGCCAGCTAAATATTGCATGGGCCGGGGTCGGAGTAGCGTCATCAATCAATGCCGGATAATGGGTTTGATAGTCGACAGCATGACCGCTGACCTGTTGGAAATAATGAGGCAGGTAATAGCCACCTGCCACACCAGCCAGTGCGGCGAATAAAACAATGAGCGGAAACGGTAGCTTGAAGACAAAAATACCGATAAATGCCAGGATGGCAATGCTCCATAGCAATGGATTTTTCAAGGCTTTGCTACCTATGCGGTAAGCAGCAAACAAAACAATCGCAATCACCGCCGGTTTGATGCCATGAAAAATACCCGCCACGGCGGGAACTGAGCCATACGCCATATATACCCAGCCTAAAGCAACAAGCATGAAAAATGAAGGCAGGAAAAACAGGATGCCGGCTATCAGGCCACCGGCTGTGCGGTGCATGAGCCAGCCAATATAAGTTGCCAGTTGCTGGGCTTCAGGACCTGGCAATATCATGCAATAGTTCAGCGCATGTAAAAAACGGCTTTCGGATATCCAGCGTTTCTGTTCAACCAGGTCGTGGTGCATCAGCGCAATCTGCCCGGCGGGGCCGCCAAAGCTGATACACCCCAACTTGAACCAATACAGACTGGCTTCCGCTAACGAGACGGCTTTAGGGGGAGAGTCTGTTTCAGTACTTAAACTCATGACGCTGCCTTTTCAACAGTACTGGGCTCATTGTGATCATTTGCCAATATGACGACAATGGCATCACAACTACATGATTAACATGTTTGCCACGCCATCCAGGCCGACGAAATTCAATGCATATTTGGCTTGTTGCTGCACCACAGGCTTGGCGTGATACGCCACCCCTACTTCGGCGACAGACATCATTTTCAGATCATTGGCGCCATCACCAATTGCTATCGTCTGTTTGGCTGTTAAACCAAGTTGATCGCGCAACTTGACTAGCTCATCGGCCTTACGTTGGGCATCGACAATATCGCCCAGCACTTGCCCGGTCAGTTTGCCATCAACGATTTCCAGCGTATTCGAAACTGCATAATCAAGCCCCAGTGTTTTTTGTACATAATTGGCAAACACGGTAAAGCCGCCAGAAACCACCATGGTTTTGATACCGTGTTCTTTACAGATACCTATCCAATGCTGTACACCGGGATTAAAGCGCAAACGTTCATCAATTACCTGCTGCAACGCTGATTCCGTCAACCCCTTGAGCAGGGCAACACGCTTACGCAAACTGGCAGAAAAATCCAGCTCGCCGCGCATGGCCGCTTCGGTAATCTCTGCCACCTGCGGTTTGATGTGCATCATATCTGCGATTTCATCTATGCATTCGATCGAAATCAGGGTGGAATCCATATCCATGACGCACAGGCCAAATTTTGCCAGGCGATGCGCGTCTTCAACCAATGCATAATCAATTTGCTGACTGGCACAAAACGCTTTCACTTCGACATAATCGCCATCGGCAACCGGCAGGTAATACGCATGCTGAGCGACTTGTGCAAACTGGTTGTAGCCGCCAACCAGGCCATGAATGTGCGTGAGATGCGCCATGCTGATGGCAGGCCCTTGAACCACTAAACGCATGATGAAATCAACTCGAATGTAAATGCTGGATTATACCAGTGGAAGCCACAAAGCCTGATTTGTATTGTTGAGGGCATATTTCTGTTTTAGGATTTTCACGCGCGATGGTATGCTTGCCAAAAAATTTGAAAACATTAGTTCTCAACATCTTACCTGGGGAAAGTAATGAAACAAGATTCTCAAACGTTACCATGGCTGAACTTGCCTAACCTGCCATTGCCACTTAAGGCATTATTCGTCGGTTATTTGCTGGTGATTGGCGTTGGCTTGTGCATGGCCGGTCTGCAGATCATGCTGACACACGGCATGGCTGATGGTAAATTTGGTTTGTCCGTGAACGACATTGTTTATAGCTATTATGGCGACCGCAGCGGCACCAAACTGGCGAGCAAGCTAAACGGCTCCATGTCTGACAAGGCGCCGCTTGAAGTACGCCAGGATATCATCAAATGGGCGCAGTTGGGCGCACCCCAAGACCAGTGGGAATCGCATTACAAACAGGTTTTTGCCCAGCACTGTGTCATGTGCCACAGTAATATTCCCGGTATTCCCGACTTTACCAAATATGAAGAAGTGAAAGCGCGTGCCGAAGTGAACGAAGGCGCTACCATCAGTGGCCTGACCAGGGTGTCGCATATCCACTTGTTCGGTATCAGTTTTATCTTCTTTTTCATCGGCCTGATTTTCAGCTTTGCGGTGAATGTGCCGAAAACAGCGAAAGTGATCGCTATTGGCTTCCCGTTTGCGTTTTTGATCGCCGACGTTATGTCCTGGTGGCTCACTAAGTGGTCGCCGCATTTCGCCTGGCTGACCATTATTGGCGGTATGGGTTACAGCCTCGCTTCCACTTACATGTGGGTGATCAGCATGTACCAGATGGTCGTGTTATCGCGCAATGGCAAAGTCTATGGCAATGCCTGGGCACAAGACCTGTAGTCCATTGCCCTCACACTAAACAAAAAACCGTACTCAAGTACGGTTTTTTTGTTTGTAGCCTAGCTTTGAGTGGGTATTTGCGCGAAAATGACAGCTTAATCATAAAAACAGTTTATTTCATGAATCTGCACGAATATCAGGCCAAACAATTACTGCAAAAGTATGGTTTGGTCACACCTGCCGGCCTGGTGGTCCAATCCGAAGAAGCCGCTGCAGCGGCTACCAAAGAACTGGGTGGAGAAGCCTGGGTGGTGAAAGCCCAGGTACATGCTGGTGGCCGCGGTAAAGCTGGTGGTGTAAAAGTGGTGAAATCCGCCCTGGAAGCACAGACAGTGGCTGGCGGCTTGCTCGGCAAACACCTGGTGACGTATCAGAATGCGCCTGATGGCCAGCCTGTGCATCAGGTACTGGTAGAGCAAACGCTGCCGATTGCACGAGAACTGTATCTTTCAATGCTGGTAGACCGCAGCCTGGAACGCGTGGTCATGGTCGCTTCGAGTGCGGGCGGCATGGATATTGAGGAAATTGCGGCCACGCAACCGGACAAGATTCTGCAGGAAATCTGCGATCCTTTGAACGGTCTTGTGGATTACCAGGCGCGTAACCTGGCATTCGGCCTGGGTTTGAGCGGCGACCAGATTGCGGCTTTTACCAAGCTGGCCAAAGGCTTGTACAAACTATTCAAGGATAACGATTTATCCTTGCTGGAAATCAACCCGCTGGTGGTGACCAGCGAAGGAAAACTGGTCGCACTCGATTGCAAAATGACCGTCGATGATAACGCGCTATATAGGCAGAAACCGTTTGCAGAAATCCGCGACTGGTCACAGGACGATGCCAAGGAAGCTGAAGCACATCACAGCGGACTCAATTACATTGCCCTGAACGGCAATATCGGCTGTATGGTCAACGGCGCTGGTCTAGCAATGGCGACCATGGACCTGATAAAACTGCATGGCGGCATGCCGGCCAACTTCCTCGATGTCGGCGGTGGCGCCACGGCTGAAACCGTGACCAAGGCATTCAAAATCATCCTGGCTGACCAGAACGTGAAAGCCATCCTGGTGAATATTTTTGGCGGCATCATGCGCTGCGACATTATTGCGACAGGCATCATCACGGCAGTGAAAGAAGTCGGCATGACTATTCCGGTGGTCGTGCGCCTGGAAGGCACTAACGTAGAACTGGGCAAACAAATGTTGCGCGAAAGCGGCCTGAATATTATCTCGGCAGAAGGTTTGACCGATGGGGCGAAACAGGCAGTTAAAGCAGTAAGCGAAGGTGTGTAGTCATGGCGATTCTAATCAATAAAAATACCAAAGTATTGTGCCAGGGCTTTACCGGTAAACAGGGCACATTCCATTCTGAACAGGCCTTGGCTTACGGTACCCAGATGGTCGGTGGCGTGACACCAGGCAAAGGCGGTCAGCAGCATTTGAACCTGCCAGTGTTTAACACAATGCGCGAAGCCGTGAAAGAAACCCAGGCCAATGCCAGCGTGATTTATGTGCCGCCGCCATTTGCTGCCGACTCCATTTTGGAAGCTGCCGATGCAGGTATAGAACTGATCGTCTGCATCACGGAAGGTATCCCGGTACTGGACATGCTGAATGTGAAAGCGGCCTTGCTTGCTAATGGCACCAAACTGATTGGTCCAAATTGCCCGGGCGTGATCACGCCAGACGAATGCAAAATCGGCATTATGCCGGGTAGCATCCATAAACGCGGCAAAGTGGGCGTGGTCTCCCGCTCCGGCACATTGACTTACGAGGCAGTGCATCAAACCTCTGCGCTTGGCTTGGGTCAAACCACCTGTGTCGGCATTGGTGGCGACCCCATCAAAGGTCTGAACTTTATTGATTGCCTGGCACTCTTCCAGAATGACCCGGAAACCGAAGCGATAATCATGGTCGGTGAAATTGGGGGTAGCGATGAAGAAGCCGCGGCTGACTTTATCAAACACCACGTGACCAAACCAGTGGCTGCTTACATTGCGGGCTTAACCGCACCTAAAGGTAAACGCATGGGCCATGCCGGAGCCATCATCTCAGGCGGCTCTGGTCGTGCAGAAGACAAAATCACAGCCCTGGAATCTGCAGGCTGCGTGGTAGCTGACTCCCCCGCCGGCCTGGGTGAAGCGGTATTGGCGGCGATTCAACGTGCTGCAAAATAAACTGTTAGGAGACAGCATGAAGCGTATTCCACGGACCACATACTGGACCAGCCTGTTGTTGTGCGGCACCGTGCTGTTGCTTGGCCTATCCCTGACAACTGAAGCTGCAAGCAAAAAGAAAAGTAAAGCAGGCCCTGACGAAACGACTATCATAGATAAATCAGCACTGGATGCAGCACCGGTTGATGCTAGCGCAAATATCTCATATCTTTTGATTGCAGCATCCAAAGGTGATGTCGCAACGGTAAAAGCACTGCTTAAAAGCGGTGCCAACCCGAATGTCGCAGATGCTGAAAAAATCACACCTATCATGTATGCCGCACGTAAAAACCAGGCAGAAGTCATACGTGTCTTATTGGAAAGTGGCGCCAGCATTAATGCCAAAGACCAGGGCGGCTGGACTGCACTGATGTTTGCCGCCAAGAAAAATAACCTTGATGCCGTTAAAGTGCTGCTGGATAAGGGCGCTGACGTTAAAGTCCGTGACCCCGACGGCTGGAGTGCGCTTGGTCTTGCCGCTACATCTGGTTACAGTGAGGTGGTTGGCATGATCATTGCAAAAGGCTTCGATGCCAATGTACGTGCCGGGGATGGAAAAACCGTGCTGATGTATGCGGCCAAAAGTGGCGATGTGCCTACCATCACTAAAATTCTTGAGAATGGCGCTGATCCTAACCTGAAAGACAAGTTAGGTACTACCGCGTTGATGATTGCTGCCAGGGAAGGTTTGTCGCCTGCAGTGATTTACCTGGTAGAGCATGGTGCCAAAATCGATGAAGAAGACGAGCATGAATGGACAGCCCTGACCTGGGCAGTCAAAAAAGACCAGCAAGAAGTCGCCAAAGCCCTGCTCGAACGCAAGGCGGATATTGACCATGAAGATAGCGAAGGTACCCCGCTGCTGCATCTGGCGGTCAGCAACAACTCCCCTGACATGGCGGAGCTGCTGATCAAGCACGGTGCAGATGTCAAAACGCGTGATCAATATGGCCTCACCGCCTATGTATATGCGCTTAAAAACCAGAACCCGGCCATGGTCGAACTGATCAAAGCTGCAGGTGGTAAATATTAATGACGACTGCATGAAACTCGCTATTGCTCAAATGAACAGCATGGTAGGCGCCATGCAGCAGAATGCTGAACATATTCTGGATTTAGCCAAACAAGCTTACGCTGAAGGCGCCCGCCTGTTATTGACCCCAGAGTTATCGCTGTGCGGATATCCACCGGAAGACCTGCTGTTCAGGCAGGACTTTTACGCAGCCAATCAACGCTCATTGCAATGGCTTGAACAGCATTTACCTAGTGACATGGCGGTGGTGATCGGCCATCCCCAGGAAGTGGCGGGCAAGCGCTATAACGCTGCTTCAGTGATTCATTCCAGACGTATCCAGGCTACTTACCACAAACACAATTTACCTAACTACAACGTCTTTGATGAAGAACGTTATTTTGAAGCGGGTGATGTTCCGGTGGTGTTTGAATGGCATGGTTCCCGCTACGGCATTCTCATCTGTGCAGATATCTGGGAACCTGGGCCGGCATTACAGTCGCTACAAGCCGATGCGCAGGTGCTGTTGGTGATTAATGCCTCACCTTACCACATGCAAAAGCAGTTGACCCGCTACCAGGTGTTGCGCGACCGCATCCAGGAAAACGGGCTAGCGATCATTTATGCCAATATGGTCGGCGGGCAAGACGAACTGGTCTTTGATGGCGGCTCTTTCTCCATGAACAGCCAAGGCAAACTCATGCAGGAAATGTCTATGTTTAGGGATGGCCTTGGATATGTCTCGCTGAAGGATAATCAACCGCTTGCAGCAGACATCACTGAACACTTGCCTGTGGAGGCCAGTGTATATCAGGCCTTGCAGCTCGGCCTGAAAGATTATGTGAATAAAAACCGGTTTCCCGGTGTGGTGTTAGGATTATCGGGTGGCATCGATTCTGCCTTGACGCTGGCTATTGCCGTAGATGCTTTGGGAAAGGAGCGCGTTAAGGCGGTGATGATGCCCTCGGAATTCACTGCTGATATGAGTATTGACGATGCCGCAGAAATGGCAAGGTTGCTGGATGTGGAATATAGCGTATTGCCAATCAAACCTTTATTCAATGGGTTTTGCGAAACACTGGCTAAAGAGTTTTCCGGCAAAGCATTTGATACCACTGAAGAAAACTTGCAAGCGCGTATCCGTGGCATGCTGCTAATGGCAATCAGCAACAAGTTCGGCAATATGGTGATCACCACCGGGAATAAATCAGAGACAGCCGTTGGCTACAGCACATTGTATGGTGACATGGCGGGTGGGTTTGCGCTGATCAAGGATGTGCCAAAAACACTGGTTTACAAGCTGGCACGTTATCGCAACAGCCTCGGCCTGGTGATCCCGGAAAGAATCATCACGCGTCCGCCGAGCGCCGAACTGCGTGCTGATCAAACTGACCAGGATAGTTTGCCAGCCTATGAGGTACTGGATGCCATTATGGAAGCTTATGCCGAGAAAGACCTTGGCATTGAAGATATTATCCAAAAAGGCTATTCAAGGGCTGATGTAGAACGGGTGACACGCCTGATAGATCGTAACGAATATAAACGCAGGCAGGCTGCAGTAGGTGTGCGTATTACTGAGCGAGGGTTCGGGAAAGACCGTCGCTATCCCATCACCTGTCACCTTTCATTTTAATTATTCCATTTCAGCACCGTGGCATTTGAATTAAAGGCAGCGGTTGCGTAGAATGTTTTAAAAGTCAACCACGGAGCACTTATGAAAAAACTTGAAGCCGTCATCAAACCATTCAAACTCGACGAAGTGCGCGAGGCTTTGTCAGCGATTGGTGTCAACGGACTCACCGTCACAGAAGTCAAAGGATTTGGCCGCCAGAAAGGTCATACCGAACTTTATCGTGGTGCGGAATATGTGGTGGATTTTCTGCCAAAAATCAAAGTGGAAGTTGTATTGGCTGAAAACATGCTGGATAACGCGATTGAAGCGATTATCAAGGCCGCGCATACCGGCAAGATTGGTGATGGCAAAATTTTTGTGACCTCTGTTGAGCAGGTAATCCGCATCAGAACCGGTGAAACCGGCGAAGCGGCTATTTAACCGCTGAAACTTGTTAATGCGCACAACGGCAGCTTTACCTCAAGTTGCCACCCCTCTGTAAATCACCAGGAAAATCAATGAGTTTTACCCTGCTTAAAACCATTGTACTACTTAGCATTTCAAACCTGTTTATGCTGTTTGCGTGGTATGGCCACCTCAAAAACCTCAGTACAAAACCCTGGATAATCGCCGCACTCATCAGTTGGGGTATTGCCTTGGTGGAATACCTGTTTCAGGTGCCAGCCAACAGAATAGGCTTTACCCAGTTCAATCTGGCACAACTAAAAATCCTGCAGGAAGTCATCACGCTGGTGATCTTTGTGCCATTTGCCATTTTCTACATGCAACAGCCATTGAAATGGGATTATCTGTGGGCAGGCTTTTGCATCCTCGGTGCAGTGTATTTTATTTTCCGCACCTGACGTTCATATCCCGCTTCTACCACGTTTCATTTCTTGATGACCCTATCGGGCTATATCCTTCCATAGTCCGCATCATTATGATTGCCACATCAACAAATCAGATCAACAACGTTAATCAGGGAGACATACAATGAAAAAATTTCTAACCGCAGCTTTGATGTTAGCCAGTACTTCTGTTTTCGCTACAACCACTACGTTCAGTGGCTATGACCAGCCAGGTACAAACAATTCAAAAACCACAAAAATCAGTATTTCCTACACAGATAGCAGCTTCGACCTGTCAGGCGTGCTGGATCCAAGTTTTAGATTGATTAATGAAAATAACTCAGGCTTGTATAACGGTTTAACATTAATCAGCGATGCCGATGATACTTTTACATATTCACCAATCATCCTGCCTTTGCACGACTTTGACCTGACAAGATATACATTCAGTTTCTCAAATCTGGCAGCCGGCACTTATACATTACAATTCAACTTGATCGCTGGTGGCAACTACACTGGTAGCTACACCATCTCTCCTGTGACTGTACCGGTACCAGAACCAGAAACCTATGGCATGATGCTGGTGGGTCTGGGCCTGATGGGTACTATTGCATTGCGACGCCAGAAAAACCGCTAATTTCTTAGCATGTCTTAAATAAAAAAGCCTCATTGAATGAGGCTTTTTTATTTTCCAATCTAATCGGCTTGCTCAAATTGCCAAGGGCTAACGAGCGCCCTCCCTTATTTCAATCGCGAAAAGATGTCACGCACGGCATCCAGATCGGCCTGTGTATCCACACCGCTAGCCGGCGCATTTTCAGTGATCGTCACTGCAATTTTATAACCGTGATATAACACCCGCAACTGCTCTAGGCTCTCGATTTTCTCTAGTGCAGTGACAGGTAAACCGGCATACTGTTTGAGAAAACCGACACGATAGGCATAAATGCCAATGTGCCTATGGGCGACTAACTGCTCACGGTATTCAGCATCCCGTGGATAAGGAATAGGCGCACGGCTGAAGTACAGTGCCTGGCCATTAGCATTTAACACCACTTTGACAATATTGGAACTCTCAAAGGCTGCCATGTCATGAATGGGATGGCAAGCCGTCGCCATGGCTGCTTGTGTATCCTGCGCCAAAGCCTGCGCGACTTCATTAATTAACAATGGGTCGATCAAGGGCTCATCACCTTGCACGTTGACCACAATCGTCTCATCTGACCATCCCATTGTTTGCACGACTTCGGCAATGCGGTCAGTGCCCGAAGGATGATCTTCACGCGTCATGACAAAGGCGAATCCAAATTGCTCAGCCACTTGCGTGATAGGTGCGTGGTCAGTGGCAATCACAACTTCACTGGCCTGGCTTTTGCTGGCAAGGATAGCCACCTGAATCACCATAGGTTTACCGGCAATATCGAGTAAGGGTTTGCCCGGAAGACGGCTACTGGCAAAACGGGCAGGAATAACCACTTTAAACATACGACTACCCTATTCTGTATATTCGTGTTCTTCCAGCCGGCGGGCTTCGTCTTCCAGCATCACAGGGATACCATCACGTACCGGATAAGCCAGGCGCGCAGACCTGGATATCAGCTCCTGCTTTTGTTTATCATATACCAGCGCCCCTTTGGTGACCGGGCAGACCAGAATTTCCAGTAACTTGGGATTCATTTTAAATTTCCTTCGCGTTTTTTTAGCAGGTCAACCATGCAATCTGAGAATGTTTGCTGATGCCCTACCGGCGCCAGTTCGGCGGTGACCGGGAGGAACCATGCATTTGCCAAATCAAGATGTCGACATTTTACGGCATCTTTCTCGGTCATCAGTATGGTTTTAGCTGTTGCACTCTCAAAATCCTTTTCAGTATATGCGTAATGATCCGCAAAAACTCTGGTTTCAAACACTAACCCCATGGCTGAAACCGAGTTGAAAAATCGGTGCGGGTGCCCTATTCCTGCGATTGCCAATAGCGGCCTCTGTTGCAACGCCTGTACGCTAATCTTGCTGGCAAAATCAGAAACAGCCGTCCACTGACGCGCTTGTAATGATTGTTGGAAGCAGGCGGCTTTTACCCTAACGATAGGTAATTGCCCGGTTTCAACGATGACATCCACTTTTTGCAAGCGGCTCGGAGACTCGCGTAATGGCCCTGCAGGTAATAAACGACCGTTACCCAAGCCGTGCGGACGTTGCACAACCGCAATTTCAATATCCCGCTGCAAAGCATAATGTTGAAGGCCATCATCACAAATAAGGACATTCATTTGCGGATACCTCTGTAATAAAGCACGACCACTTTCTGCACGTAACGGGTGGACCCATACCGGGCACCGAGTCCGCTGTGCGATCAGCACCGGCTCATCGCCATAGTCCGCAGGCTCACTGGTAGGGCCGACTTCACCAGTTCTCTGGCCGCCATAACCGCGACTCAAAATGCCAGGATGATAACCTGCTGCCCGCAATGCATCTGCAAGGTAAATGACCAGGGGAGTTTTGCCAACGCCACCGACTGAAATATTGCCCACCACAATAACGCTGACCGGTAACCGTGTGCTGGGCAGAATCCCTAATCGATACAGCGACCTGCGCAATGCTGCCAGACCTGCGAACAGCCATGCGAATGGCAACAGCAGGCATTGCGCCCAGCCTGTATATTGCCACTGCTGTTCAAACCATCTGCGCCACATTAATCGTCTTGAAACTCTTTGTGATAAAGCCTGTTGTAGTAGCCATTCAGCGCCAGCAGCTCTTGATGTGAACCGGTTTCAATAATTTTGCCGTGATCCATCACGAAAATACGGTCAGCATTTTCAACGGTACTCAACCGGTGTGCAATCACAATAGTCGTCCGGTTTTGCATCAACCTATCCAGCGCATTTTGCACATGCAACTCAGACTCACTATCCAGTGCAGACGTGGCTTCATCCAGCAATAGTATCGGCGCATTTTTCAGGATGGCACGCGCAATCGCGATGCGTTGCCTTTGACCGCCAGACAAACGCACACCACGATCGCCTATTTCACTTTGCAAACCTAACGGCATGTGCTGTATAAATTCCCAGGCATTGGCGGCTTTGGCTGCGGCAATCACTTCTTCTTCGCTGGCATTGCGTAACGCGCCATAGGCAATATTATTGAAGATGCTGTCGTTGAATAGCACGATATCCTGGCTCACCAGTGAGAACTGTGCACGCAGGCTACTCAGCTGATAATCGCGTACATCCACACCATCAAGCGAAACCGTGCCCTCCTGAACTTCATAAAAACGGGGCAACAGGTTGACCAGTGTGGTTTTGCCACTGCCGGAACGACCGACCAGCGCCACTTTCTCACCAGCCCGCACATCAAAACTAAGCTTGTTTAATGCGCTTTTCTTCGCCTGAGGGTAACGCACGGTCACTTCCTTGAAGCTCAGCTCTCCGCGTGCATGCGCAACGCGGTAGTCGCCACTCTCGCGCTCGTTATCCAGATCCATCAGCTCGAATACACTCTGTGCAGCTGCCAGGCCAACCTGCACATCCTCATTTGCAGCCGTGATATGTTTAATGGGCGCGATCAGCATCAGTAAGGCGCCAACAAAAGCGGCAAATTCACCTACTGTGAACTGCCCCAATGCGTAGTACACCACCAAACCCAAAGCCACCGCAGATAAAATCTCGATAACAAAGCTATTCAGGCCGGATATCCTGGCAGTGCGTAATTCCAGCGTGCGATTTTTTGCGACCACGTTGGCAAATCGCTCATTCTCGAAGGTTTGCGCACCAAAAATCTTGACTATGCGTTGTGCAGAAATGGCCTCTTCTGCTGTTTTAGTGATTTCTCCCACTGCTTCCTGTACCTTTTTAGCATTGGCGCGCAACTTCGGTGTAGAGCGGGCAAGATACATGGCCATTAATGGCGCCACGCCAGCAAACACCAGCGTCAGCTTCCAGTCCAGGTAAATCATGTAGGCAACCAGGCCAATCACGGTCAGCACATCACGTAAGACATTTAACGCAGAACGGGTGACAACATTAGAGAGACGCTCAATGTCATAAGTGAGTTTAGAAACCAATAGTCCGTTGGAATTGGCATCAAAAAAACTGACTGGCAACATCAATAGCTTGGAGAACACCTGGTTACGCAAGATCTCAACCACTCGGCGCGCAACAATACGCAGACTATATGATGAAAAGAAACCGGCCAGCGCACGCACAGCCATCAGGCCAAACAACATCAAAGGCAATAGCAGCATTTCCTGCGCAGACGCTTTCACAAATCCATCATCAGTGATTTTTTTGATCAAAGCCAGAAAAGCTGTATTACTGGTGGACAATACAGCCGTTGCCAGCATAGAGACTAAGAAGTGCAGCTTGAATTGCCAGGCGTAAGCAATTAATCGCCGGTATAACTGGCCGGGATTAACGATTTTTGTCTGTTCAGATTTCTGTCTACGGGACATGCAAACTCTCGGGGGATACTATAAACAAATAGCCCGCCAAAGTTGACGGGCTTGTTTGCAGGCAATCACAGCAAGCTGCAACTCACACATTAATTTGAGTTCACCTGTGTTGCAAAGGTGATATGGGTGTAATTCGCCATGCGGGAGGCTTCCATAATATTAATTACCGACTGATGCGTGGCTTTTGCATCGGCGTTGATGATGATGGTGGGTTCCTTACCGGCCGGGCCGCTGGCGGCTGCTTGCGTTAATGCGTTAGACAAGTCGGCGACTACCGCCCCATTCGCTTCTTTACCGTTTACCAGATAACGGCCACTGGCATCGACTTCAACCGTAATCGTCAAAGGTTTTTCCTGCGGCGAACTGGCGTCTGCGGTCGGTAAGTTGATTTGCAGTTCGCTGGTACGTGAAAAAGTGGCACTGACGATCAGGAAAATAATAATCACCAGCAACACATCAATCAGTGGAATAAAGTTAATTTCTAACTCTTCGTCGCGGACACCACGCTTGAAATTCATAAATTACCTTGGCCTTGAATCTTGACTGCGATCAGCTTAATTGCGATCGCCATGAATAATTTCAACCAGCTTGATGGCTTGCTGTTCCATATCCACCAGGAAACCGTCTACTCTACTGCGGAAATAGCGGTAGGCAATCATGGCTGGCACAGCGACCACAATACCCGCGGCCGTGTTGTAAAGTGCCACTGAAATACCGCGTGCGAACTGGGCCACATCGTGGCCGCTGTTGGTGAACGAACCAAACAGTTCGACCATACCAATCACAGTACCCAATAAGCCGAGCAATGGCGCAACGGTGGCGATCGTGCCCAGGGTTGGCAGGTACTGCTCCAGCTTGTGGGCTACGGCACGGCCAGTTTCTTCAATCGCTTCTTTAGTGATTTCACGAGAATTACCGATATTGGCGAGTGCGCTGGCAAAAACTTTGCCTAACAGGGAGTGTGCTTCCAGGCGGCTTAAGGTCTCACGGGTGATGCCACCCTGCTTGAGCCAGTTTTGTACTTCAGGCAATAATTGATCAGGAGTGACGACTGATGCGCGCAAGGCCCAGGAACGCTCCACAATAATCGCCAGTGCAATGACTGAAGCAATAACCAGAGGCCAGATTGGCCATCCGGCCGCTAAAATGATTTCCCACACAGCAAACACTCCAGTTGTTTTTAAACTTCCGCTACTTTAGCGTTAACCAGCCTTAAGGGCAAGTTTTGTCCAGTATCTGCGCCGTTACAATTCCCAGTAATGCGGTTCTATTTGCCGCCAGCGTTTTACTTCTGGCACCTGGCCTGATAAGAAATCAATCAAGATGGCGCCATCGTTGTCAGATCGCAAGCTTATCGTGCCGATTGCTTCATAACGTGAAATTACTTCCGGTTTGGGATGCCCGAAGCGGTTAAGATAACCCACAGTAGCGATGGCAATCGCAGGTCGAGTCGCGTTAACAAAACCGATATTGGAAGAAGTTTTACTGCCATGATGCGGCATGGTCATCACGGTTGTCGCTAACTGATCCGGCGATGATTCCAGCAACCAGCGTTCGGCTTCTTTCTCGATATCACCCGTCAGCAGCAAGCTGCCATGCGATGATTTAATCTGAAGCACACAACTTTTATCATTATCTTTTACATCCGAATTCTCGTTTTTGGCGGGGGAAAGCATGCGGAAACTAATATTGTCCCACTGCCATTGCTGACCCTGGTAACAAGGTTGCTGTCGCAAAATTGGCGGAGTTGGCAACCCTTGAATTTGTTTGAAGAAATCAGACGCCGGCGTCAGTGAACTCAATAGCTCTCCTGCCGATACACCAGCTAGCACTGAAGCCATCCCACCAGAATGGTCGTTGTCATCGTGAGAAATCACCACTGTATCCAGATAACTCACGCCCAGATGACGTAAATAAGGAAGTACGATGCGCTGACCAGCATCGCTTTCCTCATTGTAAGCGGGCCCGGCGTCATAAAGCATACTATGGTGCGCAGTCTGCACCAGCACACTGAGTCCCTGCCCGACATCCAGCACCGTTACCCGCATTTGACCCGGCTGCAATGCGACTTGCCCAGGCATCAATAATAGTGGAAGCCATAATAGTAGTCCGGCCCAGCGCAACGGCCAGCCTCGCGGCATTAACCACACCAGCATACCAGCCATCGCCAGCAGCCAGGCCCAGATTGGTGGCGTGGATAAATAACAGACCGCGCCCGGCAATTGACGTAACCATAGCAATCCATGCGCGCACCACTCCCACAGCGTAGCGGCCAGGTGTAACGAAAAGTCGAGTGGCAGGATAGCGCCAGCGATGGCAAGCGGCACGATAGCCAGGCTGACTACCGGAATCGCAAAACCATTTGCAAGTGGCGAAACCAGTGAAAGCTGGTTGAACAGTAAAATAAGTACCGGTACAAATGCCAGCGTAATTACCCACTGGGTTTGCAATGCACTTTGCCACCAGCGCGCTGGTCGTAGCCGGCCACTCATGGCAAAGGCCAGAATAGCCACTGCACCGAATGATAGCCAAAAACCCGGCGCCATTACCGCCCAGGGATCCAGCACCAGCACTACCCATACCGCAGCACTTAATACCCAAGAAAAAGGTAATCGCTGCTTGAGGCTAAGCATGGCAATCATGGTCAGCAACATCAATAATGTACGTTCGGTGGGGATAGAAAAGCCGGCCAAGGCAGAATAGGTAATCGCCACTAGCGCACCGCCGGCGCCGGCTGCCAGCCTTGATGGTATTCGCAATGCCAGACGTGGTCGCAGCCTCCAGATCCAGCCGATGAAGAGATATCCCATAGAAGCCAGCATGGTGATGTGCAGGCCTGAAATACTGACTAGATGATTGATACCCGTATCCACAAACAGCTGCCAATCTGCCCTGGCAATCTGGCTATCATCACCGATCACTAACGCTCGCAGTACGGCACTTTGCGGGGTGATTCCCAACACTTTTTCTATGCGATGCCCCACAGTAGCACGCCAATAAGCAATCAAGGCCGATGGTTGCCACACTAGTCTTTGCAACCGGCGCATTGGCGTTTTGCTCACAATAGCTCCACTCGCGCCGATGTTATTTGACAGGCACCAGGCGGCATAATCAAAGCCATGCGGGTTTCTGGTTCCATGCGGGCGCTTTAGTCTGACACTCCATTGCCAACGCTCCCCTGCTTGCAAAGTCGGGAACACAGATGACGCTTTGACTGACTCGCCACGGTAAGATTGATTATAGAGATGCAATCGTACCCGCTTAGGCATGGGGCAATCTGCCTTGAAACTGCGCTCAATAGCAAAGTCCACATGTTGCCCGCGGGCATCACGTTCAGGCACACTGACAATCACGCCCTGGACAGGAATGACTTGCTGCTCACACGCTGAAGGTAATTGTGACTGTAATCGATACCAAGCGCGCATTTGCGACCAGGCGAAACCCATGACCGCCACCAGCAGTATCAGAAATAATTTACGAAAACTGGATTGATATGATTGAACACGAAAGTGTTCTGGAAACCTGCAAATAAGCCAGCTGGCACTTAACACACCGAGCCAGCCTAGCCATATGCCTAAAGACCACAATCGCGGTTGTTGCTGAAACAGCCACACACCAAACAATAACCCGACTGTGGCGCCCGGCAGCATGATATCAGTTACACCGGGGTAAGCGCTGGCTCGGAAACAGATTCAAGAGGTTGCAATGTGCCGTCTTGCAACCGGTATTGCTTGTGCATGCGCGCAGCCAATGTTAAATCATGCGTCACCACCACCAGCGCAGTGCCGCGCTCAACCTGGATGTTTAACAATAACTCAAACACCTGCTCGGCGGTTTGCCGGTCCAGGTTACCGGTAGGTTCATCTGCCAGCACGCAGCGTGGCTCTGTCACCAGCGCACGTGCAAGTGCAGCCCGTTGTCGTTCACCACCGGACAATTCGCCTGGGGTATGTTCAAGGCGATGTGCCAGACCCACCAGCGTCAAATAATATTCTGCTTGCGCCAGTGCCTGCGCGCGCGGAATGCGGCGGATAAACAAAGGCATGGCCACATTTTCAAGCGCACTGAATTCTGGCAACAAGTGATGAAACTGGTATACAAAACCCAGGTACTGGTTACGCATGGCGCTTTTTTCTACCTCGGATAGCGTCGTCAACGGTTTACCCAACCATTGCACTTCGCCGTGTGTGGGGGCATCCAGACCGCCTAACAAATGCAGCAGCGTGCTTTTGCCGCTCCCTGAAGCGCCGACAATCGCTATGTGCTCACCGGCTGCCAGGCTTAAATCCACACCAGTCAATACCGATGTATCCAGGCCCTGATAGGTTTTAGCCAAACCCTGGCACTGCAAAATCAGATTACTCATAGCGCAAGGCCTCCGCCGGATTCATTCTGGAAGCGCGGCCACTTGGATACAGCGTCGCCACTAGGCTCAGGAATATGGACAAGCCGATAATCGTAGTCACGTCCGACCACATCAGCTTGGAAGGCAGATCACTAATGTAGTACACATCTTTAGATAAAAACTGCACATTAAAAGTACGCTCTATCCATGGCACCACCGTTTCAATATTCAACGCCAATATCACCCCCAGCAGTGCGCCTGACACGGTGCCTATCACACCTATCATGGCGCCTTGCACCACAAACATCCGCCGGATCGCCTGTGGCGTCGCTCCCATGGTACGCAAAATGGCGATGTCTGCACGCTTGTCTGTCACCGCCATCACCAGGGTCGAGACGATATTAAACGCTGCCACTGCCACAATCAGCGCCAGAATAATGAACATCACACGTTTTTCCAGCTGAATCGCTTTAAAGAAATTGGCATGCTGCTGCGTCCAATCGGTAATGTAGTAGTTAGGCCCCAACGCTTGCATCAACTCATTACTGACACGGTCGGCAGCAAACAGATCGGCCAGTTTCAAACGCAAACCTGACACCTGGTCACCCATGCGATACAGCTTGGCCGCATCATCCAGATGGATCAGCGCCAGTCCGGCATCATATTCATACATACCTACCTGGAAAATACCTGTCACGGTAAATTGCTTGATGCGCGGCACCAATCCCGCTGGCGTTACCTGCCCTTGCGGCGCCATCAGCACCACTTTCTCACCTATGCGCACGCCGAGTGACTGCGCCAGATCACCACCGAGGACGATATTGAATTTTCCGGCTTGCAAATCCTGCAATTTGCCGATTTTCATTTGCGTCGATAAATCCGACACTGCGCCTTCGGCTGCAGGCAGCACACCACGAATCAACACACCTTGCACCGCCTGGTCACGCGTCAGCATGCCTTGCGCCATTACATACGGCGCCATGCCTTGCACCGGGCTGGAGAATGTTTTCGGTGGTAAGGATAGAATCTGGCTTTGCACATGCTGCCAGTCTGACAATCCAGCCTCAAAACTGCGTACTTCTATATGCGACGCCACACCCAGAATGCGTTTGCGCAACTCGTCCTGAAAACCGTTCATTACGGACAATACAACAATCAACGCCATCACACCCAAAGCGATGCCTATCATGCTGGTCAGTGAGATAAACGATATAAAATGATTGTTACGCTTGGCCCGCGTATAGCGCCAGCCTATCCACAACTCATAAGGTAACCGTTGGGCCAGCCTGTGTTTAAACGCAGAAAAAGAAGCTTTATTCATGCTCGCATGTTAACAGGTTTAAAGCGCAATTTGATTGCAAAACGTAGGTTTAAACTAGCTGCCAATACATAGAGGCAGGTTTCAAACCGATAAAACGGCAGATGTCACAAATAAAGAGCGTGTGCGATTAATTGTCAGCCAAGTCTTACGTACAAATACAAAATACTCCGACTTATCTCCTGGTACATTCTCGATAATATGCTTCACAGGTCGATGACCAATACGAAATCCAAAAAACTAAGGAGACTTACATCATGAATAAAGACATTTTCGAGGGTAACTGGAAACAACTTAAAGGTAAGGTTCAAGAGCAATGGGGCAAGTTGACCAATGATGACCTTGACGTAATCGAAGGTAAACGCGAACAAGTGGTTGGTAAAATCCAGGAGCGTTACGGCATCACTAAAGATGAAGCTGAAAAGCAAATCAACACATGGGAAAACGATCATCGCGAATAATGCATGATTGATTCTTAAAAAAGGACAAGCCAGCTTGTCCTTTTTTGTTGTTTAAAATTACCTTTTTAGAACACAAAACCTTAAAACTAGCCAGTATTCCTCAATCCAGCCGCAATCCCGTTAATCGTCAACGGAATCGCCAGCTTCAGCTTTTCATCCGTCTCGCCGTTGCGGTAACGTTGAATCATTTCCACTTGCAGGTGATTGAGTGGATCCAGGTAAGGCAAACGCTCACGTATCGATTTTGCCAATACCGGCTGGCTGGCAAGTCTTTGCGTGCTTCCAAGTAACAAATTCACTACCTCTGTGGTCAATTTGTGTTCCTGCTCTATACGGCTAAAAATTTCTTCACGCAAAGTGCGGTCAGGCAGCAGGTGTGCGTAGTGCCTGGCGACGATGAGGTCGGTTTTGGCTAGCACCATATCCACGTTATTGATCAACGTTTTGAATATAGGCCAGCCAAGCAGCATCTCTCTTAGCAATGCCAAACGGGACTCTTTATCACTGCCTGGTTGGTGTAGGTATTGATGAATTGCACTCCCCAATCCATACCAGCCTGGCAACAATAAGCGGCACTGCCCCCATGAAAAGCCCCAGGGGATGGCGCGCAAGTCTTCAATGCGCCGCGTAGATTTGCGTGAGGCCGGGCGGCTGCCTAGATTCAATCCGGCAATCTCCTCAATGGGCGTGGTACTGAAAAAGTATTCGGCAAAGCCTGGTGTTTCATAAACCAGGCTGCGGTATGTGGTCATGGCAGTGGCGGAAAGAGTTTCCATCACACTCTCGAATGCACGCCGTTTAGCCGGCTCCAACTGATCAGAAGGAAATAGGCTGGCATCAAGCGTCGCGGCAATCAGCGTTTCAAGATGCTGGCGCCCGACCACCGGGTCTGCATATTTATTGGCAATAATTTCACCTTGCTCGGTTAGCCTGATCTGGCCATCCACAGTACCTTGCGGCTGCGCCATAATCGCCTGGTAAGTAGGCCCGCCGCCACGACCCACCGTGCCACCGCGTCCATGAAACAAGCGCAACTTCACTTTGGCCTGCTGGAACAACTCCACCAGTGAAATTTCAGCCTTGTATAACTCCCAGTTAGAAGTCAGGAAGCCGCCATCTTTATTGCTGTCAGAATAACCCAGCATGACTTCCTGCTCGCTGCCCTGATTGCGGATCACGTGGCGAATCCCCAGCAAACTCAGCCATTTACCCATGATCATAGGTGCATCACGCAGGTCGGCAATGGTTTCAAACAGGGGAACGATATTTAAATCTAACTGGATATTCGCCGAACCCCACACACCTCGCAGTAAGCCAGCTTCGCGTTGCAGCAGGGCCACTTCCAGCAGGTCAGACAGTGTTTCAGTATGCGAAATAATATATTGGCGTACGGTATGGTGACCAAAGCGCTCACGCATTTCGCGTACAGCTTCCAGCACACCGATTTCTTTGTGCACCAGCTCGGAATATTGCTGGAAAGGCGAAAACAGCAGCCGTGGCTGTTTCAACTCTTCCAGCAATATGCCTATTTTTTCATCTTCATTAAATTCAGCATAATCAAACTCATAACCGGCTTTCTGCAATAGCTCGGTAATCAAGGCTTCATGCACATCTGAAGACTGGCGTACATCCACGGTCGCCAGATGAAAGCCAAAAGACTCGATCGCTTTCATCAGCTTGCCAAGGCGTGGGTAGATCAGGGCCTCCCCGTGATGTTTGCGTAACGAGTCAGCAATGGTTTGCAATGATTGCAGTAGCGCTTCATAGCCATCATAGGGCTGAACGTCAATATCGCCGTTATCTGCCCAACTACAAGTCGGCAACAGGTATTTGGCTGTCAGTAGCAAACGGTCATGAATGCCATTGAGTGCCAATCGATAAGGCTCATCCATACGGTGTGCAGACTGGTCACGCGACGCTTTGGCGAGCGCCAGCACGCCCTCTTCAACTGCAATCAGGCGCGTGGAGACGCCGAGTTCACGTTTGAGCTGGGCCAGTTCATCCAGGTAAAAGCGCAGCACAGTCGCAGCCTGCAAGCGCACTGCTTCAGTCAGGGTGGTGCCATCTACAAATGGGTTACCATCCCGGTCACCCCCTATCCAGCTACCCATACGTAAAAAAGCTGGTAAGTGGTATTGACTACCGGCCGGCATTAGCGCTTCAAGGTCACGTTCCAGATCCTGCAACAGTTCAGGAATGGCATGCAAAAACGTGCTCTCATAATAGGTCAGCGCGTTTTCTATCTCATTCACTACCGTCAATTTTGAAAAACGCAGCATGCGGGTTTGCCACAAGGCAGATACAGCGCCCCGTAGCAGCAAAGTATTACGCGCAAGCTGGCGTTCTGTCAGTAAGTGCGCACGCTCTGCCAGCAACTCTACAATGCGGCGCTCAATGTCGAGCACACTTTTGCGTTGCACTTCGGTTGGATGCGCTGTTAATACAGGCGAAACCAGTGCATCATCAAAAAACTGGCGCAAGGCATCAAACGGTACTGCCTGATCGCGTAACTGTGCCAATGAATGCGCCAGCATTCCGGCGACCGGTATATCCTGGCTTGAGTTAGCTATTTGCTGGCCATACAAATCTTCAGCCAAGTTCACCAGATGTTTGTAGTAACTGAGCGCGCGGACGACACACACGGTTTGTGCTGGCGTCAGCGCTGCCAGCAATTGTTCCAGCTGCAATGAGGCATTCTGGTCGTGCGTGTGGTGAAATTTGGTCGCCGCCTGGCGGATAGCGTCGATCTGTGTAAAAGCGGCTGGCCCATCCACTTCCTGGATGGCCTGGTCGAGTAAACTCCCCAATAGCAGGATATTGTCCGCCAGCCGCGCTTCTGCCGAAACGGTGGCGCTGGCCATTTGTTTTTTTATCATGGTGTCTTCTCCCCTTGCTCAGTGATACACTAGCAACAAGCAGGCCACCTCTATAAAGTGATTTTTTATTTAAAAATCATAAGCTTGCAAAAACTACATTTGGAAAATCATCTTCATGCATTTAAAAATGCACCGATTTGGCCCAGATTCAAATATTGCCAGGGGTATCGTTAGATGATGTCCCTCTGCTGCAACAAAGAAACGGCACAATGAAATATATGACGCACCATGGTCATAGGGATGGGTAAAACAGATGGATGAAAATCGATTGATGCAACAACTGCTGAATATCTGGCAAGCCATGGCCCCGCAAGGCTTATGGGTTCAGGATGGCTTTTTGTTGTTCATGTGTGTGATTGCGGTCTTGATGCTGTTTTTTTCAGGCACAGTGATAGGTCTTTTTTTACAATCGCTATGGGGGATTTTTATTACCCATCGTCACTCTGTAGAGTCTGAAAGTTAGTTAGAAATCATCGGATTACTTCAGGCCAAAAGCCAATAACTGCCTGAGGGCTTCCAGTTCCCTTTCTATATCATCTGCATAATCCTCATACTGACGGCCGCCGGTTTTCGCATACCAGTATTTACTGTTCCAGGTATCCCCTTCGACTTTATGCAACACTGCATGTATCCAGTTTGCCGTGGAGTCACTGTAATCCTGCGCAATGTTATGCGCAGCATCCCAGTCACCCGCTTGTGCGAGCGTCACGGCTTCCAGTAAATGCGCATGGTTAGACATGCTCCGGATACTCGATAGTCCCTTTCTGGATGAATTCAATCTTATAGCCGTCCGGGTCTTCAATAAACGCGATGATGATAGTGCCATGTTTCATTGGTCCGGCTTCACGTATCACTTTGCCGCCTTTGCTTTTTACCAGTTCACAAGCCTGGTAAGCATCATCCACTTCGATCGCCATATGGCCATAGGCGGCACCCATGTCGTAGCTGGTTTTGCCATAGTTATAGGTTAATTCCAGCACGGTATTTTCGTATTCATTGCCGTAGCCGACAAACGCCAGTGTGAATTCGCCATCAGGGTAATCCTGGGTGCGGATTAACTTCATGCCCAGCACGCCAGTATAAAAATCGACAGACCGTTGTAAATCACCTACACGTAACATGGTATGTAAAACTCGCATTATTGACCCCTTTATATTTGACTACTCACAATATAGATACTTACGCGCTGGTAATGCGCAAGTATTTTTCCATTAACTGTTCCTTGGTTTCATGTCGATCAGGGTCTAGCGGAATACAACTGATCGGGCATACCTGCTGGCATTGTGGCTGATCGAAATGCCCTACACATTCAGTGCACAGGTCCGGGTTGATTTCATAAATCTCTTCGCCTTGGAATATGGCTTCATTCGGGCACACAGGTTCGCAGACATCGCAATTAATGCATTCGTCGGTAATGAATAAGGACATGTGTAGATTAAGCCGCCAGCTTTTGTTTAATAGCGGCTTCAACGCCGGGTGACACGAACTGATTTACATCGCCGCCAAGGCGGGCTACTTCACGCACCAGACTAGACGAGATAAACATGTACTCTTCAGCGGGTGTCATGAACAGGGTTTCCAGTTTTGGGTATAACTTTCGGTTCATGCCCGCCAGCTGGAATTCGTACTCAAAATCACTGGCAGCGCGTAAGCCGCGAATCACCATCTGGCCGCCCTGTAACTGCACGAACTGCATCAACAAGCCATCAAAACCAACTACTTTGATGTTCTCCCCGGAGAATACAGATTGTGCCAGTGCGACGCGTTCTTGCAGGCTGAACAGGGTTTGCTTGCTGGTGCTGCCGGCCACGGCCACGATGACTTCATCAAATAGATTGGCCGCACGGCGCACAATATCTTCATGCCCCATGGTAATCGGGTCAAAAGTGCCCGGATAGACTGCAATTCTGGTTTTGCTCATTCGCTGATATTCCCGAAACTCTTGTGCACGCTTAAACAGGCGTTGCTGGTGGTGGCGCGATCAGTGGCTGCAACAGGTGGTAATACACTTGTCCTGCCTTGCCAGACTTGACCACTTGCCAGTCAGAATCAGATTTTAACGCATATTCCGCTTCTACATATAGCCAGCCTTCATCGGATAAATGCGCTGCCAGGTGTGGCAGTAATTTATCCAGCCACTGTTTGTGATACGGTGGGTCGCAAAAAATAATATCGTATCGCTGCGTATTTTCAGCCAGGAATTTCAGCGCATCTGCCTGGCGGATATCCGCTTTTGTCGCATCCAGCAAGCGCTGATTCTGCACCAAAGCCTGGAATGGCGCTTTGGCAAGTTCCAGCATGGTTACGTTGCTCGCATTGCGAGAAAGTGCTTCAAACCCCAGCGCGCCGGTGCCGGCAAATAAATCCAGGCAGGTTTTTCCTGTCAACTCTTGTCCCAGCCAGTTAAACAAGGTTTGACGGACGCGATCAGAAGTAGGACGCAAGCCCTCGGCATCGGGAAATTTTAAAACCCGGCTCCGCCATACACCTGCGTTTAGACGAACTTGATTCATGAATACTACTCAACTCATTAGCGACCAGGTAAGCATTATAAGGGATGCATGCAGAAGCGGTATCGCGTTGCAACCCAAAAAACGGATCGTGCTATTATTCACAGCAATTAATAAAGGAAATCACATGGAATTTTTATTTGGATTTGGTCTGTTAGGCAGCTTGATAGGGTTAGCGCTGACATTGTTCTGGGTATGGATGCTGGTCGATTGCCTGGCGGATCAGAAAGAAGACAAACTGGTCTGGTTCCTGGTGATTTTCTTCCTTAATCTGGTGGGCGCCGTTTTATATTACTTCCTGGCACGCAAAAAACGTAAGGGCTCAGTACTTTAAAGCAACCAGGCCATTATCAATAAAGCCGACAATTTGTCGGCTTTATTTTCATCCAGCTTACTCTAACCCAACGCTACTTACTCGGCCCCAACAATCACTGTGGCAAAACTCTCGGGATGCAAGCGGCGTTTGAACGCATCATTCACTTGCTCTACAGTGACCTGCGCGACTTGATTGTTAAAACTGTCCAGATAGTCCAGCGGCAATTTGTAAAAACCAATGATATTCAAATATTCCAGGATCTTGCCATTGCTATCGATACGCAAAGGAAAACCGCCGATCAGGTTGTCCTTGGCTGCCTGTAATTCTTTTTCGGTCACGCCTTTATCGACAAATTGCTGCACGGTTTGCTTGACCAGTTTCAAGCCTTCTTCTACCTGCTCTTTCTTGGTTTGCAGCCCGATCTGGAAAGGACCTAGCTCAGCCATAGGCAGGAAATAGCTGTATACGCTATAAGCCAAGCCGCGCTTTTCACGCACTTCTTCAGTGAGTCGCGACACAAAACCGCCACCGCCCAAAATATAATTACCGACATACAACGGGAAGAAATCCGGGTCGCCGCGCTTGTTACCAGGCTGACCAAGCAGAATATGTGCTTGCAAGGCAGGATGCGGTAACTTTTTCTCACTCGCATTTTTCAAGCTTTGAACCGGTGGGATCGCTGCCACTGCCGGGCCTTGCGGCAAGCCTGCACTCAGGCGCTCGGCGATCTGTTTTGCCTGTGCCGGCGTTAAATCGCCTATCAATGAGATAACTGCTGACCTGGCCGTGTAATGTGCCTGGTAAAACTGGCGTAAATGCGCCACGTTTAAGGATTGCACGGTATCGATTTCACCGCTCTGGTCCAGGCTGTATGGATGCGTGCCATACAATGAACGCATAAAGGCTTTTTGCGCAATACTGTCAGGCTCGGTCTCAGCTTCTTGTAATCCAGCCACAATCCGTGCCTGTTCACGCTGCAATACTGCTTCCGGAAAATCAGGTTTGTGCAACACAAGACTGAATGTTTCCAATGCAGTGTCCTGTTCACTGGTGAGGGTGCGTAACTTGAATCCTGCACGGTCTGCATCAAAATTGCCGCCAAGTACTGCGCCAATATCGGCAAAACGATTAGTCAGGGTCTCTTCATCAAGCCCGCCAGCCACGAGTGCCATCAGATGTTGCGTCATCCCCGCGGCGCCTGAGGTTTCCGGCGAGTCGTGCGCGCTGCCAGCCGGGAAATTGACGCTGATATCCATCATAGGCAAAGCATGGTTTTCAACGAAATAAACTTCACTGCCCTGTGCGGTGGTCCAGTGTTGAATGTTCAAACCAGCCAGCACACTATTGGCATGGCTTTGCAGCAACAATGCCAGCAGCATGATTTTTAAATACTTAAAAGCTTTCATTCTGTTTCCTACAAAACGCGTGATACGCGATTTCCGTTACGAATTTAAATTTATAACCAGCTTTAATGCTGGTGTGGTCGCCCCGCTGGTTTGGCATTCGGGTCCATCGGTTGCGGGTCCAGCGTGACCAAGGTCATCTGGTCCGGGACCAAGTATTTCTTAGCCACCTCTTGCACCTGCTCTGAAGTGACCGCCTGCACGCGCGCAGCATTTTTTTCCAGCAGACTCAATGGATAACCCATCGTTTCCAGTTGGCCGATTTGCATTGCCTGGTAAAACATGGAATCACGTTTATAGACATCTGCCGCAATCACGGCGGCCTTCACCCGGTGCAACTCGGCAGTGGTGACGCCTTTATTTTTCACTTCATCAACCAGCTCCCAGATCGCCTTTTGCAGCACAACCAGCGCTACCCCTTCGCTAGGGGAAGCAGCAATTTCAAACGTTGATTCCTGGCCACGGTTGGTGCCGTCATAGCCGCTATCAATATCCAGTGCAATTGCCTGTTCTCGGACCAGCTTCTGATTTAATCGCGAGGCGTCATTGCCACTTAAAATACTGGAAAGTACTTCAAGCGCATACGGCTCCCAATCCTGCTCACTATAAGCAGAGCCGTTCTTCATGGCTGGGGCATGAAAGCCCATCATAAAATAAGGTAACTTGGCCGGCGCTTTGACAATTGCGCGGCGTTCGCCCAATTGAGCGGGTTCGACCTGTGGCTTACGCGCAGGCAATGGCTTGGCCGCCAGCTTGCCGAACGTTTCTTGCGCCAGCTTGAATACTTCTTTCGCCTTGACATCACCCACCACCACCACGGTGACATTGTTGGGTGTATACCAGGTGTTGTACCAGTCACGTGCATCTTGCGCCGTCATGTTATCCAGGTCATTCATAAACCCGACCACTGGTCGCCCATAGGGATGTGCGCGATAGGAGGAAGCTTCAAATTGTTCGTTCACGCGCGATTGCGGCTTGTCTTCTGTACGCCAGCGACGCTCCTCTTTCACCACCTCGATCTCCTTGGCAAACTCGGCATCGGTGATCTGTAAATTGGCCATGCGATCGGCTTCCAGCCTGAATGACAATGGCAATTTTGTTTTTTCCAGTTGCTGGAAATAGCAGGTATAATCTTTACTGGTGAAAGCATTTTCTTTACCGCCTGCTGCTGCCACCTGCCGCGAAAATTGTCCGGCAGGAACATTTTTCGTGCCTTTGAACATCATATGTTCCAGAACATGTGCCACGCCGGTTTTGCCATTCACCTCATCCAGAGAACCGGCGCGATACCAAATTTGTGACACGACGACTGGCGCCCGGTGATCCTCCTGCACAATCACTTTGAGGCCGTTTTTCAGGGTGGTTTCGACGACTTCTGCCGCCTGTACAGTGCACACACTTAACAACGCAGCCAATATCAACAGAGGTTGGCTACGCTTGGGGAAACTTTTTTTCATGGTGGAATATCACTATAGGAACAGGTGTTAAAAACAGTGGTGTGACCGGATGCCTTGCTAGTAAGTTCGCCTGAGATTTAGCTTATGCGTCACATCACCCATATATCAGAGCGCCTTTGCCGTGGCGGTAAAACGCGATTCGGCATAAAATAACCATATTACCGAGTTTTAAGCTGCCATGTTCAATCCATTTGCCAAAAAAACCGACGCAACCGCCCCCACCCCTGCAGAACCCGCTAGCCTCAGCTGGACCCAGCGCCTAAAAAACGGCCTGGCGAAAACCCGCCAGCAATTGGGTGGCCAGCTCAGCGCGCTGTTTGGCGGCGGCAAGATAGATGAAGACATTTATGATGAACTGGAAACCATCCTGCTGACCTCTGATGTCGGCATCAACGCCACGCAGCATCTGCTGGATCAGCTGCGCGCACGGGTTAAAAGGCAAGATTTGCAAGATACAATCGCGCTGAAACAAGCGCTCAAAGAGACCTTGCATGACCTGCTTTCACCCTTGGAGGCACCACTGGACGTCACCCCCCATCAACCTTATGTGATGATGATGGTCGGCGTAAATGGCGCTGGCAAAACCACTACTATCGGCAAACTGGCTAAATACCTGCAGGCACAAGGCCACAGCGTATTGATTGCTGCTGGCGATACCTTCCGCGCCGCTGCACGAGAGCAATTACAGGTGTGGGGGGAGCGCAACGACGTGCATGTGATTGCTTCAGAAAGTGGCGACCCGGCTGCAGTGATTTATGATGCAGTCAATTCTGCCATCGCCAGGAAAATTGATGTCGTCATTGCCGATACTGCTGGCCGTCTGCCGACACAGTTGCACCTGATGGATGAGATCAAGAAAGTGCAACGCGTGATTGATAAGGCACTGCCAGGCGCGCCGCATGAGATATTACTCGTGCTGGATGCCAATACCGGCCAAAACGCCGTCAACCAGCTCAAGGCGTTTAACGACGCATTAGGCGTCACCGGGCTGGCACTTACCAAACTGGATGGCACCGCCAAAGGCGGTGTGATCGCGGCGATTGCACATTTGAGCCAGCAGTCCACGCACAGCATTCCGGTCCGTTTTATCGGTGTCGGCGAAAGTATTGACGACTTGCGTCCGTTCGATGCCAACGACTTTATTGATGCTTTAATTGATGATTAGCCGTGAGTGACTTTACATTATGATTTCATTTAATAATGTCAGCATGCGCTATCCAAATAGCGCGCATCTGTTCCGGCAGGTCAGTTTCAATATTGAAAAAGGCGATTTTGTATTAATCACCGGCCAATCCGGCGCCGGCAAAAGCACTCTGCTCAAGTTGATGGCAGGCATTGAAGCACCTTCCGGCGGCCATATCCTGATTAATGAGCAGGACATCAGCAAGCTTCACCAGAATGCCATCCCTTATTTGCGACGCCGTTTTGGTCTGGTATTCCAGGACCATAAACTATTGTACGACCGTAATAGTTTCGAGAATGTCGCCCTCCCCTTGAGTATTCAAGGCATCACCGGCGAAGAAGCCGCCCGTCGTGTGCGCGCCGCCTTGGACAAAGTGGGATTACTGAACAAAGAAAAAGCCATGCCGATCACCTTGTCCGGCGGCGAGCAACAACGTCTGGCGATTGCCCGCGCCGTAGTCAGCCGTCCTTCAATCGTGATTGCCGACGAACCAACCGGCGGGCTGGACAGAGTCGCTTCGCTGGAGATCATGCAACTGCTAAAAGCATTTAATGATGTCGGCGTCACTGTAGTCATTGCCATGCACGATGTCGCGCAGGTAAGCACGATAGCCTATCGGACCCTGCATATCGACCATCAAACAATTTCGGCGATGCCAGCCCAGGTAGGCATGTTATGAAAAACTGGCTGAATCAACATACGCTTGCCATGCAACTGGTCTTGCAGAGACTGAAAGCGCACTGGCTGAACACGCTGACCATCTGCATGGTGATTGGCATCACCGTCACCTTGCCAGGCTTGCTGTTCGTGGGCCTGGACAACCTGCAGGATGCATCACGCTCAATCAAGCAGGATGCGCAAATGAGTGCCTTCCTCAAACCAGCACTCAACGGCAACGTCATTCAGCGCCTGATCAATGATGTAAAGGAGCTACCACAGGTTAAAGAAGTACGTTTTGTCCCTAAAGAGGATGCGATAAAACAACTGGGAGAACAATTCCTGCAAAAAGACCTGCTGGCCGATTTGCCGCAGAACCCGTTGCCGGATGCCCTGTTCATCACCTTGGCCGACACACAGCCAACCACCGCCAAATCGGTGCAAGAGACCTTGCAAACCCGTGAAGAAGTGGAAGAACTGGTCATCGATAG
>NZ_DATHWZ010000091.1:2500-22180 GCF_035460085.1 Methylophilus sp.
CAGGTTTCACAATGGGCAAGCGAATTCTCGCCCCTGGCAGAAAAACTGGCTTTTGCATTCTGGCCAGGACCGTTTACCTTGGTATTGCCGGCGCGTGAGGATATTTCTATGGCCGTACGCGCCGGAGAGCCTACGATAGCGTTGCGCGTACCATCTCATCCCGTTGCCAGGCAATTACTACAGGAAAGCGGATTAGGACTGGCCGCCCCTTCTGCCAATAAATATACGCAATTAAGTCCAACGACGGCCGCACACGTTGAATCCAGTTTGGGCGATCACATCCCGGTATTAGACGGCGGCGCTTGCAGCGTAGGCATTGAATCCACCATTGTTAGCGTAATGGGTGATGAGTGGCAACTATTGCGGCCAGGCATGATTGCAGAAAGTGCCATCGCACTGGTCGCTGAGAAGCCCGGTCAGATATTTAGAAAAATACCTAAAGCACCGGGACAACATCTATTGCACTATTCTCCGCGTACGCCATGCCTGTTATTTGATTCACGCCAGGCATTAACAGACTATGCATTGAGCAAACCTGAAGCCGCTGCTTTGCTGGTAGGCAATCACGCTGTCACAGGTATTAAAAATAGCATTGCTTTATCGCCAGAGCCGTCACAAGCTGCTGAACAGCTGTATGCAGCGTTACATACTCTGGATGCCTTGCAGGCCGCGGTTATTTTAATTGAATCCCCCCCAGGCACGCCTGAATGGGCTGCGCTGAGGGATAGGCTGATACGTGCAGCATACCAGCCACCAGCGCAAAAGGATTGAGTCTATACACCATGGGTGGCACAATACAGTGCATTCAATTCAACGACCATTAAATAACTCTAGGCACCATGAAGAACATTTATTCATTCTTAACCCTTTCCGTCATTTCAGCATTGCTGTTTGGCTGTAAAAGTTTTGAAATACCCAACCCATTCGAAAAAGGCACCAAAGAAACCCCACGATATGGAAAAGAAGCCGTCCATTATCAATGTGACAATTACCAATCGTTTGGCCTTAAGCTCTCGCAGAACGGAGAAGATGCCTGGGTGATGCTGCCAGACCATGAAGTGGGATTGGTGAGGGATGCGACTGACAAGCAGCTCTATCATTACGGCACCATGGATTTACGTTTGAATGGTGATCAGACAACTTTGGATGATAGTGACCATCTACATCTGAAAAACTGCAAACCTCCCCAATCAAATTAGCTTTAATAAAGAAACCCCGCCGAAGCGGGGTTTCTTACTGGTATCAAACAGTGATCGATTACAGAGTAACGATGCCACCAACTACACCAAATACGGCGCCCAATACGCTGCCTACCACAGGGCCAACCACCGGCAATCCGGTCAACAAGCCTGAAACAGAGTTTAACAAACTACCGACAGCACCCAACAAGCCGCCCAGCAAACCACCCACTAGTGGCAAACCACTGACCAGGCTGGTCAGATTTAATGCTGCGCCACCAGATACGACTTCGATTTCAGCTTTGTTCAATTCTTGAATCGCCATAACTTTCTCCATTTATTAAATTTTAGAATCCCGTCCCGATAGACGGGTGAAGCATTATCTGAACTAGATAATTTGGTAATCCTGAATAAAAAAAACAGGAACCGAACAAGAATGTAAATAATTTTTATTAACTTGTAAAGACATTTAATAATATATGTTAACTTATATTATTTAACGTAATGCGGAATCGGTAATCGCCCATAATCCTACGCGCCCCATACTGGCGGCAAGTTTTAATCTGGCGGTGCGCCAGGCAGACAGTGATTTGATATTTTGCTGCTTGGCATTCGACCAGACGTTCTGAGCATTCAATAATTCTATGATATTGCCAACGCCTGCGTTGTACCGGCCTTGTGCCACCTCAAACGCCTGTTGGGAGTTAGTCACTAGCTCCATTGCAGCACGCAAGTTTTCACGTTCAGAAACTAATGCATGGTAACTTTTCCACACATCCAGCGTAACCTGCTGGATAACACGCTTCAATTCGGCCTCCCGCACTTGCGATTCTGCCTCCGCAGATTGCACCTGATGTTTGCGAGCAAACCCTTCAAATACGGGGACATTCACCTGTATGCCTACCGTGGAGTTATTTGTATATATATCCGAGGCAGGCACACCGGCTAATTGTGCTTGACCTAACTGGTCGGTGCGGCTGATTTCTGCGTTCAGACTCAGGGTGGGCAAGCCCTCGGCGCTGACGGCCTGGATATTGTCTGTTGCCGCGCGCAGCTTCGCCCTTGCTGCAATAATGGTAGGATGAAACTCAGTCGCTTCGCGGATCATCTCGTCTACTGTAGTAACAAAATCAGTTTTCTCAAGTTGGTCACCACGATTTTTCACATTAAACCGAGTATTAGCCACTACACCCATCGCTGAAGCCAATGCGCCATGTGCATTGTTTAGATCGCCTTCGGCCTTGGTTTTATCCAGCCTGGCTTGTGAATATGCAGTTTGTGCCTGCAACTGGTCAGTCAACAAGCCCACGCCAGCCTTGAATTTTGCGGTAGCAGCAGCCAGGCTTTCCCTGGCGACTTTCTCGGACTCTTCAAAGGATCCCAGTATGGCGAGGGTGGATAAATTATCGAAATAAGCCTGGGCGGCACTAATAAAGACTTCCTGCAAGGCCGCATCATGCAGCGCATTGGCAGCATCGAGCAACGCTTCTGCCTGTTTCATCTTGGCAGACCGTTGTCCGAAATCAGCCACCAGCCAGGTCAGGCGCAAACTATGGGCACGATTCAGAATACGATTATCCTGGTCGAGAAATGAAAAACGCGAATTGGTCACTTCGTTATGGATTTTGGAAATGCCGGTAACCAGATTGACCTTGGGTAAATAATTGGCACGTTGCACGCCTACCTGGGCTGCCTGTGCACGCGCGGTAGCCCATACTTCAGAGGTCCTCGGATTGTTGCACAGCGCCTGTTCAACGACATCAATCAGTGCCAATGGTTGTTCGGGCAGGCTATCTGCACAAATAGCACTGGCAGCATCCGGCTGGGTAACCAGCATATTCTTTGCGGGACTGCCTTGCATGTGCTGCTGAAACTCCAGAAAGTCAGTCAGCTTGAGAGCCGAAGCCGGCTTGCTTAAAAGCGTCATCAAACATAATAAGAAACCCAAACTGTGTTTCATTGCGTATCACCGGTCATTGGCTAATAGCAGCGGCTGTTTGCACTCTGCCTGCTTCCAGCGTGATCACGCGATCGGCGGAGGCAATGGTTTCCGGTCTGTGGGCAATGATGACACGGGTCATGTTCAAGGTCTGGATTTCCTGATTGACCATCGCTTCTCGCGTCACATCAAGGTGGCTGGTGGCTTCATCTAAAAGCAGCATCCGCGGCCGCTTGTACAAGGCACGTGCCAACAAGATACGCTGTTTCTGCCCGCCGGAAATAGCGGCACCCATATCTCCAATCAACGTATTAAAGCCCATGGGCATGGCCATGATTTCTTCATAGACGGCTGCTTTGCGTGCGCACTCTTCTACCCAGTCATAGTCAGCTTGCTGGTCAAAGAAAGAAATGTTGTCTGCAATGGAGCCTGCAAACAGCGCATCGTCCTGCATGACTGTGCCTATCATGCTGCGTAACTGTTCCAGGCCTAATTTGGATAATGGCTGGCCGCCTATCAGGACTTCACCTTCGCTAGCAGTGCGGATTCCAAGCATGACATTCAATAACGTGGATTTGCCACAACCGGAAGGTCCCACAATCGCCACCGACTCACCTTCATTTATCTTCAGATCGATGCCATCAAGGACCCAAGGCTCAGCATCTGCATATCGATAGCGCAAGCCTTTGATGTGGATGCTGGCGGGTAATTTTGCCAACTCATGCTTATTAATCGTATCCAGAGAGACTGGTTCCTGCTCAGCCAAGGCGATATCTGCTAACCGTTCGCCTTGCAGATGCAACATACGCATTTCCACCAGGCGGTCAATCAAGCCACTCACACGCGATACGAACTGGTCTTTATAGGCAATGAATGCCAGCAACGCACCTACGGTAAAGTCCCCTGAAATCACCAGTCTTGCACCCAGCCAGATGATCAGCACCCGTTCCAGACCAAATAGCAATCCATTGATTAAACGGTACAGAACATGCAGTTTTTGCGTGCGTAAATCAGCATTCACTTGCTCGATAAACAAGCTGAGCCAGCTGGTGCGACGCTCATCCAGCCGTTGAAACAACTTGATTGCCCGCACCCCACGCACCGTTTCAATAAAATGACTTTGCTGTTTGGCAGCATGTACGATCTGCTCTTCAGTGGCATTTCGCAACGGGCGAAACCACAACCAACGGCCAATCGCATAAAGTGCCATGGCACCAATGGCGATCCATGCCATTTGGGGACTATACAAAAACATCATCACCAGCGTGACAAGGGTCAGCAACCCATCCAATATCGCCTCGACAAACGTACTGGTCAGTGTGCGCTGTATCTGGTCAATGGCGCCAAACCTTGAAACCACATCCCCCAGATGGCGCTTCTCAAAAAAATCTACCGGCAGGCGGATCAGGTGGGCGAAAATATTAGCCCGCCATTGCACATTGAGGTTAGTTGCCATATGCATGATGACCCAGGCCCGCAAAGTGGTGATTGTTTGTTGCATCAACATCAATATGCCAAAACCAATCGCCAGTGTGGTCAACAGATCAACATCAGCGGCGACAATCGCGTGGTCAACCACCCATTGCATATACAAAGGCGACACCAGCGCAAACACTTCAAGCACCAGCGCCAGCAACAGGATTTGGCCTAATGAACGATACAAGCCGGTGACATGCCCCATCATGTCCCGCAGTTTGAGGCTTTGCTTAAAAGTCACCCGTTTGAATCCAGGGTTAGGCCATAATTCCATAGCGACGCCGGTAAAACTGCCTGAAACCTCTTCAAACGAGAGTTTGCGCAAGCCAGTCGCCGGGTCGTGGATGACAATATGCCTCGCGTTGACTTCCTTCAACACCACAAAATGGTTGAAATTCCAGTGCAGGATGCATGGCTGACGCAGATCCCGGAGGTCTTCCAGTTCAAGCTTCACCGGACGTGTAGTGAACCCGACCGACTGCGCCATGGCCATCAGGTAATTCAGCGTCGTGCCCTTAATCGAGATCAGGAATAATCGCCGCAAGGTTGACAAATCCGTGCGAAACCCATGATAGTTGGATACCATGGCCAGGCAGGCCAGCCCGCATTCACTAGCCTCGGTTTGCAGGATACTGGGGAGCTTGCGCCCTAAGCCGAACGACAATTGACTAAGAAAAGACATGGCTCACTCTCTTGTGCATTATTTTAGAATTTGCCTGTCAGGCTGAACAAAGGCTCAAGCACCCATTCATATAACCGCCGGCGCTCAAGCATGATGTCGGCGTCCAGCAACATACCGGCCTGCAATGGCTGTTGCTTGCCATAAGCAGTGATGGATTGCCGCTCCAGCACTACGGTGATGCGATAATAAGGTTCGTTATTCTGGCTGTTAGCGGATGGATTCCCCATGGTGAAAATTTCGCCGGCAGGCAACGCCGTTCTGGATACGGACTCGACACGACCACTCGCTTGTCCAAATTTTTGGTATGGATAGGCCTGATAACGCAGCCTGACCGGCACCCCTTCGCGCACAAAGCCCACAGCGCGGCTAGGTGCAAATAGATAGGCTTGCAGCATCGCCCCTGCAGGCACAATGCTGACCAGCGGGCGGCTGCCTTCTACCGCTGTTCCAAGGTTGGCGACTACGGCGGTCGCAGTACCGGATTCCGGTGCGCGGATCACCAGCCTGCGTTTAGCTTCGCTCTCGGTCAGTTGCTGGCTGACACTGGAAACACTACGTTCTAATTGGGCAATCTGGTTCTGGTGCTTGGCGCGTAAACTTGATAACTCATCTTGCCTTGCTGCCAGCTCGCGCCGCATGCGTACTTGCTCGCGCGTCATCGATTCAAGCCGGGTAGATTGCTCTATCCAGTCTTCCTGTTTTTGCTGCGTCTGCTCTCGGGAAATATAATTTTTTTCCAGCAAACCCTGATACCGTTTGAGAGCCTCATCGCTCAACTGAACGCGCGTTTGCTGGGCCTGGTATTGCACATCCAGCCGCTCCAACTCATCCTTGATGCCATCCAGGCGAGATTGCAATGCTTGTTGTTCGTCTCGCTGCTGCAACCTGGTTTTTCCAATCTCATCTTGCAGTGATTGCCGCTGTTGCTTGTGTTGAGTGCTGATTGAAGCCTGGATAGAGTTTTGCTCATCAGAATAACGTTCACTGGAAAGCACAAACAGCACCTCATCTCTTTTAACTGCCTGCCCCTCTCGCACGCGCTTATCGACCACAATGCCAAATTGCGGTGAATACACTTTAACCAGGCCGGTTTCCGGCACCAGCTGACCAACCACCGCGCTACGTTTTGTATAAGTACCCCATGTCATGAACACCACCACCATCGTGGCAAACAAGACTGCGATCAGCGTTAACACGCTGTAGCTCAATGGACGGATAAGTAGAATGGTGCCCAGCCAGTGGGTTTTTTGGGCATTGAGCGCTGCATGCCGATAAAGGGGCGGATTTGCCATGAGTAATAAACCGCTTACATTGATTACAATTAATTAAAGTTACTAATTTTTGTTAACATGAGGCCGGATTATAAGAGCCCTTTAAATTTAAAGTCAACCAAGGGATCAGGCTGAATGTATCTGAGCAGGCAGGCTTTACGCTCGGGTGGCGTATCGTTCAGGAGGGGGCAAAGATAAACTTGGCTGGGGATTTCGATTTACAGGAGAAAAAAGCGAGCCTCATCTGCGGCATAAGGCTTGGCTAGTATGCCCTCGTGATGGGCATACAAAACATCGCAAAAAATAGAACCAAATGAAGATAATGGCGACTGAAATGACCCGCTTGATGGAAACAGCATCATCTGAATTAGCGCTGCACGCCCAATGTATTGAAGCACGCCTCGCATATTGAATTAATACCTAGCGTATTGAATTAATGTGGACAAGCCAAATCTGTTTTTTTGTCACTTTTAGGGTTGATGCGTTTGATTATCGTGCGAAGGGTGTTTTGAATTTCCTGACTTGAGTACGATTGAGCCAACATCGCAGATTGTTTTCCGGCAGCGGGTTGCGAAGCGATTTTTTGCAACAACCCTTGTAGCTCACATCGTGCCTGCCTCTGTTTTTGTTGATCCTGCATCGCAGGAATATCGAATTCGTTGGTAGCTCCATAGGCATCGAACAGCAGCGTTTCAATACCCACCACCAGTGCCAGAACATTGTCCCCAGTGAAATCAGGATCGAACACCAGTGCAATCGCCGGTGTGCCTTGCTGGCGACGTATCCCGTCAAATTTCCAGTTGGCCTTGCCATCAAACACCCATTCTGTCATTTCGCGCTCGCCAACCTGCGTGCTTTTGGCGAGCTCCCCAGGGTTCAGGTTATAGAGTGTAAGCATCAACGCACGCAGATCTTCGGTATGCGCGCTCATTTCTCGCTTGGCAGTTTTAATGTGCTTTTCCGCTGGCAAATGTGACTCATTATCCGTTTGCGCGCCTGCCACATTTATCAGTAGAGGAAAAATAAACAGTAGAGCTAACCATTTTTTATGATGCAGTCGCATTTTCATTCCAAGATAATCCATAAATAAAAAGCCCGAAAAACTTTCGGGCTTTAGATGCTATCTTGGAAATGCGTTTTTAGAATGGGATATCGTCATCAAAATCATCAAAGTTGCCGGCCGGCTTGCTCGCTGGCTGACTGAAGGCGTTGCGATTACCACCGGCATTATTCGCAGCAGGCTGACGGGCCGGTGCCTGGTTGTAATTATCGGATCCGCCGCTTTGGTCCATGTCACCGCCATCATATGAGGTACTACCACCCTCACGGCCTGAGCCCAGCATTTGCATCTGGTCAGCCACGATTTCAGTGGTGTAGCGGGTGACGCCATCTTTTTCCCATTTGCGCGTTTGCAAACGGCCTTCGATATATACCGGGCGACCTTTTTTCAGGTACTCACCAGCAATCTCAGCTAATTTGCGATAGATGACGATATTATGCCATTCTGTTTTTTCCTGCTTGACGCCGGATTTGTCTTTCCAGTTTTCGGTGGTGGCGATGCTGAAGTTAGCCACTGCTTCGCCATTCGGCATAAAGCGCACTTCCGGGTCACGTCCCAGATTGCCCACCAAAATCACTTTATTCACTGATGCCATGACACTAGCTCCCTATCCTGTTCATGATTGCTTGCGACAATGTCGCCTGAAATTCTTTACTGCGCTGATTCTCTAACTTTACCATGAGCATCGTCTCCGAGGGAATGGCGACCGCTTCAAACACCCCCTCCATGGCACGAATATCTTGCGCAAGTTGGGACGCTTGTTTGTCGTCATAGCCTTGTATATGGAACATCTTGGTTTTGACGCTAGGCGGCGGCTGCATACCCAACGCCAGACCGAACCAGATGAGCATGGCGATTGCACAGATTAAAAATACGGCACCACCGGCACTACTGCCAAAATAATTGGATAAACACCCGCCCATGGCTGCACCTAAAAACATGCCGAACGATTGCGCGGTGTTGTGCACACCCATGGCAGTGCCTTTGGCAGCCACCGGTGCCATTTTGGAGATCAGCGAGGGCAGGGTAGCTTCCAGGATATTGAATGCAAGGAAATAGCTGAACAGGGCGAGTACGATTCCGGTCAAAGAATCCAGGCTGAAAATAAAGGCAATCTGGGTTAGCATCATTAATGCCACCGCACTCACAAACACCGGTTTTAGCTTGGCTTTTTTTTCTGCGTAGATAATCACAGGCACCATCAACAAGAAAGACACGATCAGTACCGGCAAATAGATTTTCCAGTGCAGATTCTCATTCAGGCCGGTGCTATGTTTGATCGCGAAGGGCACCACCATAAACATGGCCATTTGTGCGCCATGCAAGCAGAAAGTACCAAAATTCAAACGCAATAGTTGTTTGTCTTTGAGGACTTCGCGCATTCTGGCCGGCACTGCTTGTGCATCAGAATGTACATGCGCATTGACCGGTGTCGGCACACCAAATTTGACCACGGCAATCGCGACAATCGATAAAGCCGCCATCAACCAGAACATTCCCGGCACACCGATATACTGGTTAAGCACTGGCCCAAGCACTAACGAAACCGCAAATGTTAAGCCTATGGTGGCGCCTATCATAGCCATCGCCTGGGTTCTGTGTTCTTCACGGGTTGAGTCGGCCACCAGCGCAGTGATAACGGCAGAAATTGCGCCTGCACCCTGAATGGCGCGTCCCAGAATAACCATATAAATATCGGTAGCGGTTGCTGCACAGATACTGCCAATCGCAAACAATATCAGCCCGACATAAATCAATTTTTTGCGCCCCAAGCGGTCAGAGGCGATGCCAAACGGTAACTGGAAAATCACCTGCATAAAGCCGTAGGCACCAAGTGCCAGGCCGATCAGGGTATGGTTACTGCCGCCTTCCAATTTTTCAGCATAGATAGCAAAAATTGGCAAAATCAAAAACATGCCGAGCATGCGCAAGCCATAGATGGAGGCAAGGGCAATCGTCGCGCGCGTTTCCAACCGGGTCATTTTTTCAGAGAACTGCATGGCAATAGAAATAAGAAACGCAATTAAGGGTAAGAAATGGTGAGCCAGAAGAAACTTTGGCTTAATTCAGAATAATTGCGTATATTATCAGGTTGGCTGTCTGTTCGTGAAAGTATCATGGAATTTATCAAAATTCGCGGGGCGCGCACCCACAATCTGAAGAACATCAATCTGGATATTCCACGCAACCAACTTGTGGTTGTCACCGGCCTCTCCGGCTCAGGAAAATCCTCACTGGCCTTTGATACCTTGTATGCAGAAGGACAGCGTCGCTATGTTGAAAGCCTGTCAGCTTATGCCCGACAGTTTCTTGCACGTATGGACAAGCCGGATGTTGACCTGATTGAAGGCTTATCGCCTGCGATTTCCATCGAACAAAAATCCACTTCGCACAATCCGCGTTCCACCGTCGGTACAGTTACCGAAATTCATGATTATTTGCGTCTGCTTTATGCACGCGCCGGCGATCCTGAATGCCCGGACCACCACATTAAATTAGAGTCTCAAACGGTCAGCCAAATGGTGGATAGTACGCTCAAGCTGCCGGAAGATACCAAGCTGATGATCCTGGCACCTGTTGTCGCCAACCGTAAGGGTGAACAGCTGGATTTGTTTGACATGCTGAAAGCACAAGGCTTTGTCCGCCTGCGTATTGACGGCAAAGTCTATGAAATGGACGAACTGCCGCAATTAGCTAAAACCACGAAGCATAGCGTGGACGTGGTGGTTGATCGCCTCAAAGTGCGGCAAGACATGAAGCAGCGTATTGCAGAATCCTTCGAAACTGCGCTGCGACTGGCTGATGGCAAAGCGATTGCGCTGGAAATCGATACCGAAAAAGAACATCTGTTTTCAGCCAAGTTTTCCTGCCCGGTGTGTGACTACTCACTGGCAGAACTTGAGCCGCGCCTGTTCAGCTTTAACAATCCAATGGGCGCGTGCCCAAAATGCGATGGTTTGGGCAATGTCACCTTTTTTGATCCCAAACGCGTGGTCGCTTTTCCGCATCTATCCCTGGCCAGCGGCGCCATTAAAGGCTGGGACAAACGTAACCAATTTTACTTCCAGATGCTTGCCAGCCTGAGCCAGCACTACGACTTTGATCTGGAAGCCCCGTTTGAGAATTTACCGGACGAGATACAGCAAACCTTGTTGTTCGGTTCCGGCCGTGAACAGATTACCTTCAAGTACTTGAACGAACGGGGTACTTTTTTCAGCAAATCGCATACGTTCGAAGGCATTATCAATAACCTTCAGCGCCGTTATCGCGAAAGCGATTCCACTGCGGTGCGTGATGAGCTGGCCAAATATATCAATGCAACAGTTTGCCCCGAATGCCACGGCACCCGTTTGCGCAGAGAAGCGCGTCACGTCAAAGTTGGCGATAAAAATATCCACCAGATTTGCGAAGTGCCACTTAAACAGGCGCTCAACTTTTTTGAAACCCTGCAACTTAGCGGCCAGAAACTGGCGATTGCCGAGAAAATCGTTAAAGAAATTGAAAGCCGCCTGAAATTCCTGACCAACGTCGGTCTGGAATACCTGTCTCTTTCACGTTCGGCGGAGACCCTGTCTGGGGGTGAAGCGCAGCGTATTCGTTTGGCTTCACAAATCGGCAGCGGCCTGACTGGCGTCATGTATGTACTGGATGAACCGTCCATTGGACTGCATCAACGCGACAATGACCGCTTGCTGGAAACCCTGAAACGTTTACGCGATTTGGGTAATAGCGTGATTGTGGTTGAACACGACCAGGACGCCATTCTGCTGGCAGATTTTATTGTCGATATCGGGCCAGGTGCCGGGGAGCATGGCGGCAGGATTGTTTCTTCCGGCACGGCAGCCGAGATTCAGGCTGACCCTAATTCTTTGACGGGACAATATATCAGCGGCAAAAAACAGATCCAGTTCAAGTTACCACGTACGCAACCTGACCCGGAGCGCATGGTTAAACTGAATGGCACCACAGGCAATAACCTGAAAAATGTGAGCATTGAGATCCCCGTTGGCTTGCTTACCTGCGTGACTGGTGTGTCAGGTAGCGGTAAATCCACTTTGATTAACGATACACTTTACCGTGCAGTCGCCGCGCATTTATACGGCAGCAGCACCGAACCGGCGCCTTATCAAGACATCGAAGGCATGGAATTTTTTGACAAAGTTGTCGATGTTGACCAAAGCCCGATTGGCCGTACACCGCGTTCAAACCCGGCGACGTATACCGGCTTATTCACACCGATCCGAGACCTGTTTGCCAGCGTTCCAGAAAGCCGGGCCCGTGGCTACGGACCAGGACGCTATTCATTCAACGTCAAAGGTGGCCGCTGCGAAGCGTGCCAGGGCGATGGCGTGCTCCGCGTTGAGATGCACTTTTTGCCTGATGTGTATGTGCCATGCGATGTGTGTAAAGGTCACCGCTACAACCGCGAGACGTTGGAAATTCAGTTCAAGGGTAAAAATATCCGTGAAGTGCTTGAGATGACGGTTGAGCAGGCGCATGACTTTTTCAATGCGCAGCCAGTGATTGCACGAAAACTGAAAACCCTGCTGGACGTGGGCCTTGGTTACATCACCCTGGGTCAGTCAGCGACAACCTTGTCTGGTGGTGAAGCGCAACGTGTGAAACTGGCGCTGGAGTTGAGCAAACGTGACACCGGCCGCACTTTATACATCCTCGACGAACCAACCACTGGCCTGCACTTCGCCGATATTCAATTATTACTGGATGTGATCCATCGACTGCGTGACGCAGGCAATACGGTTGTGATTATTGAACACAATATGGATGTGATCAAAACAGCTGACTGGCTGATTGATATGGGCCCCGAAGGTGGTGATGGCGGTGGGATGGTAGTAGGGGTGGGCACACCTGAGACACTGGCAAAAAATACGGCCAGTTATACCGGCCGTTACCTTACACCCTTGTTAAAAAATCTCGCTGTAAAGGGCTAAGGTCAACATGCAACCTTTCCCCTTGATAGTGCATCGCTGCACCTGTTAACAAGTGCAACATTTGCACTGTTAGCGGATGTGGTTTTGCCACATACAAATATTTATGCAACTCATTGTATGTGCGTGTCTTTACTATTGATTGCTTAAATAAAGGCTTTAATTCACGGCACTTTAACCAATCGCATGCGCGCCTGTATGGTCGCTGCATGACGGTTTAAAAAGCGTGTGCTGCGGTGATTGTCATAAAAGCGGGGGTTAGGGATCATGGCCGCCAGCCGTGCCGCTTCACTCGGGCCAAGCGCTTTGGCATTGCTGTGAAAATAATGTTTTGCCGCCGCTTCCGCGCCAAACACACCATCGCCCCACTCAATGACGTTCAGGTAGATTTCCAGGATACGGCGTTTGCTCATCAGGCTTTCGAGCATAAAGGTAATGATGGCTTCCTGCACTTTGCGCCAGGGCGTTCGGTGCCCGGATAAAAACAGATTCTTTGCCAATTGCTGGCTGATGGTTGAGCCACCCGCCACAATTCTGCCTTTTTTGAGGTTTTTTTCGAACGCAGTTTCTATCCCGTTCCAGTCGAAACCTTGGTGCTCGATAAACTTACTATCTTCAGCTGCAATCACCGCACGTTTTAAATGCGAACTGATCCGCGCATAAGGCACCCATTTTTGTTGCAATTGCGCTTTAGGTTTAGCTTCCTGTATGGCCTCTAACCTGGCTTCCATAAAGGCCGTTGACTCAGGATTATGATCAACCCACCACCATATGTGTGCTAGTACCCATATTTGATAAAGCAGCACCCACAACAACAGAATGCCGAAAAACAGTTTGATGATTTGCTTCATGGCGTTAGCGTTTATTGTTTTAATGATCAGGTTTGCCTGAATGATTGAATCACTGATGCAGTATCCGGACGTAAGCCATGCCAGATATAGAAAGCTTCGGCAGCTTGCTCTACCAGCATACCCAAGCCATCTGCGACTTGCGCTTCAGCTGCGCGAGCTTGCTGCATAAAAGGCGTTTCACGACCATACATCATGTCATAAGCCAAGGTGTGATGGGCAAAAACCACATCCTTGATGGGCAATGCCTCTGCCTGCAAACCGGCAGATGTCGCGTTGATCACAATGTCATAATTTTCAGCTAAGTTATCAAAAGTTTGCACTGCTAACTTTACCTGATTCGATTTCGCACCAGCTTCAAATCGCTCCACCATCGTGCGTGCTTTATCCAGGCTGCGATTAGCCACCGTCAGCAGCGCCGGCTTCTGCGCCAATAACGGCAATATCACCCCTTGAGCAGCACCGCCAGCGCCTAGCAGCAAAATTTGTTTTCCCTCAATGGTACGGTGCCAATGCTTGAGAATATCGTTGACCAAACCACAGCCATCGGTATTATCGCCAATGATTTGCTGGTCTTTAAAACTTAAAGTATTCACTGCGCCCGCAGCTGTTGCCCGGTCTGAAAGTGTATGACTTGCTTCATATGCCTCAAACTTGAATGGCACAGTGATATTGACGCCGCGGTAACCTTCCAAATGCAAGCGATTCAGCGTTTCGGAAAATCCATCCAACGGTGACAGCAGCTTTTCATAACTAATGGATTTACCGAATTGGCTGGCAAAAGCCTGATGTATCACAGGCGATTTGCTGTGCTCGATTGGATGCCCAATCACTGCGAATTTTTCAGTGAACATACGTTAAAGAGTTAATGAGGTCGACTTGGCTGATCAGGTTATTGAATTAGTTATTCCACGGCAAACCGGCGTGTTTCCAGCCGTTTATCAGCGTGCGTTGCTTGAATTCGTTTGCTTCGCCTTCAAACCCTTCCAGCATATTGTAGGCCTTGCTGTAGCCTAATTGCTGTGCCAGCAGTGCGGCATTATGGCTGCGTCCACCAGTGCGGCACATAAAAATGACGGTATTATGCTTGTCTACCTGTGTTTGCAACTGGGCTGCAAAATCAGGATTCGGTACCATGCCCGGGTAAGAAGCCCACTCGATGTGTTTAGCTAAAGGCACACGGCCAACCAGCTCCAATTCTGCGCGCGACCTGACATCCACCAGGAAAACAGCTTCCCCTTGATCAATCAACGTATAAGTTTCTTGTGGGGTTAACGCACCCGCATAAGGCAGCTTACTTTCCTGACCTCGTGTACTTCCCTTACTTAAAATATCTTCTAGATTACCCACGGCAGCGCCTTTATTTTTGATTAGATTTTTGTAAAATGAAGAGTATACCTTCAAAGGCTTGGCTTTCACGAATGCACTATATTGGTGCTTAATTTGTTGCAATGCACACAAATTGTGCTCAATGTTTTTGCTATTTTATGCAGGTTACCTGTAAACCACGTAAAATGCATATTTTTGGGTGGCATGCTTCCTGCTAATATTACACACTAAGATTTTGTGGGATTCGGCATTAAGCACAGTCCCAAATCCATTGTATGTATTTGCCCACGTTCCGGGACATCCGCAACATGTCCCGTTTTTTTGCGTGTGCAACTTAAAAAATTTAGACCTTGATCACTGAGGAGAATGTAATGTCCGTTGCAAACGTAATGAAATTGGTTGCAGAAAACGACATCAAATTTGTCGATTTCCGTTTTACCGACACCAGAGGTAAAGAACAGCACGTCACTGTGCCGGTTTCTCACTTCGACGAAGATAAATTTACCGAAGGTCATGCATTTGACGGCTCCTCCATCGCAGGATGGAAAGGCATTCAAGCGTCTGACATGCAACTGATGCCTGATGCAAGTACTGCATTCGTTGACCCGTTTTTTGACGAGCCAACACTCGTGCTGACTTGCGATGTTGTTGACCCTACAGACGGCAAAGGTTATGACCGTGATCCACGTAGTCTGGCCAAACGTGCAGAAGCCTACCTGAAATCCAGCGGCTTGGGCGACACCGCTTACTTTGGTCCAGAACCAGAGTTCTTCATTTTTGACAGCGTACAATGGGACGCTACCATGGGTGGTAGTTTCGTTAAAATCAACTCCGAAGAAGCTGCCTGGTCATCAGGTGAAAAATTCGAAGGCGGCAACACCGGTCACCGTCCAGGCGTTAAAGGCGGTTATTTCCCGGTACCACCAGTCGATTCACTGCATGACATCCGCTCTGCGATGGTATTGACCCTGGAAGAGCTGGGCGTGCCGGTTGAAGTGCACCACCATGAAGTAGCAACTGCTGGCCAATGTGAAATCGGCACTAAATTCGCAACGTTGACACAGCGCGCTGACTGGACGCAAATCCTGAAATACGTGGTTACCAACACAGCGCATGCTTACGGTAAAACAGCCACCTTTATGCCTAAACCAATGTTTGGCGATAACGGCTCTGGTATGCACGTGCACCAGTCTGTATGGAAAGATGGCAAAAACCTGTTTGCAGGTAATGGCTATGCTGGTTTGAGTGATTTCGCTTTGTACTACATCGGCGGCATCATCAAACATGCACGCGCGTTGAATGCGATCACCAACCCAGGTACTAACTCATACAAGCGCCTGGTTCCGCATTACGAAGCACCGGTTAAACTGGCTTACTCTGCTAAAAACCGTTCTGCTGCGATCCGCATCCCATTCGTACATTCAGATAAAGCACGCCGTGTTGAAGCACGTTTCCCGGACCCGATTGCTAACCCATACCTGGCATTTTCAGCCTTGCTGATGGCGGGTTTAGATGGCGTTCAGAACAAAATTCACCCAGGTGAGCCGGCAACTAAAGATTTGTACCATTTGCCACCAGAAGAAGATGCACTGATCCCAACCGTTTGTTCATCACTTGAGCAAGCGCTGGAGTACTTGGATAAAGACCGTGAGTTCCTGACCCGCGGTGGCGTTTTCTCTGATGACTGGATTGATGCTTACATTGCATTAAAAATGGAAGAAGTGACTAAATTACGTCAAACACCACATCCTGTTGAGTTTGGCTTATATTACTCATGCTAATCTCCTGCTAATTGCAAGAGTGTGCACCAAAACAGGGCAGCTTCGGCTGCCCTGTTTTTTATGGTTAATCGCTAGCGTCAACCATTTAAATTTTAGGCACGTTGATAAGCAATACAATCTACTCTAAACTATTGCCATGAAAAGACTTTTTTACTTTATTGCCATTGTGCTGGTGGCCAATCCAAGTTTCGCTGATATCTATAAATATACTGACAGCAACGGCGTCACCACCTATACCAATATCAAGCCAGATGGAAAACAGAAGCCTGAATTGGTCATTAGTGGCCCCAAAGAAATGACGCCTCCTGCGGCAGCGCCAGAAAGAAAGTCAACCGCCAAAACGCCGACACCAAACAATTTCCCTAAAGTGGATAACCACGTACAGACGCAGCGCGATGCCAAACGCCGTGAGATTCTGATGACTGAATTAGATCAGGAAAAACAAGCACTTGAGAATGCAAAAATGCTCTATGAAGAGCAAAAGAATATCCCGGAAGTGTACAGAGCCGCTAACGGAAAAACCTTTAGAAATGTAGCGAAATACGAAGAAAAGTTACAAATCATCGAGGCGGAAATCCAGGCACATCAACGCAACATTGACCTGCTGAATAAAGAGCTCACTCACTAAATGCACCATTTTGGGAATTTTTAATTTGGAATGAATTAAATCATATAGAATTGGCTTGGCTTTTGCTTTAAAACAGGGCGTCATCACTTATTTTAACAAGCCAGTATTTTATCAAGCTAGGGATATGGTTCAAATTTCTCCAAATGGGTTTAACGGGTTAGAGCATATTGCCACTGCGGTGATATTGCTGAATAACCAACTCGAAGTAACCTATGCCAACTCCAGCGCAGAGATATTATTCGCTTTTAGCGCCAACCAGATCCAAGGCCTGCATATCCATGATGTTTTTGTAAATTGCGAGATCCTGCAAATGGCAGTCACCAATGCCATCCAAACGCAAGGCCCCTTCCGCGAACACGAATTCACATTAACCACACAGCGAGGACATACCACCGCAGTCACTTGCACCGTGACACCTATTTCAACCAGCATCAACCAAACTGCCGAAGACATGCTGATCTTGGAATTTGTGCAAATGGATCAACAATTACGTATCGCCAGGGAAGAGCGCATGCTTATCCAGCAACAGGCCAACTCTGAGCTGCTACGTAACCTGGCGCATGAAATCCGCAATCCTTTGGGTGGCCTGCGCGGCGCGGCGCAATTGCTGGAATTTGAATTACCGCAACCTGGCCTGAAAGAATATACACAGGTCATTATTAAAGAAGCTGATCGCCTGCACAGCCTGATGGACCGTTTGCTGGTGCCACATCGCGTGCCGAAATACGAACCCACCAATATCCACGAAGTGCTGGAGCGCGTACGCAGCTTGCTGCTGGCGGAGTCACCCAATCATATCAAAGTGATCCGCGACTATGACACCAGCCTACCCGAACTGATAGGTGACCGCGAGAAACTGATACAGGCAGTACTGAATATCGCGCGCAACGCTGCGCAAGCCATGCAACAGAACGCGACGAAAGACGCCAGCATTACTTTCCGTACGCGTGCCGAGCGTCAAATCACCCTGGCCAGAAAACGCTATAGGGTCGGCATCCATCTGGAAATCATTGACAATGGCCCGGGTATCCCGGCCGATATCAAAGAACGTATTTTTTACCCGCTGGTGTCCGGCAGGGAAGGTGGAACCGGCTTGGGATTAGCGCTGGCACAAACCTTCATCACCCAGCATCACGGCATGATCGATTGCGACTCTCAGCCGGGTAAAACCATTTTCCATATTTTGTTGCCTATTGAAAGCACATTATTCAAATGAGATCTTTGCAAACAAAGCCGCTTTCTGCATTTGACTCACATCCATCAAATAAAAGTAATCAAAGAGAAATGCTATGAAGCCAATCTGGATTTTAGATGACGATAAATCAATCCGCTGGGTATTTGAAAAAGCCCTTGCCCGCACCGATTTTGAATTTAAAACCTTTTCATCACCAGCTGAGGCACTCAACGCCCTGAACCGTGAGCAACCTCAGGTCATCGTCAGTGATATCCGCATGCCCAATGGCTCAGGGCTGGACTTTTTATCAGAGGTAAAGCAGCGCTATCCTGAAATCCCCGTCATTATCATGACCGCCTATTCAGACCTTGAAAGTGCGGTCGCAGCTTTCCAGGGCGGCGCGTTTGAGTATCTTGCGAAACCTTTTGATGTAGATCAGGCTATCGAAATTATCAAGCGCGCTGTCGATGAAAGCATGCGGCAAGCAGTGGAAAAAGTAGAAGACAATGAGCCGACGCCTGAAATCATAGGCCAGGCGCCTGCCATGCAGGAAGTCTTTCGCGCCATTGGCCGGCTAAGTCGTTCGCATTCCACGGTATTGATTAATGGTGAATCTGGTAGCGGTAAAGAACTGGTGGCTAGCGCATTGCACAGGCATAGCCCACGCGCTGATAAACCATTCATTGCCATCAACACTGCCGCTATTCCAAAGGACTTGCTGGAGTCAGAGCTGTTCGGCCATGAACGTGGCGCATTTACCGGCGCTGCGGCCGCCAGGAGAGGGCGCTTTGAACAAGCTGACACCGGCACACTGTTTCTCGATGAAATCGGCGACATGCCGGCAGACTTGCAAACCAGGCTATTACGCGTGCTGTCAGATGGCCAATTCTATCGTGTAGGGGGCCATCAACCCATTAAAGTCAATGTCCGCGTGATTGCCGCCACTCACCAAGATCTGGAAGAGCGTGTGAAGCAAGGATTGTTTCGAGAAGACCTTTTCCATCGCTTGAACGTCATCCGCCTGCGCTTGCCACCTCTACGTGAGCGACGTGAGGATATTCCATTCCTGACCAAGCATTTCCTGGCACACAGTGCACAGCAGTTAGGTGTTGAACCAAAGCAACTTTCACCAGCGGCACTTAAATATTTAATGTCGGTGAGCTGGAGTGGTAACGTACGTCAGTTAGAGAACGTTTGTCACTGGCTGACAGTCATGGCACCTGGCCAAAATGTAGATGTGAATGACTTGCCACCAGAGTTAAAAGAAGACTCTAGCAAGCAAAACAGCGGCGGCTCCTGGCAAGAGGCTTTGGCACAAGAAGTGACTGATGCACTCAACCGCGGCGAAACAAATATTCTGGATGC
>NZ_DATHWZ010000092.1:0-14229 GCF_035460085.1 Methylophilus sp.
GCAGTCACCGATTTATGCAAGCTTTTACCCAGGTTGATCAGCGCCAGCAAAATATTGCCGTTGGTCACGCTTTGCTCAAGGTCTTGCACAAAGGCTTTATCGATTTTCAGTTCATCAATAGGATAGTTCTTGAGGTAGGCCATGTTGGAATAGCCAATCCCAAAATCATCAATCGCGATACATACGCCTAATCGTTTTAACTGCTCCAGCGTTCGGGTAAACATGGCTTCATCCTTGAAGCGGGCATTTTCGGTGACTTCCAGCGTCAGCAAATGTGGCGGTACTCTTTCCTGGCGCAAAACCCTCTGCACGGTTTCTACCAGGTTACCGCGCAAAAACTGGATCGGGGATACATTCACTGCGATAGGGACCAGGTAGCCCCATTCAGTCTGCATGGATTTGATTTTCTGGCAGGCGGTTTGCAGCACCCATTCACCAATGGCAAAAATATGTCCGGTCTCTTCCGCTACCGGGATAAATTCGTCTGGCGGGATCAATCCTTTTTCAGGGTGTTGCCAGCGGATCAACGCTTCCAGCGCACTGATGTTTCCATGCTGCATATTGAGTTGCGGCTGGTAGTACAACATCAGTTCACCGCGCTGCAAAGCATGGCCGAGGCCATATTCGATTTCATTGCGTTCACCTAGCTGTTGCGCCAGGGTGCCGCTGAACATTTGCACTTTATTTTTGCCGGCATTTTTGGCGCTATAGAGTGCCGAATCTGCGCAACTGAGCAGGGTATCAATATCTTTGGCATGGTCGGGGTAAATGCTGACGCCGACGCTGCAGGTCATGTTAAACACATAGTCGCCAATTTCAATCGGCAGCGAGATGGCTTCCATCACGCGTGCCAGTAATGGCTCGGCATCTTCACCCTCACGCAAGCCGGGGTAAAGCATGACAAATTCATCGCCACCAAAACGCACGATCGCGTCGCTGGGGCGCGTGCTCTGTATCAGCCGTTGCGCAACATTTTCCAGCATTTTATCGCCCGCGCGATGGCCTAGCGTGTCGTTAATCAGCTTGAAGTGGTCGAGGTCAATAAATGCAATGGCGATTTTGCGCTGCATTTTATCGGCTTCGGCAATCAGGCTGGCGAGTTTGCCGCTGAAGGCATGGCGGTTGAGCAAACCGGTCAACTTGTCGGTGACAGCTAACTGGTGGATCTGCTGTTCATGATTTCTGCGATCAGTAATGTCTTCTACCGTGCCTTCGTAATACAGGATATTGCCAAGCGTGTCATACACCGCATGTGCATTCTCGGAGATCCAGATCGCTTTTCCACTGTGCTGGTATACCTCTGATTCAAAGTTTTGCACGCGTCCGTAGGTGCTGATGGCCACAGTGAATTCACTGCGGCGGCTTTCCGCAACATATAGCTGGGTGCTGATATTATTCAGGTCGCTGATCAGGTCGGCGGCAGAAGCATATCCATAAAGATCGGCCAATGCCTGGTTGGCATTCAGGTAGGTGCCGGATTCCGTGGTCTGGAACATCCCCAATGTTGAGTTATCAAACATGGAGCGGTATTTCTGCTCGGTGCTGAATAGTGCCTGTTCAATCTGCTTGCGGTCGCTGATGTCCTGGATGATGCCTTCGAGCGCCACTGGCTGACCATCCTCATCGAATACACCGCTACCGCGTTCGGCCACCCAGATGACTTCGCCGGTGGCACGTACGATGCGGTATTCCAATTGAAAACGCTCACCCTTTGCCACTGCCTCTGCAATCATGGACCGTGCTTTTTCCCTGTCATCAGGATGCGTGAGGCTTTCATAAGAAATATCTTTGTTGAGCAGCAACTCTGGTGGTGTATAGCCTGTGAGTGACTCGCAACCTTTGCTGACATAAATCATGGTCCAGCTATCGTCATACAGGCAGCGGTAAATCATGCCATCCAGATTATCCAGCAACGTATCCAGCAGGCGTTGCTGCTGTGCGGTCAGTAAGGATTCCATGATGTCATTTTGCATGATGCCGAGTATGGTTTGGCTGTTCATCAGACAAACACCTGTTCTTCCTGCCGAAGGGCGCGTACGGTGAGTGCCTTGTTCCATAAACTTTGCGCGGAGACCAAAGTCAGCATGCTGTTTTGCGCGATATTGGCGATGGCAATCCCCGGATTATGGCTAACTCCTTTAAACAGCGACGTCAGTGGTTGCATCTGGTTGGGGGCGAGGTAAGGGATTTCACCCAGTGCCGAGACAAATACGCCAAATTTGAGCGAGGTGGTTTTATCTTCGATGACGATAATCTGCCGGTAATCGGTAGAGTAATCCGCATGACCCAGCATGCGCGCCAGGTCAATGATCGGGATCACTTCATCGCGGTAAGCATGCATGCCGGCAATAAATGGCGCGGCTTCCGGTAGCGTACGCAGCTGCCCTTCATCAATGGCTTCGCTCACAAAACTGGTTTCAATGCCCATCCAGGTATCAGCCACGTAAAAAGTGGCGTATTCCTGGGATTCTTTGCCCGATTGCAGGAACAGGTTGGGATTAAACTTATTGTGTATCACCTGGGCTTCCGCACGGATGCGTTGATTGATTTCGTCCACCTTACCCAGCGGAGTGAATATCATGGCGATCACCTTGTTACGGTAATTGTCCCCTGCGCCTTTGTATTCGCGGTAACCATAAGAAGCATGTGCTCCGACGGCATAGTAAGTATTATGGTAAACAGCGATATCAAACAGTTGTTCGCCTTCTTTCAGCTTGCCGATGGCAGGCATCAGCTCGAAATTCTCGCCAATAGCGATTTCCTGATAGGAGCTGGAAATCACATTGAGCTGGTCGTTCACAAATACTGTAAAACTCCCTGCAACCGGGGCATCTTCGCTATCGCGCGGCACGACATCCTTCAACATCGCCTGGAATTGCGGTGTGCTATCAAACACAATGGCGATACCGCCGACAATACTATTGCCATCCAGGTGACGGATAGGCGCGGCATAGATGTAAGTAGACTTGTCATTGTATAACGGTGTTTTTTCAAAGGTAGAAACTACATAATCCTGGGTTGAGTGGCAGCTACGCGTTCGGCCTACCCATTCATCCTGTAATTGCGTGCCAAGCAGGTGCTCATACTGGCGGTTGGAAACAGCCATCACTTCGCCCTGGCGATCAAATACAATCAGATTGTCATACACGGTGTACAGGCTATTGATATAGCGTAAGGTCTCGGAAATCTTGCGCTGGTCGTCCTTGGTCACCTGGCTTTGGCCTAGCAGTTCCCTGAAACTGTGGGTAAGCGCCCACCAGCGGACATCGTTGGCGCGTTCATACAGGTTGCGGTCCATGATATCCACCGCCATTTGCGCACAAAAACTGGAGTTTTCCAGCATCACCGAGACGACGGTCTGGTAAAGCTCAGACACCATCTGTTCAATAATCTGCTGTGTTTTGTGGCCGGTATTGCTGATCTCGCACAGCAGGGTTTTGGAGAAGTTTTTCTGCTGGGTATCCACATAATTGCTTTGCCAGATATTGCCGTTCCAGACGGATTGATTCAGCTTACTCTGGATACTGGCCGCCTGTTTGGGGATATTCAGCAGGCTATCCGAAAAAATCAGCGGGCTGCGCATCACTTTACTCAGGGTTTCGCCATCGATATGCGCCACCATATCATGCATGCTATGGCGGAAGGCATACTCCAGCGGAATCATGGCCTGGCCTAGCCAGCCCGGTCCGAGGTAACCTTGGTAGCCTTCTGAATGCTTGGTCACACATAAATATTCACGGCCGGAGAAGCGGCTGATAAACCAGTCCTGGTCTGGTTCAGCACAGATTTTTGCACCCAGTGGAATCTGGTAAACATCGCTGGAGGCAATCACATTGCGCTGTTCATCCAGCAACACGCCTATGGTCCAGTCATGTTCAGGAATCAGGTTATGGAAAATCGTGTCCAGTTCATTGACGAACTTGAAGCTCAGGCATAACACGCCCAGGGATTTTTTGTCATCTTTGCTGCGGACTTCATGCGCATAAATCAGCGATTTATACGTACTGCCATTGATCACGGTTTCATAAAAACGCTCGATATAAGGCTCGGAAGATTGCTGTGCCAATGCCACGATAGGATGAAAGTGGTCGAGTATGGTCTGGCTGGCATCCAACTGGTGGATCAGTTGTCCCTGGCTGTCAAACAAGACGATATTCTCGTATACCGTATATTTCTTCTGGTATTCCTCAAAACGGAAGCAAATAGCATCGTGTTCCTCATCTGTCATAGTGCCCTGCATATAATGTGACAGGTAATCCCGTACATCATCATCGGTGGCGAAAAAGCCAATGTCAGCGGTGCGCTCAAACAAATTGCGTACCAGCAGGTTGATAATTTCAAATGCTTTGGAAGATAGCTGTGCCGCGGTTTTGCGCAAAGTCTCCTGTGATAAATGTTGCAGCACATCGTTAGAAATCGTATTGAAAGCACTGCGGGTATGCTCCATTTCTGAGCCGGTGCCGGAAAGCTGCGCCATTAAGGCCAGACTGTCCCAGGCGTGTTGAAGCTGGTAAATCCGAGAGCGAAAGTCGTTAACTTGTTTGAAATGGCTGGTGAGATCATCGGTAAGGGGCTGCTTGTACATGAAACACTTTCAAAAAAAACATCAAATATCCGATGCTTCTACAGCAAGAACGGGACCTGAAACGGCAGTGAAGTTCGCAGAATAACGGGTAAAAACGACCGCTTTTCTCCGCTTTAGACCGGAAATCGAGAATTTTTCATTTACTCAGCACAGGATAAAGGCTAAAAATCACTTTTATTCCTGATCATTCAATGGGTATCGCACAGTGTTGGGGCAAAGGTTCCCCCTATTGGTGCAGAAATATAACGATAAATGTAAAAAATCGTACGGCAATGTTTACACTGAATCCGGCATGAGAACTGCTTTAAATGGAAACAGCGATTACATATTAGAGAGGAAAATACACTTCATGATCGGCAGCGCATTTGAGATTCATAACGTATCCGGAGCTATCCGCGATGCAGTAGCCCCCGTATTTTTGCTCACCGGCATTGGCTCTATTCTTGGTGTGCTGATTGGCCGGCTGGGACGCTCGATTGACCGCGCGCGGTTTCTGACCGATGCCCCGGATGAAAAACGTGAACGCTTTATGGATGAATTAAAGATTATTGTGCGACGGACCAACTGGTTGCGCAGAGCGATTGGCCTGGCGACGTTTGCCGCCCTGTGTATTTGCGTCTCGATTGCCAGTATGTTTCTTTCAGTGGAGACCGGCTTGCGACTGCCACATCTGGTGATGATCTCTTTTATTATCTCGATGGCCTCGTTGATCCTGGCGTTGCTATGTTTTTTGCGCGAGATCGTGCTGGCCTCACGGGAAGTAATCGTGCCGTACCAGCAACTGGAAAAGCAGAAAAAACCTTAAATTGGCTTGAATCAAAGGCTTATGTAAACACAAGCTCAGCGATAGAGTGCACGAATGACATCGGTCTGCGTCAGGATGCCCACCAGTTTATTATGCTGGTCAACGACAGGAACCAACTGCAAGTGATGGCTGGTCATCAGCGGGATGGTATGCATGAGGTGCAAATCTTCAAGGATAGTGATGACAGGTGTCGCCATGATCTGGCCAACCACTTCCGGCTTGTTGCTATGGGTGGTCGGTGACCAGCGGATCAGCTTTTTAAGTGCTGGCGCCACCTGGTGAAATCTTTCCGGTTTGGCATGCCGCATGAAATCAGCCACACTGAGCAGACCGATGACCAGATGGGCTTTGTTGACGACCGGGATAGCGGGCTCGGCTTGTTGCAGCAATATCTGCCAGGCGTCTTCCAGGGTGTCGCCAAATTGCAGCGTGTCAGCCACTGGCCGCATCACATGCCGGCATTCTATTTCTTCAAGTTTACGGTGATAGGCGATTAATTCCGTCTGTTGCAAAAGGGTTTGCAAACTGTCCGGGCTGATGTCCAGTACTTCGTGAAATTGCCCTAGCGCGGCCTGCAAATCTTCCTGCCTGAACCCGAATTGGTAATTCATATGCGCGGGAGAACTTGGCTTGCTATCGTTCTGAACCGCAGGGTATCGGTAACCGGTAAGGGTGTGGTACAGCCAGGCGGAGATCACCAGTAAAACACTATTCGCCAGCACCGGCCACCAGATAAATGTGTAACCCAGATGGTATATGGCTTCGCCCCCAAGCACTGCTGTCAACGCAACTGCGCCGCTAGGCGGGTGCAGGCAGCGCAAGGCAAACATCAGCGTAATTGCTGACAGCATGGCCAGTGCGGCGGCATAAGCCAGATGCGCGGGCAATAAATGCGCAAAGAATACCCCGCAGAATGCGGCCACAGTATTGCCAGCCAATATCGCCCAGGGCTGCGCTAATGGGCTCGAGGGCAGGCAGAACAGGATGACAGCCGAAGCGCCCATAGGCGCAATCAGGAAGATAGCAGGTAGCCAGGCACCAGGAAAAACCGTATGAGCGACCAGGCCGGTAGACAAAATACCCAACCCGGCGCCGATGGCAGCGCGTGCGTGGTCGCGCAGGGAACCAGTGACCGGACGTGGCCAGTAAGCTTTTAAAAATGGGGGAATCACAGGCATGAGCTAATACAACTGCGTATGCACAATAAAAGTTGGCAGTGTATCACGCGGTTCGCGCGGTGCAGGCTTGCAGAAGCGGTTTCAAGTGTTAGGTTTTGATACATCAGGATACAAAATCATGGAAACTTCGCGGTGACTTTTTTGCTCATATTCGGTGGAAGCGCTTTACAAGTTTTTGTGCCAGCGCTTATACAAGCATTAGATATTAAGTAATGAATACGCAAGAAAGGAATGAAGTTATGCAGGCATTTGTGAGATCAAAGATCACCCATTGGGTCAGTGTACCCCTGGCCGTTGCGGCGTTGTTTGGTGCCGGTTATTGGGTAAAAGGGAATACCCTGGTCAACCATGCGGAAGCGACAGCACCGCTTGCCGCACAAACCATGACCGGCCCGAGCGCCTATATTACGCTACCTAATTTTGCCAGTATCGCTGAAAGCCAGGGCGCTGCAGTGGTGAATATCAGTGTGACCGGTACCGTGAAAACCAGCGGTATCCCGGGGATGGATCCGAATGATCCGATGTATGAGTTTTTCCGCCGTTTCCAGCCTAATCAGCCGCAGGCCGAAACACCGATGAGTGGCATGGGCTCAGGGTTTATTGTGAAACCGGACGGGGTGATCCTGACCAATGCGCATGTGGTGGACAAGGCGGATGAAGTGATCGTCAGGCTGACAGATAAACGTGAGTTCAAAGCCAAGGTTGTCGGCGTGGATAAGTTGACCGATGTTGCCGTGTTGAAGATTGATGGCAAAGACCTGCCTACCGTTAAAATTGGCAGCACAAAAAACAGCAATGTTGGCGACTGGGTGGTGGCGATTGGTTCGCCATTCGGCTTTGATAATACCGTGACAGCCGGCATTATTTCAGCCAAATCCCGTGCGCTGCCGGATGAAGGTTATGTCCCATTTTTGCAGACAGATGTCGCTATCAATCCTGGTAATTCAGGGGGCCCGTTATTTAATCTCAATGGTGAAGTAGTTGGTATAAACTCGCAAATTTACAGCCGTAGCGGTGGCTATCAGGGATTGTCATTTGCGATTCCTATCGATGTTGCCATGGGCATTGAGCAACAATTACTGGATAAAGGTAAAGTCAGCCGCGGCCGCCTGGGTGTAGGTGTGCAGTCGATCAACCAGGACCTTGCCAATTCATTTGGTCTTAAAATGCCAAGTGGTGCACTGGTCAGCAATGTGGAGAAAAACGGCCCTGCGGATAAAGCGGGATTGGAACCAGGCGATGTCATCCTGAAATTCAATGACCAGATCATAGACCGCTCCAGCGATTTGCCGCCTATGGTCGCTAGCATCGCGCCGGGTAATACAGTGAAGATGGAAGTATGGCGTAAAAACCAGATCAAAACCCTGAACGTGCGTATCGCTGAAATGCAAACTGCCATGAATGCACCAGTGATTGCGCCTGACAATAAACAGGCCAAGTTAGGCGTGAGTGTGCGCCCGCTCACTTCGCAGGAATTGGCACAGGCACATGTGCAAGGCCTGCTGGTTGAAGAGGTTGGCAAGGGTCCGGCAGCCAATGCGGGTATTCAGCCTGGAGATGTCATCCTGGCCGTCAATGGAGACCAGGTCACCAGTTTCACGCAATTACAAGAGAAATTGGTGCCCAACAATAAAAACATTGCCCTGCTGGTGATGCGCGGTGACAACAAGATCTATGTTCCGGTGAAAATCAGCTAATAGTTGACTATATTTGATCCCTCCCTTCACCCTGCTCTTGCAGGGTTTTTTTATGTAAGTTGTAAACTTGCCTGCCGGACACGCTGATATTTACTCGGGTAGAATAGCCGCATGCAAAATTTCAACATTGAACCTGCAAAAAACGATGCCTTGCAGGCTGCGCTCATGCAGCGTATCAACCAGAAAACAAAACCGCTGGGAGCATTGGGACGGTTGGAAACACTGGCTTTGCAACTCGGGTTGATACAGAACACTGAGCACCCAGCCTTGCAGCAACAGACCATGCTGGTATTTGCCGGTGACCATGGCATTGTGGCCGAAGGCGTTAGCCCGTACCCGCAAGCGGTGACGGCACAAATGGTGCTGAATTTCCTCAATGGCGGCGCGGCGATCAATGTGTTTGCGCGTCAGCATGACTTTCAGTTGCATGTGGTGGATAGCGGCGTCAATGCGGTTTTTGAACCACACCCGATGCTGATTGATGCCAAGCTCGGCATGGGCACGTTGAGTTTCCTGCATCATCCGGCGATGACGCGTGAAGAGGCTGCGCAAGCCATTGCCCGCGGCGCTGAAATCGCCCGTGATGCGATTGCCGAAGGCTGCAATGTCTTGGCGCTGGGCGAGATGGGTATTGGGAATACATCCAGTGCCAGTTGCCTGATGAGTGTGTTGTGCGGTTTGCCCTTGCATCAGTGTGTGGGCCGCGGCACCGGCCTCAGCGACAAAGGACTGGATCATAAACTATCGGTGCTGACCACCGCCTTACAAAGGCATCATGTCGATGCCAAAGACCCGTTGCAGGTGCTGGCAGTGTTTGGCGGGTTCGAAATCGCCATGATGGTCGGGGCGTTGCTCGCAGCAGCTGAGGCACGAGTCACGTTGCTGATCGATGGTTTTATCGCGACTTCCGCACTGTTAGTCGCTGCTAAACTTTACCCGCAAGTGCTGGATTATTGCGTGTTTGCACATTGCTCCGATGAGAGTGGGCACGGCAAGATGCTCGAACATTTAAAAGTGCAGCCTTTGCTGCATCTGTCGTTGCGCTTGGGTGAAGGTACTGGCGCCGTGCTGGCGTATCCCTTACTGCAGTCTGCGGTGGCTTTCCTCAATGAAATGGCCAGCTTTGAAAGTGCTGGCGTCAGCGGGAAAAACCAGTGAACTGGAAACTGCAATGGCGCTATTTCCAGCTGGCAGTTGGTTTTTTTACCCGTTTGCCAGTGCCAACCTTACCCGATTTCCAGGAAGCTGAATTAAACCACGCCGCGCGTTATTTCCCGCTGGTCGGCTTAATGGTTGGCCTGATTGCCGCCATTGTGTGGTGGCTGTCGTCATTGCTCTTCCCACCCTCCATCGCGGTGCTCGCCAGCATGGCCGCCAGCATTTACCTGACGGGTGCTTTTCACGAAGATGGCCTGGCTGACAGTGCGGACGGGTTAGGCGGCGGGTTAAATCGTGCACGCAAACTGGAGATCATGCAGGACTCGCGCCTGGGCAGTTATGGCGCAATTGCGCTGATCGGCATGCTGGTATTCAAATATCAGGTACTGGTTGCATTACCTGCAGCAGTGTTACCGTTTGCGCTGATTGCCGCTCACGCTGCAAGCCGACTGGCGGCGGTATATCTGATGGCGAACATGACCTATGTCCGTGCTGCCGGAAAATCCAAACCGCTCGCAACCAGCCTGACACGCAATGATCTCTGGTGGGCCAGTGCATTCGGCTTATGGGTATGGATTGGCTTTGCCGCGCTATTATGGCTGAATCATTCCGGGCTGGCTTCCTTGCAGTTTTTATTGCTGACCGAATTACCGGTGGTTTTAGTGTGGTGGTGGTGGCGGACATTATTGCAAAGGCAACTGCAAGGTTATACCGGTGATACCCTGGGCGCCATGCAACAGCTAACAGAGTTGGCTTTTTACCTGGGGTTACTGGCCTGGAGCCGACTGATATGAAACTTTCATTGATCCGCCACACGCGCCTGCAAGTGCCTGACGGTGTGTGTTACGGGCATAGTGATATCGATGTGTCGGCCAGTTTTATGGATGAACTGGAACGGCTGCAAACCAAATTATCCGGTGAGCAGTTTGATGCCGTATATGCCAGCCCGTTGCAAAGGTGCAGTAAACTGGCACATGCACTTGGATTTGACTATCAGGTCGTGCACGATGACCGCCTCAAAGAGCTGCATTTTGGCGACTGGGAAATGCTGGCCTGGAACGATATCCCGCGCGAATTATTTGATGTGTGGGCGCAAAGTTATGCCGATCTGGCGCCGCCGAATGGCGAAACCTTTGCTGCTTTGCAACAGCGTGGCATCGCGTTTATTGATGAGTGCTTACAGAATCATGTCGGCCAGCATATCCTGGTGGTGACACATGGCGGCATGATACGCGCCATGATCGCGCATGCACTGAATATGCAGCTCAAAGGCCTGTTCAGGTTCCAGGTCGATCATGCCAGCGTGACGCGGATAGACTTTTCCGGCACGGTGCCGAGAATTGAATTTGTTAATCGGTGACTTTCACACTTGCCTTGGCTAGTGCTTGTTCCAGCCTTGACCACTCCGTCACTGGCGGCAACCCGAATCGTAATGCTTGTGGCGACTCAAAGTAACGCGTCCAGACGCCTTCTTTTGCCAGGGCATCCTGCAACTGATGGCTCGCAGCATCCTGCACGTATTGAAATAAATCTGTAGCGCCAACCGGATTAAATCCGTATTGATTAAGCAATTGCAGTAACTGCCTGGATTGCGCAGGCAAGTGTTCACGCATGTGTTGCTGCCAGTCAGTATCTTCCAGCGCAATCTGTGCGATATGGCGGCTGGGCCCGGCGATTGTCCATGGTCCGAGCAATGATTCAACTTGCGCCAGCCCGGTTGGTTCGCCGAGTAGAAAACCTACCCTAAGGCCAGCCAGCCCGAAAAACTTGCCTAGTGAGCGCAGTATCCATAATCCTGGCTGACCACTATGACTGGCGAGACTGGATTGCGGAGTCGTATCCATAAATGCTTCGTCAACCACCAGCCAGCCGCCACGTGCGGACAATTGTGCGTGCCAGTCTAAAAGCAGATCAACCGGATACAGCTGGCCGGTCGGATTGTTTGGGTTACACAATAGCAATACGTCTGCTGTGTTCAGGATATCGCTATCCGGTTGTTGGTCAAAGAATTGCACATCATGACCGGCACGTTGCCAGGCATGCGCATGTTCCTGATACATGGTGCGCGGCATGGCAACCCGGCAAGCCGGACGCAATGAGGGCAACACCTGCAATGCAGCCTGCGAACCTGCACATGGCAGAATATGTGTCGCTCCATAAAAGCTACGGGCAGATGCTTGTAACCCGTCCTCCATCGCTGGCAAGCGTTGGAACAGCGCAGACGCCAGTGGTGGAATCGGGTAGTGCTGCGGGTTAATGCCGGTCGATAAATCCAGCCATTGTTCAACCGGCCTGCCATATCTGGCAGCGGCTTGCTGCAAGTTACCGCCGTGTTCAAGCATAGGTCACGACCCCAATCAATACAAAGATTGCCAGCCATGCATACACGCCAACGCTGACCAGGCGCAAAGCGCGAGGAATATCCTCCAAAGTCGCCTCTGTATTTGTGCCTAGTGCCGGACGCACATGCCAAACCCCATGGTAGCGTGCCCGTCCACCCAGGGCGACATTCAGGGCACCTGCACCTGCTGACATCACTGGTCCGGCATTCGGGCTATCCCATTGTTTGGCTTGCGAACGCCAGGAATGCACCGCTTTTTTTGTACTGCCCACTAATGCATAGGTCAGTGCCGTCAAACGTGCAGGAATATAGTTCAACAAGTCATCCAGCCGCGCGGCAGCCCAGCCAAAATAATAATATTGGCTGGTTTTATAGCCCCACATGGCATCCAGTGTGTTGGCCAGCCTGTATAACAATGCGCCTGGACCACCTGCGATCAGGAACCAGAACAGGGCGGCGAACACGCCGTCATTGCCATTCTCAAGCACCGATTCCAGCGTGGAAGACACAGGCTCAATGGCTTCTTTGTCACGGCTGACCATGTAAGAGGCGGCGAGCTGCGCTTGTGGCAGGTTGTTATTTTTCAGCGCCGTATACACTGCCAGCGCATGTTGTCGCAAACTTTTGTGGCCCAAGGCAAAGTACAGCAAATAGCCATGTATCGCCCAGCCAAAATGAGACTGCGCCAGTAGATATGCGCAATAGGAAATCGGCAGAACAGCAAGCATCCATGCGAACAAGCCCACGATGCGTTGGGATGCTTTAGGCAGTAATTGAGGTGAATTAAGTCGGTTAGATAAGTAAGTGGCTAATCGCCCGAAGCCCACCAGCGGATGCCAGCGCCTGGGTTCACCCAGCAAGTGGTCAAGCACAACCGCACCGCAGGCTATCAGGGCGAGTGTGAGATAATCGGCGGATGGATAAACAGGCAGTAAAAACATTAATGGTTCAGGGCACCACATCGGATGCCGGTAAAAGTACGCTGGTGGCTGGATTGTGCCGGGTATTGTACCGCAGCGGGGTGGCAGTGGCGCCATTCAAGCCGCAAAACATGGCGCTGAATGCCGCCGTCACTGAGGATGGTGGCGAGATAGGCCGCGCGCAGGCAGTGCAGGCCATGGCCGCTGGTTTACAGCCGCATACCGATATGAATCCGGTGTTGCTCAAGCCTAATTCGGACACTGGTTGCCAGGTGATTATCCACGGCCGGGTGCAGGGTAACCAGGAAGCGAGTACTTACCATGAGTATAAGAAAGTGGCCATGCAGGCGGTTTTGCAATCCTATCAGCGATTAAAGCAGCAATATGATTGTGTGATGGTAGAAGGAGCGGGCAGCCCGGCTGAAGTCAATTTACGCGCCAACGATATTGCCAATATGGGATTCGCAGAAGCAGTTGATTGTCCGGTGATTCTGGTCGCTGATATTGATAAAGGCGGCGTGTTTGCCCATCTGGTTGGCACCCTGGCTTTATTGTCAGAGAGCGAGCAGGCGAGAGTCATCGGTTTTGTGATTAATAAATTTCGAGGGGATATTGCCTTGCTACAGCCGGGGCTTGATTGGCTGGAGCAACGCACCGGTAAACCGGTGATCGGCGTGCTGCCTTATATGCATGATTTGCACCTGGAAGCGGAAGATGCCGTCGCCAGTGGCAATACTAAAAAAACAGATATTCAGCTCACCATCATCGTGCCGTTGCTGCCGCATATCGCAAACCATACTGACTTTGACGCGTTACGTCTGCATCCGCAAGTGGATTTAAAGTTTGTGCGCTTAAACGAGCCGGTGCCAAGTGCTGACTTGATTATTCTGCCCGGCAGCAAAAATGTGCGTGGAGATTTGGCGGCTTTACGTAAGCACGGCTGGGAAACGATGATTGCGCGTCATTTACGTTATGGCGGAAAGTTACTGGGGATTTGCGGCGGCTTCCAGATGCTGGGTCAGCAATTGCATGATCCGCTGGCGCTGGAAGGGGAAGCTGGTAGTAGTAAAGGCTTAGGCTGGCTGGAGATGGAAACCACGCTTGAGAACTACAAACAGTTGAAACAGGTGTCAGGAAAACTGGCTTTTGCAGATGCCGGATTGCAAGGCTATGAAATCCATATGGGTGTCAGTGCAGGACCCGCATTAGAAAGTCCGGTGCACCTGGTGAATGATAGAGCAGAAGGGGCACGGTCAGAAGACGGGCAAGTGGCAGGTAGTTATATCCATGGCCTGTTTGATCACCCGCAAGCGTGTGCTGCCTGGTTGCAGTGGGCCGGAGTATCGAGCCAGGTGAATTATGACTACACGCAATTGCGCGAACAAAGCCTGACGCAATTAGCAGATAGTCTGCGAAAGCATCTCAACTGGTCGGCACTTGCCCCATATTTGCCAGAAGGGTTCTCGCCAAATTAACCAGCGACCACGTTGATGGTCTGCTCAAACGCCTGTACGACTTGCCCGGCGCGGATTTTGGCGGTTTTCC
>NZ_DATHWZ010000093.1:0-2410 GCF_035460085.1 Methylophilus sp.
GATGCCATTGGCTTTAGGTGCTTCATCGCCATCGGTAAAGAACAGCATCTGTGCCGGAATATTCAGGTAATCGAACGTCGCCTCAGCTGCTTTCACGCCAAACGTCATGCGGCTGTTACCGCTCCATGCCATGCGCCATTCTAAGTGATTAATGCTATCGGTAATGATATCGAAGTTAGCGCATACTTCCAGTGGCATAAATAACAGCGCTACGTTTTCAGCTGCAAATACACCGACGCTGACATAGGTGCCACAAGGTGACGTTTTCACTACCTGCTTCATCAGATGCTGGGTATAGGCCAGGCGCGTGACGGGCTTATCGGCAATCGTCATATCTTCGGCATTCATGCTCTGCGAGATATCGGCCAGTAGCAAATAATTATGCACTTCCTGTTTGAGCTGTATTTCCGGTTTCACCAGCGCTAGCATGAGGAATACCGCTGCTGCCAAGAGCAAGACAGTTTCGTAGTTTTCTTTCAGGCGGTTATACAGGCGTTTCATGGCAAACCCTGTGGCAAGTTGCTGATTTCCAGGCCTGAAGGATCCTGCGGCACGGTTTTAATATGCTTGGGAATCACCGCGTGCAATAAACTCAAATTGAATTTGGCTGGCTGATTTTCAGGGTTTAATCTGAGCGCCTGCTCATACGAAGCACGCGCCTGCAGGTAATCAAACTTTGCTTGCTCCTGGAGTGAACCATCGGCCTCTACCAATCGTTGCAAGCCTGAGCGGAACAGGTGGTTAGCGATATTGAATTGAATCTGCGATTTCAGGTGCAGGTCAGGTTCGAAACCGTGTTCATCCTGTTTTTTCGGGGCTTCCAGCAATTGGCCAAAATTCTGGCTGGCATGCTTGAAATTGCCGGTTCTCCCTTGCTGGTAAGCATCAGCAAATTTCTGGTGGAAGGGAAACTGGTCGCCATCGAGTACCTCTCCGCTCTGCAACGTGCTATTGGCTCTGGCAATCTGACTGACCTGGAAGCCTTCGTACACAGTGCCGACCAGGCCAACAAGAAAGAGCAAGCCCAGCACCTGGTTTTTGCGCGTTAACCGTGTGTGCGTTATAGGGTTTTTCATTCATACATCCTCAAATTTTTGATGCCCAGGATCAATAACACCAGCACCAGCGCACTGATCACGAATATTTTTGAATAATCAAACCCGGCGATGGTCTCGGTATATTTAATGACCTTTTTCTCACGTGTATCGATGTCATTAATCGCCGATTGCAGGGTTTCCGGATTGTCCGCCTCGTAGGCTTTGTATTTCAGCCCCAGCGACTGGAAGTATTTGTGCAGCACGATCGAGTTAGGTGTGCGACCTTCGTCATATTCCTCTTTGGAGAAAATACTCGCTTCACCCGGCTCGCGTAACATGATCCAGTAGATACTCAGCTTGCGGCTTTTCAGGCGCTCGCTCAGCAAAAACTTCACCCGCGGACTCAGCTTGCCCGCGCCATCGGACAGCAGGATCACCGCCCGTGAACCTGAACTCTGGATGTTATCGAACAGGCCCACCGCTTCGGTCAATCCGGCACCGATATTGGTCTGGTTCAAAGACGGGCTGGTCGCTGCCACAATCGCTGCGTGAATCGCATCGCGGTTCGTAGTGATTTTGATGCCATATAAAGCCGAGTTAGTGAAGCCGACCACGCCCATCATGTCGTTTGGCCGCGAATCGATGAACTGGGTGATGATGCGGCGCGCAGTGGCGGATTTGATCTCTGCCACATGCCCCGAAGAGTCACCGGCAAATGGGTGATCCATACTGACGCTACGGTCTATCACCATCACCGTTTGTGCGCCCTTGCCTACCCGCGGCACCTGTTCGTCTGACCCTCTGGGAGAAGCCAGTGCGATGACGATGCACAGTAGCAGCAAAGACATCACCACTTTGACCGCCAGGTTCAGCCGCTCAGAGAACAGGTCTTCAGGCATGATATCCAGCCAGCTGTAATGCTGGCCTTGGTGGCCTTTTAGCCAGAACGGCAATAGCGCAACCGGCAACAGCGCAAATGCCCACGGATGCAGAATAATCATGCCACGCCCCGCTCGCAGTCACGCAACTGCTTGCTGAGATGTACCAGTTGCGCAATCACCTGGCGGCTGTCACGGCTTTTCACGTCATAGAGTGACTGGTTGGAAGCCTCAAAGAATTGGGTGATTTCATGCTGCATGCCTTTGAAGCTGGGGCGCAAACTAATAAACGCTTCGACATCCCGTGCAAAAATATTTGCGCCATAATGCTGGTTAAATGCCTGGTGCAGGTAAACCAATGCTTTTTTCTCTTCCACTGCGGTTTTCGGTCTGGAAGATTTCGCCAGGCGCTTGAGTTGACGATGCGCACGGGCAAACGCGCCACCCATAAACGGTAACCAGTGACCATCGGCATTGATATAAAGCAGTGCGGCC
>NZ_DATHWZ010000094.1:0-5157 GCF_035460085.1 Methylophilus sp.
GCCAGCCTGCGTTCGCTGGTCGCGCAATTGATATTCACCAATATCTACATTGGTATTGCCGAAGGCGCGCTGGAAGAAGGCGTCAAGTACACCAGCAGCAACAGCCGCGTCTGGTCTGGCTCGCTGGCGCAAACCATACACGAAGATCCTTTCACTCTGCTGCATTACGGCGAATTCTGGGCCGGTCTGCATGCCTCTGCCATCCTTGCTGATCACGCAGCCACTTTGCTGGATCAGGCCTGGGAAAAAGACCTTTCGTTAGACGAGGAAACCAGAGGTGAACTGGCGCTGGCGGTGTTCTCAGCCAAGGTAAACGCCACTAAATCTGGCCTGGATGTAACGACACGCATATTCGAAGTCGCCGGTGCAAGGGCCACCACCGCCAAACTGCGTATGGACAGGTATTGGCGCAATTTGCGGGTATACACCCTGCATGACCCGGTGGATTACAAACTGAAAGACCTGGGTGACTGGGCACTGAACGGCAGCTATCCCACCCCGAGTTTTTACGCTTAACACTTGATTGAATTGATTTTATGAAACAAAAAATAATTGATATGCGTAACCGTCCTGCTTTTTTGCATGACTTTTTTGGCGCAACCCCAAGCACACCCTCGTATGAAACCGCAAAGTGGTTAAACCAGCGCGTAGGCTCAAAGGAACCTGAACATTTCCGGCGCTCTTATACAGTTGAAGGATACCTGCAGGAAATTGATGATGCGGGTATTGATTTTGCCGTGGTGGTTGGTCGTGAAACGCCCGATCTGACCATAGACGACAATCAGGTCGCTCAACTAGTCAAACAAAGCCCGAAGCTGGTCGGGCTTGGATCGATAGATATAGAAACACGCGGTGTTGAAAGTGCATTGGCAGCGATTGATCAGGCGATCAATCAACACCAGTTCAAGGCGATCAATATTGAACCAGGTTTCGGCAAGCCTGCACGTTATGTAGATGACCCGATATTTGATCCGGTTTATCAGGCATGCCAGCACCACAAGGTGCCGGTGTGCGTGATGTCAGGGCCTACCACGCCAGACCTGGATTATGCGCACCCGAATGCGGTCGCCAGGCTAGCCAGGAAATACCCGGATTTAAACATCATTTGTTTCCACGGCTATTACCCGTTTGTGAACGAAATCGTTGGTGCTGCCTTCCGCTACCCCAACTTATACCTGGTACCAGATATGTATATCTTCCAGCCTGGTGCAGAACTCTATGTGCAGGCCGCCAACAAGTTTTTGGGCGACCAGCTGTTGTTTGGCACTTCTTATCCGTTCCGGCCTATGCAGCAAACGATAGATGATTTCATTCAACTGGGTTTCAGGGATGAAGTACTGGAAAAAGTGTTTTACGGCAATGCAGCAAGGTTATTGAACCTGGGCGAAAAAGAATAAGGAGTGGTTTTTAAAATGCAAAATAATACCGAGAAGTTCGATGCTGTCAGCGAGGCAATTGAAGCCATTGCCAATGGAGAATTCGTGATTGTGGTTGACGATACTGACCGTGAGAATGAAGGTGACTTGATCATCGCCGCCGAAAAAATCACTACTGAAAAAATGGCTTTTTTGGTGAGGCATACGAGTGGCCTAGTGTGCGTCGCCATGGGCGAAGAGCGACTGCGTGAACTGCAACTTCCGCAGATGGTTACGCAAAACAGCGACCCTTTTCGTACCGCATTCACTGTCAGTGTGGATTACAAACATGGGACAACGAGCGGCATATCTGCAGCCGAACGCGCATTAACTCTGCGCAAACTGGCTGACCCAAGCACACGCGCCAGCGACTTTCTGCGCCCCGGCCATATATTCCCCCTCCGCGCCAGGTTAGGTGGCGTTTTGGAACGCCCCGGCCACACCGAAGCCGCTTATGATCTGGCTGCAATGGCAGGTCTCAGTCCCGCGGGTGTGCTATGCGAAATCGTCAATGAAGATGGCAGCATGGCGAGACGCCCTGACTTGTTGCGCTTTGCCAAAAAACACGGCTTGAAAGCCATTACCATTGCAGATCTAAAAGCCTATCGCGCACAACATCTGCCTTTTGATTTTAAACAGTATGGCACAGCCGACACCTCGCAAAACTCAACAAGATTGCTCGATGCTGCTATGAAGTATCTTGATTAATATCACTTTTCGATACAAACAAGCCTTCTTGCAGCGGGCTTGTTTATTGATACTAAGTATCGATTGAGCGCTGATGTCAGACTTAGTGTGATCGATTTAGTGACGTATTTGCATAATTGATTTAGGATGCCCTAATAATACACAAGTGATTCAATACGCATCATAGAATGCGTCATTTGTTAACCACAAAAGCATCAATGGCGTAGAGTTTTGCGTCATTTAGGATACCTACTTTAGTTACCACCTATGAGTACTATTACCGACCATCATCATTCTTTTTTGCAAAGTACATGGCCCTTCAAAGACCCACAGAATTCATCGGGGTTTACTACAGTTCGCCTATGGGCTGATAAATTACCAATTTTGCGAGCATTTCATTGCCCTAATGGTGACTGGCAGTTCTTTGATGGTGACATTAAGGAGGGTGACGAGTGCTTAATGGTATGCCTTGGTTGCATTTACGAAAGTGACAGATCAATTGGTATTCTCGGCACGCTTCCACGTGGGTGGTTTGCAACCCGCGAAGCCATCGGCAGTTCTTGGCAGTGTGAGCCGTATGATGAAAATCAGTAGGTCTGTATGCCTAATATCTATCAAGCGGGACAGTGTGCCGATGTGCATCGCTCCTTAGTTAGACATTAGAAACATGACACCACAAGAGCGTATGGACGCCGCTTTCGACAACTACTTCGCTTTGTCGAACGAGTTGCGCGGGGACTTGATTGCTTTACTTGATAGTGAATCCGACACACAGCATTGGCGACGTAACTACGTCCGTGTGAGCGCATCGCTTATTGAAGGCTATGCACATTGTTTTAGGGAAATGTGTGCCGTTAGTTTCGAATGTGTTTCGCCTGAACTCAGCACTAAAGAAAAACAAGCTTTGCTTTCCGAAAAAGGTATAAGTGCTAATGAACGAATCAAACGGACTTTAAAGGTAGCGTATAAGCTGTTTGAACTTCAGCCTGCACCTAATTTTGGTGGTCCAGAGTGGCAAAAAGCACAACGTGTTCTCGAAAAGCGCCACTTACTTATGCATCCTAAGACACCCACTGATCTCTTTGTTTCAGATGCACTGTGGAGTGAATTAAGAGAGGATGTCACTTGGCTTGTTGAGCACCTGTTCAGGTTCGTTGCGGCACTCCAGGCGAAATTCGGAGTCAACCCATCGTTAAAGCGGGGCTAGCTACAGCCAGCTCCTTTATTAAGACGTTAGACTGATTTTCTTTTTCACATTCAATATTTGTAATAGGGTGCATACCACAATATTCAAGCGGGGCGCCCTTACTCAAAAGTTAGGCAAATTAGGGGGTTCAGTTTTGACAATTCCAAGCAAAATAAAAATTAAAAGAATCCCAGATTACTACACAAAAACAATTGGCAAATACGCACATGGCCAATTCATGGCTTTAATTACCGCGACGTTACCTATTCCAATACCTAAAAACTGGGAAGAACATAAGCGCTGGTATGCTGTGTTACACACGTTCACACCAGATGGTAGACACTTGAAAACAGATGCTATATTTACGGGAACAGAGTCCGCTGGTGAGCTTATCTATTTGACTCGCGCTAGAAAGATACGTGATGAGATGGTGAGTGCTCTTAAAGATCATCATTTTTGTGATGTCCAAATAGAACTGTTTTCTGTACAAGTTGACGGATTTACCTTTGGTCTCGTAGACGCATCTAAACCAGAAGATAATTATGAAAGCGTGCACCTCCTACCAAATGACTTTGCATTCTTCAAGCCTTGGGATGGTAGCTTTGACGTGTAGCTATAGCATGCCTAACTCGTTATTCAAAAGGCATTGGCTAAAGCCAGCCTCTTATTTCAAACGTTAGGTGTTGTGTGTGGGTACCATATTGACAACAAGCTTGATTATCGTGGCATTCATCGCTTTTTTTACTTGGGCTGGGATGAAAGCCAAATCTCAGCACGCAAGCTTCGATAAATCGGATGTTATTTCAGCTCTCAATAACTTAATTTCTGATGAATCCACTGATCATGATGAATTTGATATGTTTATCTCTTGGCCAATTAATGATCCATATTTGGAGTCTATTCGCCAAAAGGTAATAAAAATTACCAGTAAATATTCAAAATCAGTCAATCGCGATATCAGCATTGAGGGTGTAAATGAAATCAAATGTTTAATTTATGAAATACAAAATCACATCTGACTTATTATCAAAATAAACCCGCCAATCGGCGGGTTTATTTTGCAGCTTTTAAATACTTCCTGATTAAATCCACGGATGGCGGGGCGGTTTCACCTTGTTCAGGCTGTAATTGCCCACTGCATGGTATTTCCAGCGCACCGGGTCATGCAGCGTATGGGTGCGGGCATTGCGCCAATGTCTATCCAGGTTATATTCACCCAGGGTAGAGCGCGTGCCAGCCAGTTCAAACAATTTGCTACCCGCCAGTAAGGCGGTTTCAGTACTGAGTACTTTGGCTTCTGCCACCGCAATTGAAGCTTCTGCCACCGTTTCTTCATTCGGGTTGCGCTGCGCTTCATCAATATATTCCCCGGCGCGCGCCAATAAAGCCTCAGTCGCATGGATACGGATTTGCAGGTCGCCGATATCCTTGATGGTATGCGGATCTTCGTAGCCATGTTCCAGCTCGGTATCTATCCATGGGCGGGTGTAATTGCGCACAAAATGCAACGTATCTTTAAATGCCGCACGGGCAATGCCGGTATCCACCGCGGCCTGGATGATCTGTGCTACCGGGCCCATGGCGGTTGGGCGGTCAAACGCCAGGTGATGTGGCACCACGTGTTCGCTAGGGACAAAAATATTGTCAAGGATAGTGGTGCCGCTGGCAGTAGTGCGCTGGCCAAAGCTGGACCAGTCATCAATAATGGTCAGGCCTTCAGCGCCAGCCGGGACAAACGCCACCACGGTGTTATCGTTCTCGTCTTTTGCCACCACTGGCACCCAATCCGCCAGCAATGCGCCTGACGAGTAGAATTTTTTGCCATTCAGGAAATAACCGCTGTTGGCGGGGGTCAGCCTGGTTTTAACA
>NZ_DATHWZ010000095.1:0-1529 GCF_035460085.1 Methylophilus sp.
CTATCGGTCGATTACGAGTATTTAGCCTTGGAGGATGGTCCCCCCATATTCAGACAGGATTTCTCGTGTCCCGCCCTACTTGTCGCAAGCTCAGTACCACACAGGTCTTTTCACGTACGGGGCTATCACCCGCTATGGCCAACTTTTCCAAGCTGTTCCGTTAAGTCTTGTGCTATCACTTGCAGGCTGTTCCGATTTCGCTCGCCACTACTTTCGGAATCTCGGTTGATGTCTTTTCCTCGAGCTACTGAGATGTTTCAGTTCACCCGGTTCGCCTCGCATGACTATGTATTCATCATGCGATACCCCTAAGGGTGGGTTTCCCCATTCGGAAATCTCCGGATCAAAGCTAATTTGCCAGCTCCCCGAAGCTTATCGCAGGCTATCACGTCCTTCGTCGCCTGTAATCGCCAAGGCATCCACCATATGCTCTTATTCACTTGACCCTATAACTTTGACGCCTCATCACGAGAAGCAAAGTCAATCAAGGAATGGCCAGGTCTTTCACCTGGCGCGTTATGCCGTACTTCAAAAAATCGATTTGACTCGAAATTGAAGTTCATATTTGACGCAATCAAAAATTCAATTGTTGTTAGCGGCACGGTCCGCCATGAAGCGGTTTCCGCTAACAACGCTGATTCGACTCTATGAATTGTTAAAGAACAGCCGATTGATCGATAGATATCGATCAACAACAAAGAAGCCTCATCTTTCGACAAAGCCGCTTTGGTGTTGAATCACGATGACAAGATTGTTTGGTGGAGGATGACGGGATCGAACCGACGACCCCCTGCTTGCAAAGCAGGTGCTCTCCCAGCTGAGCTAATCCCCCGGGACATGCGTCTATGGAGGAATGGTGGGTCTGGGTGGTCTCGAACCACCGACCCCCGCCTTATCAAGACGGTGCTCTAACCAACTGAGCTACAGACCCGAGCCGGTCGCTATTCGACCAGGCCGAACCTGTGTCGTTGGCGACATCCTTCCAACAACCGATAAGTGTGGGCGTTTAAATTAGATTGCAGTTTCCAGAAAGGAGGTGATCCAGCCGCACCTTCCGATACGGCTACCTTGTTACGACTTCACCCCAGTCACGAACCCTGCCGTGGTAATCGCCCTCCTTGCGGTTAGGCTAACTACTTCTGGCAGAACCCGCTCCCATGGTGTGACGGGCGGTGTGTACAAGACCCGGGAACGTATTCACCGTGACATTCTGATCCACGATTACTAGCGATTCCGACTTCACGCAGTCGAGTTGCAGACTGCGATCCGGACTACGACCGGTTTTATGGGATTAGCTCCCCCTCGCGGGTTGGCAGCCCTTTGTACCGGCCATTGTATGACGTGTGTAGCCCCACCTATAAGGGCCATGAGGACTTGACGTCATCCCCACCTTCCTCCGGTTTGTCACCGGCAGTCTCATTAGAGTGCCCAACTAAATGTAGCAACTAATGACAAGGGTTGCGCTCGTTGCGGGACTTAACCCAACATCTCACGACACGAGCTGACGACAGCCATGCAGCACCTGTGTT
>NZ_DATHWZ010000096.1:0-15316 GCF_035460085.1 Methylophilus sp.
CGTAAAGATGGTGAAAATGAGGTTGAGGAATACAGCATTAATGGAAATGTTTACATGGTGAAGGTGACGCCACCTAGTGGCAAACCTTATTATTTGCACCGCGAAGACCGCAATGGTGACTGGGTCAATGATGGCCCGACCCGTCCGTTGTCGGTTCCTAAATGGACTCTGTTCCGATTCTGATTCTAATCTTTGAGGCCTGCCCGAAACGGGCGGGCCTGTAAATCACATGTCTGTTTTTACCACCCTGAGTTTGGAAGAGGTACGCCAGTGGCTGGCGCCTTTTAATGTTGGCGAGTTGCAAGCTTTGCGCGGCATTGCCGCCGGTATTACCAATACCAATTATTTTGTTGAGACCAGCCAGGCGCGTTTTGTGCTGACGGTGTTTGAAAAAAATGATTTTGACGAACTGCCGTATTTCGTGCATTTGCTGGCGCACTTGTCACGGCATGGCGTGTTATGCCCAAGGCCTATTGCAGATGCTAGCGGCATCGCCTTGCACCGCATACACGGCAAACCTGCCTTGATGGTCAGTTGCCTTAAGGGCAGTGATGTCAGTAACCCAAACCTGGTACAGATTGAGGCAGTGGCACTCACTTTGGCGCGCATGCATTTTGCCGGGCTGGATTTCAATGATCAATCGCACAATCAGCGCGGACAAGGCTGGCGTGTGATGACCGCCCAGCAGGTCATGCCAAAACTGGCCCCGGTACAGCAACATTTATTGCAGGAAGAGCTCGAGTTCCAGCATAGCCTGGACTTGTCAGCGCTCCCGCATGGCGTCATCCACGGCGACCTGTTCCGCGATAATGTGTTATTTGATGGTGACAACCTGGGCGGCTTTATCGATTTTTACTACGCGTGTCACGATGTACTGGCTTATGACGTTGCGATTGCGGTGAATGAATGGTGTGTGGATGCGACTGGCGCGTTCGTGGATGAAAAACTGGCTGTATTTATGAACGCCTATCAATCCGTACGTGCATTCACACCTGCCGAAAAAACACATTGGCCTGCATTACTGCGACGTGCTGCCTTGCGTTTCTGGTTATCCCGCCTGTATGATTTTCACTATCCAGTCGCGGGTGAGTTGACACATGCCAAGGATCCGGCGCATTTCGAACGCGTGTTACTTAACCGTAAAGTTTTAAACTAAAAATATTAAAAAGGGAGAGTCATGACAGAAACCGGAACCCAACAGGGCTTACGCTGGGTGCGTGAAAGTCTGGCATTGTTTAAAACGCAGCCGCATATCTGGATGCTGTGGTCACTAGCTTATATCGTGATTTTCATGGTGCTGCCCTCGCTGCCTTTACTGGGCTTTTTAGGCTTGCTATCAGTGGTGATTTGGCCAGCTTGTATGGCATTTGTCGTTTTGCTATATCGCCAGGTGGATTTGCAAGGGCAAATGGTTCCTCGTGTTGTGTGGCAACAACTGCAAACGCATTTCAAAACACTGGTTCTATTGGGTGTTAGTTGCCTTGTTTATGCCGTGCTGGCGACGTACTTATTGAGCAGCGAGCTCGCTGCGCTGGTGGCACACGCGCCAACCAAAGCCGGGATGAATGAATCACAAATGACGCAGTTCCTGGAAAGCACACTGTCATTTGTGGTGAAAGTATTGCTTTTGCTATTGCCTTTATTCATCGCTACCTGGTTTTCGCCCATGCTGATTGCATTGAATGGCTACGATTTGCCAAAAGCCATTAAATCCAGCATTGCCGGCATGTTGAAATACACCATGCCCATGGGAGTGTCCTGGCTGGTAATGACAGTAGGCATGCTGGTGGTTATGCTGGGCTTAGGCCTGGTCATCGGGATTTTAGGCGCATTGATCCCCATGCTGGCGGAGTTGCTCATGCCATTGCTCGTGTTTGCCGCTTTGCTGGTGATCAATGCGTTGATGTTTGCATTCCAATACATCAGCTATAAAGATGTGTTCAGAGCTGCGCCAGTAATACCGACATAGCAGTTACTGAATAATAAAAAACGCCTGTATCCAGCAGGCGTTTTTTATTTGTTGATCTATATATTTTTTAAAATATATAAATGCTTCTGCTTGTTAAATGGGTATTTATATTTTTTCCAGCTTGGCGTACTCCAGCATCAGCGTTTTTAATCCCGCACTGCCGAAGTTGACTTTAACTGCCAGGTCGCTGGCGTTTCCTTCATAACTCACGACCACACCTTCACCAAACTTGTTATGACGAACGCCTTGGCCGATTTTAAAAGGGTAGCTCGCTTGCGTACTTTTTGCCGGTGTATATTGGCCGCCAGTAGCATACGATTTGGCAGTTGGTTTGCTATTGAGCCGTTTGGTCAGGTCTTCGGGAATCTCGTCGATGAATCGCGAAGCAATCCCGTAGCGCACTTGTCCATGCAGCATGCGGCTTTGGGCATGACTTAAATACAGGCGCTGACGGGCGCGGGTGACCGCGACATACATCAGGCGTCGCTCTTCCTCCAGCCCGCCATTTTCATAGGCTGATTGTTCGTGTGGAAACAAACCCTCTTCCACCCCGCAGATAAATACACTGTGAAATTCCAACCCTTTAGCGGCATGCACTGTCATCAGTTGTAATGCCTCATGACCAACATCCGCCTGATGATCCCCAGCTTCCAGGCTGGCGTGGTTAAGAAACTGGGTCATCAGGTCAGCATCTTCTTCCATATTATGGTGATTGCCCAAGTCGCGGTTGCTGAATGCCACGGCAGCAGTCACTAATTCCTGCAGGTTTTCGACCCGGTCTTCACCTTCTTTGTCATTCTGATAATGTGTCATCAGGCCACTCAAAGTGGTGACCATTTCTGCTGTTTCACCGAGGGTGATGCCATAGGCTTGATCTATCATATGGCGGATCAGCGCCACAAAACCATCCAGTCCTTTGCCACCTAATGTGCCTTGGCCCACTTTGTTGGTGGCTGCCTGCCACAAGCTGCATTCGTTCTGGCGTGCGGCTTCCTGTAGCTGCTCCAGGCCGCGGGCACCAATGCCCCGTGGCGGGAAATTGACGATGCGCAACAAAGCGGTATCGTCGTTGGCATTGGCAATCAACCGCATGTAAGCCAATGCATGTTTGACTTCAGCACGTTCAAAAAAGCGTAGACCGCCGTAGACACGATAAGGGATATTGGCCGAGAACAGCGAATGCTCCAGGATACGAGACTGCGCATTGCTGCGGTATAGCAAAGCGATGTCGCCTAAAGCCACACCTTCGTTTTGCAGCATATTCACTTCATCCACAATGAATTGGGATTCATCAGTATCGTTATAAGCTTCGTAGATACGGATTGGCTCGCCCTTGCCAGCGGAGGTCCATAAATTCTTACCTAGCCGATTACTGTTGTTGGTAATGATGGCATTCGCCGCATCAAGAATATTGCTGTGCGAACGGTAGTTTTCTTCCAGTTTGACAATGTTTTCCACTTTGAACTCACGCTGGAAGTCGGACATATTGCCAACCCGTGCGCCACGGAAAGCATAGATACTTTGGTCATCGTCACCCACGGCAAAAATACTGTTGTGCGCGCCACCTAACAGTTTTAGCCATAGATATTGCAAGCGGTTGGTATCCTGAAACTCGTCCACCAGGATATATTGAAAACGTTGCTGGTAATGTGCGCGAATGTGCGGTTCGCGTTGTAGTAGTTCATAGCAACGTAAAAGTAACTCTGCAAAGTCGGTCACGCCATCACGGTTACACTGCTGGTCGTAAGCGGCATAAATCTCCCTTAGTTTCTGGCTGTGGCCATCATATGCTTCCACTGCATCCGCGCGTAAACCTTCTTCCTTGCAACTATTGATATAGCCCATGACTTGCTTTGGCGGATATTTTTCGTCATCTACATTCATGATTTTCATCACGCGTTTGATGGCGGAAAGCTGGTCGGCAGTATCCAGTATCTGGAAAGTACTGGGTAATCGGGCTTCACGGTAATGAGCGCGCAACATACGGTTACACAAACCATGAAACGTGCCTGCCCACATGCCACGCGTGTTGATAGGCAGCATGCTGGTTAACCGCGTCAACATTTCTTTGGCAGCTTTATTGGTAAAAGTCACTGCCATGATACCCATGGGTGAAGTTTGGCCAGTCTGAATCAGCCAGGCAATGCGTGTGGTCAGTACCCGCGTCTTGCCACTGCCAGCGCCAGCCAGGATAAGTGCAGAAACATGCGGCAGGGTGACCGCTTGCAGTTGTTTGTCGTTCAGACCCTGTAATAAATCGATTTCAGATTGCATATCATTATTATCGCATGCTGATGCAATTCAGCAGAGAACACTGCATGCTGAAATTGATATTCATGGGCATAAATAAATTCGTGTGAACTTTCTAAATTGTGCGTACTCATACAAATACGATGATGATGAATCATCTTTCCGCTTCTTTCCTCCCTGAGCGGAAGCCTTTACGATGAGGCCTGTTGCCCCGATTTACCCCTTAATCGGGGCTTTTTTTATCCTTTTTTCAGGAGATGGTAGTTTTACGTTCTCCCTGGATAAACCCACCTGTCGCCAGTCCTCATTAAGCAGGATGGCAGCGGAGTTGGCGAGATTCAAGTTCCTGCTATGTGGCAGCCTGACACAATGGTCAGCTGTGAACAGTGCCTGGATGTCTTCTGGTAAACGTATGATATGCTTTCTTCTCGTTACCTATATAGACCGATTTTTGTGAGTGGTTTCATAGAATCTTTTATAAGACCTAACGTTGAGCGCTAACTTGTATATCATTATTTACTTACAATCCAAGACTAACAAAAAGTATGTCCGCTTTAATCAGTATCGCACTTTTCGAACCTAAAATTCCTCAGAATACGGGAAACATTATTCGCCTTGCAGCAAATACTGGCTTTTCTCTTCATCTGATTGGCCCAATCGACTTTGAATTCAATGATAAAAATCTCAAAAGGGCAGGTTTAGATTATCACGACATGGCCGAAATAAATATTTACTCAAACTATGATGAGTTTCGAACAAAGAATGAGGGCAGAAGAATCTGGGCTTTAACCACGAAGGGAACAAAGTTTTATCATGATGTTCAGTTTAAAACTGCTGACATCTTATTATTTGGTTCCGAGACCTCGGGCCTTCCAGACTCTGTGAGATCCCAGTTGCATGACCAGTTAATCAGAGTACCCATGTGTAAAGGTAATGTGAATAACCGATCATTGAATTTGGCGAATACTGTTGCTTTGGTGAGCTATGAGGCATGGAGACAGCTCGGTTTCAAAAATAGCATTTAATACCATTTATATTTCTAAGTAATTGATATTTCTTAGTAAGTAGTTTAGTAGCGCATTTTTAAAATTTGATGGCGCTTACAACTAGGTTCAGGTGAGCACTATCCGCTAGCAAGCCCACAGTCTAATTTTTTAATTATGTAGCAGTACATCACAAACAAGCCTAAACTGTATTTCCTCCCTTAGTCATTTAAGCATGTGTCTCGCAGTCTACATTCTTGAGCATTAAGCCCTAACCACAGCAGTTTCGCCCTTTAAAGGTCACGAATTGATACTCGATTGGTTTACGGATAAACGTTGCAAAACATCACCTTGGAATGACGTAACACCGATTCGAGAAGAGCTTTTCGGCATTGATCGGCTGGAGCAGCATGCTGAAAGTTTAGCCAAAGCCCAGGATGTGACCACAAGCCCTATCAGGGTGTTACCTTTGCAGAGTCGGCTGAGTCATAACGCGAGCGTTTTGCGTGGCACCTATCAGACAATCACCGCTGATCTGGAAAGTGGAAACGGTATTGTGCATGCGGCGGAATGGCTGCTGGATAATTATCACATTGTTGAAACACAAATTCGCGAAATACGTACGGCACTTCCCCCGGGTTATTACCATCAATTGCCCAAACTTTCAGGCGGCCCTTTTGCCGGCTATCCACGCGTATTCGGTCTTGCCTGGGCCTTTGTTGCACATACCGATAGTCATTTTGATCCTGATACATTACGTCAGTTTATCCGGGCCTATCAGCGAATACATTTGCTCACCATAGGCGAGTTGTGGGCAGTTGCCATCACCTTGCGAATAGTCCTGATCGAGAACCTGCGGCGACTGGGCGACCAAATCAATGAGGAGCGTGCCGCGAGGATAGATGCAGAACGATTAGCAGCAACCCTCTTGCAATCGGGTCGTTCGAAGGCTTCATTAGAGAAAGATATTTCCTCACGCCTTTCAGAGCCTTTATCCGATACATTTATTGTCCATTTATCCAAGCGTTTACGAGATCAGGATCAACGGACCATGCCTGCCATCACCTGGCTGGAAGAAATGGCCAAGAGACAAGGGCTGTCCCTTGATGACCTTGTGCAAAAAACGCAACAGCAAGAAGGCGCCACTAACGTCACCGTACGTAATGTGGTCACCAGCATGCGGCTCGCTTCTGATATTGATTGGGCAGAGTTGTTTGAAAGTGTGAGCCTGGTAGATGAACGTTTGAACCATGGGCATGATTTTTATGCCATGGATTTCTCAACGCGTAATGTGTATAGAAGCGCCATTGAACAGCTGGCTCGTGGCTCCAGGTATTCTGAGATTGAGGTCGCTGAGATAACGCTACAGCTGTGTCAGCAGGCACAGCAGTCGAGCGATGCGTCAACATTGATAAGGGCTGGCGAGCCTGGGTATTACCTGATTGCTGAAGGGCGAGATGCACTTGAGAAAGCTATCCAGTTCCGCACCTCGGCCAGGTTATTCATCAGCCGATTGAATCTACGCATGGGGATTGGCGGATATGTGGCTGCGATTGTATTGCTTAGCCTGTCGATGCTGGGACTCTCATTGTATTGGCTGCATTTGCTTGATCTGTCATCCCAGATGATGCTGGCCATAGCGGTTGTCGGTTTTATACCTGCGAGCGAGGCTGCTACAAGCCTGATCAATCGCTTTATCGTCTGGAGTGTCGCTGCAACGGCTTTACCCGGCCTGGAATTAAAATCAGGCATCCCCTCTTCATTGCGTACCCTGGTGGCGGTGCCCATTCTCCTCACCGATGAAACAGAGTTGATCAAGCATATTGAGCGGCTGGAAGTGCATTACCTGTCTGGCATCGGAGGCGATGTTTATTTTGCCATATTGTCAGATGGGGCAGACGCAGATCAGGAGCACCTGTCAGCAGATCTGCCGCTGCTGACACTGGCAGAGACATTGATTGAAAAGCTGAACCGTAAATATGCCGAGGATGATGATTTTATCCGGGTTACGCCGCGTTTCTTATTCCTGCATCGTAAAAGGTTGTTCAATGTTACTGAAGGCAAATGGATAGGCTGGGAGCGCAAGCGGGGAAAACTACACGAGTTAAATCGTTTATTGCGTGGAGCCACTGACACTACTTTCACTACAGTCGATGGTGCGCTGCCTGACCTGCCACAAGGTGTACGCTACGTCGTCACATTGGATGCCGATACCCGGTTACCACGAGATGTGGTTGGGAAGTTGGTTGGCAAAATGGCCCATCCCCTCAATCAGGCGATTTTTAGCGAAGCGGAAAAGCGCGTTGTGCAAGGGTATGGCATCTTGCAGCCACGGGTAACGCCTTCCTTACCGCTTAATTACGAAGGCTCTCTTTTTCAACGTATTTTCTCCGCACCAGGCGGTATTGATCCTTATGCGGCCGCGAGTTCCGATGTATATCAGGATATGTTTGGTGAAGGGTCTTATACAGGCAAAGGCATTTACGACATTGATGCGTTTGAATCTGCCTTGGACGGCAGGGTGCCAGAGAATGCTTTGCTAAGCCATGATTTGTTTGAGGGGATTTTTGCCCGTGCCGGCCTTGCCTCGGATATTGAAGTCGTAGAAGAGTCACCCACCCGCTATGATGTTTCCGCCAAACGACAACATCGATGGACCAGAGGGGATTGGCAATTACTCCCCTGGTTATTCAACTTTGGCCAAGAGCGAAATCTGACTATCGTTGGTCGCTGGAAGATGCTCGATAATCTGCGCAGGTCATTAGTTGCCCCCAGCTTTCTTGCCGTCATCGCATTGTGCTGGTGGTTGCCCTTGATGGTAGCCATGAAGGCCATGGTCATTATATTGGGTGCATTTGCGCTACCCACTATCTTGCCAGTGCTGTTTTCCCTGCTACCTCAGCGGCGCGACTTCCAGCTACGCAATCATTCGCGCAACCTAGTGAAGGACTTATGGCAAGCACTGTCTTACAACTTCTTATCAATCGCGTTGCTGGTAGATCAGTCATTGAGAATGGCGGATGCGATTGTTCGTACATTAGTAAGAGTATTCATCACGCGCCAGCATTTGCTGGAATGGACAACTGCAGCAACATCCAAAGGTAACCCTAGCTTGACCATGGCTGGTTTTTACAAGGAAATGGCAGCCAGTGTTGTATTTGCAATGCTCATTAGTGGTGGCACGCTGATGTTCAATCCGGCAGCATGGCCTGTCGTGCTGCCATTTTTTATATTATGGATATGTGCGCCATTCTTTGCTTTTGCTGCCAGTGCGACATCCGTTTCAAAAAATAAAGCCATTGATATTTCTGATGTCACCGCGAAATACTTAAGGCTCACCGCACGTCGGACCTGGCGTTTTTTTGAAAAGTTTGTGACGCCGTCTGATCATTGGCTGCCACCCGATAACTTCCAGGAAGAACCTGTTGCCGTCATCGCACACAGGACTTCACCCACCAATATCGGCTTATATCTTCTTTCTACAGTAGCAGCAAAGGATTTTGGCTGGACTGGCATGATAGAGACCATAGAACGGCTGGAAGCCACATTTTCTGTGTTGCGACAGCTACCCAAATATCGGGGCCATCTGTTTAATTGGTACGGCACGCTCGATCTTCAAGTGCTTGAGCCACCATATGTCTCCTCTGTGGATAGTGGCAATCTGGCAGGCCATCTGATCACGCTGGCCAATGCCTGTGATGAGTGGGTAGATAAGCTCACGATCGGGAATGCCAGGTCCGGCATGCTGGATCATTTGCTGCTGGCCGAGGATGCGCTTCTTGCGACGCCGATTGTCAATAGTGAAACTGGCCAACTGCTTTTGTCGCGTATGGATGAAATTGCGACGCACTTGCAAGACAGTCAACTGATGAATTCGCTACCGGCGTTGAAACGATTGAGTGAGAAAACAGCCTTGATCGTACGCAGTCTCATTCCTGTGAGTGATCAAGATAATCTGCCTGATGCTATTTACTGGCTTGAAGCCCTGACAAGGTCAGTCGCTTCCCATCAGCAGGATCAACTGCTCATACAGCAGGTTTCGGGTGCAGTGGTTCAGCGGCTTCAGGCGATATCAGCCAGTGCGCGTGACATGGCAATGTCTATGGATTTTGCGTTTCTGATCGAACCGGAGCGCAAACTATTATCCATAGGCTATAGTTTGCGCGACAACAGCCTGGACTCCAGCTGCTATGACTTGTTAGCTTCGGAAGCGCGTCTTGCCAGCTTGTTTACGATTGCAAAAGGAGATGTTTCTACCAAACACTGGTTTCGTCTGGGGCGGACGGCCACCCCTGTTGGCAATGGCTCGGCATTGATTTCATGGTCCGGGTCCATGTTCGAGTACCTGATGCCCTCCCTGGTCATGCGGGCCCCGGTTGGCAGTTTATTGGAACAGACCAACAAGTTGATAGTGGATAAACAGCAAGAGTATGCAAAGTCGCACGGGGTGCCGTGGGGCATCTCAGAGTCTGCCTATAATGCGCGTGATATCGAATTCACCTACCAGTATTCAAACTTTGGCGTGCCGGGCCTCGGTCTCAAGCGCGGTTTATCAGAAAATCTTGTGATTGCCCCTTATGCCACCGGACTTGCCACGATGGTGGATGCGACAAAAGCGCAGGAAAATTTTGCACATCTTGCCAGCATAGGTGCAGCAGGACGCTATGGTTTTTATGAGGCACTGGATTTTACGCCGTCCAGATTACGTGAGGATCAGAAAGTCGCGATTGTACGTAACTATATGGCGCATCACCAGGGCATGACGATTGTTGCTATTGCAAATAGCTTGCACGATGGTGAAATGCGCAACCGTTTTCACCGCGAACCTATGGTGCAGAGTTGTGAACTGCTACTGCAAGAGCGTATGCCTAGGGATATCGCCATTTCCTATCCGCGTGCGGAAGAGGTAAACATCGCAACTGATACCAGCGATCATGCGCCTTATGTGCGCAGGTTCACTGAAGTTCTATCGGCCAATCCGATTACGCATCTGCTTTCAAACGGCGCATATTCCACCATGATCACGGCCACAGGGGCTGGTTATAGTCGTTGGCACGATACCGCGATCACCCGATGGTCTGAAGATATCACCTGTGAAGAGGGTGGGAGCTTTATTTTTATTAAAGACATCGAGAGTGGAGGTATCTGGACATCAGCAGGCCAGGACATCCACCACGTAGCAGGCACATCAGGCACAAAAGCTAACGACATCATTTTCAGCGAGGCGCACGCAGAATTCATGCGGCATGATCATCACCTGATCACACAGATGGATGTGGTTGTTTCCGGGGAAGAAAACGCTGAGGTACGTCGCGTATCACTGACCAATAATAGCCGCCGGCCATATGAGCTTGAGCTGACCTCTTATGTAGAACTTGTATTAGCGACCACTGCCAGCGATAGGGCGCATCCTGCATTTTCAAAAATGTTTGTCGTCACTGAATACCTGGCGGAATTCGGCGCACTTCTGGCGACACGGCGCCTGCGTTCAGCGAGCGATACTCAGGTCTGGGCCGCTCATTTTTGCGTGGTAGATGCGGAAATGTCTGCGCCGCCGCAGTATGAGTCAGACAGAGCTCGGTTTATTGGTCGTGAAAGGACAGTGAAGTCGGCTGGCGTCATTACCAATGGTGAAAACCTCTCCAATACGGTGGGTACAGTACTCGATCCTGTATTTTCCCTGCGCAACCGGGTGATACTGGCCCCGGGAAAGGTCGCGCGGCTATCATACTGGACTGTTGTCGCCGCATCGCGGCAGGAGTTGCTGGATATCATAGATAAGCATCATGACCGCAGTGCTTTTGAGCGGGCACATACATTGGCCTGGACTTTGTCACAAGTACAAATGCGCTATCTGGATGTCACGTCAGAAGAGGCAGTAAACTTCCAGAAGCTCGCTGCTGCGGTTTTATATGCGGATATCCGTTTCAGATCCCATGCCGATGTCATCACACGAGGAGCGGGCTCTCAATCCGGGCTGTGGTCACAATCCATTTCCGGTGATCTACCCATTGTACTGTTGCGCATCGATGCGTTGGAGGATATGCCGCAAGTGCATGAGTTATTGCGGGCACAGCAATATTGGCGAATGAAACATCTATTTGTGGATGTGGTGATTATTAATGAACGTGCGTCATCCTATGTTCAGGATCTGCAACATGCCATAGAGACTGCTGTGCGAACCAGCCAGGCCAGGCGCCGCGAAGGTGAAAACCTGTCAAAAGGCGTTGCCTTTACCTTACGTGCCGATTTAATGAGTATGGAATCCCGCAGTATATTGCAATCAGTTGCCCGGATTGCTTTCACAGCCAGACGTGGACTGATTGCGGAGCAGTTGGCACGCATACCTCATTCAACCTACATTGCGCCTGGTATCCCAAGTCTCGTTAATCAGGCAGTTACGCATTATGAACAATTACCGTTGCCAACCGAGCTGGAGTTTTTTAATGGCTTTGGTGGCTTTGCGGAAAATGGTCAGGAATATGTGACCGTACTCACTGCTGGAAAAGTAACCCCGGCACCATGGATCAATGTCATCTCGAACGGCCAGTTCGGTTTTCAGGTATCAGCGGCGGGCAGCGGTTACACGTGGGCAGATAACAGTCGGGAAAATCAGATCACCCCTTGGTCAAACGATGCCGTAATGGACGCTTCCGGTGAGGTGTTTTATGTGAGAGATGAACATAACGGCATTGTCTCTAGCCCGACTGCTCAACCTATGCGTGATGATGGCGTTTATATTGCTAGTCATGGCTTTGGCTATAGCCAGTTCCAGCATATATCGAATGCGCTTGAATTGACCTTGCTGCAATATGTGCCATTAGACGATCCCGTCAAAATTTCGCGTCTATTCGTCCGTAATCTTTCCGAGCTTCCGCGCAGAATATCGGCTACAGCTTACACAGAGTGGGTGCTAGGGACTTCGCGGGCAGCATCTGCACCTTTCATTATGACTGAGATTGATAATGTCACCGGGGCGATGCTGGCCAAAAACCCATGGAGTATCTCGTATGCTAACCGGGTGACGTTTGCAGACCTTGTCGGGAAGCAAACCCACTGGACTGCTGATCGCACTGAGTTTATTGGCAGGTACGGCGATCTTTCTAATCCTGGCGCACTCTCTGACAGGCAGCCATTATCAGGCAATGTGGGGGCAGGGATGGATCCTTGCGCTGCCTTGCAGACAACCTTCTTTTTGGCGCCAGGAGAAACCATTGAGGTCACTTCACTGCTAGGGCAATCTCACTCTGTAGAAGATGCCAGAATTGTGATTGAGCGTTATCGTGAGAAGGATCTTGATCTGGTATTGCAACAGGTCAAGGATTATTGGCAAACGTTGCTGGGCGCTATTCAGGTAAAAACGCCTGATCGCGCCATGGATATCATGCTCAATGGCTGGCTACTCTATCAGACCATGGCATGCCGTGTTCTGGCACGGTCAGCTTTTTATCAAGCCAGTGGTGCTTATGGTTTCAGGGATCAACTCCAGGATTGCATGACCATGTCATTTGTCGCGCCTGAAATCAGTCGCCAGCACTTATTGAGAGCGGCGGGGCGGCAATTCGTTGAAGGCGATATGCAGCATTGGTGGCAGCCTCAAACCGGTCATGGTGTACGCACGCGTATTTCCGATGATTGCGTCTGGCTTGCTTTTTGTACCGCGCACTACATTGAATGTGCCGGCGACCTGGCGGTACTGGATGAAAGAGTCCCTTTTCTTGAAGGCCAGGCATTGCGTGAAGGCGAACACGACTGTTTCTTTCAACCCATGATAGGGGATGAAACCGCCTCTCTTTATGAGCATTGCGCGCGCGGCCTGGAGCGCTGCATACAGCTTACCGGGCAGCATGGCCTGCCATTGATTGGCACCGGCGACTGGAATGACGGCATGAACCATGTCGGCAAGGATGGGCGCGGAGAGAGTGTCTGGCTGGGCTGGCTGCTTATTCGCACCATCGCAACATTTGCGCCTTTAGCGTCAGCGCGCCACACCAAGGTAGATGATGCACGTGTCAAACGCTGGTATGCCCATGCCGAATCCGTCAGGCAGGCGATTGAGCAGGAAGCCTGGGATGGGCAATGGTACCGTCGTGCAACATTCGATGACGGCACCTGGTTGGGATCAAGTGCAAGCGAAGAATGCCAGATCGACTCGATTGCGCAGTCCTGGGCAGCACTCTCAGGCGTAGCCGATCCAGAACGCATTGAAAAGGCGATGGCATCGCTGGAGCAATACTTGATAAGGAAGACAGATGGACTGGCCTTGTTATTCACGCCTCCATTTGATCAAACACAGCACGACCCGGGGTACATCAAGGGTTACCCGGCTGGTTTGCGGGAAAACGGCGGTCAATATAGCCACGCGGCCATGTGGACAGTCCTGGCATTCGCCAAGTTAGGCCATGGAAGTAAAGCTGCAGATTTATTTGCCATGCTTAATCCGATTAATCATGCACTTGATGAGGCAGCGGCAGGGCGCTATAAAGTAGAGCCTTATGTGATTGCTGCAGACGTATATTCAGTCGCCCCTCATACAGGAAGAGGCGGCTGGACTTGGTATACGGGCTCGGCCGGGTGGATGTACAGAGCCGGTATAGAAGGCATCCTGGGAATCAGGCGAGCAGGTAATCACCTGTTAGTGAAGCCATGTTTGCCTGAGCGTTGGCCAGCATTTGAAGTGGAAATTAATCTTCAACATACACAATATAGCATTCGTATTGAAAATCACGGCAGTGTGGGCAGCGCAATCTCTGGTGGAACATGGCATGGCATTGGATTGCTCATTGAAGATGGAACACTGCAACTTCCATTAAATGGAGGCACACATGCGCTTGTAATAAGATGCTGAGTGATTAAAGCAGGTCATTACCAAAGGCGTAAGAACAGGCTTAGTAATACTTATCTATGGTCACTGAAACCATCTGAGATGATTCAGGATGAATCTTGCAGAATTTCACTAAGTTTGAAATTCAGTAAATTAAATTCCCTCAGTTAATTTAGTCGGGCTGTATGCGGCATATCCCTGACGCCATGCTTGATCTAGGTTTGACAACCAACAAACCATTATTTTAAAACCAGATATTTGTTTCTGCAGCCCGTATGGGAGAAATTTCTTGCTTGAAAAGCACGATATGAAACATTTTTTGCGGTTTGTTTACAAACGTAGGATTAGAATGTTGGTGATATGATAGACCGAAAAGTCTACTAAGATAAATAATTACAACGCCATGGCACGTCCCGAAAAAATCAGATTAGGTGAAATTCTGGTCAGACAGAATTTCATGACCCAGGAAGAGTTAGATCAGGCGCTGGAAGAGCAGCGCAAGACCGGACGACGCCTGGGCCGTGTCATCGCCGACAAAGGCTTTGCCAATGAACGGCAAATTGCCGAAGCGGTAGCGCATCAGCTGAATATCCCTTTCCTCGATTTGGGTCAGTACGAACTGGACGCCAAACAGGTACAAAAGCTCCCCGAAGTACAATCGCGCCGCTTTCGCGCCATCTTGCTGGAGGAACGTCCCAACAGTTTCCTGATTGCGATGGTCGATCCCTCCGATGTCTATGCCTATGACGAACTGGTGAGGTTGCTTAAACGCGACATTGATATTGTCGTGGTGCAGGAAAGTCTGCTGATGCAGACGATCGATCGCTCTTACCGGCAAACCGAACAAATCTCGTCACTGGCACTGGAGCTGCAGGAAGACCTGGCTGCTAGCAATGTCGACCTCGCCAGCCTGATGGGTGTGGACCTGGGCATTGATGATGCGCCGGTCGTTAAATTGTTACAGACTATTTTTGAAGATGCGGTCCAGGTGCGCGCTTCAGATGTGCATATTGAGCCACAGGAAAACAAACTGCTGATCCGCTTCAGGATTGATGGCGTCATGCATTTCCAGACCCAGGCAGATATGAAAATTGTGTCTGCCCTGATCATGCGCCTCAAAATCATGGCCGGCCTGGATATTTCCGAGAAACGCCTGCCGCAAGATGGCCGTTTTGGCTTTACCGTCAAAGGCCGGGCGGTGGATATGCGTATTTCTACCATGCCTACGCAGTACGGCGAAACGGTAGTGATGCGGTTGCTGATCCAGAATACTTCGCACTTTCAGCTGGA
>NZ_DATHWZ010000097.1:0-3278 GCF_035460085.1 Methylophilus sp.
GCGGGAAAGCACGTTGATGCGGGTACTGGGCGCTTCAAGGAAGCAGGTGATACTGGCCATGCTGGTGGAGTTTTTATGCATAGGCATATTGGCCAGTGTCGTCGCCAATATTTTTACCAATATTGCGGCCTATTACCTGGCGACGCTGGTGCTGGATATGGAATACCAATTCAATGCCTGGCTGAGCGCGCAGGCCTTGCTGGCGGCAATTATACTGGTGCCGTTTTCTGCGTGGCTGGTGGCGCGTAACCAGTTTAACCAGCCGCCCAGGGTGTTGTTGCAAAGCATATAAACGCCGGTTGTCTCACGGTTACGCGGTAAAATACGCACATGATCCCGATTTACCCTGCCAACAGTTTGAGTGACGCGCCGTTACAAGGCGACGTCACGCTGAGCGGCCTCACCAATCCGCCGCCGCTTTCGCTGTATATCCATATTCCCTGGTGTGTACGCAAATGCCCGTATTGCGACTTTAATTCCCACGAAGCGCGGCAGGAAATCCCGGAAGCCGCTTATGTCGATGCACTGATTGCCGACCTTGAACAGGCCACGCCGCTGGTGTGGGGCCGCAAAATCCGCAGCGTCTTTTTTGGTGGTGGCACGCCCAGCATTTTTTCCGCCGAGTCGATTGATAAAATCCTCAGCCATGTGCGCATGCTGACGCCGCTGGAATATGGTGCGGAAGTGACGCTGGAAGCTAACCCCGGCACAGTCGATATCGCCAATTTCAAGGGATATCGCGATGCAGGCGTGAACCGTGTTTCGTTAGGCATACAGAGTTTCCAGCCGCAATATTTGAAAGCTTTAGGGCGTATTCATGACCTTGAGCAAGCACTCGCTGCGGCTGAATTGGCCTTGCATACCTTTGACAAAGTAAATCTGGACGTAATGTATGCATTACCTGAGCAAAGCCTGGAAGATGCATTGGTAGATGCCGAAACAGCCTGTCAGTTGAAACCAGCGCATTTGTCGTTTTATCACCTGACACTGGAACCTAACACGCCGTTCCACCGCACGCCGCCGAGCCTGCCGGATGATGACACCAGCGCCACCATGCAGGAAGAAATCGAGAAGATACTCGCAGCGAATGGCTACCAGCATTATGAAACTTCAGGCTTTGCCCAGCCTGGTCAGCAATGCCAGCACAACCTGAATTACTGGACGTTTGGCGATTATTTAGGCATTGGGGCCGGGGCGCATTCCAAGCTGAGTTTTCATGACAGGATTATTCGCCAGAGTCGTCATAAGCATCCGAAGAGATATCTGGAATCGGTGGCTACAGGGCAGATGGTGGATAGTGAATGGCAGATTGGCCGTGAGGACCTGGCGTTTGAATTTATGATGAATGCGTTAAGGTTGGTGGATGGCGTGGAGGTCGGGTTGTTTCAGCAACGGACGGGATTGCCGTTGCGGGTGATTCAGACGCAGATGCAGGAGGCGCAGCAGAAGGGTTTGCTGGAGCAGCTTGGAGGAGTGATTAAACCGACGTTGCTGGGGCAGCGGTTTTTGAATACCTTGCTGGAGATGTTTTTACCGGAATAGAGCAGCAATGAACATGCTTTGCCTGTGGCGCCGGACCGGTAGAAGCAAGGGCGTGATGCAATGAGTCGTCATTCTGGCGTAGGTCAGAATCCAGGCGAGGTTATGCGAAGCTTGGTTTCAATCAAATAGTTAATCTAACGCATACGGTAAGTTCCTAATACGTATTTCTTCATACATTCACTTTTCTTTTCGCTTCTCAGCGAGTTACTTTTCTTTGCTTGCCCAAAGAAAAGCTAACCAAAAGAAATGCACCCTAGCTTCCGCTTGTTCCCTGCGTTGCTCATCAACGTGGGCGGCCAACGAAACTCGCCCTGACAAGCCACGCAGAACGTGGCTTGTTGCGGAACTCGAACAGACGCTGGCTGACAACTCCCACGCTGACTGCGCTACTCGGCGCGTCAGATAGGGGCCCGGGAAAACCACACGCTTTCAATTGGGTGTAATTCTTTACATCGCACCACGCTCAACCACTGGGGAAGAAGAAACAAAAGAATTAGAGTTATAAAAGTTTGAATTGGGTCTACGAATTGTAAAACTGATTAAGTGCCCACCGTCCTTAACATCACACAGCTGTTTCATCGTGGTGGTTTTAAATGGGCCCCTATTTGACGCGCCGAGTAGCGCAGTCAAAAAAAGAATTAAGGGAGCGTTTGTTTGAGTCCCGCAGCAGATCACGTTCTGTGTGAGCTGCTAGGTCGAGTTTCGCGACCGCTTATTTTGACGAGCAACGCAGGAAACAAGCGGATGCTAGGGTGCCCTTTACTTTGGTGCCTTTGCTTTGGGCAAGCAAAGGAAAGACACTCGCCTAGAGGCGAAAAAGAATCCATCAAAGTTCGATGAACGTATCAATCAACAGAGCGGCCTTTTCTCTGCAATCCCCAGACCGCAACCAACACCAATAACAACAATCCACTACTCACAATCATCACCAAATGCGGTTGTTTAGATAAACTCTTCACCGACATATGCCCTAGCGCCTTAATATTCGACTGAAAGTTATACCGCACCTGGGCTGTTAATTCCGATGCCGAAGATTTTGCATTATTCAGTTTCATCCATACTGGTACCTGAATAGACGGCAAACTCAAGCTAGGAAAGATACTTCCCGATTGCTCCCACTGCCGCATCTGCAAACTCATCACCAATCCTTGTGTCGCAAACATTTGCGGATCTGCTTCATCCGCTTTTTTAATGCGATGCGTCACGGTATGCAGCGCTTGCGCATTCGGTACTGCAATCAATTGCGCATAATCGACGCGTTGATTTGCGGTAAGGAGGATGCCACGGCTGCGGCTTAAGGTCAGCGATTGCTGCACAAAGCGCTGCTGCAACACCGGGCTTTGCGGGTAGAGTTTGGCGGCCAGGCTGTTGATGCTTTCGCCTGGTAATAACGGCCATAACATGGACTGTTCGTGCCTGGGATTGGCAATGCCGAACGCGGCCTGGGCCGATTGCTGGACCAGCCCCGCCATTAAGCCAACGCAGAGCATCAATCCTGCCACCATCAGCCAATGTGATCTGCGATTCCACTGGTGATGAAGCAGGCGTGCCATCAGCGCCCTAACTGTTCCCTGGCTTGCGCGATGGCGCGGCGTACTTGTTCAGGCGCGGTGCCACCGGTGTGGTTGCGGCTGGCGACTGAGCCTTCCAGTGTCAGGACTTCAAATACATCATCGCCTATGGTTGCGCTAAAGGCCTGCAATTCAGCCAGGCTGAATTCGGCCAGGTCACGTCCG
>NZ_DATHWZ010000098.1:0-2369 GCF_035460085.1 Methylophilus sp.
GCCTTCAGGGCTGTATATCCCGCAAGATTATGACCGGCATTTCCAGGGTGCTGTCAGCGTGCGTACAGCGTTGGGTGCATCCCTGAATGTACCCGCGATCCGCACCCTCACGCTGGTCGGCATTGACCCTTTTCTCGACAAACTCAGGGGATTGGGCCTAAGCAGCCTGACCCGCGATGCAGATCATTATGGCTTTGGCCTGGCTCTCGGCGGGGCTGAAACCACGCTACTGCAATTAACCAATGCTTATCGCGTATTAGCTAATGGTGGCCAGTGGCAACCAGTCAGCTTTACGCCCGCCAGCGCATCTAAAGGTGGCGGTGAAACCAGGCAGGTGTTCAGCCCGCAAGCGAGCTTTATCATCGGAGATATACTGTCGGACCCCGGCGCAAGAACCATCACTTTCGGGCTATCCAGCCCTCTTTCTACCCGCACCTGGGCGGCAGTGAAAACCGGCACCAGCAAAGCGATGCGCGATAACTGGGCAATCGGCTATACCGACCGCTACACGGTGGGCGTATGGGTAGGTAACTTTTCCGGCGCACCGATGTGGGATGTGTCTGGCATCACAGGCGCGGCACCGGTATGGCGTGACATCGTTGAATACCTTCACCAAAAGCAACACAGCCAGCAACCAGTGGCACCTAGTGGTCTTTTACATCAGCAAGTGCGTTATCAACCGCCGATTGAATCACCGCGGCAAGACTGGGTGATCGCACAAAGCCGCATCACGCAGGTCGTATCCAATCAAATCATCAATATCAATGTTACCCCGGCATCGGCCATGCTGATAGCACCGCCAGACTCCGCTATCATCGCCCCTGATCCGGATATCCCGCAGCAACGGCAGGCACTGCTGCTGCAATCCGGAGGCACGGGTAAATCCTGCATGTTATTGGACAATCGCCCTGTAGCCGCCTGCGGCAGAACAAAAGTTCTAGTGCCCTTGCCTATGCCAGGGAGGCATGAACTGGTGCTGACAGATCCACAAAATAGTATTTTAGACAAACATGTGTTCGAAGTGAGGGGGCTGAATGTACGCCCCTCCAAATCACACTGAAGCCTAAATTGTTAGTCGAGTGAACGGACGCTTGAAATTGCTATTCCTTACAACCAAACTGATTATCGCTAACCCCACGAAAATCATTCCATTCGTTTGGTTTTCCGGTACGGAGCTAATCCAGGTCACTTGCCAGCTGCCAGGTGAATCTTGGTTTGATCCTGAGAATCCACTAAATGGCTCATCATATCCATTGATGTTGTCACTGATAGTAGATGTCAGCATTTGTACGTAATGCGCGCGCCCACCGATAAAGAGATACTGATCTACGGAAATATCCCATGCTGATGGTAGACCTGCTGCATCCATGCTGATGATATCCAGATATGCCCCTACCCTTAGATCATAAGGGGGAAAAGGATCCGGTATTGGTGCTCCCGGATATTCGAGTGTGAAAACACTTCCTTCATAAGGGGTCCCGGTCATTGTGACAGAAATGATATCCGCTAACTGCGTGTCTGGCGAAAGTAACGATGAAGTCCTGATAGCCGCGGTGATCGTACTTTGAAATGTTTTTTCGACCGTAATCCAGTCATCCCCTTCAGGCATTATCGTTGAGGAAGTGACATTAAAAGGCTGCCCAGTGTAACTATAGATATAATCTGCTCTAGCCATACCAGATGACAGCACTAGAGACATCACAACAGAAAAATAAATTGCTGGATGCAATCGATTGAGTTTCCAATGCATAAAACCTCTCCTTTTCTATTCAATATGAAATTGATAGCTATATGCTCGCTCTTAGAACAATAGATCAGAGCGGTTTGAATGCCACTTCAAATTTGTTAGACACTTGCCTGATGATTAAAGATATTACGTACATACATATGTAATACTATTGATCTGAAATTTGATGCTGAACCCCACTATACATTTTAATAAATACATTTGCACAAATAAAATTAGTGAATACCTTTTATAGGATCTTTTTAACTTACTGTAGTCATAAGATGATTAGCAAGAAAATATCAGTAATGGAGCACTCATGTTTAAAATGAAAAAATGGCTTTGGACGCAATGGCAAAAGTTGCTAGGCACTGACCGCGCTTATGCCAGATACCTGAGCCATTTCAATCGCTACCAAACACAAGCAGTTGATGATGAATTGCAGCAATCACTAAACCTTAAACCAATGAGTCGCCAGGCATTCGAGCAAGCCTGGCAAAAGAAAACGCTGAAGCCGACTGGTAAATCCTGTGGTTGCAAACCTGGCAGTTCTTGCTAGCGACAAGAATCAAAAGATTCAAATTAAAAAGCCGCATTTCAATGCGGCTTTTTGAATTAAACGAGCTATAAAAAATTACTTAAA
>NZ_DATHWZ010000099.1:0-4313 GCF_035460085.1 Methylophilus sp.
TGCGGGTCTATCAACATGCCACTGGGTCAAACCCGGGAAGGCGATAGATCAAAACTTGCAAGCCCGGAGACCGGCCTCACAACCAACCATTTGCAATACCGCGGGGTGACGGTGTCTGATAGTGTATTTCTCTTTTGCTAACCATAGCAATTCCAGATTCATTGTCACTTATCCCTGAGTATTGCCCAATAACCCATATGCGGGGTCGCATATGACACAGGGATAAGATAATGAAAAAAGCCATTCTTAAAGGCCTGATCGGCCTGACTTTAAGCGAGTTCGCTTATGCAAACGATACCACCACACTCGATGAAGTCATTGTTACAGCAACCCGCACACCACAACTCCAGGAAACCGTGATTGCTGATACTACCGTCATCGGTAGCGAAGAAATCAAACGCGCGGGTCAAAGTACACTGGTTGAAGTACTGCAACGACAAGCGGGGATCGAAATCTCCAATACCGGCGGGGCAGGCAAAACCTCAGGCATATTCATGCGCGGCACCAATACTGGCCATGTTGTAGTATTGATTGACGGTGTCCGCATGCAATCAGCCACTGCTGGTACGACCACGCTGGAAAATATCCCGGTGCAACATATCGACCGCATTGAAATCGTCAGGGGACCTGCTTCCAGTTTATATGGGCAGGATGCGATTGGTGGCGTGATCCAGATCTTCACCAAAAAAGGCGTAGATGGTTTTAAACCTTATGCAAATTTAGGTTTTGGCACCTATGACACAACCTTGGCAGAAGCCGGGTTACGCGGCAAACAAGCTGACACTACCTATGCCATCAATGTTTCCGCCAATAAGACAAATGGCTTTTCAGCATACGATACAGCGAACCCCAACTTGAATGATAAAGATGGTTATCGTAACTTTGCAGTAAGCGGAAGTCTGTCTCAGCTCATTGCGCAAGGCCATGAATTGGGTTTGACTTTCATGCACAGCAAAGGCCGCACACGTTTCGACAACAGGTTTAACTTAATATCAGCTTTCAACCCGGCCTATTCTGATCACGCAGATATTGAAAACAATGTCTGGTCTCTATTTAGCAAAAACCAGATTTTGGATAACTGGCACTCGACAATTCGCATTGGACAGGGAATCGATGAGTCAGTGACTTTTGCAGCAGATTTCCTAGCTCCTTCCCGCAGTTTATTCAGAACAAAACAAGATCAATTTAACTGGCAAAACGATATCTCCTTGCCAGTGGGTGTACTGACATTAATGTATGACAGGCTGGAAGATAAAGTTGACTCCACCACCGAATTTAAAAATACCAAGCGCACTAATGAAGGCTATGTAGCCAGTTATGTTGCTAACATTCAAGCACATACTTTCCAGGCGAGCGTCCGTGAAGACCATAATTCCAGCTTTGGCAACAATGTCACCGGCGGCTTGGGCTATGGCTATCAAATCAATGACGCTTGGCGGATCAGCGGCAGCTACGGATCAGCGTTTAAGGCACCGTCTTTTAATGATCTGTTTTTCCCCGATTCGTTTGGCTTTGTCACCAGCAATCCAAACCTTAGGCCTGAGAAGTCGGATAACCTGGAGGCCAGCTTACGTTACCGCGAAGACGCGACAAGCGCCTCAATCACAGCCTATGAAAACAAAATCCGTGACCTTATTATTCTGGACAGTGCCTTCATTCCTGTTAACTTGAATAAGGCAACCATCCGCGGATTAACGCTAGCGGCAAGTCATCGCTGGGATAACTTAGACTTAAGTGGTAGCGCCGACATTCAATCTCCACGGGATGATGCTTCTGACAATTTGCTGGTACGCCGTGCTAATAGGCATGGTCAGCTCAACCTTGGTTATACCTTGCAAGACTGGCGCTTTGGTGCCGAGATGGTGACGTCATCCGAGCGCTACAACGATGCAGCCAATACGCTGCGTATGGGTGGCTATACTATTTTCAACTTAACTGCGCAGTACAAACTTCAGCGTGACTGGACATTGCAGGCGCGCGCCAACAATATCTTTGATAAAGATTACCGCTTGGCGCTTGATGGCAACCCGGCCACAACAGGTTTTGCGTATAACACCCCTGGCGCAAACGTGTTCGTCAATATCCGATACGAACCCCAATAGTTTTCTAATAAAACAGCGTTAAATTAATAATAAATCGGAGTACAGGCGATCACATCGCCTTACCCTTCCATCTACTGGAATCAGTGTTTGGAATCGAACGTACTTAGGAAAGATAGATGAAAGAAATTATCGGGAAACTGCTCAATCTGGCTGGTTTTATATTTGGTCTTTTTACCAGCAGTACCTTTGCAGCAGAAACGCTGGCAACCCCTGATCTGGACGAAGTCGTGGTCACTGCCAGCAGGACATCTCAATCCACCAAAACCGTCACCGGAGATATCACGGTGATAGATAGCGAAGAAATCAACCGCTTGCGCGGCGGTTCAATTGCGGACCTGTTAAGACTACAACCTGGCGTAGAAACCTATACCAATGGCGGCATGGGAACCAGCAGTAATATCGGGTTACGCGGCACTAACGATAACCAGTTGATTGTGCTGGTCGATGGTGTACGCATCAACTCGGGCACCACCGGCACTACCGCGTTTGAAAATATCCCGCTGGCTCTTATTGATCGCATTGAAATTTTGCGCGGACCGGCTTCCAGCCTTTATGGGTCTGATGCAATTGGCGGTGTGATCCAGATATTCACCAAGCGCGGCAAAAGTAATAACACCCATTTATATGCCAGTGCAGGTGCAGGCAGTTACGACTCTTATAGTGGCAACGCAGGTTTTGACACGGCTTTTCAGGCGTTGAAATTCGGCGCGCAAGTCAGCAATTATGATACCCGTGGTATCAGCGCAAAAAAAAGGCCGCCTGCTGTGGCCGAGCAAGACCGCGACGGATACAACAACTTTAGTGGTACAGCATATGCTGACCTTGAATTTGCGCCAGGCCATTCATTGGGCTTGAACTATCTGGAAAGCAAAGGCAGGAACCAGTACGACAGTAACTTTATCGGCAATTATCTAGAGCGTTACCAGCAAGGCTATGGCCTGACACTTAGAAATGCACTGACTGACAACTGGAACAGCAAAGTGCAATACAGCATAGGCCGCGACCAGTCATATAGTGTTGGCACTGCAAGGACCAATAGCAATATTGAGACAGAGCAGCACCAGTTGTCATGGCAACATGATTACAAACTTTCAAATGGCACACTCACTTTTGCATATGATAGGCTAGAGCAGGAAGTATTAACGGAAAACACTGGCAGAAGTACGCTAGACAGAAGCCGTAGTAATGATGCTTTTGTACTTGGCTATGTTGGCAAGTTTGACGCGCACAGCACCCAACTTTCATTACGTGAAGACCACAACAGTCAATTCGGCAACTACACGACTGGTGGTATCGGTTATGGTTATGCCCTCTCACCGGCCTGGCAATTCACGACGCAGTATGGCTCTTCATTCAGGGCACCCACTTTCAACCAACTGTATGCAAACGCATTTGGCAACCCGAACCTGCCTTCTGAAAAAGCAGACAATATCGAGGCCAGCTTGCGTTACCAGGGTCAACAATTACAGACGAAAATCACGGTATTTGATAACCACATCCGCAATTTTATCCAGAATGCGCCTCGCGCTGACTGTCCACCCGGTTTTACAAATGGCTGTGCCGTCAATGCTGGCAAGATAGCGATTCAGGGCATGACATTAGAAAGCAGCCTGGCACTCGCTGAAAACTGGTTCCTGTCCGGCAATTTGACTGTACAGTCCCCTCGCGTGGATGCAACGGACAACCTGCTGATCAGGCGTGCCCAGCGTTTTGGTAACCTGGTACTGCAATACAGAAGTGGCGCCTGGGATTGGTCTAGTGAGCTAAGTGCTTCATCTGAGCGTTACAACGACACCGCTAACCAGATCTCATTGAGCGGATACGCGCTACTGAATACGACGCTGGCTTATCAAGTCAATACTAATTGGCGCTTGCAGGCGAGGGCTAATAATATCTTGGATAAAAATTATGTGCTAGCAACCACCAGAAGTCTGACCTCACCAAACGCAGCTGATTACAATACCATGGGCACCAATGTATTCGTCAGCCTGAGTTATGACATGAAGTAATGTTTGCGGAGGTGGATTTTGCCCAAGCCTGGTGGAATTGGGCTAAAATTCACCCCTTGTAATTAATCTTAATTTTTGGAGTCGTTGGCATGCCACGTAAAATTTCAACCCAATCTCTGGCAATTGCACTTGTCATTGCACTGATGGTCATCGTGACACGCGGCCATCACTTCGCTTCAATCGATTTCCTGCCTAGCGCTTC
>NZ_DATHWZ010000100.1:0-2688 GCF_035460085.1 Methylophilus sp.
CCATACCGTGTTCCTTTACCACGCCATCCAGGCCGGTATGACCATGGGTATTGTCAACGCCGGTATGGTTGGCGTCTATGACGATATTCCTGCCGAATTGCGCAAGTGTGTTGAAGATGTGGTGCTGAACCGTGTGGTTGATCCGGATAATCCGCTGGCAGCCACTGAGCGCATGATCGAGATCGCCGGTACGCTGGTGGCCGGTGGCAAAAAAGCGGAAGCCACACTGGCTTGGCGCGGCACGCCGGAAAACCCGGTGCCAGCCAGCAAGCGGTTGGAATATGCGCTGGTGCATGGTATTACCGACTTTATCGTTGCCGATACTGAAGAAGTGCGCCAGGAGATCATGCACAAGGGCGGACGTCCGATCCACGTGATTGAAGGCCCGTTGATGGATGGCATGAATGTGGTCGGTGACCTGTTCGGCCAGGGCAAGATGTTCCTGCCGCAAGTGGTGAAATCGGCGCGCGTGATGAAATCCGCTGTCGCGCATCTGATCCCGTTCATTGAAGAAGAAAAAGCCCTGGAAGAAAAACGCACCGGTATCGTGGCCAAGCCCAAAGGCAAGGTTGTGATTGCGACGGTAAAAGGCGATGTGCACGATATCGGTAAAAACATCGTGTCGGTGGTGTTGCAGTGCAACAACTTCGAAGTGGTGAATATGGGTGTGATGGTGCCTGCCGCTGAGATCCTGGCCATGGCAAAAGCTGAAAATGCCGATATTATCGGCCTGAGCGGCCTGATCACGCCATCGCTGGAAGAGATGGCCTATATCGCCAGGGAAATGCAGCGCGACCCGCATTTTGTTGCCCTGCAGACGCCATTGCTTATCGGGGGCGCCACCACTTCACGCGCACATACCGCCGTGAAGATTGCGCCTCACTACGAAGGCCCGGTCATTTATGTGCCGGACGCTTCGCGCTCGGTCAGCGTCATGCAGAACCTGCTGACGCCCGAAACGCGTGGTGCTTACCTGGCCGAGATCCAGGCCGATTACGAAAAAGCGCGTCACCAGCATGCCAACAAAAAAGGCGTGCCTATGCTGAGTCTGGCCGATGCACGCGCCAATGCCGCCAGGGTGGATTTTGTTGCAGCCCATGCGCCGGTAAAACCCAAATTCATCGGGCGTCGTGTGTTCAAGAATATCGATCTGGCGTTGATCGCCCAATATATTGACTGGGGCCCGTTTTTCCAGACCTGGGATCTCGCAGGGTTTTATCCCGCCATCCTCAAGGACGAGGTAGTGGGTGAAGCCGCCACCAAAGTATTTGCCGAAGCCAAAGTGATGCTAAAACGTATCATTGATGGCCGCTGGTTGAGTGCCAATGGCGTGATTGCGCTCCTGCCCGCCAACCAGGTGAATCATGACGATATCGAAATCTATACCGATGAAACCCGCAGCCAGGTGGCGCTCACCTGGTACGGCATGCGCCAGCAAACGCAAAAACCGGTGATTGATGGCGTGCCACGCCCTAACCAGTGCCTGGCTGACTTTGTTGCACCTAAAGGCACCGATGACTATATCGGCCTGTTTGCCGTGACTGCCGGGTTGGGCATGGAAAAACGCCTGGCTGACTACGAAAAAAACCATGATGACTATAATGCCATCATGTTCAAGTCACTGGCTGATCGCCTGGCGGAAGCCTTTGCCGAATATATGCATGAACGGGTACGTACCGATTTCTGGGCTTATGCCGCGAGCGAAGCCTTAGACAAGGATGCGCTAATCAAAGAGCAGTACAAAGGTATCCGCCCGGCACCAGGCTACCCGGCCTGCCCGGACCATACGGTGAAAGCCGATATGTTCAGGGTGTTGCAAGCGGAAGAAATCGAGATGCAATTGACGGATAGTTACGCGATGTTACCGGCAGCGGCAGTGAGCGGGTTCTACCTTGCACATCCGGAGTCTAGGTATTTCAGTGTAGATAAGATAGCCAATGACCAGGTGGAAGACATGGCTAAGAGGCGCAATGTCGATAAGGCTTGGTTGGAACGGTGGTTAGCGCCGAACCTAGGGTAAGAAGTCAATTTCAAACAAAAAGCGCACTTAATCGTGCGCTTTTTGTTTGATGGGTTAAACGGTAATTCTTTGATTTTCATACCAACCTAAGGTGTCGCAGAGCATGCTATTTTCCAGCGGAACGGCTGGTGTATGCATAAGTCTTTATTCCAGTGAAGGGTGTAACAGAGGTTTCATAGAGCGTGCATAAGCCAGTGGCCCTGCAACAGTTCGTCATTCCGGCAACGGCCGGAATCCAGGCTAGGCTCATGTTTAGCTTAGTAACAATAGAAGAGCTGTAGCTGCACTTGCTGGAAGTATTAATTAGGTATTTCTTCGGGTGCTTAACTGTTTCTTTTCGCCTCTAGGCGAGTTACTTTTCTTTGCTTGCCCAAAGAATAAGTAACCAAAAGAAAAGGCACCCTAGCTTCCGCTTGTTTCCTGCGTTGCTCGCCAAAACAAGCGGTCGCGAAACTCGACCTGGCAGCTCACACACTTCGTGAGCTGCTGCGGGACTCAAACAAACGCTCCCTTGATTCTTGTTTTTTCTGCGCTACTCGGCGCGTCAGATAGGGGCCCATTTAACCCCACCACGTTGAGACAATGGTAGAACGCGATGGGCAGAGCGCGCTGAGTAGCATCTTTAACTCTCAAAACTAAATCCAACAAACCCATTCCTTTGTTTTGTT
>NZ_DATHWZ010000101.1:0-5436 GCF_035460085.1 Methylophilus sp.
TTTCAAATACAACTAACAGGAAATATTAATCTTGTAGCAAGTGACTTTGTATATAACAATAGCCAAGTCAATCATTTATTTACAGAATTTGATGATGAGATAAACCTAAACTCAATCAATATCAATAGATATAACATTACCTATATTTATAATGCACTGGCAGGCAATGATATCGTTACCCTCCCTGATAGCTATACTAGAGCAGCTTTGTTGAATTATGACCCTACTCAAGTATTTCATGGCGGAGATGGTGAAGATACTATTTTGGGAGGTAGTCTAGACGATATCATTTCCGGGGATGATGGAATTGATGCATTAGCGGGAGGACTGGGTAGTGACACGTATATTGTAGACTTAATTCAAACAGGCACAACAGCTTCTACTTATAGAGTCGCCCTGCAAGATACCATTACTGAAACTTCTGTCGCAGGCTCAGGTAACGATACTGTCAAGCTACGTGGTAGCTTCGACCACCTCAATGCGACTACTCTAGCCCTGGGCACCAATCTTGAGAATCTCGATGCCTCAGAAACAGGGGTAACCAAACTGAACCTTATAGGCAACGCACTCGCCAATACTCTCACAGGTAACGATGCAGATAACATCATCGATGGAGGCGCAGGGAATGACTATTTAGTTGGAGGCAAAGGCAGCGATACTTTATATGGTGATGCGGGCGATGACACGCTCAGAAGTGGCGATGGCTTAGGTATTGACTACGCATATTTGGATATTCTTCACGGTGGTGAAGGAAACGACATTTATATTATTAGCGGTTACGAAGGAGAATATAGGCCTTCAAAAGTTATTGAAACACTCTCTGTTGCGGCTGGGGGCGGGATAGACACAGTATTTACTAACTATGCATACGTTCTACCTCAATATGTTGAGAACCTGACATTTGATAATCAAGTCAGAACAGCGGGTTTTACCCTGAGAGGCGTTGGAAATGAGTTAAACAATATTTTGCAAGGTGATATAAACAGTAATTTACTTATTGGCGGTGCTGGTGACGATATTATTGATGGGGGCATCGTTACCTCTTTAAGTGGTGGGGGCAGCCAAGAGGACTATCTCTATGGTGGTTTGGGCAATGATAAATTGTATGGTCAGGATGGCATGGATGTGTACTATATTAATGGCTCGGTAGAACACCAAGTAGCGGAAATTTTTGACAACAGTCCGATTAACACATCTTCAGCAGCTAATCTTCTTTATTTCAATTCGAGCATCGAAAACGATACATTGCGTCTATTTTCCGGCGACACTGGTGTGACGCATATTTATATCCAAAAAATGCTTTTTAACCTTGAACAAGTAGATGGTATTAAACGTCTTGTTGATTATGCAATCTCAGATGCTTCTTCATTAAATGTTGATGCGAGTGCAATAACAAATAAGGTGGAAATTTTTGGTAACCGTGGCGACAATGTCTTAATCAGTTCCAGCTTTAATGATTTGATAAATGGTTATTCGGGAAATGACACAATTATTGGAGGAGCTGGTTCTGATAGCCTGTATGGTGGATTGGGAGCCGATACTTTCAAGTGGAATCTTCATGATAATGGACTTACAAAAGACCTATCGAAAGCTACTGATACAGTTTTTGATTTTGAGCTAGCTGAAGGAGACAAGCTAAACTTCAAAGATCTGCTTATTGGAGAAACAAAGGATAATATACTTCAATATCTTGATATAGTTACTACACAATTCGGAGAGACCCAAATTCGAATTAGTTCTCAAGGCGGATTTACAGCTGGTAACTATAATTCAGCGAATGAAGATGGACATGTCATTTTATTCAATACCGACATTTTCAGAGACAGCAGCACAAGTACTGAAGCTGCGCTTATTCAGCACATGATCAATAACCAGTCACTGCTCATTGATTAAGTTTATTTTAGGAAAACTGGCTCAATAACGCTTTAACTACCGAAGTTTTATGAGCCAGATTACCGATCTGTATCGTCATTCGTAACTTATCCGGCCCGTTCATGCGGCAGCGTTTGCCAGGCTGCAACAGGTTTATCAGCTTCATCGGGTCGATATCGGCTTTGACATTGAACTGCAACTGGACGGCGGCATCGGAAGCATCTACCTTGATAATAGCCAATGGTTTGGCGGCTATTCGCAAATGGCGCTAGGTCGAATAATCGGCACGGTTGATAATCATGATGTTGGCGGTGGGCACATCAATGCCGTTTAGACAATCTTGGTACACAGCAGCAGGTTCGCCCGTTGCTGCTAGAAGTTACGTATTACGTTCTCTAGCTCACGTTCACATAACTGGCCGTGACAATGACTATCCGTGCTTCTGATAAAAACTTCCCCAGCTTTCCTTTTACTACGAAATCCAGTCCCAAAAGCAATATTTCAGTTCCAGAAATCTACATCAACGGGCTATTGTGATTATTTGTAAATGCATGTACCGTCATGCAAAAGAATAAACAGGGAAAACAATAATGCAGGTGCAATTTAACCAATGGCAGTCCATCAATCTACAAAACTTTGCTGAGAGTTTTAAAGACATCTCAGATTCAGTTAAAAACACTGATAACACTTTAACAACCTTAGCCCCTCAATCAATCTTTTTCTATGATGGGAGCAATAGCACCGGTTATGGATCTTGGGGAGGCTATGATATTTTCGTTAGGGGAAGCAACTTTTTAGGGAGTTCGCCAAGAGCAAATTTTGTGAGGCTAACGGACTTCAGTGAAAAATATGAGTTAACCGGAAGTATCAATATTTCCAATACAGCTTGGGGTTACGGTATTAATGGGGGTTCTTTTAGCTCACTTAGCCATACAAATAGCAGTGGCATTAAAGATTATGTCATAACCGGATCATTTATTTACTCTGCCTTGGGCACAATCGACGGTGCCACCATCACCTCTGTAGAAATCAACCAATCCAATGGTAAGCTTTTACTTAAAGGAACGCTTAATTTAGATGCCAACGAAGTAATCACTGGCGGAACCATCACCTCAATCAGCTACACTGCGCCAGATGGAAAAAGCTTTGCTATCAGCAACATTCTACTCAATGTCGCTGATCTGCAATCGGTCTTACAAAGTGCAGGATCTAGTTCAGACTTTTCGACACTAAGCAGTTTCTTTTTAAACAGTGCAAATTTAACTGGCAATGACACTATTATTGGCGACATAGAAGCTAATGTCCTCGATGGTGCAGGCGGTGTTGATAATCTAGTAGGCAGCCTCGGTGACGATACTTACATCGTTGACCTCACCCGTAGCGGGACTACTGCTGCTAACTACAAGGTAGCGCTGCAGGACACCATCACCGAGACTGCTGTCGCAGGTTCCGGTACTGATACGGTACAGCTCAGGCTGCTGGCAGGCACGGACTATAGCGCCATGGCTAACGCCACTACCCTCACCTTAGGGGCTAATCTTGAGAACTTCGATGCGTCACTGACTGCGGACACCAAGCTTAACCTTACCGGTAACACGCTCGCCAACACCCTCACTGGGAATGATGCAGATAACATCCTCGATGGTGGTGCAGGGGTGGATACCCTGATTGGTGGCGCTGGTAACGACACTTATATCCTGGACGTCAAACTCCAGGGTACTGGTGCTGGTGCTACTGTCGTGATTGAAGATACCGTCACAGACCTGAATGGTACGACCAACGGGATCGATACTGTCAAACTCCGTGGCACGGCTGCTCTCGCTACGGCCACAGAACTTTCACTCACTGGCAATTTGGCTAACATCGAGATTCTTGATGCCTCAGCCACAGGATCAACCAGGCTGAACCTGACCGCTAACAATAATGGCAATACCCTGATCGGTAACGCGGCCGCCAATATACTCACCGGCGGTACAGGTAACGATACACTCAATGGCGGTGCCGGTATCGACACCATGATCGGTGGTAATGGCAACGACACCTATATCGTCGATAACATTGCGGATGTCGTCACTGAAATCAATGCCAATCAAGTGACTGGCGGCACCGACTTGGTCAAGGCCAGTGTCAGCTATACCCTGGGTGCCAATGTCGAGAACCTGGAACTGACAGGCACGGCTGCCATCAACGGGACAGGTAATGCTGGTGCCAATGTCATCACCGGCAATACAGGCAATAACATCATTGATGGTGGTGCTGGTATCGATACGCTTATCGGCGGCAAGGGCAACGATACCTATATCGTTGATCACATCAGCGATGTGGTCACTGAATTAGAGAACGAAGGTATTGACCTAGTTAAAGCCAACGCTACGCATACCCTTTCTGCCAATGTCGAGAACCTGACGCTCACTGATGGCTCTGTGAATGGTGGCACTGCTGCAATCAATGGCACAGGCAATGCACTGGCAAACACCATCACCGGCAATGCAGGTAGCAATGTCCTCGATGGTGGTGACGGTGCAGACAAGCTGATCAGCGGTAATGGTGATGATACTTACATCGTTGACCTTGCACTCACAGGCACTACCGCTGCTAACTTTAAGGTCTCCCTGCAGGACACCATCACCGAAACAGCTGTGGCTAACTCTGGTATTGATACTGTGCAACTGCGTTTGCTGGCAGGTACAAACTACGGCGCCATGGCGAATGCCACTACCCTCACCCTGGGGGCTAACCTCGAGAACCTCGATGCGTCCCTGACTGCGGACACCAAACTTAACCTCACCGGTAACGCGCTCGCCAACACCCTTAAAGGCAATGATGCAGATAACATCCTTGATGGCGGTGCAGGTGTGGATACGCTGATCGGTGGTGAGGGCGATGATACCTATGTGCTCGATCTAAAGACCGCCACGATCAATAGCGTGGTCACCGCTGTAGTAGAAGATACAGTCACAGAGACCGGTGGCACGACCAATGGCATCGATACCATCAAGCTGCGTGGTGCTGCCACGCTGGCCACTGCCACCACATTGACATTGAATGGTGACTGGGCGAATGCAGAGGTACTGGATGCTTCGGCAACCGGCTTAACCAAGCTGAACCTGACCGCTAACAATAATGGCAATACCCTGATCGGTAACGCGGCCGCCAATATCCTCACCGGTGGTACAGGTAACGATACCCTCAACGGCGGTGCCGGTATCGACACCATGGCCGGTGGAAACGGCAACGATACCTATATCGTCGATAACATCAATGACGTGGTCACTGAACAGGCAAATGCTGGTATCGATGAAGTCCAAGCCAGTATTAGCTACTCATTAGCATTGGCTGCTAATGTCGAGAATCTGACCCTGACAGGTAACGCTGCCATTAACGGGACCGGCAATGATGACGCAAACATCATTACCGGTAATACCGGCAATAACATCCTCGACGGTAAAGGTGGAGCTGACACCTTGGTCGGCGGTAAAGGTAATGATACCTATATCGTCGACGCCGAAGATGATGAAGTAGTTGAGAACTTCAACGAAGGTATTGATCTCGTTAAAGCCAGTG
>NZ_DATHWZ010000102.1:0-6748 GCF_035460085.1 Methylophilus sp.
TATTACTCACTGGCTGGCAGCGCATACAGCGCACTGACGGCAATACCACACCTGCCATCGGGCACCAGCTGGTATATAAACCGAATGACGAACTTACTATCAATAGCAGCTCATTTATCGGCAACGATAAATCGGATGCCCAACGTCAGATGCGCTACTTCCATGATTTTTACGTGCAATGGCAGATGGATGAGCATTGGGGATTCATTACCGCATTTGATATCGGCGCTGAGCAGGCCGCACCCGGCAGTGATCGCTATCATGTGTGGTATAGCCCAAACATAGTATTGCGCTACACATATTCAGACCGCCTGCAATTTTCCGCACGCTTGGAACACTACCACGACAAACATGGCGTGATTATCAACACTGGCACTGATGATGGTTTTCAAACCACCGGTTATTCAGTGAATATGGATTATCGCCTTAACCAGCGGATGGTATGGCGTAACGAATTGCGCAAACTGACGAGTCGCGATGCTATTTTCGATAAGGATGGCGTGCGTAGCATAGACAATAATATAATGGCGGCGACAGCGCTGACGCTGAGTTTTTAAATCACCCCCGGATTTAAGCTTAAGAATTGGATTTCTTTAGCGTAAAGTGTTTCCGCAAAAACCCTAGCGCAAGCTGATAACTGGCCACTGATGTTCATTGGCATAAGCAGTCAACGTCGGATCAGCATCAACCGCAACTGGATGAGTCACCAGCTTCATCAACGGCAAGTCATTGTGTGAGTCACTGTAAAAATAACTGGTTTCAAAGTCCGCCAGTGTTTGTCCTTTGACTGCCAGCCACTCATTCAAACGTGTCACCTTGCCCTGCTGGAAGCTGGGGGTGCCGCTCACGCCACCGGTAAATTCGCCATTCACCATTTCAGGATCAGTGCCAATCAGGTGTTCAATGCCATAAGCAGTGGCAATCGGTTTGGTCACAAAACTGTTCGTAGCAGTAATCACCATGCACAGGTCGCCATCCGCCTTGTGCTTGTTCACCAAGTCCTGCGCTTTTTGCGTCATCATCGGGCGGATCACGTTAACCATATATTTTTTGTGCAGCTCATCCAGGAACGCTTTCGGGTGCTGTGCCAATGGCTGCAACTGGAAAGCGAGAAAAGCAAAAATATCCAAGGTGCCATTCTTGTAATCAAGGTAGAACTGCTCGTTACGCGCTTTATGCGTTTTCTCATCGAGCAGGCCTTCCCCAATCAGGAAAATACTCCAGTTATAGTCACTGTCACCCGCCAGCAGGGTGTTGTCCAGGTCAAATAAGGCAAGGTTTTGCTTCATACAATAGCTTTCAATCCTATTAATTAAACGATTTGTTCTTCAGGCACGGCTTCGTTGGTCGTCGAGGTCAGCACCAGGAACACGCCGACCAGAATCACCGCCAGCGCGATATATTCCATGGTATGAATCTGCTCATCGGCAAACCAGATACCCACTACAAATGCGACTACCGGGTTCACAAAGGTATTACTGCTGGCCACCATTGGACGCACATTGTGTAATAGCCAGTGATAGGCTGAGAACGCGACTATAGAGCCTAGCACAATCATGAAAGCAATCGCCGCCCATGAGCGGGTGGAAACTTGCGCTGGCCATTGCTCACCAAAAGCAAAGCTGAATACGAAGGCAATCAGGCCACCACATAACATCTGGCTGGCCGCACCTATCAGGCCCTGCGGCATCGCCATATGCTTGCTCCAAACCGAGCCCAACGACCAGGAAGCCGCAGCAAACGTTAACAACAATGCACTTAACCAATCGCCATGCAAACTGCCACGGGTATTCAATAACAGAATTCCAACCAGGCCGATGGCGATGCCCAGCCATTCGCGGCGGCTGATTTTGTGCCCCCACAGGCTGGAAAAAATCGCCATCCAGATCGGGGCAGTGGCAATCGCCAGCGCCGCCACGCTGGACGACACATGCAGTTGCACAAATGAAACGGTGCCGTTGCCTAATACCGGCAGCAGCAACCCGACTAAAGCCGCGCCTCGCCATTGAGTGATGCTGGGTGCCGCATGTCCCATGCCACGCAGAATGGCATAAAGTAATGATCCGGCAACCGTAAACCGGACGCCGACCATGATGAATGGCGGGAAACTCTCAATCGCATATTTAATTGCGAGGTAGGTGGAACCCCATATTAAATAGGTACAGGTAAGTGCACTGATGATTAACAGCCACTTTTGCCTAGACGACATTCAAGATCCTGACAGTCACTTGCACGCTATCGCACTGACATATTAAGGTTGCCAAAAATGTTGGGAGATAAAAAAACAGGATATTGAGTGGCATCAAACGAAAAGATTGTCTATTGTTGTTTACGTTGGCGATTCATTATTTATTGAAAAACCTTACGGGGTTGATGTGTGATGGCAATGGATAACGGCTTTATTAAATAATCCAATGTGGCAATTCACCCTTCTTCATCAGACCAGCGCAGGGTTGAGCAGAAATGCTATGCGCCTGCGATACTTTCTGGCTAATGCAGAAGCCAGCACGTCCTGCAAGTAAGCATACAGGCCAGGTGAAAGGCTAACTGGTTTACAAGCAACCACCATGGCCCAGTACTCGGCCTGGATCCCCGCCTTTGCGGGAATGACAGATTTGAGAACAGTAGCAATATTTTCAATTGCTAGAATTTGCTTTACCGAATGCGTTTAAATTTAATCTACTTGCGGATTCAGTTTTTCTGCCTTGGCGTAAAGCTTGTTTAATGCGTTCAGGTAAGCCTTGGCTGAAGCCACAACGATATCAGTGTCTGCACCCTGTCCGTTGACCACCCGGCCACCTTTTGCCAGACGCACCGTCACTTCCCCTTGCGCATCCGTCCCGCTGGTAATATTGTTCACCGAATAAAGCAACAATTCAGTTTCACTATTGACCACATTCTCAATCGCTTTAAATGTCGCATCTACCGGACCGCCGCCAGTGGCTTCCGTGCGTTGTTCATGGCCATCACGATTCAACGTCAATACCGCATGCGGGATTTCACCGGTTTGCGAAGCCACTTGCAGATAAGTGAGTTTGAATAATTCAGCCGCATCTTGCATCACTTCATCACTCACCAGCGCATGCAAATCTTCATCAAAGATTTCCGACTTTTTATCGGCCAGCTCTTTGAAACGGGCAAATGCAGCGTTTAAGGCGTCGTCACTTTCCAGTTCAATCCCTAATTCTTTCAAGCGGGTACGGAAAGCGTTGCGGCCGGACAATTTGCCCAAGGTCAGTTTATTCGCGCCCCAGCCCACATCTTCAGCGCGCATGATTTCATAGGTTTCGCGGTGCTTTAGCACGCCATCCTGATGGATGCCAGACTCATGCGCAAAGGCGTTAGCACCAACAATCGCTTTGTTAGGCTGTACCGGGTAACCGGTAATGGTAGAAACCAGTTTTGACGATGGCACGATTTGTGTGGCATCAATCCGTGTGGTCAGGTTGAATATATCACTGCGTGTTTTAATCGCCATGACAATTTCTTCCAGGCTGGCGTTACCGGCACGCTCACCGAGCCCGTTAATCGTGCATTCGACCTGGCGTGCACCGTTCATCACAGCCGACAGGGAGTTCGCGACCGCCATGCCCAGATCATTATGGCAATGGGTAGACCAGATCACCTTATCAGCGCCTTTGACGCGCTTGATCAATTCGGCCATACGTTCACCCCACACCGAGGGAATACTGTAGCCCACCGTATCCGGCACATTGATGGTTTTGGCGCCGGCATCAATCACGGCTTCAAATACGCGCACTAGGAAATCAATCTCGGAACGCACAGCATCTTCGGCAGAAAATTCGACATCTTCGGTATATTCCAGCGCCCACTTTACTGCCTGCACTGCGCGCTCGACCACCTGGTCTTCAGTCATGCGCAGCTTGTTCACCATATGGATTTTGCTGGTGGCAATAAAGGTGTGGATACGACCTTTGGCCGCATGCCTGATCGCTTCACCGGCACGGCGGACATCATTTTCACTGGCGCGCGCCAGTGAACACACGGTGGAGGTTTTAATCACTTTGGCAATCTCGGAGATCGCATCAAAGTCTCCCGGGCTGGCGGCAGCGAATCCAGCTTCAATGACGTCTACACCCAGTTTTTCCAATTGGCGTGCAATGCGGATTTTTTCTTCTCTGGTCATCGCCGCACCAGGGCTTTGTTCCCCGTCACGCAGCGTGGTATCAAAAATTATAATTTGTTCCATGTAGGTTCCTAATCTGACAGGCGAATTTTACTCGCTTGTCCTGCTCTTGACCACCACGGCCACACAGGCCAGCAGCATCCATAAAAAACGCGCCAGTCGTGGCGCGTTGTGATGTCACTACTCAATTTAAGCTTTATTTTTGGCAGCCATCCTGTCGCGTATCCATAAGTAATATCCAGATAAGGTATACACAAACACCACGCTGAATAATACTTCCGGCGGACTATAGGAAATCAGCACGAATGCCAGCATCACTGCCAGGATAGCCACGAAAGGCACGGAATGTCGCAGGTTGATATCCTTGCCGCTGTAAAATTTCAGGTCAGAAACCATAGAACCGGCGGCAAATACGGTCAGGCACCAGGCGATCCATTTGACCTGTACGGCACCGAAGAAAATCTCGCGGCCATCAATATTGTATTCATAAGACACCCACACAAACCCCGCCAGCAAAGCCGCTGCCGCCGGGCTAGGCAAGCCCTGGAAATAGCGCTTATCCTGAAACGGGTCATCAATCTTGGTATTGAAACGCGCCAATCGCAGGGCCGCACAGGCACAGTAAATAAAGGCGGCAATCCAGCCCAGTTTATTCATTGGCTGCAACGCCCACACATACACAATCAGCGCGGGTGCTACGCCAAATGAGACCATATCCGCCAGGCTGTCATATTCAGCGCCAAAAGCACTCTGGGTGTTGGTCATGCGCGCCACACGGCCATCCAGGCCATCCAGCACCATGGCGATAAAAATCGCGATGGCAGACTGTTCAAAATGCTGATTCATCGCCTGCACAATGGCATAAAAACCGCCAAACAAAGAGGCAGAGGTGAATAAATTTGGGAGCAAATAAATACCACGCTGACGCAAACTGGTGTGTTCTTCACGTCGCGACAGTCGGGTTTGTGGTTCAGCCATAGGAGAATTCAAGAATGCAGATACGTGCATTGTTGCGGGCAATCACAAAAAATGCAAGCAAAGCAGGTCAATGCAAAAGCCCGGTATATGGACCGGGCGCAGCATCCTGCTGTGATAAAATGCGCGTTTATTTCAGTTACTTATCGCCACTCCATGCAGTTTTCCCTACACAACACTGATGGCCTCGCCAGACGCGGCACCGTTCACCTACCTCATGGTGAAGTACAAACCCCGGCGTTTATGCCGGTTGGTACTTACGGCACCGTCAAAGCCATGTCGCCTCTAGAATTGAATGAGATTCAGGCGCACATTGTCCTCGGCAATACTTTTCATTTATGGCTGCGCCCCGGTATGGAGGTGGTGGCTGCACACGATGGCCTGCATAAATTCATGGGCTGGGATAAACCGATACTGACAGACTCCGGCGGCTTCCAGGTCTGGAGCCTGGGTGATTTGCGTAAAATCAGTGAGGCTGGGGTTAAATTCAAATCCCCGATCAACGGCGACAGTTGCTTCCTGACACCGGAAGAATCCATGCGTATCCAGCGTGTACTCAACAGTGACATCGTCATGATTTTTGACGAATGCACGCCTTATCCTGCCAGCCATCATGAAGCCCGTCAATCAATGGAACTCAGCCTGCGCTGGGCACAACGCAGCCGCGATGCTTTTGATGTATACCAAACTCACACCATCCCGCAAGCCATGGCCTTGCAAGGTGGTGAGGATGAAGTGAAGCAACTGGCAGAAGCAGCTCAGCATACAACTGAAGTCGATAGCATTGAAAGCCATCAGAAAAACGCCTTGTTTGGCATTATCCAGGGCGGCATGTTTGAAGATTTGCGCGATGTCTCTCGCCAGGGCCTGGAAAAAATTGGTTTTGATGGCTATGCAATTGGCGGCCTGTCTGTCGGCGAACCTAAAGAAGACATGCTACGCATTCTGGCGCATACCGCCCCGCAAATGCCAAAAGACAAACCTCGTTATTTGATGGGCGTCGGCACACCGGAAGACCTGGTGGATGCTGTAAGTTATGGCATCGACATGTTTGACTGCGTGATGCCAACACGGAATGCGCGTAACGGATGGCTGTTCACGCAATATGGCGATGTGAAAATCAAGAATGCCACGTATAAAACCGATACGCGGCCTTTGGATGAAGAGTGCGAATGTTATACCTGCCGCAATTTTAGCCGCAGCTATTTGCATCATTTGTATCGGATTGGCGAGATTCTAGGTGCGCGTTTAAACACGATTCATAACTTGCATTATTATCAGTTTTTAATGCGGGGGATGCGGGCGGCGATTGAAGAAAACAGGTTTGAAGCTTTTAAAACGGAGTTCGCAAGAAAGCGAGCTGAAAAGCGCTGACTATAAAATGCACACTCCTTCAATGAAAACCTTTTAGTGCCTTAAAGCAAGCTCTTCGACTGTGGCTTCCCTTTTCGCCTCTAGGCGAGTTACTTTTTTTTGCCTGCACAAAGAACTAAGTAACCAAAAGAAATGCACCCTAGCTTCCGCTTGATTCCTGCGTTGCTCATCAACGTGGGCGTCCAACGAAACTCGCCCTGACAAGCCACACAGTTCGTGGCTTGTTGCGGAACTCGAACAGACGCTGGCCGA
>NZ_DATHWZ010000103.1:0-1839 GCF_035460085.1 Methylophilus sp.
AAATGCATCCAGGAATTTGGCCTTTACTTCACTGCGGAAAAACAGGGTGCGGTTGCGGCCGGTTTCCAGGTCTATCATGGTGCCAAAGCCAAACTTGGGCAGTTTTTTGTATTCCTCATCGTCCCACAACACAACCGGGATCACTTTGTGCGCCGACATCGCAGACAAGGTTTTCTCGATCACGCCGAGCGGCATATGAAAATCGGAAATCCAGAACACCAGTGCACGCGTCTGCCCTAAAAAGTTAGGCATGTCAGTCACCCCTTCAACCCCTATGCGCAGATGCTGGTAATCATGCAACATGGCGATGGTTGCTTTGCTCTGGTGCAGATTGCGGCTTAACGGCAAGGTATAGTCTTCGAGCACTTGTTGGTTGTAGCCGATAAACCCAAACAAATCACCGGCGTGATAAGCCGAATTTGCCACCGCCGTCGCCACTTCAATCGCGGTATCCAATTTACGTGTATGCCCGCGGAACTGCATGGAACTGGATAAATCACACACCGCATAAATCGGCGTCGTGCTGTCCTGGTTAAACTGCCGCACCTGCACCTGCTCGAACGGGTCACGGATGGTCTGGCGCAAATCCATGCGCCTTGCATCCGGGTAATCCACCAGGTTCACCGTGCCACGATAATCCGAACCGAGGCCGCGCTGCGTGCCGGCATGATCACCCAGCTGGATACTGTCCGACTTCCAGCCGATCACATATTCAAACGGCTGCGCATAACCCGCTTCATCACCATACGCAGGCGCTTTCTTCCCGGCTTTTTTGAATGCACGTATCATGTGGGTTTTCTTTCAATGCTTGCTTAGGCCGCTTTGCTGAAGGTCAGGCTAGGCACCGCAATCGTGCGGATGATGTTATTGGTCAACTCACGTGCCAGCACCGTCCTGCGGTTTTCATAAGCGGCATTGAACACCAGGCGGTGCGAGATCACTTCGTGGAACACGGCATGGATATCTTCCGGATACACACTGTCGCGGCCATTCAGCCACGCATTCACGCGCGCCGCTTTCATCAGCATACCCATGCCGCGCGGGCTGGCCCCGGCCTGGATCAGGCGCGAAATATCCACACTGTCCATGGTCACGCCAAACTTTTCCGGGTTCACCGTCGCATCCCATAAATCCATGGTGTATTCCTCCAGCACATCGCTGGATTTAATGTGGTCTTGCAAACGGTCAGAAAATGCATTCAACTGGTCGAATTTGAGGATATCGCTCTCCACCTGTTGCGTCAGTTTTTCGGCATGCTGGAACTTGGTATTGAACACCAGTGATTTTTTCAGCTCGCGGTCAGCTGGAATTTCAATCGGAATCTCCATCATGAAACGGTCACGCGCCGCAGAAGGGATTTCAAACGTCTCGTTCTTCTCCACCTGGTTACGGTCGGCAAACACAATCATATGCGGCATGCGGTATTCTTTCTTGAAGGCGCTGATATGACGCTCGGCCATCACGCGCAGCATCAGGGCATGCACCTGTGGCCGTGCACGGTTGATCTCGTTAAAGAAGAACACGGATAAATTTTCACCGGCACGCAACAGCGGGCCTTCATCAATCTGCGGCCTGCCATCCGGACCGAGGAAGGTGTGGTAAATCAGGTCATTCGGCATCAAATCCACCGTGCCTTCGATCCGCTCATAGGCGCCACCGATACCGCGCGCAATCGATTGCAGCAAGGTGGTTTTACCGACACCGACGCCACCATCCAGCAACACATGCCCGCGTGCAAAAATCGCAGTGTTCATCAAACGAATGGCTTTGCTCTGTCCAACAATCACCTGGTTGACCTGTTTTTCCAGGTTCAGTGCATGGTTACGCCAATCTGCCAAT
>NZ_DATHWZ010000104.1:0-2621 GCF_035460085.1 Methylophilus sp.
ACCGATATTGCCGCTGCCTACCGAACGCGGGTCCGGCAAACGATATAACTTGCTGACAATAATACCGAATGCAATCGAACCGATTAAGTAGGCGGCCACCACCCAAATGATTGCTTCCAGTTCAAACCCAAAACCAAATTCGCTCATATTCAAACTCTCAAGAGATGCGCAGCAGGCGGTATGTCAGCCAGTGCGTGATGTTGTATGATGCCGAATCATACTGGATTCCGGCCCGCGCGGAAATAACAAAGGACGCATAGCGATGGACACGATTTTTCTCGAACAAGTCAAAGTACAAACCAAACTCGGCGTACCGGATTGGGAGCGCGCCGTGCCGCAAACCATTATCCTGGATATTGAAATTGGCTATGATTTTAGCCAGGCCTGCCTGAGTGATGCGATTGAAGATACGATTGATTATGGGCAGGTGGTCGGACGTATCCGAGAGACTTTGGCAGAGCGTAGTTTTAAATTGGTGGAAGCGCTGGGGGAGCATGTTTGTCAGCTGATTTTGCAGGAATTTAAAGCGCAGAATGTGAAGCTGAAAGTGAGCAAGCCCGGGATATTGCCGGGGTTGAAGGCGTTGGGGATTTTGATTTACAGGGAAGCTTAGAGTAGCTACTGGTAAGAACTTAGGCAATGCTCTTTTTCGCCCCTAGGCGAGTTACTATTCTTTGCTTGCCCAAAGAATAGTAACCAAAAGAAAGGGCACCCTAGCTTCCGCTTTTTCCCTGCGTTGCTCGTCAAAACAAGCGGTTGCGAAACTCGACCTGGCAGCTCACCCACATCGTGAGCTGCTGCGGGACTCAAACAAACGCTCCCTTCCTCCTTATTTTGCCTGCGCTACTCGGCGCGTCTGATAGGAGCCCGTGAAAACCACCACGATGAAACATTGGTTGAGCATACTTCATTGAGGGCGCTAATTAAGTTGTTTAAGTTTTAAGACTAAACCACACCAAACTACTCTGCTGAGTGTTTTGTTTTTCCACGATGATTGAGCGGGATGCAGCGAAGAGAGTCATCCAAGTGGCAAGCGTGTGCTTTTTCTCGGCCCCTATCTGACGCGCCGAGTAGCGCAGTCAGCGGGGGAGTTGTCGGCCAGCGTCTGTTCGAGTTCCGCGGTGGCTTGCGTAGTTTGCAAGCCGCTAGGGCGAGTTTCGTTGGACGCCCACGTTGATGAGCAACACAGGAAATAAGCGGAAGCTAGGGTGCCTTTTCTTTTGGTTACTTATTCTTTGGGCAAGCAAAGAAAAGTAACTCGCCTAGAGGCGAAAAGAGACAGTTAAGCACCCGAAGAAATACCTAGTAATACTTCCAGCGAGTGTAGCTATAGTTCTTCTATTGTTACCAAGCTAAACATGAACCTAGCCTGGATTCCAGGCCTCCGCCGGAATGACGACGTGTTGCAAGGAGCATCTGCTTTCGCTAAAGCCGCAGTTTTGCAGGCGCACAGCATGCTGTGCAAAACACATTTACACCGTACGCAGCAATGTCTATCACAACATCTACCCCCGCGGATGATGCATCTTATGCAATTGCTGTAACCTCTCCCTCGCCACATGCGTATAAATCTGCGTCGTCGAAATATCCGCATGCCCTAACAACATCTGCACCACCCGCAAATCGGCGCCATGATTGAGCAAATGCGTGGCAAACGCATGGCGCAACACATGCGGACTGATATGCTGTGAAATGCCCGCCTGCAACGCATATCTTTGAATCAGGTGCCAGAAAGCATGCCGCGTCATCGCATCACCACGATTAGTGACAAACACCGCATTACTCAAACTACCTTTTAATATCTCCGCTCTGGCCTGGGCTAAGTAACGGTCTATCCATTCAGCGGCTTCCTGCCCCATAGGCACCAGCCTTGTTTTGCTGCCTTTCCCGGTCACGCGCACCACGCCATCTTGTGTGCTGACTTCCGCAATCGTGATATTCACCAGTTCAGAAACACGCAAGCCGCTCGCATACAACAATTCCAGCATGGCACGGTCGCGAATTCCAAGTGGTGTATCCACATTTGGCGCATGCAGTAAATCTTCTACCTGCGACTCGCTCATGGTTTTAGGTAATTGCTTGGGCATTTTCGGCGCTTCGATATGCAGCGTCGGGTCTTGCTTGATGAGGTTCGACAGCAGGGCATAGCGATAAAAGCGCCGCAGGGTTGCAATCAAGCGATTGATACTCCTGACTTTTACCAACGGGAAACGATGCGCGAGATATTCCTGCACATGCTGAGATTGCACGTCCCATAGTGTTAGCGCATGCTTGCTGGCCCATTCGGCAAAGCCTTTGAGGTCATTGCGGTAGCTGGAAAGCGTGTTCGGTGAGAGCCCGTCTTCAAGCCAGAGCTGATCGATAAAACTATCGATCTCAGGAAATATGGTGCCTGATGTAGGCTTTTTGTTTTGACGCATGGCGGGTATTTATCTGGCCCGTTGCTCGTGTGCCAATAACCAGCGCTTAATCTCCAAACTACCTTCTACACCTTGCATAAACCCGCCTAGGCCATTGCTGGCGACGATACGGTGACAAGGGTTAAACAAAGGCAAGGGATTGGCACCACAGGCGTTGGCGACGGCACGCGGGCCAGACTGGATAGCGGCAGCCAGTTGCCC
>NZ_DATHWZ010000105.1:0-3362 GCF_035460085.1 Methylophilus sp.
CGCGACCAGCGAACGCAGGCTGGCAAAAGAAGAACTGAGCGGACCCGGATCTATCAGCAACTCGCCATCTTCGACCAATAGCTGTTCAAACTCGGCACTACCGCTATCGGTCTGGCGTTGGCCGATATTGTCCCAATCCCCCTTGAGCTGGATACCTGCTCGGCTGGTCGGCACAGCCGCCACCAAAAATCTACCGGAGCCTTCTTCAATTGCCGACACGATCAGATAGTCAGAATCGATAGCGCCGGAGCAAAAGCTTTTTTGCCCACTGAACACATAGCCACCAGCGACCTTATGCGCCACCGTCCGCTGATCGAGCGGATTGAGCGCATTGCCCCACCACAGGTTTTGTTGTGCTGTAAGCTTGAAAAAATGCTGCCATTGGGTTTCGCTGCCATATAAACGAATCGACGCCAGCATCAGAAACTGGAATGCAAATACTTGTGCAATCGAGCTATCCACACGCGCAATCTGGCGGATGATGCGGTAAGTTTGAGCCCAGCTCGCGCCTGAACCACCTGCACTTTGTGGAATCCATAAGTTGAGCAAGCCACTATCACGAACGGCTTGCCGCTGCTCATAGGGAGTGCCACCGGCGATATCGCGTTCGACTGCAGTGTCTGCCAGGTAGGCGCAAAGCTGGTCGGTGACCTGCTGCGGGGTACCGTGAAATGCGATGCCGTGACCGGCATCAGCGTCGTGCAGGCGTGAATTCAGAGCTAAAGTCATCATCCCCCCTACGCAGCATGTTTTACCGTTTGGGCTGCGCCAAACGGACCGGTGAGATTGGTGCTGATACTGAGTTCACTCTGCACCTGTTGCTTAAGCGGCAGCAAGGGGAACAGTAACTCGGCCACCCGGTAAGACTCCTCCAAATGCGGATAGCCAGAGAAGATAAAGTAATCAATGCCAAGTGCCTGGTACTCTTTGATACGGTCAGCCACCTCTTGTGGATTGCCGACCAGTGCAGTGCCTGCACCGCCGCGCACCAGGCCGACACCGGCCCATAGATTGGGCGCCACTTCCAGCTGGTCACGCCGGCCCTGGTGTAATGCAGTCATGCGTTGCTGTCCCACAGAATCAAAATTCGCCACAGCCGCCTGTGCAGCGGCGATTGTGTCATCAGTCACATGCGAGATTAAATCTTCGGCTGCTGCCCATGCTTGCTCGCTGGTTTCGCGCACAATCACATGCAGCCGGATACCAAACTGGATGCTACGGCCTTTAGCCGCGGCAGCTGCGCGAATGATCTTGATTTTCTCGGCGACTGCTGATGGGGGTTCACCCCATGTTAAATGTACGTCAATATGCTCGCTACTGAGTTTGATTGCGGCCTCAGAGGCCCCACCGATGAACAGTGGCGGATAAGGTTTTTGCAAGCTGCCTGTGGGCAATCGGGCACCTTTGACACGCAAATAGTCACCCTCAAAATCCACCGCCTGCTCACTCAATACCGAGCGCCAGATAGACAAGAACTCTTCGGCCTCAGCATAACGGGCATCATGGTCGAGGAAACTGCCTTCGGCCTGCTGTTCAGCAGGATCGCCACCGGCCACCACATTAATCAACAATCTTCCGCCTGAGATTCTGTCCAGCGTCGAGGCCATACGCGCGGAGACCACTGGCGAAATAAAGCCAGGGCGGGTGGCAACTAAAAACTTGAGCTGGCTGGTTTCATTAATCAGTGCAGAAGAAATCACCCAGGCATCCTCGCAAGAGCGGCCTGAGGGAACGAGTACCCCGCCATAGCCAAGCCGGTCCGCTGCCTGTGCAATTTGCCTGAGATAAGAAAATGTGGCTGGCCTGGCGCCTTGGCTGGTACCCAGATACCGTTGATCGCCATGCGTAGGCAAAAACCAGAATATTTGCATCGACTACCCTTTACAACTCATTCAACAAAATAACAGCTTGAAAGGTGCAAGGTTTATGCCACAAATAAAAATCTTATTATTCAATCACTTAATAAATTTATTTTGCTTACTGCTGAAATATCAGCAGCCCGATCAGCAAAGGTGCTGATTTTGCAGCAGACCTGTGTGAATTACAGCAGGCCTGATCAGCACTTGTGCAGTCTATCCAGGCAAAAATATTGCCCTGCCAAAGTTATGCTCACATAAGCCAATGATTTAATTTAGTTTTTTTCAGACTAATTATGAAGTTGTCTCATTGGAACGTATTCTGCTTAAACGCTTAATGCCAAAGAAACTATTTCTAACGAAACATCCTTTTATAATTTTTAAGAATATAAATAGTGCTATCCCTTATTGGCAAGAAATTTCAGCCTGGATTACTGTATGCGGGTTTAACATTTAGACGACGGTGAGATTCTCACGATGGCAAACTTATTAGCAAAAGATTTTTACGATCCTGAACAAGACACGCAGTTTGAGCAACAGCGGTTGTTGACTATGCCCAATTCACGGGCAATGTCCACTTCCATCCGCGCCACCGCACAGGTATTTGAGGATAGTAAGTCCATAGCGCTGCTCAACCGTATCAAACAAATCGCCCCCAGTGATGCCAATGTACTGATTATTGGGGAAACCGGCACCGGCAAAGAGTTGATTGCACGCCATGTGCATGCATTGAGCTACCGAAAATCCAAGCCGTTTGTGGCGGTGAATTGCGGTGCATTTTCAGAAACGCTGGTAGAAAGCGAACTATTCGGCCATGAAAAAGGGGCCTTTACAGGCGCCGTGACGGCTAAAGCCGGCTGGTTTGAGGAGGCGCACGGCGGGTCGCTCTTTCTCGACGAAATCGGTGATTTGCCCCTCAGTATTCAAGTGAAGTTATTGCGCGTATTGCAAGAACGCGAGGTGGTAAGGCTGGGCGCAAGAAAACCAATACCGATTGATGTCAGGTTGATTGCAGCGACCAATGTCCGCCTTGAAGAAGCTGTGCTGGCGGGTAACTTCCGCGAGGACTTATTTTACCGCCTCCGGGTTGCCCATCTGGAGCTACCAACCCTGCGCAACCGGCCTGGCGACATTCTGCCGCTGGCTGATTACTTTGTTGGTGAATACACACGGCGACTAGGCTATGCCACTATCCGACTCGATGAATCTGCCAAACAGAAATTGCTCCAGCATAGCTGGCCTGGCAATATCCGTGAACTGGAAAATGTCATTCACCACTCACTACTCATCTGCAAAAACAACCTGGTACGCAGCGAAGACCTGCATCTATCTTCGATTCAATTGCATCGCCAGAAATCCGAGCAACCATTGCAGTATCAGGCAGGCACCGATGTGCTGAAAGAAGCCTTCAGCCAGCTATTTGAATCCGGCAAACAGGATTTATATACCTATTTTGAAGATGCATTCGTCAAAGCCGCCTATGACCATTGCCACCAGAACCAGGTG
>NZ_DATHWZ010000106.1:0-16244 GCF_035460085.1 Methylophilus sp.
CGGGCCGCATGCAGCGGAAAACACCACGGATGTACGCAAAGGCAGCCTGATTATCAGCCTGACAGACCGTAGTGACCGCAAACAGAAACAATCCCAGATCGAAGCTGATTTGCGCGAGCGCTTGAAAAACCTGCCGGGAGCGCGCGTTTCGGTTGGCTCTGGCGAAACCGGCGAGCGCTTGCAGGTGACGCTGGCCAGTGATGACCCAGTGGCATTATCAAGCGCCAGCCAGCAAGTGGCGCATCAATTGCGGAGCATTAACGGACTGGGCAATATCACCTCCAGTGCAAGCCTGCAACGGCCAGAAGTACAGATCATTCCCGACGTAGATAAAGCGGCTGAGCTGGGCGTCACGGTAGAGGCGATTGCGCAAGTAATCCGCGTTGCCACTTCTGGTGACTTCTCCAACAGCATGCCCAAACTCAATTTGCCGCAACGCCAAGTGCCTATACGCGTTCGCCTGGGGCCGAGTGTGCGCAGCAGTTTGCAGGAAATCGCGCAGTTACGTGTACCAGCGCGCAATGGCAGCGTGAGCCTGGAAACAGTTGCCACCGTGCGTATGGGTAGCGGCCCACAGCAGATAGACCGTATGGACCGCATGCGCAATGTCACTTTTGATATCGAGCTGAACAAACGCCAGATCGGTGAAGTCATGAAAGAAGTGCAGCAACTATCCGCCATGCAGAATCTGCCCCCTAGCGTGAAACAGCTGGAAGCTGGCGACGCCAAGCGCATGAATGAGTTGTTTGCCAGCTTTGGTGGCGCGATGATTATCGGCATTATGTGCATTTATGTGGTACTGGTGCTGTTATTCGGTGATTTTCTGCAACCGGTGACTATCCTGGGTGCACTGCCACTGTCGCTTGGAGGAGCTTTCTTTGCCTTGTTGGTGACGCATAACAGCTTTTCGATGCCTAGTGTGATTGGTTTGCTGATGCTGATGGGTGTGGTGACCAAAAACTCTATTTTGCTGGTGGAATACACGATTATGGCGCGCAAACAATCCAAAATCAGCCGCTTTGACGCCATCATTGATGGATGCCATAAGCGGGCACGGCCGATTGTGATGACGACGATTGCGATGGCGGCAGGCATGATGCCGATTGCACTGGGGTGGAGTGCGGATCCGAGTTTCCGTGCGCCGATGGCGATTACGGTGATTGGCGGGTTGATTACTTCAACGGTGTTGAGTCTGTTGGTGATTCCGGTGTTGTATACGTATGTGGATGATTTGTTGGGGTGGTTGCGGGGAGTGGGCAGGTTGGTGAGGAGGCATGTCTAGTTGAGGTATTTGTTGCGCTGCTAAGAGTTCGGGTTAAAAATGCTGCGATACGGTTGGTTTATGCGCAAATGGGGGGCGTTGCATCAAACCGTCATTCTGGCATAGGCCAGAATCCAGGCAAGGTTAGTGCTTAGCTTTGTTACAACTAAAGAAACGAGTGATGCATTTTCTGGAGTCTCTAATAGGTATTTGTTCGGATATTCAATATTGCTTTTCGCTTTCACAGCGAGTTACTTTTCTTTGCTTGCCCAAAGAATAAGTAACCAAAAGAAATGCACCCTAGCTTCCGCTTGTTCCCTGCGTTGCTCATCAACGTGGGCGTCCAACGAAACTCGCCCTGACAAGCCACACAGAACGTGGCTTGTTGCGGAAATCGAACAGACGCTGGCCGATGACTCCCACGCTGACTGCGCTACTCGGCGCGTCAGATAGGGGCCCATAAAACCACACGCTTTCAGTGAAGTGAATTTCCTTACATTACATCCCGCTCAATCACTGCTGCGGCAAATAAAAAATTACCTAATAGTTTGTTGAATTTTGTTTTATAAATTTAAAGCCGTCACTTAGCGCCCTTAATACAATACGTTTTACCAACGTTTCATCGTGGTGGTTTTAAACGGGCCCTATCTGACGCGCCGAGTAGCGCAGGCAAAATAAGGAAGAAGGGAGCGACTGTCTGAATCCCGCGGTGGCCTGCGTTTTGTGCAGGCCGCTAGGATGAGTTTCGTGACCGCTTGTTTTGACGAGCAACGCAGGGAACAAGCGGAGGCTAGGGTGTCTTGTTCTTTGCCTTCTTTCTTATGGACAAGCATAAGAAAGAGGGTCGCCTAGAGGCAAAAAGGGATGATGAATATCCGAAGAAATATCGATTAGAACTTCATAGCAAGTGAGGCATTGGATCTTTATTGGAGGCAAGTTAGTCATGAACCATGCCTGGATTCCGGCCGTCGCCGGAATGACGACCGTTTACAACATACGGCTAGCGGGGTCTATCCATAACTCCTAGCCCTCAAGCGCACATTCCACCCGCTCAACCACCACTCTCTGCAATTGATCCCTCACCGCCTGGCTAAGCACCTGCACCTCCGAATCCCTCACCGCTTCACCCCAGTGACTATTCGGAAAGTGCTTGTCACTCTCGAACCGAGGAATTACATGCCAATGCATATGCGGTGTTTTATTGCCCAAACTGGCCAAGTTGATCTTATCTGGTTGAATGGTTTCCCGCAGTGCCGCTTCCACCGCAAACACCACTTTCATTGTGCGTGCCCGATCTGCGGGAGGCAGGTCTGTCATTTCCTTGATATGCGCCAATAATTCCACACGACAGTAAGCTGGATAATCAGCGTCATTCAGCAGTACTACACGGCAGAAGTCATCCTGCCATAACACATCTTGTGAGCTTGGTTCGCATAATCCACAGGTTGCCATCAGGAAACCGCCAGCATTCTGTCAAGTGATAATTTAGCTAGCTTAGCTTCATGCGCTGGCACTTTGATCTGGTTAACCACATTGCCTTCCGCCAGGTTTTCCAGGCACCAGGCCAGGTGTTGCGGGTCGATACGCGCCATGGTCGAGCATTCACACACTACATGGCTCATAAATTGCACAAGTTTGTTCTGCGGTTTCATTTCTTCAGCTAAACGTGTCACCAGGTTTAGCTCGGTGCCGACCAGCCACTTAGTGCCAGGTTCAGCCTCACTGACAGTACGCAAAATATACTCGGTGGAACCGACGTAATCAGAGTTGATACATACCTCAAACGCGGTTTCAGGGTGGGAAATCACTTTGCCATCCGGGTGCTGCGCGCGGAATTGCTCGATATTCTGTTTGCGGAACATCTGGTGCACTGAGCAGTGACCTTTCCACAGCAGGATTTTGGCATCCTTGATTTGTTGTTCAGTTAAGCCGCCCATGGGCAGGTCAGGATCCCATACCGGCATTTGCTCCAGCGGGATACCCATTTTGTAGCCGCTCCAGCGACCCAGGTGCTGGTCAGGGAAGAACAGGACTTTCTCACGTTGGCTGAAACTCCATTCCAGGATTTTTGGTGCGTTTGTGCTGGTGCAAACAATCCCGCCATGTTCTCCGCAGAAGGCTTTAAGATCAGCGGCGGAATTAATATAAGTAACCGGGGTGATCGTTTCATCAAAGTTCAGCACTTTGCTCAGCTCCCGGTAGCTGCGTTCCACTTTGGCTAAATTGGCCATATCGGCCATTGAGCAACCAGCGGCCAAGTCTGGCAGTACTACGATTTGCTCAGGGCGGCTAAGAATATCGGCAACTTCCGCCATAAAATGCACCCCGAGGAAAACGATGAATTCAGCATCAAGGCTTTCACAATATTTCGATAGTTTGAGCGAGTCACCTGAGAAATCGGCATGGCGGTAAACACTTTCATGCTGGTAGTGATGGCCAAGAATCACGAGGCGGTTGCCGAGTTTTTTACGTGCGGCCAGGATACGCGCCTGACAATCGTCGTCCTGCGCGGTTTGGAATTTCTCAAATTGGATGGTGGCAGTTTGCATGCTTTTCCAGATGTCGGGCCAGGCCCGTCTTTCATAAAAATAGTATTTTACAGCCGATCAGGATTTATCCCAATCATATCAGCCGTTCATAAGGTTAGATGGTGGCGCTCACCCAGTTTTTTCAAGGCATCTACATTGGTCCAGCTAAATACTTTTTTGGCAGCGGCGCGCCAGTCTGTCCATTCATAGCGGGTATGCTCATCCGGCGCCAAGGTGACCGGTAACGGTGTCGGTAAGCACAATCCAAATAAATGCTCAGTATTTTCGATGACGCCAGGCGCATACCGATGGCGCCAATGCGGGTAAATCTCGTAAATGTTGCTGGCCTGCCAGTCCTGGAAGTCATAGCTTAGCGCATCCAGCCCGGTTTCCTCCTTAACTTCACGGATAGCTGCTTCAACGGGTGTTTCATTGCCTTCGATACTGCCTGTCACAGATTGCCAGTAACCCACTTTGTCTGCACGCTCAAGCAGCAGCACTTTCAAGTCAGATGTGTGAATCAGTATGAGGGCGGAGACAGGGGTTTTGTAAGGCTGTGTCATGCGGACATTGTCCATGAAAGCGGCCGTGATTGTCTATGGCTGTTGCCGTAGCAAATATCATGGCAACAGTTTCTTTTTGAAAGACTGTCGTAAGCGATAGCGATTATGATGGTGAAAAATAAAAGCAAACATATAAAGGGAAACTTCAATGTCGTGGCGTCAATCTGGGTGCGTTTGCTGTCTACTATTTGCGGTTTGCATATCCTCGGCATTTGCAGCGGATGCGGAATTGCAGAGTATTGCCCTTGATCACCTCACACTACCCCAAGCAGAACAATTGTTCGCTGGGTACAGCCGCGAATTGCTCGCTGCAAAACGTTCTGTGCAATCCGCTGAAGCTTACACCCTGATTGCTGGACAACGTCCAAACCCGGTTTTGTCGATGGGAGTTTCCAGCCTGAATGTGAACCGTGGACAGGGTAACCCTAATCAGAACGGTGCCAGCAGCATATGGGACAAAACCTACAACTCCACACTGCAGATCAGCCAGTTATATGAACGCGGTAACAAACGCGAGTTACGCACATCAGTAGCGGAAAATGCAGTTAAAGCTTCCGAATTTGACTTGAAAGAAACATACCGACGGCAGGCGCTCGCGATGGTGACTGCTTACTATGATCTCAAACTTGCGCAAGATACGGTACAAATTCAGCAAGCCAACGTTGGCTTGTATGAAAAAACCCTGCAGGCCGCCGAGCTTCGTCTCAAAGCAGGTGATGTCGCTTCAGCAGATGTGGCGCGAATCAGGGTAGACGCTTTGCGTGGTAAAAATGATTTGCGGCAGGCACAAGCTACTTTGCAAAAAGCACAGGCACAGCTGGCTTACCTGATCGGCAGGGATCAGGCATCTGCCACATTGTATGCCGAGGATGCTTGGCCATCATTGGACACAGATACTGCGGTGCATGAAGGTGATGCATGGCTGACGCAACGTTCGGATATACAGGCAGCTGAAGTGCGCATGCGCCAGGCCGAACAAGCCAGGAAACTGGCTGAATCTTTAAAAACGCGCGACCTGACCTGGTCGCTGGCTTACCAGCATTTTCCCGGACAAGAGCCAGGGTCTGCGCCTGACACCGTAGGTGCATCCGTGAGTATTCCCTTGTTTATCAACTACCAGTACGAAGGCGAAGCGGCGCGGGCCGAAGTGGATTACAACATTGCTACAGAAGCCAAAGAACAGGTAAAGGCTGCTGCACTGGCTGAGATGCGGAGCGCTAAAGCAGATTTGGAAGCGGCGATCGACAAAAACCGGCGCTTTGACCAGAACATTCTGGCAGAGGCGCAGAAAGCGGCCGATGCCGCCGAATTTGCCTATCAGCATGGAGCCATGAGCGTGATGGACCTGCTGGATGCCAGACGTATTTTACGGGCTTTACAACTGGAGTCAGCCAGTGTCAAAGCAGATTATGCCAAGTCATTGTTTGCCTGGCTGGCGGCCACCCATCAGGCTTTTAATACGCCATGACCATCAAAACAACACTCAATCACATGCGCCCAATACTGATTACCAAGTCAAAACTCAGGCTTTTCACAGGGTTTTTAATATTGCATGCCGGACTCACTTTTTCCGCCTATCCATTACACGCAGCTGAAAAAACTCCTGGTACGCCTAGTCTTGCCAACGAAATTGTGCTGACCCCTAGATCACCCCAGGTCGCCAGTCTGAAAGTGGAGGCTGTCGCAGAGATCCCCGTGCCGGTGACAGAGCCGCTCAATGGCAAAATCATCCTGGATGAAAACCGGACTGCACGCGTTTTTTCACCGGTGGCCGGGCGTGCCATGGCAATCAAGGCGCAAGTTGGCGACCAGGTCAAAGCAGGACAGGCATTGTTACTGATGGATTCGCCTGATGTGGGTAGCGCAGTGGCAGATACCCGCAAAGCCCAGGTCGATTTGCAACGCAAACAGCAAGTGCTTGAGCGTAACCACATGCTGATGGAGGGTGGTGTACTTGCCAAAAAAGAAGTGGAGGCCGCACAGGCGGATGTTGGATTGGCACGTGCCGAATCTGACCGCGCTTCGGCACGTTTGAAAAATCTCGGCGTATCTACTGCAGGCAATGATAGCTATGCCTTGCGTTCACCTATCAGTGGCACGGTGGTTGACCGCAATATCAACCCCGGCAGCGAAGTGCGGCCGGATGCTGCAGAGCCTTTGTTTATTGTCACTGACCCAACCAATCTTTGGGCCAGCATTGATCTGCCGGAACGGGATTTAAGCAGGATATCGCAGGGGCAAAAAGTCAGCGTGCAAGTAGATGCCTATCCGGATGAGATATTTAGCGGCGAGGTGAAAACAATCGGTGTGATGGTGGATACGTCTACGCGCCGGATTCCTGTGCGTTGTGTGATTGAGAGTAAAGGCAAGCTCAAACCTGAAATGTATGCACGTATCACGCCGTTAGATAGCAGCCAGCACAAAGTCATTCGTCTGCCTAACAGTGCCTTGATTACGGAAGGCTTGTATAGCTATGTGTTTGTCGAGGAGCGTCCTCTGCATTTCAGGAAAAGGGCAGTGACGCTGGATGTACAGCGCAGGGAATATGCCACTGTAAAAAAAGGACTCAAGCCAGGTGATCGCGTCGTCACCGGCGGCGCGATTCTGCTAAATTCAGAATTATCGGTGAATAAATAAGCGTTTTGCCATGCGCCAGTTGAACGAGAGCCACACATGTTAAAAGCATTAATCACTTTTTCTTTGCAACAACGGGTTTTTTTACTGATTGGCGCCGTGGTATTGGTGATCTTCGGCTGGTTTGCCGTCCAAAATTTGCCGATTGAATCCTTCCCTGATGTTGAAGATGTGCATGTGGTGATCGTGACGCAATCCTCAGGTATGGCACCTGAAGAGGTCGAACGGGTTGTTTCTTTGCCGATAGAGCATGAGATGAGCGGTGTGCCGGGCTTAACCCAGATCCGTTCGGTCTCTATCACCGGCCTCTCAGTAGTGACGCTGACATTTGCCGAGAATACAGCCGATTATTTTGCCAGACAGCAGGTATTGGAGCGCTTGCAGGGTGTGAGTTTACCGAGCAGCCTGCAACCGACACTGGCGCCATTAACGACTGCAGTAGGTGAGGTTTACCGATACCTGGTTGAAGCGCCAAAAGATATGCCACAACGCGAAGTGCGTGCTATCCAGGATTGGAAAATTATTCCGCAATTACGCATGGTGCAAGGCGTGGCTGATATCACCAGCTTTGGCGGTGCGGTGAAAGAGTATCAAATCAAACTCGACCCACATCTGCTGAAGAAATTTTCCGTCAGTATTGATCAGGTCAACCAGGCAGTCAGCAAGAACAGCAGTAACGCTGGTGGCGGCTTAATGCATAGAGGCGATGAATCGCTGGTGGTGCGAGGCATTGGTCTCTTCCGCAGTGTGGATGATATTGCGCAATCGGTAGTCGATACCCGTGATGGTAAACCGATTCTGGTGGGTGATCTCGGTGAAGTCATGGTAGGAGAACGGCCACGCTCAGGCATTGTGTCATTCAACCAGCAGGATGACATTATTGAAGGCATTGTCTTGATGACCAAAGGCCAGAATGCCGCCAAAGTGATTGCCGCCCTGCGGGAAAAGGTAGAGCAGGTCAATCAAGCGTTACCGCCAGGTGTAAAAGTCGTCCCGTTTTATGACCGTACTGGCCTGGTAGAACATACCGTGCATACCGTATCGGAAAACCTCATTGTGGGCGCTCTGCTGGTGGTCGCCATATTGATTATTTTCCTGCGCAACTGGCGTGCGGCGCTGATCGTGGCATCCGTTATTCCACTGTCTCTGCTGTTTGCTTTTATTGTGATGGACCTGCGCGGCGTGTCTGCCAACCTGATTTCATTGGGCGCAGTAGACTTCGGCATTATCATCGATAGTGCTGTGGTACTGGTGGAAGCATTAATGGTGCGTCTGGCGATGGCTGAAACTGACGCCCATGCTGGCCTGGCATGGCGCATGCAGACACTGAAAAATACCGCGATTGATATGGGCCATCCGATATTGTTTTCCAAGGCCATCATCATTACCGCTTTCCTGCCTATCTTCACCTTCCAGCGGGTAGAGGGCAAGATTTTTTCCCCTATGGCATTTACACTGAGCTTTGCTTTGCTTGGTGCGATTCTACTGACATTGACGCTGGTGCCCGCGTTGCTTTCATACACTATGAAGCGGGAAGACATGGCGGAAAAACATAGCGCCTGGATGCACAATATCCAGGAGGCTTACCGCAAAATATTGCTCAAAAGTGCCCGGTCAAGAAAACTGGTGGTGCTGTTTTCAGTGGCGGTATTAGTGGTTGCCATGCTGTGTGCACCTATGCTGGGCTCCGAATTTTTACCCAAGCTGGATGAGGGCAATATCTGGCTGACGGTAGATTTGCCACCATCCGCCAGCCTGGAAAAAACCAAGGAAGTTGAACGGCATATCAGGAAAATCCTGAATAGTTATCAGGAGGTACGGCTGGTGGTGGCGCATGTTGGCCGTCCGGATGATGGCACCGACCCTAAAGGTCCTTACCATATGGAGATACTGGCAGACCTTAAACCACATAGTGAATGGCATTTTGCGAACAAAGAAAGCCTGATCAAAGATATCTCGCGGAGGATTCATGAAATCCCAGGGATACCGACCAATTTTTCCCAGGTAATCCAGGACAGCGTTGAAGAGGCCTTGTCCGGTGTGAAAGGCGAAATCGCCGTGAAAATTTTTGGCCGTGATCTTGCTATCCTTGAACAAAAAGCCGCAGAAGTAGTGGATGCCATCAATAGTGTGCGCGGCGCGACGGATGTGGCCGCAGTCCGGATTTCCGGTAACTCGGAGCTGGATATCACTTTAAATCGCAGCCAGCTGGCACGTTTTGGCCTGACGGTAGATGAAGTCAATGACACGGTACAGACAGCGCTGGCGGGTAATGCGGCAAACACTTTTTACGATGGTGATCGCCATTTTGATGTGACGCTACGATTGGAAAGATCGTACCGCGACTCGGTGGATGATATTGATGAGTTGCCGATTGCCTTGCCTAATGGCAATGGCAGCATTCCGCTCAGCGAGGTTGCCGAAGTGACAATCAAGCAAGGTGCATCACGTGTCAGCCGGGAGGCAGGGGCACGAATCGTGTCGATCAAGGCCAATATTACAGACCGTGACCAGGGTAGCTTCGTCCAGGAAGCGATGCAAAAAGTAAAAGAGCAGGTGAAGTTGCCACCGGGATATAGCATGACCTGGGGTGGTCAATTTGAAAACCAGCAACGTGCGATGAAGCGCCTGATGGTGATCGTGCCCTTATCCGTGCTGTTGATTTTTATCCTGTTGTTCTGGGCATTTAAATCCGTTAAAAATGCCTTGCTGGTATTGTTGATGATCCCTTTTGCATTGGTGGGTGGCCTGGGTGGCCTTGCAGTGGCTGGATTGCATTTATCTGTGTCTGCCGCAGTAGGGTTTATTGCGCTGGCAGGTATTTCGGTTCAGAACGGTGTCATTATGGTTGAGCAGATGAAATACTTAATGCTCAAAGGCAGGCGAGCAAGTGAGGCGGTGATCGAAGGTGCGGTGGCAAGGTTAAGGCCAATCCTGATGACTGCCTTGATGGCGGGGATAGGTTTAATGCCAGCAGCCTTATCACATGGCATCGGCTCCGAAACGCAAAGGCCATTTGCGGTAGTGATTGTTGGCGGATTGATAACAGCGACAATTTTTACGCTGGTATTGCTGCCATTGCTTTTTCCTATGTTTACAGATGAACGTCGTCGGGAAACATAAAAGCATGGTGGTTTTTTAAAGCCAAATTGGTGGTTTAAAGCAACCACTACTCAATATCTATAATTTTTATAAGAAAATTTCACATTAAAATCAAATGCTTAAGTGAATTCAAAGATTGGCATATTTGATGCTATGTTATTCATGGGCTACTTATTGGCTTGTATCCATAAGTAGTTGTGTCATCTCCAAAGTGGTAAATGTTGTCGTCATGTTGAATAACAACAATGAGCAATTGTTTCCCCAATTATCCTTTCCCGAGGATATTGCTTGAGCCCAGGCCTCGTGCTTGGGTTTTTTTTTTGGCTGTTTAAAGCGACTAATAAAACACTGTATGAATGTCAGCTGCGCTTATCTGTGTGGACGTGGTGGGTGGTTGCCGGTGCGCAGAATCGGCAGAATCCGGATTTGATTTAATTCTGTAATATTATTTAAGGCACTGTCTGGTTTTGCGGACGTTTTTCTGCATTCACTAGGTTTTTAGGCAGTTGAAATACCACATTTTCGACCACGCCCTGGAGTTCTTCTACCTGTGCCGCACCCATCGCGTGCAAGGCCTGGATAACCTCCTGCACCAGCACTTCAGGGGCAGAGGCGCCGGCAGAGATACCCACTTTCTTTTTATCTTTCAACCATTCGGGTTTCAATAGGCTGGCGTTATCTACCATGTAGGCTTCTACGCCCTGGTTTTTAGCCACTTCACGCAGGCGGTTGGAATTTGAACTGTTGGGCGAACCGACAATGATTACCAGATCGCAATCCTTTGCCATGATTTTTACCGCATCCTGGCGGTTTTGGGTGGCATAACAGATGTCATCGCTTTTAGGCGCTTTGATTGTCGGGAAGCGGGTTTTCAGGGCATTGATCACTTGCGTGGCATCATCTACCGATAATGTGGTTTGCGTGACATAAGCCAGCTTTTCCGGATCAGCGACTTGCAAGGTGAGCACGTCTTCCGGCGTTTCTACCAGGTACATGCCGCCAGCTTCCGACTGTCCCATGGTGCCTTCCACTTCCGGATGGCCTTTGTGGCCTATCATGATGATTTCCAGACCATCTTTACGCATCTTCGCTACTTCGATATGTACTTTGGTCACCAGTGGGCAAGTGGCGTCGAAAGCTGTTAAGCCCCGAGACTCTGCCTCTGCGCGGACCGCTTTGGAAACACCATGCGCGCTGAATATGACAATATTGCCTGCCGGAATTTTTTCAAGTTCATCAACAAAAATAGCGCCTTTATCACGCAGTTGGCCAACCACAAATTTGTTATGCACAACTTCATTGCGCACATAAATCGGCGCACCGAATTTCTCCAGCGCCTGTTCGACAATGATGATGGCACGGTCAACCCCGGCGCAGAATCCGCGTGGGTTAGCCAGGACAATATTCGGTAAGTCATTTGTTTGCATAAATCAATTCCGTAAAGGAGGCTACAGCATTTGCACAGCGTGTCACAAGGGCTGGCAGGCATCAGGTATAATCGGCGTTTTGTCGCTAGCTATTACGTCGATTGTTATGAAAAACACTGCTACCTTGCTGATTACCTGCCCGGATACCAAAGGGATTGTGGCGGCGATTGCGCAATTTTTGTATGAGCACAATGCTAATATTTTACACGCAGACCAGCATCAGGATGCGGAAAATAATCTGTTTTTAATGCGGGTCGAGTGGGACCTGAGCAATTTCAATGTCTCCGTGGCTGATTTTGAACAGGCATTCAGCCCGGTCGCCCAACCCTTTGCTATGACCTGGCAACTCAAGCTTTCCGAGCAAAAAACGCGCATGGCGATCATGGTGTCGCAGTATGACCATTGCCTGGCCGACCTCTTGCACAGGCACCATAGCGGCGAGCTGGCTTGCGATATTCCACTGATCATCAGTAATCATCGCGACACGGAAAAGCTGGCCGCTTTTTATGGCATCGATTTCCATTATTTGCCGGTCACTAAAGAAACCAAGGCGGATATTGAAGCGCAACAATTTGCATTGTTTGATCAATACCAGATTGATCTGATCGTGCTGGCGCGCTATATGCAGATATTGTCACCGGAGTTTGTGGCACGTTATCCGCAAAGAATCATCAATATCCATCACTCATTTCTGCCGGCATTTATTGGCGCGCGTCCTTACCACCGGGCGTTTGAGCGTGGCGTGAAGCTGATTGGCGCCACCAGCCATTACGTGACCGAAGTGCTGGATGAGGGACCGATCATTGAGCAGGATCTGGCGCGTATTTCGCACCGCGACCAAGTTGAAGACTTGATCCAGAAAGGGCGTGACCTGGAGCGCATTGTGTTATCCAAGGCCGTGCGCTGGCATATTGAACACCGTATACTGCTTTATGCGAACAAAACTGTGATTTTTGACTAGGCCTGTTGTCTAGCCATGAATAAAAAAACCGAAGCCTAGCTCCGGTTTTTTTATTGGGGCCTTGAGTTGTTAGGGCAACGTGCGTTCAAGTTTAAACAAATCTGCAATCTGTTCACGCTCACGGATGACATGCACCTGGTCCCCATCTACCAAGACTTCTGCTGCCCGTGCACGGGTATTGTAATTGCTGGACATACTCATGCCGTAAGCACCGGCGGAATGAATCGCCAGATAATCCCCTTCTGCGATCGCCAAAGTGCGGTCATGACCCAGGAAGTCACCGCTTTCACACACAGGCCCTACCACTTCATAGGTCTGCGGTTGCATCAGAGATTCCGCAATCGTGGTGATGTTGTGATAGGCATCGTAAAGCGCAGGGCGCATCAGGTCATTCATCGCCGCATCAACAATGGCAAAGCTTTTACTTTCGCCTGGTTTTAAATATTCAACTTTGGTGAGTAATATACCTGCGTTACCTACCAATGCGCGGCCAGGTTCAAATAACACTTTCACACCACGACCAGCCAGTTTCTGCATGATTGCTGCAGTGTACGTTGCAAATTCGGGCGGGGTTTCGTCACTGTAAGTAATCCCTACGCCACCGCCCACATCAATATGCTGGATATGGATATTCCGTTCAGCCAGTGCATCCACCAGGCCCAGCACTTTATCCAGTGCATCCAGGAAAGGCGACAACTCGGTAATTTGTGAGCCGATATGGCAGTCCACGCCGTGCACGGCGATATTCGGCATGTTTGACGCCTGCTGATAAAGAGTTAGCGCGTCCTCAAATGCCACCCCGAATTTGTTGTTTTTGAGGCCGGTGGAAATATACGGATGCGTTTTGGCATCCACATTCGGGTTCACGCGCAATGAGATCGGTGCAATTGTGCCCATCTCAGCGGCGACTTGCTGGATACGGTGCAATTCATTAATGGATTCGACATTGAAACAAAGAATGCCTGCTTGCAGCGCAGCTTGAATCTCGCTGTGCGATTTCCCAACGCCTGAAAACACCACTTTCTTAGGATCACCACCCGCTGCGATGACACGTGCAAGCTCGCCGCCAGAAACAATGTCAAACCCTGCACCCATGCGCGCAAACAGGTTAAGGATGGCCAGGCTGGGATTCGCTTTGACCGCAAAGCAGATCAGGTGGTCATGCCCGAGCAGGCCAGCTTGAAAACTGTCGAATGCCTGCGTCAGTGCGCTTTTGGAGTAGACATAAGTAGGGGTCTGATGTGTGCGTGCAATATCACGCAACGCTACATTTTCGGCATGTAGCAGCCCATGTTGGGTATTGAAAGCAGTCACGGCGTAGTGGGTTTTTCTTGAGGTTGAGGGTACTGACGTTCTGGGATATACAAATCGCCTTTGAGCCCGCATGCACCCAATTGGGACAAGAGCAGGCCAAGTGCCAGAAGTCGCATCCAGAAGGAAGGCATAATTTACAGTCCCTGTTTAAATAGACGAGCATTTTATCACTAAACCGGCAGTGCTTGATTGCCGTGGGCTTGACCACTTGTCGGCTGGATGCCGCCGCCTGTCAGCTGATGCTAGACATAGCCGTGCGTAATTTGCATGATAGGGGCATCGTCAAAAAGGTCTCAATATGAAGCGCAATGCAATTCAGCAAGGATTCAGCCTGATTGAAATCATGATAGTGGTCGCCATCATGGGCATACTGGCCAGCATTGCAGTGCCTGGTTATCAGGATTACATCAGAAGCGGTAATTCAGTAGAGGCGCCCGCTAATCTGGCTAATTGCCGGGTGCAGGCAGAGCAGTTTTTCCAGGATAACCTCACCTATGTTGGATTTGCATGTAATCCGACAGATGCCCGGTTCTTTGATTACTTTGTCGATAATCAAACAGCAAACACCTATACCTTGCGGGCAACCGGGAGGTCTGCCCAGAATATGGGTAATTTCGAGTTCACCGTGAACCAGGATAACGCTAAAACCTCCATCTATGATGGTACGGCAGGGGCTTCCTGCTGGTTAACCAGTTCTTCAGGTGTCTGTTAGACATGCAGCAACAGGGGTTTTCATTGATTGAGCTGGTGGTGACTGTCGTCGTGCTGATGACGGTCTCTGTATTCGCCATACCGGCATTTCAAACCTCTATCGGCAATTCCCAGATCCGGACGGTGACTGAGTCCATCAAAAATGGCTTGCAGCAGGCAAGAGTCGAAGCAATCAAGCGTAATGCCAGAATCAGATTCACGCTTCAAGAGAATGGTGCCTGGGAGTTAGGGTGTGTGGCGGCGCCCGTAGGTGCTGCAGCCGCGGCCGCTGTTCCTGCTTGTCCAGCTATTATCAGCCAGAAAAGTGCTTATGAGGGCTCTTCTGCAAACGTCACTATCGTTGCCGACAATCCATCAGTTGTTTTTAGCGGTTTTGGGACGCGCGACCCTGGTGTTGCCAATGGGCTCTCACGCGTGGATGTGTCTAGTATCCAGGTAGCGCAGGATGAACGCAGGGCTTTGCGGATCATATTGGCTGCGGGAGGTCATGCAAGAGTGTGTGATCCGGCTGTGAATGTAACGGGGGATAATCGCAGATGCTAAATACAAAAAAAAGAATGCCGCGTCGTTTATCCCGGCAATACGGGTCTGTGCTGATTGAATCTCTGGTTGCGGTGGTGATTTTCAGCATGGGGGTATTGTCACTGGTCGGCTTGCAAAGTGCCATGCTAAAAAACAGCAATGACAATCGCTACCGTGCCGAAGCGCAGCTGATTGCGCAAACCCATATAGCCAATATGATGGCTTTTGGAGGCAATGCAGCGACTTACGTCAGCCAGGTTGATCGGGAGCGGATCAAGTCACAGTTACCCAATGGCACACTTAATTTTTCTGCTATCACTAATAGCATGATCACCGTGACCGTTGGCTGGCAACTCCCAGGTGGCAGGCAGCACCAGGTCAATGCGTCCAGTTATTTGTTTAATGTAGACTGAAAATGGCTTTTTATATGACGTATGGACGAGGCCGACCCCGTGAGCAGCAAACCGGGATGAGCCTGGTTGAACTTCTGGTGGGTATTTTGATCGGGCTGGTTGCTACCTTGGCGATTACGAATCTGTTCAGCGGGTTTGAAGCGCGTAAACGCATGATTTCCAATGCGTCTGATGCACAGTCCAGTGGCGTACTGGCGCTATATTATTTACAGCGCGATGCACAAAACGCCGGCTATGGACTGCCTTTATACAATAGCCAGGACCCGTCACCCCTGCTGTGCTCTATCAACACTTCAATCAATCAGGGCGGAGTAGTGATTAATCTTTCGCCCGTTGTTATCGTGGATGGCGGTGCAGGACAAGATATCGTGCGCATCCGCTACGGTAATCCGCCTAGTGGAGGTGCTTCAGTGCGCGCGGTTGGCAACCTGGCTGCGCCGGCACTTGATGGCCCTTTGCTTGGGTGCCAGGTAGGAGATGTGGTGTTGTTCCACCAGACTCGAGGAAATCCTAATTGCAGTCTTGCGCGTATTCAGAGCCTCACTGCAGATCGGATGATTAATAATGTAATTGAGATCAATACTGCGCCCACGGATAGGCCAGTGGCGAATTTGAATGGCGCTGAGTGGGTGCGGTTTTCATGCCTGGGGACGTGGAACCAGTATGAATACACTGTGAATGCCAATCTTGAACTTACCAGAACTGGCGGGACGCCTGGTGCCGCCCCTTTCCCGAATAGTGCTGCTGTTCCGGTTGTCAGTGATATCGTCTCCATGCAGGCACAGTATGGCGTGGCCAATACGCTGGA
>NZ_DATHWZ010000107.1:0-3888 GCF_035460085.1 Methylophilus sp.
TCAACCACACGGTTCAGCACCACATCTTCAACACACTTGCGCAATTCGGCAGGAATATCGTCATAGACGCCAACCATACCGGCGTTGACAATACCCATGGTCATACCGGCCTGGATGGCGTGGTAAAGGAACACGGTATGGATGGCCTCACGTGCCGGTTCATTACCACGGAAGCTGAAACTCACATTAGACACACCACCGGAAATGCGGGCGTATGGCAGGTTTTGCTTGATCCAGCGCGTGGCTTCGATAAAGTCCACCGCGTAGTTGTTATGTTCTTCAATGCCGGTCGCAATCGCGAAAATATTCGGGTCGAAGATAATATCTTCCGGCGGGAAACCATGGCTGACCAGCAGATCGTAAGCACGTTTACAGATTTCAGTTTTGCGCGCGTAGGTATCGGCCTGTCCGGCTTCGTCAAACGCCATCACCACTACGGCAGCGCCATAACGCTGGCATAGTTTGGCCTGACGCAGGAACTCGGTTTCACCTTCTTTCATCGAGATCGAGTTGACGATGGCCTTGCCTTGCACGCATTTGAGGCCCGCCTCAATCACCGCCCATTTCGACGAGTCGATCATGATTGGCACACGGGCAATGTCAGGCTCGGAAGCGACCAGGTTGAGGAAATGCTTCATGGCCTTGACCGCATCCAGCATACCTTCATCCATGTTGATATCAATCACCTGTGCGCCATTCTCAACTTGCTGACGCGCCACGCTCAAGGCTTCTTCGTATTGCTCGTTGATGATCATGCGCGCAAACGCTTTGGAACCGGTGACGTTGGTACGCTCACCGACATTCACATACAGCGAGCTTTCATCAATGATAAATGGCTCCAGGCCGGACAGCTTGGTGCTTACCGGCAGCTCGGGCACCTGTCGCGGCGGGATGTCCTTGATGGCGCTATAAATCGCATTGATATGCGGTGGCGTGGTACCGCAGCAACCGCCGGCAATATTGATAAAGCCACTTTCGGCAAACTCCTTGACCAGGCTGGAAGTCACATCCGGTGTTTCGTCAAAACCGGTATCAGACATCGGGTTAGGCAGGCCTGCGTTAGGGTAAATACAGACAAAAGTATCCGCCACTTTGCTGAGCTCTTCAGCATATGGACGCATCAATGTCGCGCCTAAGGCGCAGTTCAGGCCGACAGTCAGCGGTTTGACGTGGCGCACAGAATGCCAGAAAGCGGTCACGGTCTGACCGGACAGGATACGGCCGGAAGCATCGGTGACTGTGCCGGAAATCATGATCGGCCAGGTTCTGCCCTGCTCCTCAAAGAAGGTTTCAATTGCAAACAATGCGGCTTTACAGTTGAGCGTATCGAATATGGTTTCCACCATCAGGATATCGGCGCCACCATCGACCAGGCCGCGGATTTGCTCCATGTATGAAACCACCAGCTGGTCAAAGCTGACGTTACGTGCTGCCGGGTCGTTCACGTCCGGCGAGATGGAAGCGGTTTTCGGTGTGGGCCCCAGGGCACCGGCGACAAAACGGCGTTTATCGGGTGTGCTGTATTTATCGCATGCCGCTTTGGCCAGCTTGGCCGCCTCGACGTTCATTTCATACACCAGCTGCGCCATGTGGTAATCATCCTGGGCGACACTGGTGGCACCAAATGTATTGGTTTCAATAATGTCAGCACCGGCGGCCAGGTACTTCTCGTGGATTTCCTGTATGACTTGCGGTTGGGTGAGCGTTAACAACTCATTATTGCCTTTGACAAACAGTTCGCGCTCACCGGCAGGGCCTTGAAAGTCCTTGAACCGCTCACCGCGGTAATCGGCCTCGGTCAACTTGTACTGCTGGATCATGGTGCCCATCGCCCCATCCAGGATCAGGATGCGTTTTGACAGGGCTTCACGTAGCCATTGTTCAGTAGCGGAGACCGGCAGTTGCGTCATGCGTATCAACTTGAAAATAAAAGCGACATTTTAACACAGCGGGTTTTAAGCTCCGTGCTAGAAATTGAAGCGAAAAGTCGTCATCAGCACATGGTTTTCACGGTCTGTTGTTCGCGTATTGATGAACTGGTTCAGGTAGCCGACATCGACATTGGAAAAGTCACTAAATTTCCAGTTGACGCCCAGGAACAGGCGGTTCTGGTCTATGCCCCGGCGCACGCCCCACTCGGTCTGGTTAAAGTTGATGAATAATTCGTCATACACCAGCCACTGTAGTTTCGGGTGCAGCGTGCTGGGTGTGGTAGCCCTGACCATCTGCCGCATGCGATGGCCGACATCCTGGAAATCTTCACGACGGCGCTGTTCAAAACGCGTACGACTGGTGAAAGTGATGTCCGCGACTTCATCAAACTGGTACTGGAACTGTTCCCACAGACGATTTTCACGGAAACTGGATTGGCCGTCAGGATGATTGATGACGGTGTCATAACCCAGCCAGACGCTGGACTTGGGGTTGAACTTGTAAAACACGGCCGGGCGCAAAATCAGCTGGTCAAAGTCCCGCCCTTCTTCACGCCAGCGCGGATGCGTATCCATGCTCCAGTAAAAATTCTCTACTGGTAACTTGCCCTGGGTATACAGGCTTAACCAGTAACGGCCATCTTCTTCAGTCTCGGCGAATGCGCCAGATGCTGTCACGAGCAAGCACAGGATGAAAAAAACACGGCTCAAAAAAATATGGTCGAATCGGGAAAATGACATTAACATCGCGGCATTCTATTGGTGTAAATTCAGGATGGCATCATCGGCTGCATTTAACGCCAACTATGTAAGGGGATTGCATGATATCAGGTTTGGTTCAACTCTTTTTGTGGCAGGGCCTGGGCGAATTGCTCAGTAAATTCTTCCTGCCCAGTATTCCGGGGCCTGTGCTCGGCCTGCTATTACTACTGGCATTTTTATGTTTCAGGGGGCAGGTAGATACGGATCTGGCCACTGTGGCAGACGCTTTCCGCCAGCATCTGGGATTGCTGTTTGTGCCAGCTTCGGTAGGCGTTTTATTATTCCTGCCCGAATTACAGACGCATGCTCTGGCAGTCAGCACAGCCTTGCTCGTCAGCGTGATCCTGACCATTGCGGTAACGGCCATTGTTTTGAAAGTATTCTGGTATTTTTCACTGAAACGCAACAAGATCAATGCCATACATAAAGTCAATGCAATACATAGGGAGCAGCATCATGACTAAGCGCATCCCGATTGCCGAAATCTGGGTTTACCTTTCCGGCGACCCTTTATTCGCGCTCATCATTACGCTGGCGACTTACCAGTTAGGCTACCTGTTATATGTGCGTGCCAAACGCCATCCCTTAGTCAATCCGGTGGCGATTGCCGTGATCCTGACCTGCCTGATCATTGATGCGCTGGATATGCCTTATGAGAAGTACTTTGAAGGCGCGCAGTTTGTGCACTTTCTGCTAGGCACAGCGACGGTGGCTTTAGCAGTGCCTATTTATTATGGGTTCAAACGGATGCAAGGCAAAATCTTCCATATCTGGGTCGCGCTGACGGCAGGCAGCACCGTCTCGATTGTGAGTGCGGTGGCAATCACCAAACTGATGGGGGCTTCAGATAATATTATCGGCAGCATGTATGCCAAATCAGTGACCGCGCCGATTGCGATGGGTATTGCAGAACGCCTGAGCGTGTCGCCCACCCTCACCGCTGTGTTTACCGTGATCACCGGTATGCTGGGCGCGATCCTGGCGCCTTATATCCTCAACGGCATCAAAGTACATCAATGGTGGATACGTGGCACCGCTATCGGTGTGGGAGCACACGGGCTGGGCATTACGCGGGCATTTAGCGTGAATGAAGAAGCAGGGATTTATGCCAGCATGGCGATGGGATTGAATGGGGTGATCAGTGCGATTGGATTGCCTATTGTGTTGACGTATTTACGACCATATTTGGGGTTTT
>NZ_DATHWZ010000108.1:0-3527 GCF_035460085.1 Methylophilus sp.
CTATATAAGCATTGCAATAATAAATGAGAAACGTTATCATTATCTCTTTGATACATATTTATACACTTTGATATATTTGAATAGCCAGGCTTGATCCTAGATTGATCATAGTCAGTGGGAGCCAATCAATATCAGGTGAAACGAGCAGTGAATTCTCTGAAAAAATCAACAGAATTACTTTATTGACCTCATCAGGTCAACGCTCTCAATAAAGCGCGAATCATCCCTTAAAAACAATTACTTGTATAGCTGTATGCAACGGCGTTTTGTAAGGATTTGTATCTGTGCGCATTTCAAAAAAGTAAATATTGTATTAAAGCCCCATCGTGCCAGCCTAAGGTTTCCCCTGCAGCCAGCAAAACATTATTTGAGGAAAGAACCATGCGTCATATTCGTAGCCGCAAGCATCATCCAGCGCGCATCGCAGCTTTAGTAGCTGCTACTTTTTCAATGACTGCCTTTGCGGCAGAAGAAGCAGCACAGTTACCTGAAGTAGCTGTTAAATCAAAAAAAGAAGTCGCGCCGTTCAAGGCTGATACTTCAGCCAATACCAAATTCACCAAGCCTTTGATTGATACGCCACAAACTGTGCAAATCATCAAAAAAGAATTGCTGACGGAACAGGGTGTGTTTACCTTAGTTGATGCCCTGCGTAATACGCCAGGGATTACTGTTCAACAAGGCGAGAACGGCAATACATCGGCTGGCGATACATTTTCCATGCGTGGTTTCAATGCGTCCAACCAATTATTCGTAGATGGCATTCGTGACTTGGGTGCAGTCACACGCGACATATTCAATACAGAGCAGGTAGAAGTGATCAAAGGGCCAGCTGGCGCGGATATTGGCCGTGGCGCTGCTTCCGGATACATCAACCTGATCACCAAATTACCAACCTTGACCAATGCTAATTACGCAACAGTAGGCTACGGCGCAGCGCAAAGAAAACGTGTCACCATTGACGTTAACCAGGCACTGGATGCAACGACGGCTGTTCGCATCAACGGCCTGATCACGGAAGGAAATGTGCCTAAACGTGATGAAGTTGATAACCAGAACTTCTCGATTGCGCCTTCTATTGCCTTTGGTCTGGGTACTGATGCACGCGGCTATTTTTATACCCAACACATTCGTCAGGACAATACGCCAGATGGTGGGATATCCTCTATCGGCAGAAGCGGCTTCTTTAACACAAATGCCGCTATCCGCAATGGTGCTAAAACTGACCGTGAAAATTTTTATGGCAGCAAAAACGATTATGAGCGTATTGACTCAGACATGCTCACTGCAAAACTCGAGTATGACTTATCTGAAAAAACGACTCTCCGCAATATTACACGTTATGGCCAATCATCCATTGACCGTATCCTTACAGGTGTGAATGGGATTACTGCCGTAACGCCTGCAAACCCAAACACATGGACATTAGCCAGATCTCGCCAACGCATTAACCGTGATGACGAAATATTGATCAATCAAACCAGCCTGAATAGCATTTTCGACATTGCCGGTTTCAAGAACTCCTTTACCGGTGGTGTTGAATTCATTTACGAAAGACAGAAGAACAAAGGTTTTGGTACTGCAGCGACTACCACTAGTGGTGTCCCTTTCACTGCCACTCCCAATCCGCCGGCCAATCTATACAACCCGAATGAAAATGATGCACTGGGCAAACCATATGCAAATGGTGCAAATACGGATGGCCGCACTTCGACCATGGCTGTGTATGCATTTGATACCGTAGACTTGAATGATCAATGGCAGGTAAATGGCGGAGTCCGTTTTGAACGTTATGACACCAGAGCCATTGGTGCATCAATACTACCAGGCGGCAATCCTGTACCTGCTGTGACGACTTTAACTCCCTTTAATTTGAGCGATTCCGACAACCTCGCCAGCTACAAAGCCGGCGTATTGTATAAACCAGCCTCTAACGGAAGTGTGTATCTCGCTTACGGCAGTTCATATACACCACCAGCAAGTGCTAACTTTGCACTCTCAGGTACAGCTAACAACCAGAACAACGGTGCGTTAGACCCGCAAAAAACCGATAATTACGAGTTGGGTACGAAATGGAATGTGCTAAATAACCAATTGAATGTAACAGCTGCTGTTTTCAGAACCGAGAATGACAAACAAACTTCTTTTGACGACCTGGGTAACCCGGCACAAATGGGTAAAACACGCGTCAGTGGTTATGAATTGGGTACTGTCGGTCAAATAACCGAAAACTGGCAGATCAGTGCCGGATTCACCAAGCTTAACGCAAAGGCACTTGACCAGCAAACCGCCGCTGGCGTGAATACAAATGCTGTACGTTGGGTACCGGATTACAGTGCGACTGTGTGGACGCAATATTCCTTTGATAGTTTAACGATTGGTGGCGGTGCGCGTTATATGGGTGAACAAAAGCGTTTAGTGACGACGAACACAGCAGCTAACGTTAACAACATGCCTGAGATACCTTCTTATACTGTATTCGACGCCATGGTGGCTTATGCCGTAAATCAAAATTTGAATTTGCGTCTGAATGTATATAACTTGTTCGATAAAGAATATATCAACACGATGAACAACAGTGGCGCACGCGTGCAGTTAGGTTTGGCACGCTCTGCGATGGCAACTGCAGAAATTAAGTTCTAAATGCATTAAACTGAACGCCCGTCAGATGTTTCTGGCGGGCTTTTTTATTTGTAGGCGAGAGTGATCATGCTGTTGCATATTCCCGAGATATTTAATCCTTCTCAAGTTGAAACTTTGCGCAACGCTTTACAGAGTGGACCGTGGGTTGATGGTGCTGCGAGTGCCGGACCATTGGCTGCTGAAGCAAAACATAATCTGCAATTTTCTACCGAAGCGGAAGAATATCCATCGCTCGCCAAAACCATCGCTGCAGCATTGGAACGCCACCCTCTTTTTCTTTCAGCCGCATTGCCGCAGTTCATTCTGCCATTCATGTTCAACCGCTATACCGGTGGTGGCAATTATGGTGACCATATCGACAACGCCATACAGACCGACAGGGATAGCGGGAAACGCTTGCGCACCGACATTTCAGTGACTGTCTTTTTGTCTGATCCTGAGAGCTATGAAGGTGGTGACCTGATCATAGAGGATACTTATGGTGCCCACGAAGTGAAACTGCCAGCCGGTGATGCCATTATCTACCCTTCTTCCAGCCTGCACCGGGTAGAACCCGTCACTGCCGGTGAGCGTATTGCGGCTTTTTCATGGGTACAAAGCCTGGTGCCCGACGCTTGGCAACGCAGCATGTTGTTCAACCTGGACATGACATTGATCAAACTGCGCAGCCAGGTTGGCAACTCGGAAGAGATTGTTGCACTGACCGGCCACTACCATAACCTGTTAAGGCAATGGAGCCGCTGATGGTGACGCCAGCGTTAACTGCCATCCCCCAGGATATTGTTTGTGCTGCGGACTATGAACGGCATGCACGCGAGCATATGTCAGGGCCAACCTGGGCCTACCTGCAAGGCGGTGCTGCGGATGAGCTCACCCTGAATGCG
>NZ_DATHWZ010000109.1:0-13685 GCF_035460085.1 Methylophilus sp.
ACGCCTGCCGCAAGATGGCCGTTTTGGCTTTACCGTCAAAGGCCGGGCGGTGGATATGCGTATTTCTACCATGCCTACGCAGTACGGCGAAACGGTAGTGATGCGGTTGCTGATCCAGAATACTTCGCACTTTCAGCTGGATAAGTTGGGCATGCCACCAGAATTGCTGGCGCGCTTCCGGAAAATGATCAACCGGCCAAGTGGCATGGTGCTGGTTACAGGGCCAACTGGTAGTGGTAAAACAACCACCCTCTATTCGGCACTGAGTGAACTCAATACGCCTGAAACCAAGGTGATTACAGTCGAAGATCCGGTCGAATATCGTTTACCCGGTATTATTCAGACCCAAGTCAGTGAAAAGATCGAGCTCGACTTCCCCAAACTGTTACGTGCCATTTTGCGGCAAGACCCGGATATCGTGCTGGTGGGTGAGATGCGTGATGAAGAAACCGCCCAAACCGGCTTGCGCGCCTCCATGACGGGTCACCTGGTGTTATCCACATTGCATACCAATGATGCCTCCACTGCACCCGTGCGTTTAATCGACATGGGTGTGCCGCGCTTCATGGTGGCAATGTCACTGTTGGGTGTGATGGCTCAACGTCTAGTGCGATTAATTTGTCCGCACTGTGCCGTAGACCACACACCGACCGAAAATGAGGCCGTCTGGTTACGTCAGGTTTTACCACAGGAAGAAATTCCGTCGGTGTTCAAGCATGGCAAAGGTTGCCAACACTGTAACCGCACTGGTTACCTTGGACGTATCGGCTTGTATGAGCTTCTGGAAATGACGAATGATTTGGCAATGGCTGCAAACATGCCGGATACCAACATTTTTATCCAGAAAGCCCGTGAAAAACTTAAAGGTAAAACCTTAAAAGATCAATCTTTACAGCTTGCTCTGCAGGGTAAAACTACACTAGATGAAATCATGCGTGTAGATAACCAGTTTGAAGGATAAAGCCTGTGCCGATATTTGAATATAAGGGTCGTAGCGAAGATGGATTGATGGTTTCCGGGGTGCAGGAAGCAGCCGACCTAGATGCGGTAGGTAGCGCGCTTCTCCTTTCAAAAATCACACCTATTGAAATCAAGCAAAAAGCAGCAGTCGCGGTAGCCTTCAATTTGTTTGAAGAAAAAGTCACCAGCCTCGATGTCATGTTATTCAGCCGCCAGATGTTTACTTTGCTGAAAGCGGGCATTCCTATCATGCGCGCGCTCAACGGAATCCAGAGCTCGGTAGGCAACGCTAAACTGGCTAAAGTCGTCGGCCAGTTACGAACAAGTCTGGATGCTGGTCGTGAGTTATCAATGGCGATGACAGAACACCCTAAAGTGTTTGATAACTTTTATATCAGCATGATTCGTGTGGGTGAAACCACCGGTAATCTCGATAATATTTTTGCCAGGTTAGCCGAGCATATTGAATTCGAGCGTTTTATGCGCGGGCAAATCAAGTCGGCTCTGCGTTACCCCATGTTCGTAATGACTGCCATGGCGATTGCCATTGTGGTCATCAATATCATGGTGATCCCGCAGTTTGAAAAAGTATTTGCCACCATGCATGCGGATCTCCCATTCATTACTAAAATCCTGATCGCATTCTCCGGCTTTATGCGCAATTACTGGTTTGTGCTAATCGGTATGATTATTGGTGTTGCCTACACATTTAAATCCTATATCAGTACAGCCGCAGGCCGCTCGAATTGGGATAGAGTCAAAATGCGTATTCCCATCGCCGGGAAGATTATTTTTAAAGGCACCATGGCCAGGTTTGCGCGAAGTTTTGCGTTATCCACACGCAGTGGATTACCCATTCTTTCCGCTTTGCGCCTCGTCTCTCAAACTGTAGAAAATGATTATATTTCTGTCAAAATTCTCAGCATGTCTTCAGGCATTGAGCGCGGCGAGACTATTCTAAGGACAGCAACGCAAACCGGCGTGTTTAACCCTTTGGTGTTGCAAATGATTGCGGTTGGTGAAGAGTCTGGTTCGTTAGATGATTTAATGCAGGAAATCGCCGATATGTATCAAGCCGACGTGGAATATGACGTTAAAACATTGGGAGCGCAAATTGAGCCTATTATGATTATGTTTTTAGGTGCTCTGGTTTTAGTTTTGGCATTGGGCGTTTTCTTGCCAATATGGGATATGAGCTCTGTGATGTTAAAGAGTGGGTAATTCATAAGAGTGACCAATTTTTTTGATTCTAATTAGTAAAAGTGATTAGTTTATTAAAGGCTATTATTAATTATAAATTTAGCAATAGTTATGGATTTGATCTTTGCAACTGGTTGTAAGGATGGACCAAAATTGTCTGGCACAGTTTTTGCTGACATAAAATTAACGCAGTTTGAACCTGTCACTGTGATAATAAAGGCAGGGAATTTTGATTAGGAGTCTTGGTAATGAAAAAACAGGCTGGCTTTACATTAGTTGAATTGGTAGTAGTTATTGCAGTTCTAGGTATTCTGGCAGCTACGGCTTTGCCTAGGTTTGTGAATGTTCAATCAAATGCACGCGTCGCGGCTGGTAATGGCTTGGCAGCGTCTGTACGGTCTGCTGCAAATTTAGCGCGTGCTTCTTGGGTGGCTACTGGTAGCAATGCTGGTGCTTTATCAGTCACTATGGACAATCAACCGGTGGTTGTTGCAGCTTCTGGATACCCGGCCGCTACTAATGCAGGAATTGTTGCGGCATTGCAATCCTTAGATCCTCAATTTACGGCTACACCAGCTACTCCAGCTGCTGGGCAGATGACTTTTCAAGTAGGTACATTTGCTGCTTGTACAATTGTTTATAATGAAGGTACTGGTGTAGTAACTTCTAACTTATCTGCTGCTAATTGCGGTGGCTAATTTTTTATTAATTAACTTTTGCTCAGGGTATGCATTACAAGAAAGGCTTTACATTAGTAGAGTTAGTCATTGTCATAGCATTGATGGGTATCATGGTAGCTGTAGCAACCCCAAGGTTTGCTAATGGCGATATTTTCGAAACCCGCGGTGACGCGGGTTTGATTTCATCTACATTACGGTATGCACAAAAAACCGCAATAGCGCAACGACGACAAGTGTTTGTAATCACTGATACCGTAGCGCAACCTAATAGCATCAAGTTGTGTTTTGTGAGTGACCCTAACTGTCCGGTGGCGCAAGCCGTTATTGATCCTGAAACAGATGGGCCTTATGTGATGACGCTTTCGAGAAATGTCAGGATAAATCCATCAAACAATAGTTTGGGGTTTGACGGATTAGGGCAAGCTGTTCCTAATGGGGCAGCAAACTATGTTGTGACCAATCAAAAAAATAATGCGCAAACATTCACAGTAAATATCGAAGCTGACACCGGTTACATACGCTAACCATGGATAGGTTGTTCCATTCCAATGATCCAAATCAGTCAAAAAATAATAATAAACAGTCCACCTCGAAAGTCCAATCGCGGATTCTCTCTGGTGGAGCTTGTGGTATTTATTGTGATTGTCACCACCGCCATTGCTGGTGTTGTGGGCGCATTGTCTTGGATGAGTGGTCATTCTGCCGATCCACTAGCGCGTAAACAGGCCATTGCTATCGCTGAATCGCTGATGCAGGAAATCCAGCAAATGCCTTTTACGTTTTGCGACCCAGACGACCCTAATGCGGCTACCGCTGTGGGTTATGGGGGCTGTGCTACTGCTCAAAATAATCTGAATGGCCCCAGCCCCGCTGGTGAGAGCAGGTACGGTGCAACTAACCCTTTTGATAATGTAGCCGATTATGGCGGTTTCACCATGCCAGGCGGAGGGTGTGCAAGTATTTGCCGTATAGGCAGTAATGCTTCTATTCCTGGTTTAACGTCTTACGCGGCTGCCGTGACTATCACACAAGCTGGAGGTGCGGCACCTTTTGCCGGGATGCCGGCAGATGCAGTATTGAGAATAGTTGTCACTGTGAACGGCCCTTCCAATACCACAATCAGGCTCACTGGTTTCAAGGTTCGCTATGCGCCGAAAGTTTAAAAAAACCGGTTTTTTGATGCGCGGCTTTACCTTGGTGGAGCTGGTGGTGGTCATTACTGTTACCGCGATTATCGGCGGTATCTCATCCACGTTTATTCGACATTCGGTCATTGCTTATGTTAACTCTGAAGCCTATTACGAGCTGGCAGACCGCGCCGATATTTCATTGAGGCGTATGTCGCGCGATATCAGGAATGCTTTACCCAATAGTGTTTGGGTCTCGCCCGCCGGTGATTTTGTACAGTTTGTACCCATCAAATCTGGCGGTCGCTACAAACAGGATGATTTTGGTGCTAATAGCATGAGAGTGCTTGGAGATCTGCCTCCTATGGCTATTAACGATCAGTTAGTCATTTATAACCTCGGTATACAAGGTGCTGATGTTTACAATGGGGATACGCTCCGTGTTATCAACGCAGCTCCCGATGTCAGTCTTAAACAGATGCAGTTTGCGGGTAACGCCTTCCCGTTATCATCACCGGCTGGCCGTTTTTATGTCGTCAATCGAGCTGTAGCGTATGTCTGTGACCTTCCTAATCGACGTCTGTTGATGGTGAGCAATATTGCGCTTCCTTCAGCGCATCCTGCCAATTTCAACGGAGCGAATGCCAGTGTGGTAGTGGGGGATGTCACCGGATGCAGTTTCACCTATAGCGAAGGCGTGATGCAACATACAGGTGTGATGACTGCTCAGCTGGAGCTTTCAAGAAATGGCGGGGTGGCAAGGTTGGTCAACCTGATCAATGTGGTGAACTCGCCATGAAATCCATCTCTTATCGGGCAAAAGGATTTATGTTGCCTATGGCAATCTTTCTACTGGTCATACTTGCGGCATTGGTAGGCTATGCCATGCGTTTGGCAATGCTTGCCAACCTGGGGACTATCCAGGATGTGCAGGGAGCGCAAGCCTACTTGGCGGCACGAGCGGGAGTTGAGTGGGCGGCTTATCAGGTGTTGACGCCAGCGAACATGCAAGCATGTCCAGCAATACCCGCCCCTTTTACAGTGAACGGTTTTAATGTTGCGCTGACCTGCAACCATTCAGTCGAGCAAGACAAAGCTGAAACTCAGGACATCCGTATTTATACGATTCAATCAACAGCATCAATTGGCTTGGTTGGGGCGAAAGATTACATAGAACGAAGGATAACGATGACGCTGAGCCGGTGTATAGATGCTACAAATGGTGAAGAATGTAATTAAAGGAATACGTAGTGGGCGGATTCATCAAAAAAATATTTCTTTATATCGCGATTGGGCTGATATGCCCAAGTCATCTTTACGCCGCCACAGTAAGGTTAAACCCAAGTGGCGGACTTAGTGCGGGTGATGGTTTGCATACATACATCGAAGACACCACCCAAATACAGGTACGTAGACTCAACAACACCGGCCAGTTGTATAACCCTAATGCCATTCCGAGCAATACCCAGCTGGATAATGGTATTTATCTAAGAGCAAACAATGGATTGATCGGACCTGATCATTTCGGTTTTCCAAGTACGTTGACGCCCACAGCCTACATTAATCGTACAGTTTCTACACCTGCTCCAACAGCGATTTCACAAGGGGTGACACAAGGTACAACTTTACAATTTAGTGCTCCCCGATTCAGTACGCTCATTGCCGGTCCCAGTGTGACCGTCAACTGGAAGTACACTTATCCGCTTGATTACATCACTGCAGAAGTGACTTTGGTCATTCCTATAGGCTACCCCATCAGCAGCTCGAATCCTGTGCGCTATTATCATGCAGTAGATACCTATCTTGGTGGAGATGATAGGGGCTGTGGCGTACGCTATACAGATACTAACGGCAGGCAGATTGTGGGTACTTACCCATTGTCAGGGGGTACAAATGCACCATGTCCATCGAGCAGTAGTTTGCCCGCGAATCTGGATGTAGTCGAATCATTTCGAGAGCGTAACAGAAGTTTTGATCATTATTGTGTGGGCGCATGGGACTCGTTTTGGACCAGTACAAGCGGGAATGCTTGTGCTATTGCAAAAACCAATTCATTAAGCGACACGATTTCGACAACAAAGATCGATACCGGGATAGCGATTGAATATGATTTTATCTTGCCTGGTACATACACTTTCAGTTATGACTTCGTTGTGGGGTCAACCTTCGTACCAAATTACGACCATCTGGAAGTTCGCCACTCAGGCACCGGGACGTTATGCCCGGTTGATATCAAGGTGCTGGCATGTCTTTCATCTACGGTGCCTTGCCCTGACAACCAGCTTGTTACTACAGGGGCTCTGACGGGAAATCTTACCATTTCGCCATCCACCCCGACCGTGACTGCTACGCCAGATTCGACATTCACTATTGGTAGTGATGGACCTATTGACACGATATCAATCACAGGAAGCGCTGCAGCTACTTACACTTTAGGAGCCAGTAACTTGACTAAAGCGCCATTGAGCGGTGTCAAGTGCTGGAATACAGCGACTAACTCGCAGAGTTGCAGTTTCACTTTCACTAACACACCTTGCGTAGATTCTTTTGAATGCATGGAGAACAGTCAGGCCACCTACAATAATTTAAAAACTACACCCTCTGCCCGTAACCCACTGCATACCAAGGTGTGGAACATGAATTTTGATATGGATATTGTTGCCGTACTGGCAAGTGGCGCTCAATCGACCGGCTACAATTCCGCTTCAGGATTAATTGTCGATCTGGTGGTTGATGATAACAATAGTTGTGGGTCAACGGTCGTCGCTACCCAGACTTTACCGTTTGCCAGTACCGATGCCGGGCGTAAAAAAATCACTTTTACTGCGTCAGCATCCAATATGACGAATGGTAGTTACCCCAAAGGGGTATACCCGAATTTGAGATGCAAAGTGCGGGATCTTACGCTTAATAAATCAGGATGTTCTTCGGATAATTTTGCACTTCGGCCTCAGTCATTTGCTATATCAAGCACTTCCGCTAATTTAATCCAAGCCACCGCAAGTCCAACTGTCATGTTGCCGCGTAAGGCATGGATGGATAATTTCAACTTGACTGCGTCGACTGGAGAGATCAACTACACAGGGACTCCGCAGATACTTGCTAGTAGAGTGTTTTCGCATACCGGAAATGTTTCTTTGGGTAAGTTTGGTTACGGCATCCCCAATCCGAACGCTTTACCTCCCTATATACCTCCTGAAAAGACTAGTTTTCCTCAGGCCGTGAATGGAATAAGCAGTGGAAATGATTTTTTATATAGTGAAGTCGGTTTTTTTAGATTTGATCAGTATGGTGTTTATGATGAGACTTTCGCTGCTGTAGATACTGCCAAAGGAGATTGTAACAATGAAGCAGTTACCAACCCTGATGCTAGTTTTAATCCTAATTCTTTTAATAACAATGGCATAAAAAACGGTTGCAGGTTTGGCAATACAAGTGCCACTAATTTCCTAGGTCGTTTTATCCCTGATCATTTCCGAATCGCCCCAGGTACTGTTGTCAAAGCGTGTAGTAATTTATTCACCTATTATGGACAGGATGTTGCTAATACTGGTGGGGTGTCGATTCCCTTCACTATTTTCGCTGAGAATGGCGCAAACGGTACTACCCAGTATTACACCGGTGTACCATCGACAAGTACCTACGCCAAATTTGTTCCTTCAACGTGGACTAACTACAAGTTCACGACCACGCCAAATCTTGGATCTGGCGATACGTTAAGAAGTGCATTTAATCCTGCTTTGCCGACGGGTTGGACAAATGGCCAAGTTTTCGTAGATGCCAAGTTCAAGATTGACCGTCCTGTAAATCAGACAATCCCGCAAAATGTGACGTTTAGTGCGGAAATCAGCGATTCAGATGGAACTGCCACTAAACCTGTCAACATTGCGTTGGATGGTAGCACGCAATTCCGGTATGGCAGGTTGGCAATCCCTCCAGTGCATGGTTCTGAATTATTGCCGTTGCCTTTGAGAATTGAGGCGCAGTACTGGGATGGTTCCAGTATTAATTCCTATCGTCGAAGCACGGGCGACAGTTGTACAGTGGTTCAGCCCTCTACCGTTGTCATGAGAAACTACAGAGGCAATTTAAATGCTTGTGAAACCCAGTTAAGCGGTGGCGCAATGACTCATGGAGTATCTAATTTGAGGCTCTCAGCTCCTGGTGTTGGGGGCGATGGAAAGCCCAACACTGGCAGTGTCGATCTTGAAGTGAATTTGGGAGCCGTGGCTCCTGGAGAGAGGACGTGTACTGGACCCGCGGAAGCTAATGCGATCGGTGGAGTTATCCCTTGGTTTGGTGGGCCGGATCCGGTAGGCCGCGCCTCATTCGGCATCTACAAAGCTCCCATCATCTACATGCGAGAAAACTTCGGCCCATGATAATAAAACCACCGGAACAGGTGGTTTTATTATTTTAATCAACGGATTGAAGTGGCCAAACAGGCACTAAAGTTGCTACCTGTTATAAAAAGCCTGGCGACTGACAGTTTTTGTAACGAAATACCACAGTCTGCAGGTTTAAGTTACCCGATATGTAAAGCCGCAGTTGCTTATGTAGTCAATCATATGACAATGCTTTATGATCCACTTTAAAATTGATTTGTTGTGCATTGATTTTAAATAATAAATTTCATTATTCAAACTAATGGGTGTATATGAGTTGGTTTAAACGACAAAAGAACAAGCAACAAGTGGGGGTGAGCTTCACTGATATGCATGTTAGCACCGTGGCGTTAGCGCCCGGGCTGGATGGCGCTAAACCAACTGTCTCATTGGCTGCGATTCAGCAGATACCCCTGCAGGCAGCTTCCACATTACGGCATTTTGTGACCAAAAATGACCTAAAGGCCATGCCCTGTAACGTCATGCTCAATGTTGACCAATATAATGTTTTGCAGATCGAAAAGCCGACCATGCCAGAATCCGAGGTCAAGCAGGCATTACGCTGGAAAGTAAAAGATCTGCTGGATTATTCGGTTGAGCAAGCCGTCGTAGATGGTATTAACATCCCCGTAGATCCTTCATATGCGAATCGCCAACCAGCGATGCTGGCCATTTGTGCTAAAAAATCTACCGTCTCCCTGATTGGTAACCAGATGGTAGAAGCCGGGTTCAACCTGAAAACGATTGATGTGCATGCGCTGGTGCAGCGTAATATCGCGCAATTGCTTGAAACCGAAGATCGTGCCCTGGTCATGCTGACCATACTCCCCAAAGGTTGTTTGCTGACATTCACTGCCAGAGGTGAGTTGTACCATGCCCGCCTGATTGAACTGGATAGGGATTTCCTCAATGACAGGGGCGAGTTGTACCAGACTAACTTCGACAAACTGGTACTCGAGTTACAACGGTCACTCGATAGCTTTGATCGCCAATTCCCGTATTTGAGTCTTAACCGATTGGTAGTATCACCAGTAGCGAATCGTGATTACCTGGTGAGCGGGTTGAGTACCAGCCTGTATGTGCCGGTCAATGTATTCAACCTGGAAGATATTGTAGATTTGCCACCTAACCAGGATTTTGCCAGCCTAGAGAAACAGGCCATGCTGCTGCCAGCCCTGGGCGCGGCCTTGCGTCAGGAGACTGCAGCGTGAGCCAGCAAATCAATCTGTTTGAAAGCGGACTGGTCAAATCTAAAGACTGGTTTACGTTATCTTTCGTGGCGGGAATCTATGTATTGGCCGCAATCGCGATGGTGTATTTATACACCGGTATCGAATCTGAAAATGCACAGTTGCTGGCACAGCGTAACCAGACGGTTTCCCAGTACGACACTATGCAGAAAAAAGTGGATGAGTTCGCAAAAAAGGCTATACCCGTTGACAACAGCAAGCTGGAAGCCGAGTTAAAAAAACTGAATACCAGGTTTGAAATGCAATCGCAGATGCTGGCGATATTCCAGCAATCTATTTCCGAGAATGCTTATCACCTGATCGATTATATGCGTGGGTTTGCCTCCAAATCGCTATCTGGCGTGTGGTTGACTGGTTTTAAGATTGAGCCTGCTGCACAGCATGTATCTTTGTCTGGCCAAGCCTTGCAAACCGAAGATATTCCGCTATACCTGGACTTGCTATCTGCACAACCTGTGTTTGAAGGCACACAGTTTTCCGGCTTGCAGTTCAAGCAGGTTGAATTACAGAAGCAGCTGGCGCCACAGGCATCTGCTACTACAGCTCCGGCGCAAGCGGCGGTTGTCGCGCCAACGGCGAGTCCAGAAGCGACAGGCAAAGGTGCGTCTGCGCCAGCAGTGGCAGCCAATGCTGCTATGCCATCTTCCAGTACAGCTTCAGCGTCAGCCACTAGTGCACCTGTGACTGACGAAACAACAAAACTGAAGGTATATGCTTTCGATGTCAAAGGCCAGGATGTGCGCGATAAAACTAAATCCGTGAGTGCGATTAGCTGGGATGATTTTGTTAGTCAAACCGCGCCGCAGCCTCAAGCGAAGCAGCCATAGGAAAGTGCAACTCTGATGCGATTTGAACAGTTACACACACTGAATACTAAATGGCTGGCGCTCTCCAAGCGCGAGCGCTGGATGATTTTTGGCGCAGGCCTGTTTGCCGTGGTTGGCTTACTGGATACCTTTTTGCTGGAGCCAAAACGCGTCCAGTTAGCCAGTACACAACAAGAGATACTCAAGATCCAGAATGATACGGCGACCTTGACCGAGCAAATGACCACCATTGCCAGCCAGGCAGCGCCCAAACCTGAAAGCAATGCTTTTCAGCGCGACATTGATGCCGTGAGTGCGAAAATCGCCAGCCAGTCATCAGACCTGGTCAAGATTTCTGCCTATATGGTGCCGCCACAAGAAATGGTGTTATTGCTTAAAAAACTTCTGCAAAAACATACGGATGTACAGGTAATTGAAATGCAGTCGCTACCAGTGGCCGATTTTATTGAAAAGCAAAGAAAACTGATACAGGAACAAAAAGCACCTGGCGGCAATAATCCGCAAGATGCATCGGCTGAAGATGTCTGGCAAAACGTACCGCACGTATACCAGCATGCGGTGAAAGTCAGGCTGAAAGGCAAATACTTTTCCCTGCTGGCTTATGCGCAGTCGCTAAAAGCCATTGGCCAGCGAGTGGCTTGGGAAAATGCAGAGCTGAAAGCCGACTATCCGGAAAGTGAATTGACCGTTCAGGTATATACACTGAGTGGCGAGAATGCATGGTTGGGGATTTAGCATGCGTATTTTGGTAAAAACAATAGGGATGTTCATGCTCATGCAAGGCGTAGTCTTTGCGGAAATGGTGGATCCTACCAAGCCACCGCCCTCTGTCATGGAGTATTTGCCGAATGCAGAAACACAGGCAGAAAAGCCATGGGAGCTGACCGCTTTGCAACACAACGGCAAGAGTGGATTTGCGGTGGTGAATGGCCAGATGGTGCAAGTAGGCGAGAGTTACAGTGGATTCAAACTGATATCGGTAAAAAACCAGCAGGCAGTATTTGTCAGTAAAGCTGGCGAGAAAAAAGTCATTGGATTGGGTTTAACCAGCTACATCGTTGAAACCAAGCCGCAGGCAAAAATAAAAGCTAAAACAGCCAAAAACAGCAAAAAAGTGAAGAAATAAGTAATAAGTACCTGCGTGTTGAGATGCTCAACAGCAGGTTAAAAACAATTGAGAGACTGCTATGAAAACTTTTGTGAATACGTTGGGTGTGATGATCATTGGTGCCGGGTTGGCGGGGTGCAACAGTAACCCGTTTGCGCCAAGCAATGCATCAATCAACCCTAAAATTCAGAGCGAGCTGAGCAAATCTGCGGCCATGGCAAAAGGGCAAGTCGCACCGCCACCTAAAGAAGTGACCGATGAGTTGTTCGAGCCTCTCAGAATTGAACCGCCAAAGTCACTGGCTAAGCGCGTGGAGCCAAGGTTCGATCTGGTTGTGAACAAAGCGCCGGCCAGCCAGGTATTGATGGGCATCGTGTCAGGCAGCCCTTATAGCATTGCACTTAGCCCCGACCTCAAGGGGGATATCTCGATCAACCTGAAAGATGTCACGCTATTTGAAGCGCTGAACGCCTTGCGTGATTTGTACGGCTTTGAGTACAAAATGAGTGGCAAACAGATTTTTGTCGAGCCACAAAATATCCAGACACGGGTGTTCCAGGTGAACTACATCAGTGGTGCACGTAAGGGGACTTCAGCCACGAAAGTGACTTCAGGCACCGTGAGCAATTCAAGCGGTGGGGGAGGTCAGGCTGCGGCAGCTTCCGGCGGTACAGCAGTAGGCACACCGGCAGCATCAGGTGGTGGCGCTGCTAACCTGCAGGTATATGCCTCTGATGTCAGCATGGGTACCAACAATGATTTCTGGGGCGAGATGGCTAACTCGCTGAACAGCATGATCGGTGAAGAGGGCGGACGCAAGGTGGTGATCAACTCGCAGTCAGGCCTGATCATGGTCAAAGCCATGCCCAAGGAAATCCGCCAAGTTGAGAAGTTCTTAAGCCTGATGCAAGTGACAGTCGACCGCCAGGTGATCCTGGAAGCAAAAATCCTTAAAGTACAATTGAATAAAGATTCACAACAGGGCATTAACTGGTCTGCAGCAAGGTTTATGCGCGGCCGTGATGTGACCTTTGGTAATGTTAGCGGTAACAGCACTGTGAACGGTGACACTGGCAATATCACGGATGGCAATGTCAACACTTCGCCAGCAGCGAATCCGGGTTTCCTGGATAACAATTCCGCTATTGGACTGGGTGGTTCGGTATTTGCACTTGCCGTGCAGGGTAAGGGCTTCTCTGCATTGCTGACTTTCCTCGAAACACAGGGTAATGTTGAAGTGCTTTCCAGTCCACGTATCGCCACCATCAATAACCAGAAAGCGGTGCTGAAGGTCGGTAACGATGCATTTTTTGTGACTAACGTCAGAACTAACGTGACGACCACTACGGGTGGCGCGATTGTGACACCGGACATTCAGCTGCAACCTTATTTTTCCGGTATCTCGCTGGATGTGACACCGCAGATTGATAAGAATGACAATATCATCCTGCACGTGCACCCGTTTGTCAGTGATGTAACACAGGTCAACAGAACTGTGACATTGTCCAGTGCTAACGGTGGCGTATATACAATCCCGACAGCTTCTTCCAATATCAACGAAACCGATAGTATCGTGCGTACCCGGGATGGCAACGTGATCGCGATCGGCGGGTTGATGTCTGAGTCTATCGATAACACACGCACCAAAGTGCCTGGGTTAGGCGATATCAAGTACTTGGGTAATCTATTCCGCCAGAAGAGTGAAATCACGCGTAAAACGGAGTTGGTTATCCTGTTGAAATCCACCGTAGTTCATGGGGGCGATAACTGGGCGGAAGATATGCTTGAAACTCAGGGCCGAATTGATAAACTGAAGGGTGAGAGCTTCTAGGAGCGGGTATGTACCTGCAACATTTTGGTTTGAATGAGTATCCCTTTACCATCACCCCGGATACCAGTTTTTATTATGCGACGCGCAGCTTGCAAGAAGCGCTCAACACTTTGCTGGTGGCAATCCAGTCCGGGGAAGGGTTTGTCAAAATTACGGGCGAAGTCGGCACGGGCAAAACGCTGTTGTGCCGCCGCCTGCTCAAAGCACTCGAACCCACCTGCAAAGTGGCGTTTATCCCTAACCCGTATCTTGATCCGCATGCCTTGTTGATGACATTGGCCACCGAGTTCGGCGTGGCTTTCAAACCGGATTTTACC
>NZ_DATHWZ010000110.1:0-18493 GCF_035460085.1 Methylophilus sp.
TATTCTTTTTTTCTGGATTCCGCAATTGCGACTGGCGCCGAACCATCATTGATTAACTTGGTGAATGCACTACGGAGCCTGAGTTCAGAGACACTCCAGATATTGAAAATAATGATATTCCTTGAGGTTTCTTTTGGTGCCGGGTGTTCTGTTTCAAGCCTGTCCTGATGTTCCACGGCCGGCTCAGTTTGACTGGTACGACTGACAGTGACACTTTCAGTCTGGTTGTCAGGGCTCTCAATCAGCGGGGAAATTTTTTCGTTTTTCCTGGTTTTTTTCGATAGTGGTTTTAATTCTGCTTTGGGAGAGTCAGCCGCTTCAGTGTTGCTCACTTCCTCTTCATTGGATTCACTTTTATGAGAAGCACTGGTTTCCAGCGTATCAAGAGCAGCGATTTCCGGTGTGGTCACGGTTTGCAAGCGCACTGTCTGGTTCGAAAACAAGGTACTGCTATCCTCTTGGGATATCAAGGCAATCATGATCACGATAATCAAACCGATAAGAAAAATATTCAGTTTGCCGATTTCAACCAGGCCGTTTTGAAAAGCAGCAGGGGAGAGGGAGTATTTATTCCCTCTCGATAACCATGTGCGTTGTGACTTTACGCACGCATTTTCAGGGTGAAGCGTACAACTCATTCATTTATTCCAATGTATCACGTTCAACTTTCTACAATGCCTTAAAATTCTTCAAAATTCAAGGTTTTTGCGCCCTGTTAAGGGGTAGGCGCGCGTACTAGTGATTAAAAAAATAACGTCGCTGTCAGGACATTCGCTAATTATATAGTTATGGAAAAAGTTTGATATCGGGAATACAAGTGAAATACCGCTTTAAATAGAAAAAAACAGGTTCAAGCTAGAAAAAGCTTAGATAATCTACCGATGAAATAAATAGTTATTTACCGGATATTGAGAGTTCAACTCCGGTAGCTTGCGCCAAGCGGATAACAGACACATGTTCGCGTTCAAATGCATCGATAAGTTCTTTAAGTGTGGCATTGGATAATGCCTCATCGATATTCAAGGACAAGAATTGCAAATCCGCCAGCACGCCCAGCACGATGAGGGAGTGGCGTTCTTTGAAATTGATGCGGTCTATAAATATTGCCTGGATATTTTTGACTGAACTGCAGGCTCTTCCTACTGCAGAAATCAGGTCCCAACCAACTTCGCGGATGGCGAAATCATAATTTGCACCATCTGCGATCGCCTCAATTTCTGCGCGGTCGGTAAACAAGTAATCGACATTACGGTATTTGCTGGAAAAGGCGACATGAGGGGCTTGCGAAGATTCAGCTGCCATTAAAAAATCAGCAGTTAAAAAACTGCTGATCATCAGGATCACTGGAATTAGCCTGTGCATGAATAACATTATAGGCTACATCAAATTAAGCTGCAGCAAGGTGGGCTTCAAATTCGTCTGTATTTAAACTGGCAAAGACGTGATTACCTTTGATTGAGAGTTTAGGTTGTTCTTTTTGTTGCTCATCATTCGCAGGCTTAATACTTTGTGTATCTTCACGCAATATGGCGTCAAGATAAAAGCTTTTTTCCTTTTTGCTGAAATGCTTTTTAGCCTTGTGAAAATGGCTTACATTCATAGTGTGCATTTCAATCGGCAATACGGCCACGTTCTGAGCTTCAACATCGCTGTCTATAATGTTAGAGGCAGTCTGCATGCCTGAATTGATGGACGACCCAATAGAAATGATTGTGACAATAGAGCCGATTGACATAATAACGACTGCTGCAGCCACAGCACCAGCGGTGATTGCGGCCAAAGAAATGGCGCTCGTAGCGCTGTTTACTCTTGAAGATTGTGACATTGTGTGTCCTCCCTCATAACTTATAATTTGATTAATGCGATTACTTAATTCGAGGCTCAATGATGCTGATTTATCAAAATTGGCTGTATACACTTTTGGCTGAATCTCGTGTAGGAATATTCGTACAAAAACCTACATGCACCTTCGATGATAAACCTTATTCTTCCTTGATTTTTCAATCACTTACCTGTTGCTTTTAATAGGTTGGTTACATGCGAAGAAAAGTTCCGGCTTATTGAATGATGAGTTGTTACTTGCTGGGGCTTTTGGATCACTTTAACGCAGAGTTTATTGCCAAGTTTTATTGCCCAGAATGTACCTCAGTTGAAGCAACTTCTTTGCAATTTTTGCGTCTGTGGTTTATGTAATTTCCTGAATCCAGTTAAGATAAAGGGATATCAATATTAATTAAAGCCTCAAGATACGGAGAATAAGTGTGAACAACCCGGGCAAACAATCATTAATACTATTCCACCATGCAGTAGGATTCTTTAGCATGCTTTTGGTAAACTCCAGTGTCATGGCAGAAACCAATATTGACCGTCAGACTGAAACGGCTATGCCACGGCAGAAAAACATGTACGGCTTAGGTGTCGGGGTGATCCCAAAAACATCAGGATCCAAAGATCAGCGAATGTTGATTTTGCCAGTGATCAATGCCAATTATGGCGAGCGCTTTTATATCAATGGCTTACAGGCAGGCGTATGGCTGCTGGAATCTGATGACAAACGCATCAGGCTGGGCATGTCTGCGGATGCCCGATTTGGCTGGGATGCGGATGATAGCAGCCGTACCAAAGGAATGAACGATCGTGATTTTTCTGTAGATATCGGCCCTGTGCTGCGCTGGCAGACTGATTACGGAACCATCAACGCACAATGGGGATTCGATGCAGGCGGTGCCAGCAACGGCCAGAATGTGCAGCTACAATTTATACGCAGCCTTTACCGGTCAGAGCGTTTCCGCGTCAATGGCCTGGTGGGAGTGCAATGGAACAACCGCAAATTCAATGACTATTATTTTGGCGTCGATGCCGATGAAGTCCGTGCGGATCGCCCGGCCTATCAAGCTAAAGCAGGCACGCAGTTGCAGCTCGGGGTTAATGGTATTTATAGTGTGACTGCTGATCAGGCGGCGTTTTTCGGGCTGATTGCCAATCGCCTCGGCAACCAGCAGGCCGATAGCCCGATTGTCGAAACTCGTTTCCAGCCGTTAGGTTATGTAGGTTACTCAATTGGCTTCTAGAGCAATATAGTTGCTACAAATCTGACCAGAATTGCTAATCCACTCTCAGGAGATTTACATGAGCTCAACCCCATCTATTCGCCCACCAGTTCCGCCTTTCACGCGCGAGACAGCGATTGAAAAAGTGCGGCTCGCTGAAGATGGCTGGAATTCAAGAGACGCAGCCAAAGTAGCCATGGCATATTCTTTGAATACGCAATGGAGAAACCGGGCAGAGTTTGTCAAAGGCCGCGACCAGGCGCAGGCATTTCTCGAGCGTAAATGGAACAAAGAGCTTGAATATCGCTTGATCAAGGAGTTATGGGCTTTTACTGAAAACCGCATCGCAGTTCGCTATGCTTATGAGTCCAAAGATGATTCCGGCAACTGGTTTCGCTCTTACGGTAATGAAAACTGGGAGTTTGGCCCGGATGGCCTGATGATTAACCGCTTTTCATCTATCAATGATTTACCGATTAAAGAGAGTGAACGGTTATTCCGATGGCCTCTGGGTCGGCGCCCTGATGATCATCCTGGCTTGAGCGAATTAGGTCTTTAAGCAAATAAAAAGCCCGGCAGGTAAATGTATGCCGGGCTTTTTATTACACATTCAGAAAATGATTACCTGCCTTCAGAAATCTTCTTCAAATTATCCAGGCCTGACCTGTAAACCACAGTCATGGTTTTAATCGCGTCTTCATCGGTCTGATTGGCGACTGGCTTATCGGAAAGGTCTTTGCGTTTAAAGTCACCGTTCCATGTCACTTTGGTTTTGGAGTCGGATAGCGCCTTTACCGTGACAGTTGAACGATAGCTGCTCACCGGCAACACGCCTTCCAGTATTTTGTAGCTAAAGGTTTTTTGGGCCGGGCTGAAGGTCAGTAACTCTTCTTTCACCTGGCTGTTGTCCTGCAAAGTCAATAAACGGATAGCGCCAGGCAGGTTAGGCGTGCCGCTCACGATCTGCGTGCTTTTAATGGCAGGATGCCAAAGCCCTAAATCGCCAAAATTGCTGACATTGGCCCAGACAGTGTCAGCCTTGGCATTAATCTCTACCGACTCTTCCAGTTTCAGTGTCTCTGCTGCAGCAAAGCTCGTCGCCGGGATAAATCCAGCCAGTAATACAAACGATGTGAATAATGCCTTCATTTATTTCTCCTGTGAAAATTATTGTTGATTGATGGGCCCACTATCAGTGAGAGACTGTTTTAGAGAATAAATTCATAATTAGTACGCCAGCCAGGATAAAAGCAATGCCGATCAGTGCAGGCGTATCGAGTTGCTGTCCATAAAACACCCAGCCGACAATCGCCAGTAGCACAATCCCCAGGCCTGCCCAGATCGCGTAAGTGATACCAATGGGAATTGCTTTCAGCGTCAGGGACAGAAAGTAAAAAGATAGCGAATAACCGATCACGACGACTATGGATGGTAATAACTTGGTAAAGCCCTCGCTGGCTTTTAAACTTGAGGTTGCTGTGATTTCGCTAATAATAGCGATTGCTAAAAATAGCCAGTACTTCATGGTGCTCTCCAATAGAAACGCGAATGTGGTGCAGGGAAGTTGGGCGCTGAGTGACAGATAACTGTACCCATTGCTAATCAAAATTAAATGCGTATTGTGCCGATTGTCTACTTGGCGGCGCATCGGGTTTTTCCAGGCCGCTGGCTTTGACGCCAAGCAGGCGGATCGTGCGGTCAAGCGCAATGCGTTTTAAACACTTTCCCGCTGCTCGACGTATCGATTGTGCGTCTGCCACAGATTTAGGCAATGTCAGGTCACGGGTGACGGTTTTAAAGTCATCGAAGCGCAATTTCAGGCCTATCTTGCGGCAGACATAACCTTTACGTTGCAAATCATCGGCGACCCGTTCGCACAAATGTGTGAATGCGGCACTCAATGCCTGTTTATCACGGACGGCATGCAAATTACGTTCAAACGTTGTTTCACGGCTCATGGAGACAGGCTCGCTCTCGGTGACCACCGGCCTGTCGTCCATCCCGCGTGATACCCGATACAACCATTTGCCGTAGCTTTGCCCGAAATGCTGGGTGAGCCATGCTTCATGCAGTGTGGCTATCTCACCAATGGTCTGAATGCCCAGTGACTCAAGCTTGGCGCTGGCTTTGGGGCCAATGCCATTAATCTTGCGCGCTGGCATCGGCCAGATACGGGTGGGCAGGTCTTCCATGCTGATAATGGTGATGCCATCCGGCTTTTGTATATCCGAACACAGTTTGGCCAGTAATTTGTTAGGCGCGATGCCTACGGAACAAGTGAGGCTGGTTGCCTCAAACACGGCCGCTTTGAGCTTTTGCGCGATGGCTAAAGAGTCCTCTTCCAGCGTAGATAGGTCTACATAGACTTCATCAATGCCTATATCCTGGATCACCGGGCAGACCGAACGGATAGCCTCTTTAAATAGCCGTGAATAGCGTCTGTATAAATTGAAATTAACCGGGAGAATGATGGCATCCGGAGCCAGTTTCGCGGCGCGCATGGTCGGCATGGCTGAATGTAACCCTAGTGCACGGGCTTCATAAGTGGCTGTGGTTAACACACCACGGCCCACGTAATCGCGCAAGCGCGAGAAAACATGCGTGCCATCTTCATTCTGTAGCGGCGTATCCGAAGCACGGCCACCAACCACCACGGGCAGGCCGCGCAATTCCGGGTATTGCGATAATTCGCAGGAGGCAAAAAAAGCATCCATATCGATATGCGCAATGCGGCGTGAATTTTCATCGCACATGTTTAGCTGTAAAAAACTGAAATCATTCGAGGGAATTGTAGCGTTTTTAAAACAGGTTTAATGTAGGAATATTGAATTAAAACGAATGCGCGATGAGCGAAAACTTTAAAAAGATTAATCAAAATTTCTTTTGAAATAAGCAAACTTGCGAATGACGAAGTGGAGGTGGTGTTGTCGAATTTCTACCAGCAGTAAAAGGTTAGATATTGGAAAGAGTGTTAAACTGAGCTTATGTCGTATCAACGCAGTCGGAATGAAATTTATGCGGGTTGTTTTACGGGTAGCTTAAAACAAAAAAATCCTAAGTTATTGCTAACAAAGGATTGTTTTATTCTTTATGGTGCCCAAGAGAGGCAACCAAACCAGTCTGTAAGCCTGCTCCCAAGCCATTTTCATTTATCTTGGTGCAAATTTGGTGCAATTTTTTCTAAATTTTCGCCTACAAAATCATTAAAAAAATCACAAATAAATGGGACCGATAGCCCTTTTCGATAAGTCATTTATTCAATCATTGAGTATTGATGAGTCTGTGTGGTTTGATCAGTATTTCATGCCAGTGGTGTGTCCCATTTTTTATGCTGAAACATTGGCCAATTTATCCAAAGTTTTTGATAACAAGTCGTCTGACGCTGCGGTCGGCACTATCGCTAGTAAATATCCTGATGTGAGTAGTAAACCTGTTATTCATCATCTAACCTTGGCTAAAAGCAATATTTTTGGTTATTCGGTTCCTATTGATGGCCGAATACCTATGGCTGGAGGTCGAAGTGTTAGGGAAGGTGGGCGAAATGGAGTTGTTTATGAAAACTCTCCCGAAGCCGAAGCTTTTTCAAGATGGCAGAATGGAGATTTTCAAGTATTGGAAAGGAAGTTTGCTACAGAATGGAGGGCTTCATTAGCTGCCTTGGATTTAGGAGCCGCATCAGCTAGTTTCAAAGCTGTTGGTTTAGAAGGAAAGAAATATAATTCATTTGCAAGTTTGAAGGCTGACGTAGACTCTTTATTAGCAAGTGATAAGCACAAGTTTGAAGTCATGAAGCTTGCTCTGAATGTTTTAAATATTCCATTTAGTCTTCATTCTAAGCTGTTCGATTTTTGGGCATCAATTGGAATGCCAGCAATATCAAAATATGCACGATATGCTAGCCATGTATTAGCTGTAGAAATTGTATTTCAGTTAGCAATCAAATCTTCTTTGATTGCATCAACTCGTAACTCTAATAAAATGGATATGGCATATCTGTTTTATTTACCTTTTTGCCAAGTTTTTATATCAACTGATAAATTGCATAAAAACTTAGCGCCTAGTTTTTTACGTGATGATCAGATGTTTGTTTGGGGCCTGGATTTGAAAGGAGATTTATCGAAGATAAATGCTTTTTTTACCGGTTTTCCTGACGAAATAAAAGATCAAGGAATTTTTGCATTTGCTAGTAAGCCGCCCAAGAGTTTTGAAACGATAGTTTCAAAATTGTGGGATAAATATTCACCAAAATGGAGGAATGAGCCAGCAGTTAAAGTCAGTAATCCGGAGGATGAAAAGAAAATTGTAGAGTCTTTCCATAGTTTGATTAAATCTCAAGATAGCGGCCTGGAGGAACTATCTGGTGAAGAAGTAGATGCAATGATAATCGAGCATTTAGTAAGACATAAAAAAGGATCTTGGTTTCAACTACCAAAAGATTACAAAGAAAATAATGATTGATGGAAGTGAAGTTTTTAAGAGTTTTGATGTCACAATGCACCTAATGAATTTGGTGCGAATTTGGTGCAATTTAATTATTGATAATTTTAACTCATTGATTTTTAAAGACAAAAAAAATCACTTGGAGAATTTATCATTCTCGCAAGTGATTGATTTTAAAGCTAATTATAGCTTTTTGGTGCCCAAGAGAGGACTCGAACCTCCACGTCGTTAAACACTAATACCTGAAACTAGCGCGTCTACCAATTCCGCCACCTGGGCTAAAGAAGCTGTGCATTTTAAAGGAAGAATTAATATTGTCAACAAGAAAAACTAAAACGCCCCTGCGGGCAAATGACCCACAGGCGCAACGCGAAGCCGAGTTATACCAAACGCCGTTACCTAGTCGTGAACTGGTTCTACAGCTCCTTTCTGATCAGGGTGTCCCCCTCAGTGCGGACCAGATTTATCTGTTGCTCGACATCAGCCATGATGAGCGCGATAACTTTAACCGCCGCCTGGGTGCGATGGAGCGTGATGGCCAACTGATGCGCAATCGCAAAGGCGCTTTTTGCCTGCCGGATAAAATACATTTAATCGCCGGTACCGTATTTGGCCATACCGATGGCTTCGGTTTTTTGGTGCCCGATGACAAAACCAAACATCCAGAAGATATTTTCCTGGGCCCGAAAGAAATGACCATGGTCATGCATGGTGACCGCGCCATGGTGCGGTTGGCCGGGGTTGATAGAAGAGGCCGCCCGGAAGGTAAGCTGGTTGAAGTGCTGGAGCGCGCTAATAAAACACTGGTCGGCCGTGTGATTCGTGCACAAGGCGTCACGATTGTGGCGGCTGAAGACAAACGTATCAGCCAGGATATCCTGATCCCTTATCACCTGGATATGGATGCGCAGGTCGGGCAGGTCGTGACCATTGAGTTAACCGAGTATCCATCCTCACATTCCCGCCCTATGGGAAAAGTGGTAGAGATTTTGGGTAATTATGCTGATAGCGGCATGGAAATTGAAATTGCATTGCGCAAACACCATTTGCCCCATCAATTCAATCCGGCTGCCGTCAAGCAGGCTGAGGACTTTCCCAGAACGGTGCAGCCTAAGGATTACAAAGGCCGCAAGGACTTGCGTGATTTAGCGCTGATCACCATTGACGGTGAAACCGCGCGCGACTTTGATGATGCCGTATTCGCTGAACCGCAAGGCAAAGGTTGGCGATTGGTCGTCGCCATTGCCGATGTCAGTTTTTATGTACAGCCTGGCGATGCGCTGGATAAAGAGGCATTTGACCGAGGCAACTCTGTCTATTTTCCGCGCCGTGTGATCCCGATGCTGCCGGAGGCGTTATCGAATGGTTTGTGCTCACTGAACCCGGAGGTTGAGCGTTTGTGTATGGTCTGTGATATGCAGATTGACGGGCAGGGCGTAGTCAAACAGTACCAGTTTTATCCTTCGGTGATGCTGTCCAAAGCACGTATGACCTACACCAAAGTCTCTGCATTGCTGCACGAAGAAGACCCTGCGCTGACTGCAGAATACGAATGGTTGCTGCCACACTTAAACAATCTGAATGGCGTATTCAAATTAATGCTGACGCAACGTGAAAAGCGCGGCGCGGTCGAGTTTGAATCCACCGAAACCATGATGGTATTCAATGACAATGGCAAGATAGACAAGATTGTGCCGGTGGTACGTAACGATGCGCACAAGCTGATTGAAGAGTGCATGTTGGCGGCCAACGTCTGTGCCGCAGATTTCCTGCTCAAGAACGAACAGACTTGCCTGTACCGTATCCACGAGGGCCCGACCCCTGAAAAGCTGGAAGCCTTGCGCCTGTTTATGGGTGAATTCGGCTTTGGCGTAGGCGGCGGTGAAAAGCCGCAGGCCAAGGATTACGCCAAACTGATGCAGCGTATTAAATCGCGTCCGGACGCGCAATTATTGCAAACCGTGATGCTGCGCTCTATGCAACAGGCTGTCTATAGCCCTGACAATGTCGGCCATTTCGGCCTGGCGTATGATGCGTATACGCACTTTACTTCGCCTATCCGTCGTTACCCGGATCTGCTGGTACACCGTGCTATCAAGGCCGTGGTAGAAGGCAAACGTTACCAGGCCAAAGACTGGCACCAACTGGGCACACATTGCTCGATGACTGAACGCAGGGCTGATGATGCCACGCGTGATGTCACCAACTGGCTGAAATGTTTTTATATGCAGGACAAAGTCGGCGAAGTGTTTGCCGGTACCGTGGCTGGTGTCACCAGTTTCGGCCTGTTTGTGGCGCTGGATGAGGTGTATGTCGAAGGCTTGTTGCATGTGACTGACCTCGGCAACGATTATTTTATCCATGACAAAGCCAGGCATGAAATGGTAGGCGAGCGCACCGGTGTGCGTTATCGCCTGGGTGACCGGCTGACCGTGAAAGTAGTGCGTGTAGACCTGGAAACCGCCCGTATCGACTTTACCCTGGCAGGTAAAGCTGAGGCATCCGGGGAGGACACAGAGACGGATACTGTTTCAGAAGCCGGAACATCCAATCTGAGAAGGTCGCAGGTATCAGAAGTGAGAGCCAGGCCAGCAAGTCCGTTTAGCGCTGGTAGCAAAACCGGGAAAGCTGGGAGCAGTAAAGGGTCATCCAAACCCAGGTCAGCGACAGGATCTGCAAGCTCGGGCAAAGAGGGCGCTGGCAAACCGCGCACAGCAAAAGAAAAAAATCGTCGCTCGGTGCAAAAAAATAAAGGCAAACCCAAGGCGAAAGCCCGATAATATCGCCTGTGTCCCTTTCGCAATGTTGTTGCCTTTGCATACAACATTGCGAAATATTCAAACCCGTCCCCGCGCGTGAAACATATCAGCGCGGTGCTTGACGTTTGAAATCAGAATTAAATTAATTAGGAGTAACTATGTCAGAAAGCCGCATTCTGTTTGGTTTTCATGCGGTGTTGAGTCGCATGCGTCAGCATGGCAGCAGCATTCAGGAAATTATCATTGACCAGGACCGGGTAGACGCACGTATGCGTGACCTGCTTGAAATGGCCAAATCGCAAAACATTCGCGTGATCCAGTCCGAGCGCAACCGTCTGGATGGATTTATCGGCGCACATGGCCGTCACCAGGGCGTGATCGCCAGGGTGGTAGAAACGCCCATGCCTTACAAGGATATCCACGATGTGCTTGAATCAGACCTGGATGAGCCGCCATTCTTTTTAATTCTGGATGGTGTGCAGGACCCGCATAATCTGGGTGCCTGTTTGCGTGTCGCAGATGCCATGGGTGTGCATGCCATTATTGCGCCTAAAGACCGTTCAGTAGGTTTAAATGGTACGGTACGTAAAGTCGCCAGTGGCGCCGCTGAAACTGTACCGTTTATTTCAGTGACCAATCTTGCGCGCACCATGCGTGAGCTCAAGGAAGCTGGCGTGCATGTGGTAGGTACCACGATGGATGCCCCCAGTGAATTGCATAACACCAAATTTGAAGGGCCTATTGCCCTAGTGATGGGCGCTGAAGGTGATGGTTTGCGCCGCCTGACGCAAGAAACCTGTGATTCGTTGATTACCATCCCTATGTTTGGCTCAGTGCAAAGTATGAACGTCAGTGTCGCCAGCGGCATTGCTTTATATGAAATCCGCCGTCAACGCGTTCTGGCTAGTCCCCAGAAATAAGCTTCAGGTTCATGATTACTTTAACTGGCCTTTGGCAGCAGTTACGCGAGCAGTCTAAACGCTTGTGGTTAGGCCAGTGGCTGGCATTTTGTGGTGCCGCAGTCGCAGTGCCAATCCCGCTGATGATGCCGCTGCTGGTCGATGAAGTTCTCTTAAATCAGCCCGGTAAACTCACCCAGACACTTGCTACATGGCTACCGCCAGCATGGATGGGACCCATCGCCATCATTGCCTGCGTGACGCTGTTCACCATCTGCCTGCGTCTGGGCAGTGTATTGTTCGGCGTGGCTACCACGCGTATTTTCGTCAGTTTATCCAAGCAGGTCACGTTGGGCGTACGGCAAACGCTACTCAATAAACTTTCGCGTATCCGCATGCAGGTTTATGAAAGCCTGGGGGCAGGGCAAATCACTGCGCGCCTGCTGACCGATATTGAAACGCTGGATAAATTTCTCGGCGAAACCATCGCCAAAGTGCTGGTTGCTATCTTGAGTGTGATTGGTGTAGCCGTGGTTTTACTATGGATGCACTGGCAACTGGCATTGATTATTCTGCTGCTTAACCCGTTTGTCATTGCGCTGACCATGCTGCTGGGTAAAAAGGTCAAGTTGTGGAAACAGCGCGAAAATAATGCGTTTGAAGTGTTGTCGCAATCAGTCAGCGAAACGCTGGAAGTCATGCAGCAGCTTCGCGCCAGCAATAGTGATAAACGCTTCCTGGAAAAAGCCAAACAAGCCGCGGAAGCTGTCAGGGAGGCTGCAACTGCGTCCGGCTGGAAATCAGATGCTTTATCTCGCTTATCCTTTGGTGTGTTCTTGTTCGGCTTCGAGATTTTTCGCGCCGTCGCTATGCTGATGGTGGTATTTTCAGATTTATCAGTCGGCCAGATGATTGCCGTATTCGGCTATTTATGGTTCATGATGGGGCCGGTACAGGAGTTGCTCAATGTACAGTTTTCTTACTACGCAGCCAAAGCGGCCCTGGCGAGGATTAACCAGGTACTGGAAGCGGATGAAGAGCCTTATTATCCGGCAACAGTGAAAGGCTTCACTGACCAGCAGCCCGCCGCCATTACCCTAAAACAGGTGACTTTTGCCTATGGCGAGGGTAATCCGATTCTCGATCAGGTCAGCCTGGATATTGCGCCCGGTGAACAGGTCGCTCTGGTAGGGGTTTCCGGTGCTGGCAAATCTACACTGGTGCAGTTGCTACTTGGCTTGTATGCGCCTAACCATGGCCAGATTTTGTTTAATGGAAAATCGATTGAGCAATTAGGCTATGCCCAGGTGCGTGAACATGTAGGTGTGGTATTGCAACATCCCATGTTGTTCAACGATAGCGTGCGGCAAAATCTTGCCATGCAACAACCTTATTCCGATGATGCGTTATGGCGGGTACTTGAAGTGGCGCAATTGGCGCAATTTGTCCGTGATTTGCCTGATAAATTGGATTCACAACTTGGCCGTAGTGGCGTGCGCTTGTCAGGCGGACAACGCCAGCGCCTGGCGATTGCACGCATGATGCTCAAGCAGCCGCAAGTGGTGATTCTGGATGAAGCCACCTCTATGCTGGATACGCATACCGAATCCTTGGTGCATACGGCCATGCGTGTGTTTCTAAAAGGACGCACGACGATCACCATTGCCCATCGCTTGTCGGCGGTGAAAGAAGCGGATCGCGTATTGGTGTTTGATGCTGGACGCATCATTGAAGAAGGTCAGCACCAGATATTGGTCAACCGCGCCGGTAGCGTTTACCAGCGTCTGTATGGCCAGCAAACTGCCTGAGGCTAGTCATGGTCCACGGCACTGCAGGTTACGGGCGATTTATTGATCACTTTATTGCCAGCAGCCAGGCGCTGAATTTCAGGGAAGTGTGCGTCGCATTCCTTGAATGTCTACCTGCCACGGCTGGGCGTATTCTCGATGCCGGTGCGGGTGCGGGCCAGAATGCGATGGCCCTGGCAGAAATGGGGCATTCAGTCGTGGCGGTAGAGCCCATGATGGAATTCCTCGATGCAGCGCGTGAAGCATATTCCCAGTACCCAGTTGTTTGGCACCAGGATAGCCTGCCAGCACTGGCTTGTCTTGGGGCTGACGGAAACCAGTTTGATTTTATACTGGCAGAGGGAGTATGGCATCACTTGAATGAGGCTGAGCGGGGTGCCTCACTCCAACGGTTTTCGAATTTGCTGAAAGTGGGCGGCAAATGTGCACTGTCGTTACGCAATGGCCCGGCAGGCATGGGCTCACATGTTTTTCCGACAGATGCGGAGCATACGATACACCTGGCAGCGAACCTTGGGCTGACGTGCGTGATGCGGTTAAAAGATCAACCCAGCATATTTAGTTTTAAGCCAGGGGTGACCTGGTCACGTGTGGTCTTTGAAAAACACCCACACGCAGACCAGCCAAAGACGGTTTAAGGTTTCAACCGGGATACAAAGTTCTTGTCATAGGCTTTATCCCCAAGGTCATTGATGACATGTGTGATTTCACCTGTGCCACCGAGAGATACACTGGTGACATGGCTGAATTGAATACCGGGTCCGACAGGGGCTTCAATCGCACTATTCAGTTTGACACTGGTATTGTCATTAAAGAAACAATACACCCCCATGCCAATCGCCTTATGATGGGTGACATGTTCAGCCACTTTATAAGAGGCGAAGCCATTGACGTTGCCATTCATCCAGCTTTCTTGTTTTGGCACATCATAAGGCGCCTCACTCTGGTAGAAGTAAACTTCGCCATTTTCACCATTCCATAGTGTCTGGTAGTTGTGAAAGTGCTCAACAAACAAGCCGTACATGGTTACATCATCACCATTGACGATAATACCGTGCTTGGTTTTATTGGTTTGCCAGCCTATGCCATTGCCATGATCACCCCGCCATACCCACAGGTTGTCACCAATGACATGATTGCTGTTAATAATTACACTGTGTGTCGCATTACCGACGGTTGCACCACCGACCCTGAAAAAGATGTCATGCAGGGTGATTGGATTTTGCGCATGGCTGACCGCTGTTTTCTTGCCACCCACCTGCAGCAAAGCCTCAGAATTCTTTTCACCAGCATCAAACAGTACACCGCTGATTTTAATGCCATCTGCGTCAGCCACATTCATGGCTACATTCCCTGCAGTAGGCAGCAAAGTCGCGATTCCCAGCCCCAATACCACGGTATTTGGTTTTTTTACCTGCAAAGGCACATCCAACTTGTAAATGCCAGGTGTCAGTAGCAGATGCTTGCCTGAATTCAGCGCGGTATTGATTGTGCTGGCAGTATCGGTTTTTGCTTTGGCAATATAAAACTTGTTTAAAGGCATGTGTTCGCCGAGCACATGTTTATCTTGCCAGGAGACACCCTGCGCGTCTTTTCGCAAGGCTGGGACAAATACCTGGTAATGACCGGCACTATCAATGGTCAAGAACGGTTTTTCGCTGACCCTCGGTGAGCGTTCAACCACGGTGTATGGCGGTGTAGGCCAGGTACTGCCTTCTGGTGCGTTTTTAACGCCAACAAATACCATATTCCAGTTCTGGTTAGTCCAACTGCCTATGGTCGAGTTCCGGGTCAGCCATTGTTGCTGGGTACCGGAATTGATCTCATGGTCCACCAGGCTATCAGCGATAAATCCACCACTCGACCAGCCGCCATTGTCATCCAGCAGCATATTGCCGCGTACATGGAGGCGGCGCAGGGGGGAAGCTTGTGAAACGGCCCATTGCATGGTGCCGTTGTCCGGGGTTACCGAAAGGTTCTCCACGCTACGCCAGAAGTTTTGTGTGGCATCGCCACCATGCCAGGAGGCTTCGACCTGGATGCCGCCTTGCAACAGGACATCATCGGGAAATTGGCCTAACCCTGAGAGTTGCGTATAAAACCCCAGCCTGACTTTGTTGTGGTAAACGCCAGGTTTAAACAACACAGCATAACGTTCGGGGCCAAACTGGTTCGCTTCCTGCTGTTTAAATATAGCATCCAGCTTGTTCTGGATATCACCCGAGGGCATGGATGGATCCATGATGACCACGTTTTCACCAAAGTCGGGTGTTAGTGCCGGTGTATTTTGCGCTTCGCTAGCCTGGCAGCCAGCTAAAAGCAAGCTTGCGGCTAAAGCAGAACCCCGGATTTTCAATGGCAGGGCTATGACCGGGAAATTTAAATGAGGTAGAGGTAATGAAAAATAAGACATCAAGAATGGCTTTCATTTTTAAGTATTTGTAGGCTGGACCACGATATTGGCTATGAAATTCATTTTTTTTGATGATCCGTCTATGAATCTTTAAAGCAATCGAGCAATTTCTATTATAAAAATCAATGGTCTATGGCGCCAGATTTAATGTACTTAATGTGTCGTTACGGACACGCCCAAGCAGGACTGAGTTATCAATCAGCGATTCCCCATAAGAGGGAATCAGCGCTTTTAATGAGTCTTGCCAGGCAGGTGTTTGCATACGGTCACCAAAACAGCGCTGTAAGACATCGAGCATGGCTTTCACACTCACCGACGCACCTGGTGAAGCCCCCAGTAAAGCGGCCAGGCTGCCATCGGCGGAAGCTACGATTTCAGTGCCAAATTCCAGCTTCCCCCAGTGCTGGTGACAGCGTTTGATAATTTGCACCCGTTGTCCAGCATGCGCAAGTTGCCAGTCACGACTGTTCGCATCAGGTAAGAATACGCGCAGCGCATCCATACGTTGTTCGTGACCCTGGAATACTTCCTTCATCAGGTATTTAGTCAGGTCTGCATTGTGCCGGCATACACCGAGCAGGCTTTTGATATTCTTGAATTTGACTGACTTGGCCAGGTCAAAACGGGAACCTTGCTTAAGGAAGCGCGTAGTAAATCCGGCATATGGGCCAAATAGCAGTGCCGCGTTGCCATGAATCATGCGCGTATCCAGGTGCGGGACTGACATCGGTGGCGCGCCAACGGCTGCCTGGCTGTAAACCTTTGCGTGATGTTTTTTTATCAGTTTAGGGTTGTTACAGATCAGCCATTGCCCGCTGACCGGGAAACCGCCATAACCTTGCGCTTCGCTGATACCGGATTGTTGCAGCAGGGGCAAGGCGCCGCCACCTGCGCCGAGAAATACAAAGGCAGCATGATAAAGTTGCGCCTGCCCGGATGGCAGGTGTTGAATGCGTAGTTGCCAGCCATTGCGATCTTTATGTTGTACCTGTTTAAGCGCGCTAACACGTGATTGCGTCAGCAAAGTGAAGTTGGGGCGCGTTTTTAAATAGGCCACCAGTTGCCGCGTCAAGGCGCCAAAGTTCACATCTGAACCATGTGCCACACGCGTCGCTGACATCTGTGTTGCCTGTTTGCGGCCCGACATCATCAATGGCATCCATTCGTTCAGCGTAGCTTCCTGGGTGCTGAATTGCATTTCTGCAAATAAAGGGTGGGCTTGCAGCAGGGCATGGCGTTGTTGCAAAAATGCACTGTCTTTTTCTCCCCATACTGCACTCAGGTGCGGCACGCGCTGTATAAACTCCGCGGCGTTGAGGACGCCTTCTTTGACCAGTGTTGACCAGCATTGTAGGGAAACTTCAAATGCAGCGTTGATTTCAAGCGCGCGGCGGATCTGGATATCGCCATGTTTGTCTGTAGGTGTGTAATTCAGTTCGCAATAACCAGCATGACCTGTACCTGCATTATTCAGCGCATCCGAGCTTTCCAGGGCGACATCCTCAAGCTGTTCCACCATGCAGATTTGCAGTTCAGGGTCCAGTCGATGCAGCAAAATAGCCAGGGTAGCGCTCATAATGCCGCCGCCAACCAGCAATACATCGATATCGGTTGTTGCCATGGTGTGTGAGTTCCTCAGTGGAGGCGCTTGAGTGTCAAACGCACAATCATAATGCCGCCGCGCATTATAAATCGAAAATAGCCGCCCATCATCTGCGAAATCAGTCTGGCAGGGCTGCATAGCCTGTCTAAACTTGTCAAATCAAGACTTTTGCGGTAATCTCCAGCATTCGCCAAAATGTGATTTCATAACAAAAAAATCCCTGATCAAAGGGGATGTGAAATCCCGGAATTAGCACAGAATTAGTAGAAAAACGGGCTATATTATTCGCTGTGAAACATGGCTGCATACAAGGGGGAAAGTATGAAAAATCCATTGGAATCTGTCGTAGGTACACTCATTTCAGGGTTGTTGCTAACCTTGGCGCTGGTGTTTTTCCTTAAGAACTTTATCGTGGTCGGAGGTTAGTCATGGAACTGGTACCGGCACTGGCACGATGGATACATTTACTGGCAGGCATTACCTGGATAGGTCTGCTGTATTATTTTAACCTGGTGCAGATGGCTGCGTTAAAAGACGCTGCAGCGGATGGCACTGCTGCTGGCATCAGCAAGCATGTGGCTCCAAGAGCCTTGCTGTGGTTCCGCTGGTCTGCAGTGGTGACATGGCTGGCAGGTGCCGCTTTGTTAGGTGCGCATATGGGTGATGCTTTCATGTTGCGTAACGGTTTTGAGGTAATTGGAGTGGGTGCCTGGCTAGGAACCATTATGCTGATCAATGTGTGGGTATTTATCTGGCCTAACCAGAAAAAGATTTTAGGCATAGTGGCCGCCGATGATGCAGCCAAGAATAAAGCGCGACGGGTGGCTATGCTGGCATCGCGTTCCAATATGATGCTCTCTCTGCCGATGCTATTTTTTATGGCGAATGGATTGAGTCATCGTGCAGTGTTAGGGTTTTAGACGGTTTAAGACGGTTACGGCGGCTTGAGCCGCCGTTTTGTTTTTTGAAAAAGGGTTTTGAAATGCATTCCGAACATTTAATGAACACCTATGGTAGGCAGCCTGTGACTTTTGTCAAAGGCGAAGGCGTCTGGTTGACAGACACTGCCGGTGATCGCTATCTGGACGCGTTATCTGGCGTGGCAGTGAATGGCCTTGGGCATGCTCACCCGAAATTTGTGGCTGCATTGAATGCACAAGTCGCCAGATTGATCCATGTCTCTAATATTTACCAAATCGCTGAACAATCGGCTTTGGCAGATAAACTGGCTGAAATTTCCGGGATGGACAGGATATTTTTCTGTAACTCAGGCTGTGAAGCGAATGAAGCTGCGATCAAGCTGGCGCGCTTGCACGGTCATAACAAGGGTGTAGACCATCCGGAAATTATTGTGATGGACCAGAGTTTTCATGGCCGTACCATGGCGACCTTGTCTGCGACAGGTAACCGCAAGGTACAGGCCGGTTTTGAGCCATTGGTCAGTGGTTTTTTACGCGTGCCTTTTGATGACCTGGATGCCATCAAAACCATCGCCTCACACAAAAACAATGTAGTGGCTAT
>NZ_DATHWZ010000111.1:0-2411 GCF_035460085.1 Methylophilus sp.
CCAAAATGTAGATGTGAATGACTTGCCACCAGAGTTAAAAGAAGACTCTAGCAAGCAAAACAGCGGCGGCTCCTGGCAAGAGGCTTTGGCACAAGAAGTGACTGATGCACTCAACCGCGGCGAAACAAATATTCTGGATGCAAAAACCAAAGAGTTTGAGCGCATTTTAATCACGCGTGCATTAGCGCATACTGATGGCCGCCGTATTGAGGCCGCTAATCAGCTGGGTATGGGACGCAATACCCTTACGCGTAAGATCCAGGAACTGGGGATTGATGATTAGTCATCAAATCTTGATTTGTTGACTACGCCAGAGAGGGAAAGAACTGTGCTTTTGTGCATCAATGCTGCTGACAAAAAAGACCTGTGCCAACCTAGAGTCCTTTAGGGTTTTGCCAAAGAACTTGTTGGCAGCATGATAATGTCGACCTTCATATAAAATTAAGGTGTTATAAACATTATTAATGCGCACAATTTCATCAAACATTGAGTGATAGCCGGTATCCATCGCAATGGTGCCTGCAGCAAATCGCTTATCATTTTCCTTGAGCGCTTTTTCATAAGCAGTCTGATCAAATTGTTTATTTCTTCTAAATAATGAAGTTCCAGAATCCAAAGGTGCATCAGGACTTAGATATAGCACTGCGGCAAACACCGCATTACCATCGGTATGAATTACTCCCCTTCCATAATCTTCACTTACACTTTGAAAGTTAGTGGAGATCGCCCAGCGCATATGTTCATAGTCAGAATTATGAAATAGCGAAATAATCTTATTGCTGACTTTTTCAAATAAAGGCTTATTGATCACAGACAGGTCTTTTGTTCGTGCGCCAGGGAAAACATATGGCACATCTTTTAACTGATGGCGATACTGATATTTCTGACTTAATGCAAATGCACGCACAGCATCTGGATCTTCATAAAAATTTTCTACAATCGTAACTGGGTACAAATTCATAATTGACCATCGCTGAATTAAATTAGTGTCTTAAACATAGATAAAAAAACGGCAACCGAAGTTGCCGTTTTTTACTGACTTTTAATTTAAGCAGAATATTCTGCAATTAAACTAGAAGAACAGGATCGCGCCCAGAGAAATAGTTTTTGCTTTACCTTCTAAATCCGCTGCAGCACGTTGATCCAACTCACGCTTAGTCTGTGAGTATTCAGCAACCAAGTTCAGATGCTTAGTCAGTGGGTGGTAAGCACCAAGTACCCACATAGAGTCTTGCACTTCGCTAAATGTATCAGCACCATTACCATCTAATGTAGAACGACCATAGCTAGCACCCAATTTAGTGCCTACGCCTGGCAATGCATAAGTAGCTTGCGTATACCATTGGTCAGACTTACGTGTATTACCTGCAGCATCCAAACCACCTTGGAATTGCAGAGTTTGGCCGATACCTTCACCTTTGCCATAGTAACCTGTCAAGCCAAAGCCAGCTAAGTTAATTGTTGTACCAGCATCCCAACCCCAAGCTCTTTCTTTACCGCCTGGAGTAGTTGCTGCACCTGCAGCGTTACCTACGCCAGAGATGTTTTGTGTGATCGCAGATGACCATACTTTACCAGCAACATCACCTGTCCACTCGTAAGAAGCTTTAGCTTCGTATGCAGATTGTGAACCTGAACGATCAGTACTACCTGCACCACCTAATGCTGCAACTGCGTTCCAGCCTTGTGTTACACCAGCAGTGAATTGAAAACCATTCCAGTTTGGTGATGTGTAAGCAATTTGGGATTTCCAGTCAGCATACATGTAACCAGTACCGATACGACCCAAAGTTGTTGTGTTACCAGCCAAGTTACCAGCACCAGCACCCACGCCCAGCAATGTCATGTCGTTCAGAATAGCGTCTGAACCATAGATACCTAAGTCTTTACCAACTTTGATAGAACCCCAAGAAGCATCACCGAATGTCAAGAATGCCTGACGGTTTTCTTGTTGTGAACCTTGCACACCAGATTGAGTTGTAGAAGCACCTGGGTTAATGCTGATTGTGAAACCAACATCCAGATCGTTCTGACGTGTTTTACCAGAAACGCTCAGGTAGTTTGGCAACAAACCAGTAGTAATATTGTTTTGTGAGCTAGCATCACCAGCGCCCAGGCCCAAAGGACCAGTACCAGCACCAGTATCGCCAGTGAATTTAGTTGTTGTGTAGAAAGCGTTAACCACACCACCGATGTCCAGAGTCCAGTCACCAGCTGGGATAACGATACCAGCTTGAGCGCCAGTAGTTGCAGCGAACAGAGCTGCTGCTACTGCAACGTTTAATTTTGTATTCATACGAATCTCCAAAAATGTTGTTTTTACAACTTGTGTAAGGATATTGCTTTTGGCCAGATGTTTAAAAACATCCGTACCTCAAGTAACTCCCTCGGAATCGCTCCAAGCATTTCCA
>NZ_DATHWZ010000112.1:0-17677 GCF_035460085.1 Methylophilus sp.
AGCCTGGCTTGCCGTAAAAGCCGGCATATGCAAGCTGCCTGCTTCATTAAGCTGGGGGCATGTGATCGGCGCCGGCATTCTCGGCGGCATAGGCTTTACCATGTCTATTTTTATCACCAATCTGGCTTATGCTGGGCAAGACGACATTATCCATCTGTCCAAAATGGCGATATTGGCTGGTTCATTGCTATCAGGGATTGTTGGCTGGTGCTGGTTAAAGGCGATGTTGCCAGCCAAATTGGCTACGTAAAATCATGAGTCATTTTTAGGTAAGCTGCGCAAGCCTTTCATTGGCTACATGCGTATAGTTGTTTCTAACGAGATGCATCAGTGATGCGCTCCTAACTTAATCAAGGAGAAACACCATGTGGACTAAACCAGCTGCTACTGAAATGCGTTTTGGCTTTGAAGTGACTATGTACGTCATGAACAAGTAATCCAAGCGTTAGCTTGTAAAAACAAACCCGACCAAGTGTCGGGTTTGTTGTTTTTGATCGCTTTTTTTGCAACTATTAGGAATCAAGCGCTCGTCCATTGTTTTAATCAGCTTTTGTGATCCAAGCAAACATCAGACGTACGCCGATTGAGATTAACCTCGCTTAAGATGCAATCGGCCTGCTGGCGGTTATAAATGATTCAAACGCTCGTGATCGCCCATGCCTATTGGTCGTGCCGCAACAATAGATGCTGCCATGGCAAATAAACGGACTACCGAACTATGGGGGGCATCCCAATACTCTGCCGTGTCCGGTATAAACTTGAGCAATGCCAGATTAGCTGAATCAGGGCCGTCAGGAAACCAGGGTTTGACGAAAGGTGACCATAACTCTTCTTTGCGTGCTTGATCAGTGACCAGCTCGCCATAACCAGATAACGAGACATAAGTGCCATCAGGCTCGCCGCTGAATGCCAGGTTCAGTTCATCGAGGTGCTGCACTTTCTCAGATGTACTATCGGTAAAGAACCAGATATTGCCATCTGCATCCATCTCTATCGGGCCCATAGGCTGGCTGACTAACGCACCTTTACCATCAATAAAGGTGAGCATGGCGATCCTGAAATCTTCAATCAGCTCGCCCAGTTTGGTTAATTCTTCTTTCGTTTGTGGTTGAATTTTCATTTCTTTTTTCCTTGTTGATGTATCCGTGCAATTAATTAAAATCCGCAATCAGGTAAATTTTATTTCCTGGTAAACACTATCCGCTATTTCAGGTGGTGATTGATTTTTCGACTGATTCACCGGTAGCGACTAGCGTGAAATCCTCTACATTCAAGTCTGGGTTTTCAGTTTCAAATCGCTCTTTGCCGATTTTGTAACTTTCTTCCATATCGTTTGCGATCACGCTTGAAGTCCAGAATGGAAGGTCTTCTTTAGGTTTGCTAGCGCTTACATAAAATAAAGCCATCAATATTCTCCTGTAGTTAAAAGGCCATGCATCCAGGAAACGTGTCACTGCTCTGTATACCCTTGAGCATTAGCGCCTTTGTACACCTTAAGCCTTGTCTATGGAGTCATCATAAATTTTCATCATTGATCCCGCCGTAGGACATTCGATGATAAGCATGTCAGATAACATTTATTTTTATGTCAGTTAGATGGCTGGGAGGCAATCACAGTATTAAGTTGAATATTCCTACAAAACATTCAGTCATAGTGCCCTAGAAGCTGATTGCAACATGCAGGCAAAATGGATACTGGAATTCAGTATGAATATTGATTAACGAATGCGATTGAAGGGAAATTAAAAATGATTGAAGCTCATGAAATTAAAGAGGATATGCCTGTTGTGACTGCGCAGGCCGAAGAGTTTGCGGTAGTAGATCACACCACTGGTCCGGATACCATCAAGCTTAAAAAAGATGATTCAGGCACTCACCACTACATTCCGGTTAGCTGGGTGATTTCGACTGAGGGCGGCGTGGTGAAAATCAATCGTACGCTTGAGCAAGTCAAAAAGGACTGGAGCACAGAAGCGATGGAAAATGTTTAAACCAAACTATTAACAAGTAGACAAACAAAAAGCCCTGTCACATGACAGGGCTTTTTCACGCTTCACAGAAAATTAGTGTACATCAGCCGCAGCACGTGCAGCGTCACGCAGCCGTTTCACTTCATCATGGTTACGTTTTGCACCTTCCAACTGACGTGTCACGACCATGCGTACATTAATAGGCAAGTCTTTTTCAGCCGCTTTACGATAAGCTGCCAAAGCCACATCTTCCCCACGTTCGGTTTCATTCAAAACCGCTACAGTGTCGTTACTGGTCAATGCAGTTTTCAGATCGATCCAGCGTCTGTGCAACGCACCGCCAATGGTACTTGAATCAGCCGGTTCACCGCCTAATGAACGCACCAGGCCTTGCAACTCTTGTACGCTGGAAGCCACCTCTTGTGAACGGCGTAAGAAAAACGCTTTCAGTTGAGGATCATCCACATTTTCAGCTGAGCTGCGGAATCCCTCTTCACCATCTTTAGAGGTTTCAATCAAATTATTCAAAATATCAATTACGTCATCATTATCTGCCATGTCGTTCTCCAAAGTTATGATCAAGAGTAGAAATGTCAGTATGCCTAAGGCTTAGGGCGGGCTGAATCAGAGAGACTCGCAAATCCATGTAGGAATGCATTTACACACATTTTCCGACCTCTGATGGCTAATCTTTGGGGTAGCTGATCATTGGATTGTCACACACCATTTTCAGGCTGGTTAGCCGGTTTTCGGCAGAGTGAGGTTACTGCATTTTTTCTACTTTAAATAATGAAAAAGCAAATATTTTGTCGGAATCTACGCCAGTTTAAATGCACATTTTCCTACATTCAAATCAGACGCAGTCTTGTAGTGACTTGCCAGCAAAGCTTCATAATGTTGACTAACGGCTTTATATCTATAGCCAAACATATTAATGATTTTGATTACGGCGATCCGTTTTCAGCCATACAAAAAATTATCAGTTTATTAATAAGTAGTCAGGAGTACATTATGAATCTCATCCGCTTGTTCAGTTACGTCACCCCCAAGGGCAGGGAAAAAAGCTACAAGGCTGAAAAGCCCAGTTCGATGCAGTTATTGTTGTTTTATGTATTGCCACTGTCGCTGATTCCCTGCGCAATGATGTATTTCCGGTTGTACCATAATTACCCAAAACAGTTTATGGATACGTTACCAGGTGACCGGTTGATGGTCATCAGCGCAGAGCTGCTTGTGCTACAGGTGAGCGTTATTTTAGCCATGGCATGGATTACCCAAAACCTGGCAGAAATGGTAAACCGAAAGCCATCTTTCCGTGACTCGCTATTAATGATTGCAATCGCAACCACCCCATTATGGTTAACGGCTGTTTTTTATATAGTGCCTAGCCTGAGCTTTAATGTGATTGTCCATGCTGTAGCCGTGTTGATTTCAATTGCGCTGGTGTATCGTGGCGTGAAATACATACTGGGGATACAGGAGCGGGGCGCCATTGCCACGCTGACATTGGCCATTGTATGTACCGCAGGATTGGGGTTTGCAGTGGTGATGATTGGGTCCCTCATTTCTTGGGAAGCCATTGAGCAGTTGCAATTCGCCGTCAAAAAGTCCTGATAGGCATTAACAAAAAACCTGCACTTTTTTGAGTGCAGGTTTTTTTTGTTTTAAATAGTACGAGAGCAAAATGAAGCGTTAGTTGTTGCTGTGGTTAGTTAATCAGGTGATGATCAAGGGCATAATGAATCAGCGAAGCATTGTTATGCATATTCATTTTCTTGAGTATTTTAGACCTGAATACACTGACAGACCCAGGGGCTATCGATAGCTCTTCTGCTACCGAATTCACCGCCTGCCCCTTGATCAGCTTAAAAAATACTTGAAGCTCGCGGATAGACAAACGCTCATGCAACATGGGGTGATCTCTTTCATCCAGTTTCTCATGGGTAGACGCGTAATAAGTCTGACCAAGCGCCAATGCTTTAATCGCGGGAACCACTTGTGCACCTGTCGCGGTATAAGACAGATACCCTTTGCAGCCGAGGCGGGTGAAATTCGCCATCCGGTCCACCTGGTCACTGCCGTTAATAATCAATATGGCTAAAGCCGGATAGGCCTGCTTGAGGTCACAAAAGGTTTCCAAGCCATTTTTATCAGGCGCAGAAACATCCAGCACCACCACATCAAATTTCTGTGTGCGGATTTTTTCAATGGCGACACTAACGTCGCCTACTTCTTCGACCAGGTGCATGGCACTATCGGCACCGATCAAGGCTTTTAATGCATTGTGGCTTAACTCATGGCCATAAAGTAATAATATATTTTTCATTTCTTCGTCTCCAAATGAAAGGGAAGAAGAGTCAGCAAAAAAACACGCTTTTTACAAACTAAACTCGGTAGAGATTGCCCATGTTTCAGGGAGGGGCGCTTACTCTTTGTTTTAATAAGCACAACATGTATTGCTCGGCCGGGTTCAGCTCGGTATCGTTATATTCGGCCTCCTTCACATCCTGGGTAAATCCACTGCCGGTCAGGTAATGTTCGAGAATGAAAGGGTGCACATAACTATTGCGGCATATCGCCGGCGTGTTACCCAGTTTTGAAGCCGCTATACGAATAGCTGCCACAATATTTTTCTTGGCTTCAGTGACGCTGGTGAAAGGCTCGAGCGCGCTTAATGCCAACAGTGTATGCAGGCTGCCAAACCAGGTGCGAAAATCCTTGGCCGTAAAATCGCCTTCGGTAATCTGCTGCAAATACTCATTCACTTCAGATGAACCTATGGTATGGCGTTCACCTTCAGCATCGACATACTGGAAAAGCGCTTGGCCGGGCAACTCTCGCATATTGCGGATCATGCGTGCCAGCCTGCGGTCTTTCAAGCTTACGCTATGCTCGACACCACTTTTTCCACGGAAATGAAAGTTGACTTCGCTGCCTTCGATTGCCACATGGCGATTGCGTAAGGTGGTCAGGCCAAATGATTGATTGGTTTTCGCATATTCGTCGTTGCCGATGCGGATCAATGTGTTTTCCAAAAGGTAAATCATCATTGCCAGCACTTTTTCCTTACCCAGCCCCGACGACCGCAGGTCGTGTGCAATATGACTGCGAATAGCAGGTAGTTGCCGGCCAAAATCTATCATGTGCTCGTATTTTTTAGCTTCACGCAGCTGGCGCCATTCCGTATGGTAAAGATATTGTTTGCGGCCTTTGACATCGCGGCCGGTGGCCTGGAGATGCCCCTTGGCGCGGGCGCATATCCATACTGCTTCCCATGCGGGTGGGATCCTTAATGCGGTAATACGGGCAATTTCTTTTTCTGTTTTGATGATTTGGCCATGTACGTCCAAATACCTGAATTTACCGCGAAACCGTTGCCTGCTAAACCCAGGCGTGTTGTCCTGGATGTAATGCAGCTTGTTTAACTTGGCTTCACGCGCTACTTCGATAGCAATCGTGGTTGTGGACTCACTTTCGCCTGAAGCATCCAGCGATCGGGTATTTTTTGCCAGTTCCGAATCCATAATCAGTTAAAAATATATCCTTGAATAATTAAAACGCCGCGCTCCTGAAACAAGAGCGCAGCGTCATCGTCAACCTTATTTTTTCGCAGTTTTGTTATTGCCTTTGACATTCCAGATGACATTGCCAACGTCGTCAGCCACTAGCAGGTGTCCACGTTTGTCGACGATGACCCCCACCGGACGGCCTTGTGCTTCGCCATCTACATTGAGGAATTCGGTCAGCACATCGATCGGTTTGCCTGCTGGCTTGCCACTTTCAAATGGCACAAAAATCACTTTATAGCCGCTGTAAGGGATCCGGTTCCATGAACCATGCTGTCCAATAAACATGCCATTCTTGAATTGGTCAGGCAGGTTGTTGCCTTTAGCCGCAGTGAGTCCCAGTGAAGCGGTATGCGAACCCAGGGCGTAATCTGGTGGAATGGCTTTAGCGACCAAGTCCGGCTGTTGCGGCTTGATTCTGGTATCCACATGTTGACCGTAATAGCTATAAGGCCAACCATAAAAACCGCCTTGCGACACAGAGGTCATGTAATCAGGAACTAAGTCGCTACCAATTTCATCACGTTCATTTACCACCACCCACAAGGCGCCGCTGTCAGGTTCCCACGTCATACCGTTTGGGTTGCGTAATCCAGAGGCAAAAATGTTATGTTTACCCGAGGCTGCATCCACCTCCCAGATCGCTGCCCGTTCTTTTTCAACTTCCATGCCGTTTTCGCCGACATTACTATTCGAACCAACCGTCACGTAGAGCTTGCTGCCATCTTTGTTAGGCAGGATATTTTTTGTCCAGTGGTGATTACGCTCAGCAGGTAGATCAGTCACTTTGACACCCGGCGCAGTAATCTCGGTCTGGCCTTCTTCATATGGAAACTTCACCAACGCATCTGCATTCGCGACATAAAAAGTATTCCCTACCAAAGCCATGCCAAAAGGCGAGTTGAGGTTTTGCAAAAAAATGTGTTTTTGGTCAGCCACACCATCGCCATCAATGTCGCGCAATAAGGTAATACGGTTAAAGCTCTCGGCACCGGCACCACCTTCTTTCATAAACATACCGGCTATCCACCCTTTCAGGCTAAAACCATCACTCTTTTCATGATGGTTGGTCTCAGCCACCAGAATGTCTCCATTCGGTAACTCATACAGCCAGCGTGGGTGTTGCAGATCAGTGGCAAACGCGACTACGTTTGTGCCAGGTGCCGACGTTGGTTTTTTACCTTCCGGCCAGCCAACGGCTTTTGCGACATTGACAGTAGGGATTAAGCCAGTCTGATAAGAAGATAAATCCGGTTCCGGACCAAAGCCTGCTGCTTCTGGCAGTTTGGCGGGTTGTGAGCAGCCACTCAGGGCGATCATTAACAATGAAGCTTTAAAAAGGTGTTGTGGCGGTGTGGTGTGCATGTTTTTAACTCCGAAAGCAGCTGCATAAGCCAGTTATCTAATTAATAGGCTGAGCGTCATGAATGCATCATGCTATTAAATTAAGGTTTGAGTGTAGACGAGTGTAGAAATGAAGCATGTTTTTCAACATAGGCCAGCTACTGATTGTGTTGTCAGACAGGTCTGACACATTGCTTTACGCATGTTAAGGCCCTGAATAAATGGCGAAAAGTTAGATGTCTAGGATAGCGCTAAACATTGCTTAGCATTTTTTAATCCCACAATAACGATTGACCGGAATTGAAACCGATTCCTACAGGAAAATCAGTTTTTGCCTATGCCGTGAGTGACCGGGCACTTCTAAAGTGACATGAGATTTTAGAAAAAAGCATACTAAATATCAGTAGTCATTCCTAACAACAAATAAAGGAGCAGTGGTTATGCGTAAATTAATTTTGATGATACTAGTGATGGGTCCAATGATAGGCACGACTTGGGCAGCGGATAAACCTGTCAGCAAGCCTGCCAATAAACCTCCTGTCAATAATGCAGTACCCCCTTGTGATAACTCCCCGAACTCAAAAAAACCTTCATGCGACATGGATTCAGATAGTGTGAATGTGCCGCCCAAAATGCCGCATGAGAATGGGGTGATAGTGCCGCCTGAAGTGCCTGCTGAAGGCTTGCCGAATCGTGAGAAAGATCTGCCTTCGCCAAAAGAGCCTATGCAGCCGACATCCTTTGAAAATAACCTGACTAACTAGATTTTAAAAAAGCCAGGTTATTAAACTCAAAATCTAACGCAGCTCAAACATTAAATAAATGTGTAAGAAATAAATGTGTAAGCGCAAGAATTAACCAGGCAGCAATTCTGCTGCCTGGTTGTAAGGAGAACTTGTATGGAAGCAAAAGAAAAACTCAACCCGCCACAGCATCAAGAAGAACAGCCGGGTTCTGAAGAAGAAATGACTCCTACGCCAGTGTATATCGATGCTGGATACAATGCCGGCGGTAAATTAAAAGATAAAGTGGCTATTATTACCGGTGGCGATAGCGGCATTGGCCGCGCAGTGGCTGTGCACTTTGCAGCCGAGGGTGCAAATGTCGCGATTGTTTATCTTGAAGAGCATGAAGATGCAGGCAAGACGAAAGCGCTGGTGGAATCTTACGGTAGCAAATGTTTATTACTGCCCGGAGATATTTCAGATGAAGCATTTTGCCAGCAATCCGTACTGAATACTTTAAAGCAGTTCGGCAAGCTGGATATTGTCATTAACAATGCCGCCCAGCAATTTCCTCAGAAAAGTATCCTGGATATCACACAGCGACAACTTGAGCATACTTTCCGCAATAACATTTTCTCCATGTTTTACCTGGTTAAAGCAGCGTTGCCGCATTTGCCGAAAAAAAGCCACATCATTAATACCACTTCCGTCACTGCTTATCGCGGCAGTCCTGAGCTGCTCGACTACTCATCTACCAAAGGTGCTGTGGTTTCATTCACACGTTCACTAGCCAAGCAGTTAGTAGAGGACGAGATTTATGTGAACGCAGTGGCTCCCGGCCCGGTGTGGACGCCTTTGATCCCTTCCACTTTTGATGAGAAAAAAGTCAGTGAATTCGGTAACCAGGTACCGATGAAGCGCCCTGGACAACCGAGTGAAATCGCTCCCGCCTATGTGTATCTGGCGTGCCAGGATTCTTCTTATATGACCGGCCAGGTATTGCATGCCAATGGCGGCGAAGTGGTGAATGGGTAGGCGACTTTTCATGCGTCGTGCATTACTTATTCTGACAACAGAATGCGTGATTGGATGATAACTGCCTTCCACTGTGACATTTACTATGTGCTTAGGGTTATAGATTAAAAATCAAAGATTCAGGCCTTACTTTTAACCCTTTGGCTGGATCTTATACAACCATTTGGAGAAATAACATGGCAAATCCACAAGACAATCAAGTTGGTCAAGATCAGAAAAATCAAGGTCAACAGAATCAGACGCAATCAGGTCAGCATCAGCAAGGTCAGGGCCAGCAAGGTAAAAATCAGGCAGGCCAAGGCCAGCCTGGCCAGGGCCAGCAAAACCAAGGCCAGCAAAACCAAGGTCAGCAAAACCAAGGTCAGCAAGACCAGAATAAAAGTGGTCAAAATCAGCAAGGGCAGGGCCAGTCTAAGCAAGGTCAACAGCAGCAAGGCATTAATTCAGATACCGAGCATCTTGACCCCGCACAAAAGCAGCAATCTAATATCGGCAAAGATCAGGCACCAGGCAGCCAGCCTTTGTCAGAGGTTAACAAGCAAGGTGAAGGCGATAGCGGTAATTAATTACCGCTATGCTTGATCAGAAAAACCTGGTGCATTCCAGGTTTTTTTATTTCCAAGTGATGATCACTAAGCGTTAATGAGGTTGAATATTCTGACAGCAGATTAGGCGCTTTGACGATAAAGCCATCTTCAAAACACTTTTATCATGAATCCACGTTACTACATTTCTCAAGAAACATTTAGGTCATTCAGGTAACGGCTTGACCGAGATAATATTCCGAAGGAGATTTAACAATGGCAAATTTGCAAAATAACAAGAATCAGCAACAGGACAAATCTAGCTCTAAAATTTCTGGCTCTACCAGTAAAGACCAGCAGCAGCAACATGCGCAAGGTGGAAAACAGCAAGCGCCTGGTAGCCAGCAAGATAAATCCCGTCAGCAAGGTAACAAGCAGCAAAGCTAGTTAAGCTAGACTATTTAGCTGCACAAAAGCCCGGAGAAATCCGGGTTTTTTAATGTCTATGTGATTTAAAGATCCTCGTTTTATTCTTTTGTTGAATGCCTTGAAAAATGCTTCTGTCCGAATAGTCCTACAAAAGATTACGCCATTCTTACATGGGCGTGACTTCCTCTTTTATTCATAATCGGTTTGCAAACAATGCTTTTATAAGCAGACACTACAATTTTTTCAAGAGAACATTTAATACTAAGGAGAATAAACATGAATACTAAGCTTGGACTTAGCATGTTGGTATTGATCACAGGGCTTACCGCCTGTAATAAAAATGAATCAGGTTCTGGTGATGCTGCGCCTGCGGCGTCTGGCGGAGATGCTATCAAATTTGTGACCACACAGGATGGCTCGCCGATGGAAATCAAGCCGGAATTGTTTGATACCCCTGCCGCAAAAGAATTTTTAACCACTGGCAAAAATCCTTACGTCGGCAAAGAAGATGCGATTAAAGCAGGTAAAAAAATATTCCAGCTGTATTCATGTACGCAATGCCATGGCCCTGAAGCCGGTGGTCAAGTTGGACCTGCATTGACCGGACCGAATTATAACTATGCTAAAGATGCTACCAACAAAGGGATGTTTGAAACCGTCTGGCACGGTACCAACGGCGGTATGGGGGCCAAAGGGAAAGGCCTGATGGATCCTTCAGACCCTAACAATGGTATCTCACCGGATGAATTGTTGAAGGTGATTGCGTGGATTCGTAGCCATGGCAGTTTGACTGGCAATGAGGATAGTTAAGCTTCGTTATTATCCTACATGACATTCGTAGGCCTGCTTACATACAAAGAAAATATGGGTAAGTAACATGGATTTCACTGCTTCCTATAAAGAGGCAATCAAACAATTTTGAGGAGATACCATGAATAAATTACTCACAGCTTTAATAGCAGGCCTGTTTATGTGTACAACGACTGCTGCGTTTGCAGCCGATGCTGCCGGTGGGGATGTACCACCGGCGCATCAACAGAAAAAAGAAGTGCCTAACACCACTAAAAACGGTGATTACCTGAAAGAGCAGCAAGACAACAACAATGGCAGCACTGCCAACCAGGGCTCTGGTAACCAACAATCGAAACCTGGCAGCAATATGGAAAAAAGCAAACGTTTCCATGAAAAGCCAGCCGAAGGCGGCACCAACGTAGAACAGGGTAAATAACCCTTACTACCATTGCGTTTTCATTCCAGAATGAATGAACGGTCTGGAGTGGAAACCAGTGAAAACCTTCAGTTTATTATCATTAAATCCGGTTTCAGCATCCGGGTCTTTAGCAGGAGATTAAGATGAATGAACAGAATTTGAAATTGTGCATGGAGCTTTGTAAAAAAGCTGCAGATGCCTGTGAAAATTGTGCCATCGCTTGTGAAGGCGAAGCTAATCCAATGATGCGCAGCTGTATCGAGCATGATATGGATTGTGCCGACTTTTGCCGTTTGACAGCTTCATTTATCGCCCGCGGCAGCGATTTTGTGGAATTGGTCTGCCAGGACTGTGCCGAGATTTGTACTGCATGTGCTGAAGAATGTGAAAAACATGCTTCTGAGCATTGCCGCCTGTGTGCCGAGGCCTGCAGACGTTGTGCTGAAGAATGCCTCAAAGTAGGTGTTGCCGAGTACGCTTAAAGCTATTAAAAGTAAGTATGGATAGGCCTCAATAGCCTATCCATTTTAGGATCATCAAGCATTATTCCTGTGCCATTTTCTGGCTGAATTTCAAGATAATAAATTCCATAGGTCTTACACTTGCCATGCCAATTTCAATCAACATGCGGCCTTCTAAAATATCCAGTGCTGTCATGGTTTTGCCTAACCCGATCGCCACATAAAATGCATGTTCAGGCTTTGCACCTTGTAACGCACCTGCCCGCCATTGCAGTGTCAGGAAGTTCTCGATCATGGCCTGGACCTTCGTCCAGGTATTGGCATCATTTGGTTCAAAGGTAAAATGATGGATGCCTTGCTTGATGGAGGCTTCTACAAAATTAAAAAACCTGCGCACGCTAATATAACGCCATTCATTGTCATTACCCGCTAAGGTTCTTGCGCCCCATACCACTGTGCCTTTAGCAATAAACTCACGAATGGCATTGATAGACTTGCCAGCAGTGTCATCAATATTCAATGTATCCTGAGCTTCATCGGTGATCCTGATGACGGGTCTGGCATAATTCAGCGTCATATTAGCTGGCGCTTTCCAAACCCCACGATTACTATCTACTTGCGCATAAATGCCCGCCATCGCGCCACTAGGCGGTAAGGTATTCAATTCCAGGGTGGCTTGGTCAACCCAGGATTTAAACAAATCAAACTTTGCATAAAGCGCCTGATACATTTCTTGTAATGACAGGGTTGCATGCCGCCTGGTGCTTTCCTTAAATGCGACCTTATTCTTTTTAAGACTCGGAGCAGGTTGTTCTGCCAGGCGTATCTCTGAGATAAGCGCGAGTATATTCGCATCCGTCGTTAATCTTTCTGGCACGATGACTGTCGCATCTGCCTGGCGCTTGAGCGTGATATTGCCCAGCCGGATCTGCCTGTTAAAAGGCGTGACTAACCATGGGCCATATACCGCACCAAATTTAAGGTTTTCATTACCGATGCCTGCTCTAAAGTCAGCCACTGCCAGGTCAAAGTCTTTGTCACTGAGGTGATGGCGTAAGTCACAGATGGTCATGCGATTGTGTACATGCGCACATTGCGCTAATGCAGCGTCGTACAGTGTAGCGCCGTACTTGTCAGTGGCAACCGCTTCAGGCATCACAATGATGGTTGGCTCTGCCAGCTTCTCAATAGCGCTCAGCCCTTGTGCCAGACTGTTCGCAGAAACCTCGCCGGTATAGTCGCCGACTGACACAATCATGCAACGCCCGCCACCATTAGCGAAAAATAAACGCAGGCTGTCATACAGATAAAAGGTGTGGTTGACTTTTGTTTCGGCTACCTGATTTTGCTCATCTAAGTAAAGGGTAACGCTTTGCGCAGGCGCACCACCAAACAAACGCTCATATTCAGACAATGATGAAACCCCAGTCGCTACCTGCAACAGCGAGGCGCCATCCCGCTCGGCTTTTTCGGTATAGCCGATGAATGCGGTGATGGCAGTTTCAACCGCCGCAATCGAAGGTGGAAATTTGGCAATTTCTTCTACATACACTCCTGGCGTTTTATAGGTAACCATACGTTAGCTTTTAATGTCTTTGTTAATAATCATCCGTCTCTCGAGGATCGGCAGCGTGTTGGCTTTTGGTGTATTGGTGGGTAGGTGAAGCACACCCAGCTTGTACCAGGCTGAAGGCACTAGTGCAGATTTGAGCGTTGCCCAAAGCTGGTGGTTTTCTTCTACTGTGGGTGAGTGCAAGGCTAGGTTGAATTTAAACTCACCGAGTTTATCCAACCCATTTTCCGGCGCATATTGTGTTAGTGACTCATGCGACACATTGTGCTCAGTGAATGCCGATTTTGTATGGAAAAATTGCATGGCTCTGCCCAGCATCAACAATGCCTCGCTATACGAAGCGTGTGTCGCAGTGAGCAGTATCAGTAAATTTAATGAAAGCGGGTCTGATTGATATAGTGTGCCTGATGACTCTCTTACGGGCAGGGGGGCATTCCGGAATGTTGATTCTTGTTGAATATTCACCAGCGTCAGGTTCAGGCATTCTTGTGTGGCTGACTCTACACCAGATTCAGGTAAGCGTTGTTCTGAACAAAGATTTCGCAGCCCGGCAGGCGCATGGTTCCCATTGCTGCCATACGTCTCAGTCAGGTGATGATTCAACTCATTCACAATGATGGTCAAGGCATGCGCAATCATGGCAATCTCTCGTGGACAATTACAAGCCCATTATAAGACGGTTAGCGGATGCATGCGACAGTTGATCACTTACTGGCGTGTGTTGTTCATGCAGAGATTCAATCGCTAGAGTATTTCGCTATGAGAATGTGGCACCGTGCTTGATCAACGTGGCATTTTTGGCGGTTAATGATGGCAGGCAAGTAGTGAAATGGTAAGCATCTCTGAAAAAGATATTCAGCCAATTCTTTAAGCCAGCATGGATTTTAAATAAACCGTTTCTACATGTGCAGAGATTGACAGATGCATGGTGAACAACCTTTAGAAGTGGTTAAGTTCAAAGTGGTGGGTTGAAAAAATCATTGAATGAAACAAGCTCTGGGCAAGTTTTCAGAGGCTAAAAGTTAAGTGCCCATAGGAATTTTGGAATTCCTATGGGCAAGTCCTGCGCTTAGATGTGGCGAGTTGTAAGTCTTGTTTATCTAAGTATCGCTTGCTGCTTAGTTAGCAACAACGATTTCATTTTTAACGGCAGTCACGCCTTTGATGCTCTTGGCGATTTTTTCTGCTTTTTGAGCTTCAGCTTTTGATTTTGCATTACCTGTCAGTTGTACCAGGCCATTGCTGTCAGTTTCTACGCTGATGTCAGTTGCGCTGACTACTTTGTCTTTAGCGAAAGCAGCTTTCACTTTAGTAGTGATCACTGAATCTTCCATTTTGGTACCCAGTGAGTCACCGTCTGCAGCAAAACCAGCCATAGGCAAAGCCAAAGCACTTACCAGTAATAATGATTTAATTGTATTTTTCATGATGTTTCCTTCTTGAGTGGATTTAGGAGGTTCCATTATTCAAAAATCGCCTCATGGCGTGAATACATTAAATTCTGATACTGACGTAGGAAAGGGCTGACTTCTTTGCGCATATCACCAAGTAAAATGATCTGCCAGTTTCAGTCGGGTTTGCACTGTTTGAATGCTATTTGATTGCAATGCAAACTGCCTGTATTCTTGAGCGGATCAACTTCATTTAAGCAGGCAATATGCAACTGCATTTTTTATCGGCGCTCGCCATTTTTATCAGCGGCTACGCACCACTCGGCCTCATTCTGATCATCAAAGACTTGAATGAAGATACCTTTTACTTTGAGCACCCAGCGCGTGCGTTTGTCATCTTTGTAATCTTCGCGCTCAGCGCTGTGTTCGCCTTAAGCGCCGCCAGCAATATCAAGCAAGGCGTGCCGGTAAGAATCTCCAAAGTTTCCAACAAATCTGGCGATATGTTCACTTATACCATCCCCTACATGATGTCTTTTTATAAGTTTGACCTCGGCGACTGGAAATTGCTGCTATGCCTGGTGATCTTTTTAAGCCTGATGTTCGTGTTGTCTTACCGTACGCAAAATGTCTTTGTTAACCCGGTACTGGCGCTCGCGGGCTATGGCCTGTATGACTGTCAGTTCAAAGAAGGCGCGCAGGAGAGACAAGGTTTGTTGTTGTCAAAACAGCATTTCCAGGTCGGTGATTACTGCGCCATCAAGCGCCTATCCAATTTAATGTACTTTGTCACTCAAGTTGAAGTCACGAAGGAAGCAGGCGAAGGAGAATCTCAGTGACTATTAACGTGAAACAAACCCTGCAAACCCTGCGCGCCAGTGATTTTAAACATTGGGTCACTACCTTTTGGTTGGTGAAACGAAAGCTCAGCCAGCAACAAGCGAAATATTCAGTGTTAAAAGTAGATACGGATGCCAAGCTGGAGAAAAAGCTCAAACAGGCAGTGACTGACAAAGTTCTGGATACAGATTATCAACTGGACGATTACGACTTCCTGACTGCTGACCAGGATAAAGGCTTGTTAACGATTGCTTCGTCAGATACCGATGTCATGCTGATCCAGGCCGAGATTGAAAAAGGCACCGCCAATGCTAAGGTCGAGCAATATGAAGAATTGCTGGATTCATGGGCGATGGTCATTAAACTCGAATACCAGGATAAAACCATTTATGCCTACAGAAAAATCAATAAATTCAATAACGCGGCCAGGCTGTCGCATATTTCTTTTATCCAGTTTAAAGATAAGGAACTGAAAGACCTGGATGAGAAAGAGATCTTCACCATAGATACCCAGGTGGATTTTTTTACCTACGAAGGCACCACCTTCATTGCCAATAAAAAGGAATTCGAAAGTACCCTGAATTTCCGCGCTGGCATGGAGAAAAATCGTGATGTGGTGTTGCAGGAATTCGTCGACCTGAAGATATTAAGCGATGCCAGTTTGCTCAAGGAGCACATCGGCGCCAACCTGAATTACCTGCGTAAGGTTTCTTCTATCCAGAAAAGCGGCTATTACAAAGACGCCAAATTCCTGGAAGAACTGATCAAGGTCAATGACCTGAAAAAATGGGGGCTGACTGTAGAAAATGGCGCGATTGTGATCAATGAAGATTCCATCGACCTGGTATTGACTCTGCTCAACAACGGCCGTCTGGAGTCTCCCATCAACCATGAAATATTTGATGCTTCGGTCAAGAAAAAAGTCACCTAGCCATATTAATAAAACAAGCCTCACGTTTATTCCCACAGCATGCAACTACACACTCAAACCCTGGGCCAAGGTCAACCACTGGTATTACTGCACGGATTATTCGGCTCTGCCGATAACTGGGGCAGTATCGCTAAACATTTCTCGCAGCATTACCAGGTGATCAGTGTTGATCTGCGAAATCATGGCCGCTCGCCACACAGTGATTCACAGACCTATACTGAAATGGCGGATGATTTACTGGAGGTGCTCGATGCACTGGGTTTGCAGCAGGTGCATTTGCTCGGCCATTCACTCGGCGGTAAAGTCGCCATGCAGTTTGCCACACAATATCCTGAACGTGTCAGCAAGTTGATTGTGGTGGATATGGCGATGCGTGCTTATGCGGATGAGCACACGCATCTGATGGATGCCATGCTGGCGGTAGACTTAAGCCAGATGGTGTCACGGAATGATGTTGATAATGCCTTAAAAGCACCGCTCAGTAATCTCATGGTGCGCCAGTTTTTGCTCACCAACCTGGTGAAGGCAGAAGGGCAGTTGGCGTGGCGGATTAACCTGCCAGCGCTTAAAGCTAATTACGCAAAATTCATCGCGCCCATTTCAGCGCACTCTGAAAAGCCCAGCTTGTTTATTCGCGGTGAGCGTAGTGATTATGTGAATCAAAGTGACATAGACGAGATTCAAATCCATTTTCCTAAAGCCGAGATCATCAGTTTGCCTACCGATCATTGGGTGCATGCTGAACAGCCCCAGCTGTTTATACAAACTGTTGAAGACTTTCTGCCTTGACTAACTTTTCTGATCATACGCATTATCTGTATTTCTAAGCGTTGCAAGGCATCAGGCCACTTGAACGTGGCCTGATTTCACGCATTAAACTTCAACCACGGGAAAATCAATTTCAGTCTGGGCAATGTGATTGGTGTAATTGGTCAATGTGTTCAATGAAACATTAGCAATCACTTCCAGGATCAAACCGTCGTCCACACCGGCCAATTGTGCTTCCATAAAGTCCTGGTCCGAAAGTACGCCACGCTGCTGCACAATTTTCACCGCCAGTTTGAGCAATGCTTCAGTCAATGCGTCGCCTGATTCGGCATGGCGTGCAGCCTGGATGGCTTCTGTGTTGAGGCCCGCGCCTCTGGCGATCAAGCTATGTGCAGACAAGCAATACTGGCAACTGTTTGCCTGGCCAATCGCCAGTGCCAGCGACTCTCTTTGTTTAGCGGTCAAACGGCCTTTTGTCACGGCCTCGCTCAAGCCAAGGTAAGCATGCAACGCTGCAGGTGCCTGCGCAAACGTCGCGATCAGGTTGGGCACTTTGCCCAGTTTGGCTTTGACTGTGTCCAGCGTTGCGTTTACATCCGCGCTGGCGGTTTCGCGTTTGATAGTTTGAATACGTGCCATGATAAATCTCCTTGTGAATTAGAAAAGTGCGGTTGGTGCACAGGAGTAATCATGCAATACTATTAATTATCAAAGGTCTCGTTATATTGATCAGGAGTATCGTTTTGGATCCGTTGTTGCCACTTTTAAATCAGATTTCACTTTCTGCCAAAGTCTTTTTTACCGGTGATTTGTGTGAAATTGCAAATTTTGATGGGTCAGGGCACGTGGGGCATATTCATCTGTTACGGTCAGGCAAGCTCGATCTCATGTTCAGGGGCCAGCACCTTGC